>CALFBI010000001.1 GCA_937951675.1 uncultured Verrucomicrobiales bacterium
AACTCCTGTTGATAAAGATAAACCATTCCGTCCAGCGCTTAAATATTCAGCTTGAGTCGAAAACAAAGCAATTTGCGGGTTAGGAGTCTGGTATTGTAGTGTGTAACGGGGATTTACTCCTGAAGGCGTTAAAGCCTGAAAAAGGCTATGTTGGTAAGTTGTTGTTGAGCCACCTGCCGCAGGCTGAACCGTAAAAGACTCTAAAGAATTGAGACCCGTCGGGGTGCCATAATTGGTGCCCGCATCATTAAAAGTAATCTCCTGACCCTCTAGCTCTGTCACCTCAAAAGATGAAACCTGCCCAAAGCAGATTCCCGACAAAACGAGGCTTACCGAATAATAAATGAGGGGGTTCATGGAATCACATACTATTATGGCTGCATCGAATTTATTTTGCAAGATTTTTGAAATCAAAACAATCCATTTACTTCAAACCTGGCTTGAGTTAAATCCATCACGTGAGATTTTTCGGATTCACCTTAATTGCGATTGCTCTAAGCTTACTAGCTTGGAGACAGTTCACTCCTAAACCACGTCCATCTACCCCTGCTACGCAATTTCCAACTATCGTCGAGAGCCTTAATCACCAACGCCAGTGGCTTAAAAGTGAATTCCTGCGTGTGCAAAAGGCTGAATCAAAAGCCGCACTCATCGAACAAGGCCGCAGCCTGTTCTTATCCGAATTTCCCATTATTTTAAACAGTTGGCTAGGAACCCCTTATGACTTCAATGGCCACGCAGCCAACCCCGGCAAAACCCCTGTCGCTTGCGGTCATTTCGTTTCATCTGTGATGCAAAATGCCGGTTGTCAGCTGAACCGCCTACAACTAGGCCAACTTCCTTCACAGCAAATTATTAGCACCTTCATTCCATCAAATAAATTAACCGTCAATTCGGGACAACCTTACAAAGCATTCTTAAACGAAATTTACGCTCAAGGAGATGGTGTTTTTCTAGTTGGGCTCGACACTCATATTGTTTTTTTAACTGTTTTGGATGGTAAAATGCGCTGTATTCACGCCTCTCGATCCTCTTCAAAACAAGTCGTTTCTGAAGGGCCTAAGGAAGCAAGCACCTTGAAAAGATCTCAATATCGAGTCTATGGAAAACTCGACTCTGATTACCAATTTCTGAAAAAATGGATTCTCGGAGAACCTTTTGAGATCTCTCGCTAAGTTAGCCCTCCTCTTCTCCTAATAATTCCCAACATGTCGCATAACTTTTAGGGAGAGATCCATAAGTCTCTAAAATTGCCTGTATGGGAGATAGCCTCTCATGAGATAAATCTAGCACTGAAACGAGCTCCTTTTCAAAAAAACGCACGCCTTTGGCATCCCCTTCTTCACGATCCAAATAACCAAAAGCACGACGCAAGAGCTGATATAATCCCGGGATTGGCAAACCAGCTTCCACACAACGATCCACTAATTGAGCAAAATAACTCGCGATCACCGTCTTTCGGTAACTTTTACGGATCGGTAAATGGAAATCCTGACCACTGAATTCCAGTAAATAATCGAGGTCAGACTTTTGCGATTCCTTCCAAGTCAAAACTCCTTCTACAAAAAGATCGATCTGACCATAGAGAGGGTGTTTGGGCCTCGAAATACCTTTCGCGACAAGAGTTACGAGACCGTGTTGCTCCGTCCACCAATGTAAAATCAAACTCGCCTCTGAAAAACGAGTTTTGCGAATAAGAATAGCATGATCAGACGGCATCGATCGATAGAAGGCCTTAATTCAACCTTGATTCAGAACTTTAAGCAACCCTTAGGAGAAAACTCGACAGCTGAACCCCGTGCTGATAAAGTTAAGCCTTCAATGGTTAAGTTTATTATCCTTCTCCTTTCGACTTCTTTCCTAGCGCCCTCCTTAGCAGCAGAGACTCCTCGCATCGCTATTTTTGACGCCTCCAGAGCTTTCAACGCCTTCCCTCTAACAAAGGAAAAAAAACAAGAGATCAACGATCGAAAAAAGAAAGTCGAATCAACTCCAAGCATGCAGCGTCTTAGATTCCTGCAAGACGAACTCAACTCTCTGACCAAAGACATTGAGCTTCTAGAACCAGGCTCTCCGGAAGCCATTGCAAAAACGAACAAATTTAAAACGCTTGGTGAGGAATGGAAAGAAATCCAAAAAAGGCTCTCTTCTTTTCTCCAACAGGAATCAAAAAATATTGACCGATTAATGGTCAACAACACCCTTTCGCTGCTCACCATTATTTCCGAAACAGCTCATGCCGTAGGAAAGGAAAAAGGAGTTGATTTGGTTTTTGAGACATCAGGGGTTACTAATTCGCAAGTGCCTCAAATCCTTTATATCGAAGAAAAGATTGATATTACGGATGAAGTGATCGCAAAGCTTCAAGCCTACACCCCGCCTATTCCTCCCGAAGAAGTGACTATTTCTTCAGAAAAGCCCTCTCATAATAAAAAGCCTCTCCCTCATTCACAACCTTTAATCACTGAATAATCCCCACCATTTATGGATACATTTTTAACCATCTTGAAACACCCTTTCACTTGGGGACTCTTACTAGGAATCCTCATCCTCATTTTCGTTCTCAAAAATAACATCACGGTCAAAGGGCACCTTAAAAAAGAAATCAAACGCCTTACCGAAGAGCGTAACGACCTTCAGAAACATCTCAACACTCAACTTAAAATCAACGCTGCTGGAAATGAGGCGCTCGACAAGCAAGTCCTTGAACTCAAAGAGCATAATGAAATCTTGCGTATGAACCTCTCCACCTTGCAGCAAAAACCAGGGAAGCAAGAAGCCAAACAACTCCACGTCACAGAAAATGCGGTTCGCATGATGCGAGAGCAAGCTCCAGGATTTGCCCCAGCATGGGAGAGAGCGCTTCAACAAGCTGAGTCCGACTATGCTAATGCTGAAAACGGACTTCAAAAAATTGTCCGTAAAATTCTCCCTTCCCTCGGCCAAACCTCCAACCAGACTCTCGAAGTAAAAAGTAAAGACTCTTCCGGGAGTGACTCATGATGAATGAACGAGTTCCTTCTGCAACGTGAAAGACCTTACCTTCTAGGTCTTTCGGGAGGGGCGGACTCTGTCGCCCTCTTTTATTTATTACTTGAAAAAAAGTATCCCTTTTCAGCCTGTCATATCAACCATGGCCTAAGAGGTGAAGCTTCTGAAGCTGATGAAGAATTCGTCACCAAGCTCTGCTCTCTTCACCAAATCCCTCTCCAGATTTTCAAAACCTTTCTTCCCGATCTTCAAAAAGAAACACTAACTTCTCTAGAGGTATGTGCCCGTGATTACCGGCATCAATGCTTCCGCGAATGCCTTCATAACGCCTCTTTTGAAGGGATTCTTTTAGGACATCACGCCGATGATGTTGCGGAGACTGTTCTGATGAATTTACTCCGAGGATCTTCAGGGATTAAAGGGATCCCCGAAGAATCTCAATTCGGAGAAATGAAGATCATTCGCCCCTTACTCACTCAGCGAAAATCAGAACTTCTTTCATACCTAAAAGCCAAAGGCCTTAAATGGAGGGAGGACCTTAGTAACATTGAAGGATTCACCCCCAGAAATCGCATTCGCAACGAAGCGCTTCCTCTCCTCACCGAAATCATGGGGCGAGATGCCATCACCAGCCTCTCACAAGCACCTCTTAAAGACTCCCAGCCTGGGATCGACGGATTCATCTCTGCCCTTGAAATCGAAGACCCTCAAGGGCGACTCTTTCTCCCGAAGCTCAAATCTTTACCACCTGCCAGTCAACGGCAAGTTCTCTTCTCTTACTTACAAAAAGCTCAAATTCCAAATCTTGACCAAGCGACACTCGAGCGCTGCTGTGCCTTGATCCATCAGCTTGATATTGCAAAAATCAACCTTCCCTCCGGTAAAGCACTTCGCCGCAAAGAAGGTCGTTTATTTCTAGATGAGCAATAACGCTTATTCGGCAATCCAAAGCACCGCGACCTCATCAAGATCGATATCTTTTTTAAACGGCTTTACTAAAACTGTTTCTAACTCCGTATTCTCAGGATGATATTTTTGCTCTAACTCTCCTACCTCCACTCGAAGCTCTCCTTCCAGTTCTTCGATTTCTTTCTCTAAATCTTCGATTCGTTCTTTCGCTATTCCGATATCTTGTCGTTGCTTATAAACCCGAGAGGCCGCGGTCACAGTGCTCGCACGAGAACGACGACCTCCAAGTAAGCCTCCCAGGAGTTTCCCGAAAACAGTAGCACTAGCCTGCATCGTTGCACTTGTCGCTTCTGCTTTTTCTTTATCGAGCCTTAATTCAGCTTTGCTCAACATACTGGTTTTGGACTTAATCTTACGTTCATACTTGTCCCGTAAGGCATCAACCGCTTCGTCTCGCATCTCGCGGGCTTGATGAGATAAACGAGTTCGAAAATCCCCCTCACTCTCGCTGTCTATCGAATACTCCTTATAGAGCGGGCTATAAAAAAGAGAAACCCTCTCATTTCGATAAACCCAATCGACAAACTCTTTCCCTACGGGCTTATAATTACTGGCATTCATCGCGTATCCGGGAAGGTCTGCAAAAGCGACTCCATCACGAGGCTCTTTTTCCAAACCTTTCACCCCCACTAAACACTCGACCTCTTGCTCCCAATCAATCTCTTCGAGGTTCATCGGATTCACCTTCCGCACTATTCGAGAGCACTCTACTGATGATTTGGTATGAGAGAAATGCACTGTTGCCTGGCGGAGTAAATAAGGAGAATAAGTCTGACTTCCCCCCTCACCTGATACCGGAACAAAGAATTCTTGAACTCCCTGTCCAACGAGTGGCCTTGTAACCTTCGCCGAAGCTCGAGACATTGCCATTGGGTTAGATGAGGCGACACGTTTCTGGCTTTTCTCAAACCGCCCTCGGAAGGGATCCATCAAATTCTTAATTTGGCGCTTTGTTAAAGGCCCACACAGGTAACTCATCACCCACCGAACATGAAAAACCACCGGAGCATCTTCGTGCACATTATTTTGTAAAAAGACCCGACTCCCTAGACCTGCGAGGAGTTCTTCCATTTTCTTACGTTTAAATCCCTCACTCTGCCCAGCGGCGACGCCTTCTAAGCCATCAAGCACTCGAGCTTTATCTCGCTCTGTTTGTAGCCTTCCCAGCCACCAAGTTCCAATATTTGAAAGAGCCTTATAATCGAGATCAACGGGGTTCTGAGTCGCTACTAACACCCCTAGCCCAAACGCTCGAGCCTGCTTAAACATCGTCATTAGAGGTTTCTTACTTGGAGGATTCGCGGTCGGAGGCAGATAGCCATAGATCTCATCCATGTAGAGTAAAGCCCGTAGACTTGTTGTCCCATTTTGAGTCCGCATCCACCCCAGCATTTGATTCAAGAGTAAAGAGACAAAAAACATACGCTCCGAATCACTCAAATGAGCAATAGAGAAAATCGAAATCCTCGGCTTCCCTTCCTCTGTGGAAAGCATTCGCTTCACATTCAACGCAGGGCCTTCCAGCCAAGTGGAGAAACCAGGGCTTGCAATAAGATTATTAAACTTAAGGGCAAGTTTCTGGCGATTTTTAGAAGAGAAAAAGCTCTCCAAATCAATCACGCCCACCTTCCCGAAATCTGGAGCCTGAATATGACGGATCAAACTCTCCAGAGTTAAAGACTCCTCTCTCGCCCAGCAATGCTGAAAAATACTGCTCAGCAATACGGCCTCGGGACTCTGAATTGGGTCCGCATCTACCCCCACAAGAGAAAGCAAAGAAGAAACAGTGCTCTCGATTAGATCCGCCAAAAGCTCTCCATCATCCATCACCTCAAACGGAGGAACTTCGAGAGAGCTCATGATCGACACTGGGATCCCGGCCTTACTCCCCGGAGTAAAAATATTGACCTCTACTTTGCTCTTTAATTGACGAACGCGTTCTGGCGATTGCCCCCAAGATCCGATCCCTTCTTCCCACATCTTCGCCGTCTTTTCGGAAAACTGCTCTGGGGTAATCCCTTTCTTACGAGCATCGTCTTCATTCACCCAAGGTCGAAAGTCTTCGGGCTGAAACTCAGGGAAAGTGAGCATTAAATTAGCAATATCCCCCTTAGGATCGATGATAATTGCCGGAATACCATCCATCGCAGCCTCTTCTAAAAGAGCCATACAAAGCCCCGTTTTCCCAGATCCTGTCATGCCCAATACGACCCCGTGAGTTACTAAATCTTTTGAATCATAAAGATGCAGCTCCTCTTGTAACTTCCCTTCCGCAAGATCGTAATCGCGTCCCAAATAAAACTTCCCAAGCTTTTCGTAATCACTCACATCAATTTGCATCCCTTATTCATAAACCAATCGAAAGGAATGAAAAGACACAACCTTTTCCCTTGCTGACAAAATTTCTTTTTCGAGCTTGGAGAGAAGAGCGAGTTATTTGATACTCTTCCCCATGCCCTCTCCTTGCTCTCCACCCCGAACCTGGGCCGAGATTTCTCTTTCGGGCCTACGGCACAACCTTCGCGTTGTTAAAGCTCGGAGTGGCCAGAATGTGATGGCCGTCGTGAAGGCAAATGCTTATGGGCACGGGATCGAACAAGTCGCCTCTGCCTTCGCTAAAGAAGGGGTCTGTTATTTCGGAGTCGCACATGTTTACGAAGCTCGTCAACTTGCTCAATTGAACCAAGACGTCCCCATTTACCTCTTGAGTCCTACCATGCCTCAAGAACGAGCCGAAGTGATTCAGGCTGGGTGGACGGCGTGCCTTTCCTCTTTCGAAGAAATTGAAGATTTCGAACGAATAGCCCAAGCCAAGCATAAACAAGCAACCGTTCACCTCGCTCTCGACACCGGAATGGGAAGGGGCGGGTTCCTGCCGCAAGACCTTCTGAAAGCATTCCACCAGGTCGAAACAAGCGCTGCTTTCAAACTAGAAGGGATCGGTTCTCACCTCCCTTCAGCTGATGAAGACCCCGTTTACACTCAAGCTCAATTCGAACAATTTGATACCCTCGTCGAAAGCCTCCCCCGACGTCTGCAATACATTCACCTCGCCAACTCCGCCGGCCTTCTCGACTACTCATCCCGCACCACCAATTTGGTTCGTCCGGGGTTGATGCTCTACGGCGTATCTCCTCTCCCGCAGTATCAGTCCCTCCTGCATACCACGATGAGACTTAAATCCGTCATCAGCTTAATCCGTCAAGTTCCTGCTGGGCATAGTATCTCATACGGAAGAAGCTTCACAACCCAAGAAGACAGCCAAATTGCTACGGTCGGAATTGGATACGGAGACGGCCTTCCGCGCGCCCTCTCTGGAGAAAATTTACAAATTGATTATCGAGGCCATATGATTCCTGTCATCGGCCGAATTACGATGGACCAAATCATGTGCTTGATCCCGCCTCACCTCACGGCTCAAGCAGGCGATCACGTCGAAATTTTCGGAACAGCAACTTCAATTACCGAAATCGCAGCGCTTTCAAAAACAATCCCTTGGGAAATATTCACAGGGATTACTCCTCGAGTTCTTCGTTCTTATAAGGACGAACAAACCCTTCTGCAGTGAGCTCTAAGTGAGGGAGCAGGCATTCACCCTCCTTTAGCGCAATGCCTTTCACCATTAGGCCTTGTTCTGTATTTTCAGCAGCGAACCCTGGTAATAATCTTCCATAAGCTCCCTCTTCCCACCCTGCTTGGAACTCCTCCCGCTCCTTCTGAAAAGGATGTGATAATGAGACCGCAATCACGATTCCTTCGTGAATCAAAATAGGAAGACTCGAAGCGCTCACCTGCCCTACAGAATCTCCCAATTCCAATACCGGGTAAGACCTTCCTAAAGACTCTTCAGTAAATCCAATCACGGCCACTTTGGGTGCCGTATCCAGGGACTCCTTCCACTGTAAATCCCACCTCAAGAGCCTCGCGATAATCGTTATCGTCACCTGTGCCTCAAGTGGTATCGCTTGATTCACCCAGACTGTTTCCTTCTTGGTGAAAAGGTTGAGTTCCCTCAATTGCATTGCATTTGCCCAAGACTTCCGCACGAGATCATCTGAAAGGTCTGAGTCTTTCCATGGGGTTGATTCCGAAAGTAAAAATCTCTTCGCCTTACCCAAATGATGATGCGCTTTCCGATGCTCAAAAGAAACTTGAGAAATCTTCCTTAACTCCACCCCTAACCGATCCGCATTTAAATCTTTAGAATCCTGAGTTTCCCCAAAAGAAACATTTAATCCATAGGGAATCCGGTAAGGAAACTTCCTGATATACCGCCCGCGCTCAAAGGAAAAAATCGATCCCCATAAACCATCAATATAAACCGGAAGAACCGGGCACTTTGCCCGACGAGCAATCATCTCAAACCCCCTCTGCAACTTATTCATGGAGCCCGTGCGGGTCAGTTGACCTTCAGGAAAAATACAAACGACAGAACCTTCAGATACGGCCGCACTCGCAATTTTGATCGCCTCCTTAGCCCGCACCGGTGAAATCGGCACCGTATCAAAAAAACGACAGAAAGTGCCCACAATCCGATTCTCAAACATATGATCAATCATAATAAATCGCACTGGACGAGGACAAGCCACTGATAGAACAAGAGCATCCATATAAGTGACATGATTCGGGGTCAGGAGAACCCCTCCCTCCTCCGGGATATTTTCAAGATTAAAGCCTCGCACTTTATAAACAGACGAAACCAAACTCAACACCACAAATCGTAACATTGGCTTCACTAAAGAACGCACTGTAATCCAACTCGTCAGCAGTGCTAATAAAACTAAAAAACCAAATTGAAAGCGAATCGAAGCTCCCTGACTCTTCATGCCAAACTGCATTCCCACGGCAATAATCCCTGCGGTATTGTTAAGCATATTGGAAGCTGAAATCACCTTCCCCCTCTCTTCCGCCTTCGCTCGGTCCATAAGCAAAGCCTGGAGAGGAACTAGAAACGCGGCGGCTCCGACTCCTGCACACGCAAGTAACACCCGCATCACCTTCCCGTTGGGATCAACAAACATCAAGGCCAACAAACTCCCTAACATCACAAGAGCCCCAATCGGAACAATCCCTAATTCAACTCTCTTCCTACCAACCCAGCCTGTTAAGATAGAACCCAATGCGATCCCAATACTGGCATACCCCATCATTACCGAAACTGCTGAACCAGTTCCTAATGAACCCGAAAAACGTCTCTCCGCGATCTCAATAATAAGAAGATTTAAAAACGTTGCGAACCCCCAAAAAAAAGCGACCCCGATCGCCGATCTTCGTAAATCTATATTACCGAGCAGCCCTTTTAAATCTTTCCAATGCGAAGTCAGTATCTTTGCCTTAAATGCGGGAGCTCCTTGCGCTTCAGTTCTCTCTACCGTATAAGCACTTATGAGAGACAAAGCACCTCCTGCCATAAAAATCCAAATTGCGGGTTGCACCGCCTCCCATCCTCCCGCTGATTGAGCTAACTGACGGTCAAACCAAAATCCTGCTAAGATTTGTCCAGCTAAAATGGCAAGAATAGACCCTCCTTGAACAAAGCCACTCCCCAAAGTTAAACGTTCCCCCCCGATCAGCTCTTTTACAACTCCTGCCTTTGAAGGGCTTAGAATAGTCGACTGCACCGCAAGTAAGAAAAAAGCCACTAGCGCAAAAGGAAAAGACCTCTGCATAAAGGAGACGTAAAGTAATGCTAGCACCAACACTTGTAACCAAGCCGAGATTTGAATCATACGGCTTTTCGAAAAGCGATCCGCAAGCCATCCCGATAATGGCGCTAGAATCAGGTAAGGAAGTGGCAACAATACGGCCAAAAAATGCTGGGCTCCACCGGCAAGAACTCCTTCATAAATCAGCCATGACGCGAGCGGAATTAAAATAAATTTTGCGAAATTATCATTAAACGCATTCTGAGACTGCATCAAAACAACCGCCCAAAAAGAAACCCAACGGCGTCTCTTGACCTGAGGAAGTTCGATATTTTGAATCATGATGGCAAAGAACTCGGAAGATCTGGGACTTTAGGAATATTAGGAGAAGGGACCACCACTGCTTTTGAGGCTTTCGGGGTCGTATCACAAAAAATAGCCATGATCCCCATTCCAATTAAACCCAATCCTCCCCCAAAACCCAAAGTCATTAAAGCAGCCATTCCTACCACAAAAGGAGTCATGAACAACATCCCGATCATCAACCCACTTGGCTTCATTTCATACGAATGAACTTTCACCCGAATCCGAGATCTTGCTAATGACAGCCCGATGGAAACGAAACAAAAAACAAACGCCAAAGCATTCAAATGATAAAACACACCTGCTCCCTCCGAGACACCTATACTCGCCCCTAAAGCGACCCCTCCACAGAAACAAGCGGAACTAAGATACAGTAAAAAAATAAGAATTCGCCCTCCCATCTTAGGATACGATGAAGCGCCTAAACACCCTGCCGCCACCACGGCAGCACCAAAAAAGACCGTCAAAGTCAGCGCTATGTTTCGCCAAATATCCATCCCTCCGAAAACATAGCGCACAATCACATAGGGAAGAAGAGAGACCATCATCACAAGACACATTCCCCAAATCGCAACAAACTTCCCTTTCACCACTTTCCAACGACTCAGAGGAGTTAAAAGTAAAATCTCATAATTCCCAGAATCCAGCTCCTTCGTCATCATCACAAAAGCCCCCATCGGAGCGAGCACAATGCAAATAAACCCCACCACTCCCCAAAATGGCCCCGAATAAAGCCCCCCGGGGAAAAACATCCCTATATTCATCACCCCAACATAATCACTGTAAGCGGTAGGCTCATCTACAGAAAACTCTATCACCAAGGCCAAAGTGGTTAAAATGTGTAGCGCGACAAAAGGATAAATAAAAATCCCTCTTCGCATTCCTTGCCGAAGCTCTTTCACAATCATCGCATCGAAGCGATCGCTGAGATCATCTTTCCACATTGGTTGGGGGGAGCTTGTTCCAAAGCCCACGATCAGGCAACTCGAAAGAATCAATTCAAGTATTGATTTTATTAGGGGTGAAAAACGACGCGAGCTTTTCAGATCAAGAACCAAATCACCTCATTTGCCCTATTTTCTTAATCCTGAAGTGGCCCCAAAAAACGGAGTCAGAGTCTTAATGATGAAAAGAGCTGGTCGTAGCCGAAGTTACGATCTTGGCTAACCTGAGTGCGCTGTCCTAATTGATTCACCGCGTAGGTATAGCTCAATACTGCTCCCGATATAATCTCATTCGATTTAGTGAGCGGCATTACCTCCACTGAACCGGAGTTTCGAAAGGTTTCGCTCAACCCCATGCCGCACTTAACGCTAAATTGGAGCTAATGTAAAAAGAAGCGACTTTGAAAAGGCGAGCAATCAGGCACCCTCTTCCGAGGCACCCTTTCCCAAAGCCTCAGAACCTCTCCCCAGGTAAAAAAACTTGAGCGGGTTTTGAAAACATGTAGAGTTATTCGCTTATGAGCACTTCTTCTACCATTTTGAAAGCTAGCCTTTTGGCTTTCTCCATCGCTTCGGTTCAAGCTGCAATCACTTTTAATGTCTCTTTTACTGCCGACGCTATGAATGACTTCACCCCAGCAGAGCAGCAGCTTTTTACAGATGGGATCGCATTTTGGGATAACATCATTGATGGGCACCAGGACAATGGAAATAGAACCTACACCCTAACAGTCGACACTTTTTCTACTCCTGCGAGTGGCGGATCCGTCACTCTCGGAAGCGCCGGCCCATCCAGTGTTTTCTTCTCCGGAGTTGTCGCAGGGGCAAACACCTCAGATGAACGCTTCATTTTGGCTGGAGGAGGCTCTGCACGCTTCAATACCCATCCAGATGCGGGATCCTTAAGAGCCAGCACCATCCGTCATGAAATCGGACATGCCTTGGGGATCGGCACTTTATGGGAAGACAATGAAGTTTATAACGATGGGAATTCCGGCACCGGCAACAGAAGCTTGGTAGGAGGTATTCCTGGCGAATACTTAGGAGCCAACGCCCTCGCTGCTTACCAAGCCGAATTTGACGCGTCAGCCACCTTCATCCCTGTCGAACTCTCCGGAGGAAGCGGCACCGCACACGGTCATTGGGATGAGTCTGATGATTCCGGTAGAAGCCTCACTGGCATTACAAACGCAAGCGGCCAGGACCTCCGAGACGAGCTCATGACAGGTTTTGCTTCTCCAAATGAAGCCGATTCATTTCTGAGTGAGACCTCACGCCAATCATTAATCGATATTGGGTTTACTCTTCACAGCATTCCTGAGCCTTCCTCGAGTCTGCTCCTTGGGCTCGGGTTCACTGCCCTTCTCAGTGGGCGCAGGAGAAAGAAGTGATTTCTCCTAAATACAAAAGTTTGCGTGGAATGAAGGTTTCCCTCAGCTGAGCAAGGTTTCCAAAATGCAAAACTTGCTCCCTAGCCGCATAAGGAAGCCGCTCAGTAAAAAACATCGACAGATCTTTTCTTTTATTAAAAAAGAAAAGAATGATGTCGCAGGGCACCGCCCGCCGCTGAGAAGCTCCCCATCTGGATCGTAGCTGAGTGCTTGCCCGTCGATGCTGTCGTATTGGTTGAGCGCATTGCTAGTGTAATTCTGCGCTGGATTATTTCCCTCAGTAGTGAGGATTCCAAAAATGTTGCCGTGTGAGAACTGACCCTGATTTATTTACTTTGGACACCGTTGTTTGCTTACTTTATTTATCTTGCGCGTGCGCGGACTGATCTCGATTTTACGATTTCTGATCAGCTTCCTTTGGAAGCTCTATTTCATAGAAATATTTAAAAAACTCTTTTTTAAGGTCCTTAACAACACCCTTGCATTCATCCCCAGAATAATCACGGGTTACCATGTCAGTGCCTCCCATTACTGCGAAGTTATAGTTTTTCCCTGAGCAAAAAACCCCATTAAACTCATCTATATGATTAACTCCTTGAAAAACAATATCGAAAACATTTTCAAGTTTTTCTCTAGAACAACCTACCCTCAGTCTTAGCACTATTAACTCTTTGAAATGCGTATTTAATGGCTGAAAAAAGCCATTATTCATAAAATCCAACAATAAGACCTTTACTAAATCCTTTATTTCATCTTCCCCAAAAAAAGGACCTGTTCGATACATCGGAGCTATCAGAAAAGACTCTATGTATGGTCTATTTAAAGCTCTTTGAGCATCTTTGTTTTTAACACTCAATACCAAATTCATTCCCAAAGAAACAAATAATATTACAGTTACTAAATGAATTTTCATTATAAGATATTTATTTGCGTCTTAAATTTTCTTAACCTCCTCCTAAGCACTCTTGCTTACGTTTCATTCTTTTCTTAGCTGCGTCAGCGACAACTTCATTAACAGTCAGCGGAACATGCCCTCCGCCCGCTCTCATCATCGAACTAACAGCTCCTCCGCTTGTTTCCTTACCTTTAGAAACCAAAACCCATTTGTATTTATTTTTGATACATTTACATGCTTCACAACGCCATGCAAAATAAGCTTTAGATAGAGCTCTGGTAGTCATCAAGGCTCCTCTACCAGGCTTGCGAGTCTGCACCACAGTAAGACTCGAGCTGAAAGCTCTTTTATCTTCATTACTTTTGTTACATTTAGTCTTTCCGAGTATATCAACCCATCCAATTGGAGAATTCCCAACAAAGCCATACAAGTTATGACCACCATCTTCCCCAATCGGGTCTCTGGATGGCCATCTTCCTGTTTGCGGATCGTAGTATCTGTAGCCGTAATAATAAAGACCGCTTTCATTCTCGATTGGCTTGGCTGAGAAACGGTGCTCAAAGTTATCCGCTTGGGTTCCGGTTTTGACGGTTGTTTTACCAAAAGCATCGTATTCGTAGTGTGCGATCGTAGCTCCTGTGATATCGAGGTATTCGCTCACGTTTCCGTCGTAAGTTGGGTAGCCGCTGAGTCCCGTTGATTTGCGAACAGAGAGCTGTCCTCCTACTCCACCGGCACCTTGAATGCTTCCGCTGAGATTCACTCCCCAGCTGTAGCGGGTTTGCTCGATTCCATTCTTGGTTTGAAGCTCTGGATTCCAGCCTTCGTAAAGGTAGGCTGTGGTGTCGGATCCTTCTGTTTTCTTCACCCGACGGCTGAGGTAATCGTATTGGTATTGAGCAGTGGCACTGTTTGAGGTTTCGGTGGTGCTGATCAATCTATTTTGATCAAAAAAGGCGTTCCTTCTTTTTTGCCCCTGCGGGCACGTCGCTTCACTCCTGTCTCCAATGCTCGCTTGCTCGCATCGGTCACCATCCAAAGTGTAGGTTCGTTGTCCGTCGCTTAAGAGGTTCCCATCCGGATCGTAGCTAAGCGCTTGTCCGTCGATGCTGTCATATCCCCATTCAATCGACTGCGCGGTCGCAAAAGCCGAGCCAGCTTGGCTGACCTGAGAGCGCTGTCCTAATTGATTCACCGCGTAGGTATAGCTCGAAACCGCTCCACTTGCAATCTCATTTGATTTGGTTGTAGGCGGTAGAATCACAGGCTATTATCTTCTTCTCATCATCGTTGAGATGAGACGTATTCCTAACCCGGGTGAAGAACTAAGATCCTAGCTAAAAAAAGCCATTTAAGGAATGGTTTCGAACTATTAGGAGCATAGGTTGGCACGCTCAACACTGTTGGCTGCAGCTATTTACCCCCTGAAGCCAGTCATTCACATGAAGCCAGTTGCTAAAATGTGGAAATATTTCTTTTTCTCAATCCCACAAAAAAACCCGCGCTCTGTCATCCACAGAAGCACGGGTTTTAAAATAAATGAATCCGTAGATTACTTCGCGCTAATTTGGGGAAGAATGCGGGCGACTTTCTCTTTCATCTCTTTGCCGGTTTTGAACTTCACTACCGCGCGTGGAGGGATTGGAACGTCTTTCGCTGGATCTTTAGGGTTCCGGCCAATTTTCGCCTTTGTCTCGCGAACCTCGAAAGTTCCAAAATTACGCATTACAACCGTGTTTCCTTGTGCGAGCTCTTCGGTCACTGAATCAAGTGTATGCTGAATGACATCGAGGACGTCTTGTTGCTTCATTCCGAGCTCATTGCTGATACGGACGACGAGATCGCGTTTTGTGATAGTAGCCATTGATAATAAGATAATCAGTAATTGATGTGCTGAGGGGAGAGGTTGATATCGAATCGAGATTATTTGTCTGCAAAAAAATACCTAAATCTGAAAGAATTTAAGATTTCTTCACTAATTCAGAGGTTTTGAAGTGCATTTTGGCAATTTTGGGCAGGATTTCGATCCCATGTTTCTCAACCATTTCCTGTGCGGATTCCACGACTCCTGGTCCTGCTCCCTTTTTTAAATCCACGCCGCTTTTCTCCGAAGTTTCTCGAATCCAATCAAGAAACCTCTCGCGAGCTAGAATCGAAGCCGCTGCAACAGCGAGATCACTTTCAGCTTTGGTGCGCTGCCGCAATTCCAGCTCGACCCCTTGTTTCGCAAGTGCCGTCTGGAGAACACGAGGGTTCGCAAACTGATCGCTGAGCGCGTATTGACACTTCGGAGCTCGTTCATACAGGGACTCGATAACACGGGCATGCCCCCACGCCAAAAGGCGATTTAAGTTCGAAAATGAATCATAAAGCTCATTATACCGTTCGGGCCCGATCGAGACGAGATGATGATGCACTCCCTGCGTTGCGCGGATCAATCCGGCTAACTTCGCAATACGTTGAGCTGAAGTGATTCTTTTACTATCCATTACTCCGGCATCTAATAAAGAGCGCGTCGCTTGGGCATCGGTGTAAACTCCTGCGATCACAAGAGGGCCTAGGAAGTCCCCTTTCCCACTCTCATCAACCCCAATATGAGGGTCGAACATTTCAGGTTGATTGGCTTCTTCGTAACCTAACTTCGCTTCGCCTAAGATTTCAGGCTCGAGAATGAAGCGCACAAAGTCCTCCGTCCCTCCTCCTTGCACGAGCACTTTAGGTCCTTTTTCGTAAACCGTGACATTAAGTTTCCCTTTCTTTGCGGAAAACACCGCGTAAGGTCTCTCCTGAAAATCATAATCCGCTGTTACAAGAATTTGACGCAATTTCTCGACATCTTCTAGTTTGAGTGGAGAGGTGTATGTGGTGATGCCCATCAGGCTTATGAACATGCCTAAAAGAAAAATTGCTGTCGAATGAAAGAATTTCCTCCTCCCAAAAAAAAGAAGCCTGGAGTTCTTCATTCTCTGCAAGACCCTCCCGCTTTTCGAAAAGCGCTCACCAAGTGGTTTCATCGAACTCAGAAGAATTACCCTTGGCGTCAGACGACTGACCCCTATGCCATTCTCGTTTCAGAAGTAATGCTCCAACAAACGACGGTGAAGTCGGTGATTGCAAATCGACGCTACGAGCTCTTTTTAGAAGCGTTTCCTCATGTCGAAGCGTTGGCCGCAGCTTCTGAAGAGCAGATCCTCCGAGCCTGGGAAGGGCTAGGCTATTATAGGCGCGTTCGTAATCTTCAAAAAACAGCACAAGCGGTGCTCAGCGAGCATGAAGGCACCTTTCCAAAAAACGTTCCCGAGCTCCTCGCGCTCCCGGGGGTTGGGCCTTACACCTCTGCCGCGGTTGCTTCTTTTGCCGACGACCAACTTGTTCCGCTTGTAGACGGGAATGTGGCTCGCGTCTTTGCGAGAATCTTTGATGACTCCACTGAAATTGATTCCCCTCAAGGAACCAGACAGCTTTGGGAGTGGGCAAGAGCCTTAACAAAAGGAAGTCAACACGGAGGAAGAAGCTATAACGCCGCGTTAATGGAGCTTGGTCAGCAAATATGCACCCTTAAAGCGCCGCAATGTCACGATTGCCCGGTGAGGGATTTCTGCCAATGTTCTGCCCCCGGCACCTTACCCCGCAAGAAACAAAAACGCGCCATCCTCGCCATTGAAGAACATGCGCTCTGGCACATCAAGGGGAACACGATTCTCCTAGCCCAGCCGACAGGAGGCCGGCGAGAAGGCTTCTGGCAGCTCCCTCTTCGGGAAGCAGAAACACTTGCTCATCTCGACCCTGTAGACCAAAGTAAATACACCATTACTCATCACCGAGTCCAAGTTTCGGTCTACGATATGAGAGGCCAACCCAAGCTTGATCTTCAAAATAATGAAGAGTGGGTTCCTTTGGAAAACCTGGATCAAATCCCCATTTCTACCCCTTATCGGAAAATCATTCAGAGGCTTTCCTAAATCCTACTTCATTTCAGCCTTGCCTCCAGATAAGTAAAACGCTCACATTAGGTTAGGTAGTAGCGGATTTTTTAGAAGCGTCGATTCCCCCATTCTTCTAAAAAACTGCTGCTACCTATTTTTTTGATTTATCAACCGCATCGCAGCCTTGCTTGATTTCTCCCAACTTGTTTGAATCAGGCTTCAGTTCTATGAAAAAAGCTTTCCTCTTAGGGGCTGGTCTTGGGACAAGACTTCGCCCGATGACTCATGTGGTGCCCAAACCACTCATCCCTGTCTTCCACCGGCCCTTGATCACCTACACCATGGATCAGTGCTTAGCTTTAGGGATCGAGGAGATCGCAATTAATACTCATCATCTTCCCGAGTGCTGGCCAGAAGCCTTCCCGGAAGGGTCATACCGTGGAATCCCACTTCACTTTTTTCATGAAGAAACCCTTCTCGAAACGGGAGGGGGGATCAAAAACATTGAATCCTGGATCGATGGAGATGATCTGCTGGTGATGAATGGGGATATTCTCTCCACCCTTGACCTCGCCTCCCTCATCAAGGTCCATGAGAGTGGTTCTAATATCGCCACTCTTGGTCTTCGGAGTGAAGGGCCACACTGTAATGTCGCTCTAGAAAACGAGCAGGTAATCGATATGCGACACGCAAGAGGTATTCACCCTGGAACCCATCAATTCACCGGTATTTATTGCCTTTCTGCAGAAATTCTTTCCATGATTCCGGCCCATGAAAAGGTTTCCATTGTCCCAGCCTTTCTCGAATTAGCAAAGCTCGGGCAAATAGGAGGCCACCTTCTCGATGAGGGTGACTGGCTCGACCTTGGGACAAGAGAAACCTATCTTGCAGTCCATCAACGTTCGGACTTAGGCCCTGCGATTCATCCTTCCGCCCTTTTAGGGGCGGACGCTCTTATTTCCAATAGCGTCATTGGGCCAAATTGCAAAATTGGAGAACGGGCTCAACTTAAAGACTGCCTTCTGTGGCCAAATGCGCAAGTTGCTGCCGATGCGGTATTGACAAATTGTATTATTCATTCCTCCAATGTTATTTCAGGTCAATCTGACCATTCCGATTTATAACGAACGATTCAAAGTCTATGGGTGCTAACTTACTGCTGACCGCCATTCGCCAACACCTCAAACTCCCTCCAACACACTCTGTGATTATGGAGCCGATCAAGAAAGGAGGGTCTGGGCGAACCATTATGAGACTCAAGCCAGAAGGACACATTCCTTTCATTGGCATTCACTACACTCTCGATCGATCTGATAATGCCAATTTTCTACCTGTTGCTCATTTTTTAAAAAACAAAGCGAAGCTTCATGTCCCCGAGGTCATTTATGATAATACCAAAGAACACCTCGCCATTGTGGAAGATCTGGGGAATGATGACCTCATTAGCCTGAAAGACGAGCCTTTCGAAGTTCGCGAACCTTATTATCGTTCCGCCTTTGAGCAGCTTGATAAACTTTTCTATACCCGTCCTCCCAAGGATTTCGAACTTCAGCCCCCTTTTAATGCTGAGCTTTATCAATGGGAACAAGACTACTTCATTGAACATTTCGTCGAAGAATACCTCGGACTTAATGGAGAAGAGCTTCGTCAAAACGAAGAGCTGAAATCTTTGCGAGAGAGATTAGGGACTTCGGCTCGGAACTTGGTTCATCGTGATTTCCAATCCCAAAACTTGATTCTTAAGGATGGCAAATCATGGATCATCGACTTCCAAGGACTTCGACTTGGAAGACAAGAATATGATTTAGCCTCTTTGATCTATGATCCTTACCTTAATCATTCCGTTGACGAGCAGGCTCGCCTCCTCGCTCTTTGGGAAGAGATCACAGAAGAAGAGCCCCTCTCTCAAATCCTTGCAGAATGTGCTACTCAGCGCCTCATGCAAGCCCTTGGCGCCTATGGAAAACTCTCCGCGAAGGACCCTTGGTTCCTCCAACACATTCCTACCGCCTGCCGACTTTTGACTGATGTTGTAAAGGGCAGCTCTTTAGAGCCTGTCTTATCGCCCTATCTCAAAAATCTCCCCCTTAAAGATTGAATTATTACCACATCGCACGAGCCCTTATTTTCCTTCTTGTCTTCACTTTAGGGCTCATTGGATTGTTCCTCGCTGAGCATCATCCTACCTGGAAAGCTCAAGAAAGAACATGGGTGCATCGCAGCACTGTCGAATACCCAAAAAGCGAGATCAAATCCTCGCATAAAAGCCTCCTCACCTTCGAAAAGCAAAATGCTGGGGCGCCTTCGCTGGCCCAGATTTTTGCCCTCACTGATGACCCAGATCGGGTTTTCGAGAGTATCCCACTAAGCCCTGTGGACTGGGCCGTGACCCTGCGTCGCATTCAAGCAAAAGGGATCAAGCACCTCGCCATTCTCCCGCAGATGAGCTGGCCTGAACCAAGTGAGATTACAATCAGCTCACTAGAAGCCAGTCTAGCCCCTTTCTCCTCGGTGACGCTTGGGCTTGATCTCTCACAAAAATATGAAGAAACACCTCCCCCAAAATGGCTTCAAGAGAGTCTTCTAAAACCTGCACAAATTCAAGGAGACCTCTCACGCCTCCTTCAGGTCAATCATATCGAGACGCCTCCTGCTACCACTTCCCTCTCTAATATCTCCTACGGCTTTGTCGCACTTGAGAATAGAAACCTTGAGGACCCCTTCGCGCCCTTCCCTCTCCTAGTCCGATGGGGAGATGCACTGGTCCCGTCCTTTCCTCTCATGGCCCGAATGAAAGAGCTCGGCCTTTCTCCAGCAGAAATTAAAGGAACCCTCGGCGAAATATTAACCTTAGGAGACTCTGGGATCACGATGCCTCTCGACCTTAATGGCTGTTACCCTCAAGTCGCCCCTCCTAGAAACTTACTTCCGCCTCTTGCTCTCGAATCCCTTATCTTATCTGATGATGAGCAATACCCCACTCAAAAAGCATGGATTGTCGACCGAAGCCAACACTCTTCTTCCCGAGGACCACTCAGCCAGCCCGGCGTTCTCGAAGCTTCCCTTCTCTCGATGGGGAATGACATCTCTAGCAAACCTCTCTATTACTACACTCCTCTAGGACTCACTTTTAATCTCTACCTCCTCTTTTCTTTCACTCTTTTAACCACCCTCTTTGTCACCTGGCCCATTGCGCTACGAGTGCTTGCGCATCTTTGCTGCCTTACCTTCCTCATGGTGCTCTTCGTGACCGTCGCGCGGTTTGGTTATCACTGGCATCTGGCTCTTCCTCACCTTATAGTCTTAAGTTCTGGTTTTGTTCTTTCTCTTTTCACTCGCTTCGACCACGAGGAAAAAGTTGAAAAGAAAACCGCTCGCCCCTCGAAAGCTTCGCAGACGCGGATGACACGTTTCGAAACTTCCGGAATCATCGACCTTAACGAACCAGATTAATGATTTTATCTACTCCAACTGCTAAAGCCGCAGCCCTTACCGAAGCTCTTCCGTATTTGCAAAAATTCCGGGGACAGACGTTTGTGATCAAAATGGGTGGCTCTGCGATGGAAAACCCGGAGTTAGTGAAAGAAGTAATGCGCGACATCGTCTTCCTTGAAGTAGCTGGCATCAACCCCATCGTCGTCCATGGAGGCGGAAAAGCGATCTCGGCCGCGATGGAAAAATCAGGACTAGAAGCACAGTTCATTGGAGGCTTTCGAGTCACCTCTCCAGAAGCGATCGAGATCGTCGAACAAACACTCTCTAATGAACTCAACCCGAGCCTCGTTAACATGCTTAACGAGCATGAAGGGAAAGCAAAAGGGCTGAGTGGGCGCAAAGTCTTTCAAGCACAACGCATTCAAGGCAAAAACGAAGAAGGTCAACTCGTCGACATTGGAAGAGTTGGGGAATGCGTCAACTGCCTCACCCAAGAAATAGAAGATTTTCTTTCACAAGAAATCGTCCCAGTTATTTCTCCTTTAGGGAATGAAATTGGAACTCACAAAGCGCTCAATATTAATGCTGACCTTGCCGCTGCAGCTCTCGCTAAGTCTCTTGCTCCAGCCAAATTAATTTATATTTCTGATGTCCCAGGATTATTAAGTGACCCCTCTAACCCTGAGTCTCTTATCCAAAGCATCAACCGGCAAGATGCCGAAAACCTCATTGTAGACGGAACCATCTCTGGTGGCATGATTCCTAAAATCACCTCTGCCATCGACGCCCTCAACGCTGGAGTGCAAAAAGCTCACTTCATTGACGGAAGAATTCCACACACTCTACTTCTAGAGATTTTCACCAAATCCGGAATCGGGACCGAGGTCACCCTTTAAAGGCAAACCTTTACTTCTAAAGAGCGCAGGATCTCTTACTAGGGCTCGCAAGAGAAGGGCCTATTTTTTGCGAATCGTTAGAACCAAATCCTCTGCTAGCGTTTTCAGAGCTGATTTGGCGTGGCTCGTTTTTGAAATATAGCCTAATGTTTTCGATTTAAAAGATCCCGCCCCTCTTAATCCTCCAGCAACAGATCTCGATTCGGCGTAAACGCGCTCTTTATCCAACAGCATCTCCGCCTCTGCACTCGCTCCACCATTATCTACGGGCACCGCGACAATCGAAGTGACCACATTTAGCCCCACATTGACTGTGTTAATCTTGGTGATGGCCGCTCTCACCACCAGCACTCCTGAGGAAGGCTTTGATACGACTTGATAGTGTTTCGAAAAGGCTTCTTTTAGAGCTGTTTGATAATATGTGATTAATTCCCGGTTCACCGGATTATCATCAGCTCTTAACTCCACTGGAGAGAGATAGACTTTCTTGATCTCCTGAAAATTGACGCCGCTTTTTTTATAACGCAGATCTTTTCCCTCATAAGAGAGCTGTTTTGTATTACTAATGAACCCAGATGAAGTCGGTTTTGTTGTAGCACAAGAAACCAACAGGGGCACGAAGAGTAAAAAGAGGAACCATTTCATTTGCATTAGAGGTTTGATGTTATTTTTTATTCCCCAAATAAATTTGAGCCGCCCGTCGCTTGTGTGGGATCGTCCTCCTTCACCAGGCGCGCTTCAAAATCTGAAGTCTTAGATAAACTCTCAAAAATTTGGCTTCGAAGAACAAGATCAAAAGCCTGTTGAACCGTTTGATGGTATTCCTGATACGCTTTGTCTTTGTCAGACTTTTCCGCAAAGGTCTCGGAGGTCTCTTTATTCAAGGCCCTCACTTCTTTGGAAGTGTTATATTCATACAGATCATACTCCCACTGCTCGAGGAACCACTTTCCTACATGAGCTCTAATTTCATCATCACTCAGAGGCTCATAAAAGCGCGGAGACTCTTCTCTCAACTGATTCGGAAGAGACTCATAACCTTCGGGAGAATTGAAATAAACCGAAAGCTTGAAATCGCGAGCCACCTCAACCGCAAAACCATAAATAAAAGTCCTGGGCTCATCTTCTACAAACTGCCCTACCACCGTCTCTAAAAACTCCTGCATTCGAATCACCAGAGATTGGTCAACTTCTACGACAGTTCTCCGGTCATGAGGTTGAACAGATTGATCGAATTCCGATATCATGGGATCTTTCCTATCTTGATTTCATCACCGTGAGAAGACGAAAGACTTTTCAAAACGACTCTAAACCATTACTGATTCTCCCCATGACGACTGCAGAACGCTTCTCTTCATATATTCTCCCTACTTACGGACGGTTCCCGATCGTGCCAACAAAGGCGCGCGGATCTTATTTGTGGGATGAGAATGGAAAAGAATATCTCGATTTCTGCACCGGGATTGCGGTCTGCTCTCTCGGGCACTGCCATCCTGCTTTAACTCAAGCCATTCAAGAACAAGCGGCTACCCTGATGCATTGTTCGAATTTATATGAAATCCCTCAGCAAGGGGAGCTTGCCGAAATGATTGTTGAAGAATTCGTCGAGCTCCCTGGTAAGATTTTCTTTTCAAACTCAGGGGCTGAAGCCAATGACGGGCTCATTAAATTGGCACGTCGCTTTGGCTTAAATACTCCTGATCAAGATGGAGAGCCGCGCTTTGAGATGATCACCTGCCAAAGCTCTTTCCACGGCCGAACTCTAGGAGCGATGTCCGCCACGGCTCAGCCTAAAATCCATGAAGGTTTCGAGCCTCTCCTTCCTGGCTTCCGCTATGCAGAATTTAATCAGCTCGAAAGCGTCAAAGCGCAAATCACCGCAAAAACAGCGGCCATCTTAATCGAACCAGTCCAAGGTGAAGGCGGGGTCCATGTCGCGACTGCTGAATTTCTTCGAGGGCTCAAAGCTCTTTGTGAAGAAAAGAACCTTCTTCTCTTCTTCGACGAAGTGCAGTGTGGCTTCGGGAGAACTGGAGATCTGATGGGATGGCGCTCCATCGCACCAGAAGTCGAACCTGACGGGATTTCATGGGCGAAAGGAATGGGCGGAGGGTTTCCGATTGGTTGCTTCTGGGTTAATGATCGCCTCACAGGCACAGGGAACAAACAAAAATCGCTTTCAGGTCTTCTTTCCCCTGGCTCTCACGGTTCCACCTATGGAGGCAACCCTCTCGCTTGCGCCGCCGCATTAGCCGTTCTTAGAGAAATCAAAGGGAGCAAGCTTCCCTCCCAGGCCCGCGCCCTCAGCTCCGAAATCCAAAAAGAAATCACTTCTTGGAATCACCCGAGTATTGAAGGAGTCCGCGGTCTTGGACTCCTTCTTGGAATTGGTATTCGCCCAGACACTCTGACTCTTCCAGAGGGGTGCACTGCGGCTCTATTCATCACAAAGGAGGCACTCAAAGAAGGGCTTCTCCTCGTCCCTGCAGGAGCCGACACGGTGCGTCTACTCCCGCCTCTCACTGTTTCACGAGAAGAAATCGCACAGGCACTTCAAATCTTACGAAAAGTGCTCGATTCAGCTCAAAAATGAGCTTTCAAAAACTTCATACTTTCATTCTGAATGAGGTATGATTTCCTCCCCCCTTTCCTATGAAACATCTGCTTTCAATTGAAACCCTTCACTCCGAGCAACTCACGCAACTCATCACTGCTGCTGAGAGACTCAAAGCTCAACGTGGAAACCATGCCTCGCAACCTCTTGCAGGGCAAACTTGGGCCATGATCTTCACTAAAGCTTCCACCCGAACCCGAGTTTCCTTCGAGGTAGGGGTGCGCGAGCTCGGGGGCAACCCCATGTTTCTTTCTAAAAATGACATTCAACTCGGCCGTGGTGAACCGATTAAAGACACCGCCCGAGTGCTTGGTCGCATGGTTCACGGATGCATTATCCGCACCTTTGCTCAACAGGACGTTGAAGACTTCGCACACTTTTCACAAATCCCTACGATTAATGCTCTGACCGATGACGAGCATCCCTGCCAGATCTTAGCAGACCTCCTCACCGTCAAAGAAAAACTTGGAAGCTGGGAAGGGAAAAAAATAGCGTTCGTTGGAGACGGCTTCAATAACATGACCCGCTCTTGGATGTGGGCTGCAAAACATCTCGGCTTCGAGCTCGCGGTGGCTTCTCCCAAAGAACACCAACCAGACGCCTCTTTCCTCCAAGCTCTCAATGCGCCTCAAGTTTCGATCACCACGAACCCTGCCGAAGCGACCAAAGATGCTGATGTGATCAATACTGACGTCTGGCTCAGTATGGGTGAAGAAAACCAAACTGAGAAAGAAGCCCGCTTCGGAGCTTATCAAGTCAACGAAGAACTCTTAGCACTGGCCGCAAAAGAGCATATCGTGCTGCATTGTCTTCCGGCTTACCGAGGGAAAGAAATCACCGAAACCGTTCTCGAAGCTCATTCTGACACTATTTTCCAACAAGCTGAAAATAGGCTTCACGCTCAAAAGGCTATTTTAGAGTCCCTTGCGGCCTCAAAACCCTCTATTTGAGTTTTTTCGAAAAAAAATTGGAATAAAAGAGAGAGTTCTTACATCATACAGATATGAAAGTCATTTTAGGGATCATTCTCTTAGCGCTTTATCCGCTCGCCTTGAGCGGATCAGTGATGGGATTATGCAGCCAAATCGACTCAGCTTGTAGCTGTTGTGAAGATTTTGACCATCACGAAACAGAAGATTGTGCCGCTTGTGAGTTTAAAGGCGAAACAGATTATCCCGACTCTCGGTTCTCGCCTCCTACGGCCCCTTTGCTCGCTCTCAATCTTCCAGCAAGGTCCCTTCTTCTCACCACGCTTCTCACTCCCGCCCTTCAATCAGGGTTAGACCCTCCTCCGTATTTATTGAGTGAAGCTCGTTTCCAGCGTTATTTACTTTGAGACTTTGATGTTCCCATTCCCAGGAGAGCGGCCCCAGAGGCTTGCTTTCCTAATTCTTATCAAAACATCAACTTAAAAATCTTAATTTAAAAATAACACTATGAAACATTTATTAACGACACTTCTCACTTCCCTCATTCTCATCGGAGCGGCCTTCGGGTCCGGAAAACACGCTCCCGAAATCACTGACTCCGCACGTCAGCAAGCAGCAATCCAACAACTGAATGGAAGCAGCAATCAAATCGCCGTTTATGTCAAAGGAGCCATTTGCTCTTCTTGCGCGATTGGGGTTCGTAAGAAGATCTCAAAACTTGATTTTGTTGACCGCACCCAGTTCAAAAAAGGAATCAGCATGGACGCTAAAACCCAGCTGATCCTCGTTGGAGTAAAAACAGGTTCTGCTCCTGACCCAGCCCTTATTAAAAAGGCTGTTGCTGATGCAGGGTATGAAGCTCCTTATTACTTTGAGATCATCAAGGGAAAGGCGATTCGCAAAACGATCAAGTAACTTTCACGTCTTCTTAGACTAATATAATGAAATCATTACCTGTTTTAGGAGGGGTTCTAATGAGCCTCTCTGGAACTCTTCTTGCTGACCAACCCATCATGAATATGATGCCGCGCTGGGATCATGGGTGGGGAATTCAGCTTCGATATGAAAACAAATATGACAGCGATCTTCTTCAAGGAGATACTGTGATTGGAGACCACTTCGAACGCCAAGAAATTCTTCATCTCGAAGGAGTCTATACCTGGGACCGCGCGGTGCGTCTCACTATCAAAATCCCCTATGTTGTCGATGCCGAACGGACCTTACCAGATGGATCTGGTGGGACTCTCCGGCAACGAAACTCGGGGTTAGATGACCCTACCATCGCTCTCGTCTTTAAAGATTACTTTAATCTTGATGGTCGATCTGGCAACTGGACTCTTGCCCCCCAAGTTCGTCTTCCTTTAGGAAAAACGGGTGGGGGCTACGACCTCGGTGATGACACTTGGGGCATCGGGCTAAGTGGTGGGTATGAGATGGAAACCGCTCGCTGGTTCTTTGCCGCTGGGATTGGAACTTGGTATTACCTTGATGAAGACGAAGAACCTGCCTCCATCGGGGCCTCAGTTGACCTTGGAATGAACTTCGCTGATCGAGGGCAAATTCTGTGGGAGACTGACTTCAATTACGAAAAAGATGATACGCATCAACTGGAAGCAGGCCCTGCTCTTTACTGGCGTTTCACCGATACCGTTCACTGCCGAGTTGAATGGAAACATTCCTTCATCTCTTATCAAGGTGAACTCGACCACGGGAATACGGATCGTATTTCGGTTGGGATCGGTTTCGTTTTTTAAAAACAGCTCACCTCATTCTACGAGTTCAGCCTTTGGAGGAGTATCTTCTTCAACAGGCTCAGCGCGTGGAGGAACCTCTTCCTCTAATATTTCTGGCGTGGATTCAGCTTTTTGAATCAAGGGTTTAAGAGCTGGTTTCTCTTTTCGCATTTTAATTTCGACCCTCCGATTGAGCGCTTGTTCTTCAGCAGAGCCTTCAAGCACGAGTGGCTCGCTTTGCCCCAAGCCCATCGCAATAATACGTTTTTCAGGTAAACGCAGTGTTTCCACCAAATAGGCTTGCACCGCTGCGGCTCTTTTTTCTGAAAGTTGATCGTTATAATCCGTTCCCCCGATCAGGTCAGCATGCCCCTCAACCCAACAATACATACGAGGGTTCATTTCAATCAGCATCGCGACCTTCATTAAAGTTAGGCGCGCCGCATCCTTGAGCACGGCCTGATTGTAAGCAAAAAGTAAATCACTCCCAATCATTGATTTCGAAGCATTTAAAATCTCTGGAGACAGACCTATCAAAGAATCTAAAGAGCGATACCCCTCTCGCACCCCTTCCTCAGTCAATCCTCCTCCGCCTCCTTTTAAGCCATGAGCGCTAAGATCCAAAGGGTCGAGTAAATCAGCTACCGAAGCTCCCGCATCGACTACAAGTTGCCCCGCGGCAGCTTCTTTAAAATGTCGTTGTGATACCCCTAAATCTGAAAGGTCAGGGGCTTTTAATTGAGGTCCTTTGGTCGCCTCTAAAATCCGAGAAAGTTTTTCACCTTCGATCGCGGGACGCTTCATCTGAAGCGCCAATTCAGGCTGCTTCACCTTTGGTGAAATATCTAGCTCCAAATCTTTGAGAGCAGGAAAGGCATCTTCGATATCATCCAGAAGAAGGTCGGCACTTGGTTCCGGGACATGATCTACCTCTAAGTTTTCTGGAACCTCATCAGGCACTTCCATCACTCCCATCACCTGCAAAGGTCTTGTCTTCAAAGGCTCCGGCCGAT
Source organism: uncultured Verrucomicrobiales bacterium (assembly GCA_937951675.1). Lineage (GTDB taxonomy): Bacteria > Verrucomicrobiota > Verrucomicrobiia > Verrucomicrobiales > Akkermansiaceae > CALFBI01. The sequence continues at coordinate 27,745 of CALFBI010000001.1, forward strand.
CCAAAATCGTAAACAAGGAAACTCGATCAGACAAAATGAGGAGCACCACATGTGCAATCAGAGCTAATAAAACAGCAATGATGACCCACCAGGTAAAAGTGTGCTCTTTCCCTTTTATCTGCTTCTTTCGCTGCTGCCATACGGGCTCTTTTATCATCTTCTTGTCATACGATACGTAAGTAGAAGCGCTTTCCAATCAATTGTTTCTCTTTAACTCACCGCTTTTTTTTAAAGGCGATGACTTCATTTCCTGCTCCAGCTCACCTTATTGTCCACTTTCTCTCCTCCTCTTAGCCCCTAGCGCAAAGAATCAAGCCAGGCTAAATCAAAGGAAATGAAGAATAAAGCACCTTGCAGATGACTCTAATCACCTCGATTCAGAATCTCGCAAGATCACGACACTTTTTAGTTTACCTTAGGAGGGTCTCTTAGCAGGCTCTGAACATGTCTTGTGATCATATTGGGATTGGACTCATCGGCTTCGGAACGGTTGGCTCTGGAGTTTGGAATACTCTCCAAAAAAACGGTTCTCTTATCACCAAAAGAACTGGCACAGGATCACTCCAAATTCGCAAAATCACAGTCCGTGACCTAGATAAAAAACGTGAGGGAAATGCTCCCGCTGAACTTTTTAACACTGACTGGACAGAAACCGTCCATGACCCTTCCGTAGACCTAGTCATCGAACTCATCGGGGGCAAAAGCGTCGCATTCGACCTCATCTCTGCGGCTCTCATCGCAGGCAAGCCCGTCGTCACCGGGAATAAGGCCCTCCTCGCCGAACGTGGAGCCGAACTCTTTGCCCTCTCTAAAAAGCACAATACCCCGATTCATTTTGAAGCGGCCGTCGCAGGAGGAATCCCCATCATCAAAGCCGTTCAAGACTCTCTCGTTGGGAATCGGATCAAAAGCTTAGTGGGAATCATCAACGGCACCTCCAATTACATTCTTGAAAGAATGACCGTTGCGGGCCTCTCCTACCTCGAAGCCCTTACCGAAGCTAAAGACCTTGGCTACGCCGAAGCAGACGAGACTCTCGACGTTAATGGTTGGGATGCCGCCCATAAAGCAATCTTACTAGCCTCCCTCTCTCACGGCTTCCTCATCGATCCTGCGGAAGTCTATGTTCGAGGCATTGAAAAAGTGCGCCCGATCGACATCCGCTTTGCCAAAGAACTTGGCTACGTCATCAAACTACTCTCCATTGTTCGTGAAAATAAAGACGGAAGCATCGAACTTCGCACCCAGCCTTCCTTTATCCCAGCCTCTCATATTCTAGCGCATGTGAACGGGGTTTTCAATGCGATCTCAGTTGATACCGATGCGGCAGGAGAAGGCCTCTTTTATGGACGAGGGGCAGGTCAAGACCCCACCGCCTCCTCCGTTGTCGCCGATCTCGTCGAAGCAAGCAGACTCATGGCTCAGCCAGGTCCGCACCGAGGGTTCCTCCCTTATGAAGAAAAAGGAAGTATCCAGCCTATTAACGATACTTCCACCGCCTATTACGTCCGTTTCGACGTCACGGACCGCCCAGGTGTCATTGCTGAAATCTCACAAATGCTCGCAGACGCGGGAATTGGGATCTCTGGAACCCACTCCCCCGTCAACCCTGATAACCCCGATGCTGATTTTGTAGACCTCGTCTTTCAACTTCATACCGCTCCCTTCGGACTTCTGCGCGACACCCTTGCCGTGATTGAGAAACTCGATTGCATCAACGACCGGCCGACTGTTTTCCGGATCGAGCAACTTGCCACCTCCTGAAGAAACCTCTCTAAAAGCTAGTCTTGCACTCTGATCGGTGATGACTTAACAAATCCTTTCCACCATGCTCATTGTTCAAAAATACGGAGGAACCTCCGTCGGGAGTTACGACCGCATCCGCAATGTTGCGAGTCGAGTCAAAGCCCTCCATGACGAAGGGCACCAAATCGCTGTGGTCGTTTCCGCTATGGGAGGAGTGACCGATAAACTCATCGCCATGGCGAAAGAAATGAGCTCCAACCCTCCTGAAAGAGAACTCGACGTTCTCCTCTCTACTGGTGAGCAACAATCCATCGCCCTTGTCAGCATGGCACTTCGAGAAATGGGCGTAGAAGCCGTCTCGGTCACTGGCCGCCAAGCTGGGATGATCACCATGGGATCACATACCCGTGCTCGGATCTCAACGATCGAAGAATCTCTTCTCCAGCGCTACCTCAAAGAAGGTAAAGTGGTCATCGTCGCTGGATTCCAAGGAGTTAATGAAGAAGGCTTAGTCCAAACCCTCGGAAGAGGTGGATCAGACCTCTCTGCGATCGCTGTCGCAGCAGCCGCGAAGGCTGATGTCTGCCAGATTCTCACCGATGTCGATGGTGTTTACACTGCAGACCCTCGCATCGTGCCAAAAGCTCGTAAAATCGACGAAATCTCTTATGACGAAATGCTGGAGCTCGCCTCTGTCGGCACTAAAGTCATGCAATCTCGCTCTGTTGAATTTGCAAAAAAATACGGGGTGAAATTCGAAGTTCGCTCCTCCCTTAACAACAACCCAGGAACAATCGTGATAGAAGAACATCCTACCATGGAATCCGTCGTTATCCGCGGCGTCTCAATCGAACGCGCACAAGCACGCGTTACCATCACTGGCATCCCTGATGAACCAGGAATGTCTGGTCGCATCCTCAAAGCTCTTGGTGAGGCAGAGATTAACATCGACATGATTGTCTCTAATATTGCTCACGATGGATTCGCGAGACATTCCTTTACGATGCCTACCGTCGATCTCGGCAAGGCTCAGGTTGCCTTGCGTCCCCTTCTTAATGAAATGAGTGACCAAGCTGAAATCGAAACAGAAGCAGGTATTGGCAAACTCTCCGTGGTCGGAATCGGAATGCGTTCCCACTCTGGAGTGGCGGCAACTATGTTTGAATCTCTCGGTCATGCGGGAATCAATATCGGAATCATCTCGACCTCCGAAATTAAAATATCGGTTACTGTTGAAGAAGAGCACCTCGAAGAGGCCGCTCGAGTCGTCCACACCGCCTTTGGGTTAGACACAGAGTAAAGCTACCGGTTTTCAAATAAAATTGAGTCTGTCGCCCCTTTAAGCAGAGCTTTCCAAGGCTTCTTGGAAACCACTTCCGGCGATTAAAAACGACCTGCAGATTTTCCTCTATCGAGTGGGGAATAAAAATTCATGATTGGACCTTGTTGTTTTTTTGCTCAATCCATTTGCTGAAATATTTCGTGCTTTGCAAAGCATGATGCCGAAACATCTGACCGGTAAAATGATCTTGCCGGTGACTTGCCAAGTTTTGAGTCAATCCCTCTAGCATTCTATTTAGATGCGAAAAATGCGGAGCTCTTAAAAAACGCGCCTTCAGCATTTGAGTCCCATATTCCTGCGCCTGAGCCCACTTATTTTCTTCCGAATAAAGCTGAGCCACCTGGCTTGCAAAAACGGCAGCGTCTTGACTGGGAACAAACCCCCAAGGAAAACCTCCATCCATCGACTCTCCAGCAATAGGGGTGACCACACAAGGAGTCCCCGCACACCAGGAGTCAACGACCTTTCCTTTCTGTCCGGCTCCAATGCGTAAAGGAGCTAAACTGAGACGGTATTGCTCTAAAACCTCCCTTGCCTCTGACGCTCTTCCTTTCGCAATCACCCCAGGACAAGAAGCCGCTAAATCTCTCGCTTTTTGAGGTTCATAAGCTCCATAAAGATGTAGCTCCACTCCCGGGAGCTCCTTCCTCACTAAAGGCCAAATATCACGGAGACACCATTGCACCGCATCCCAATTAGGCTCATGGAAATAATTCCCGATCATCATGCAATGCTGGCGAGAACCGAATGAATGAGAGCCCGAAATTTCAAGCTCCTCTTCCCCTACGACAAGCGGTAAATAGCTCAACAAAGTAGGAGGCACTTGATAATGAGAATGAAGAATCTCGATTTCCTTTTCTGAAATCATTAAAGTTTGGTCGCACCGCCAAATGGAGGCGACTTCTCGCAAAGCTGTCTTATTTTGATACTGAACTGGCTCTCCGCTCTTTAAACTCTGCGCCCTCGCCTCACGCAAACAATGAAGGTCACTCGTATCTAATAAACGAATGACGTCAGGACAAGCTTGGTCGACTCTCCAACTAAACTGCTCCTCTGTCATGTAACGATCATAAAGAACAATCCCTGGAGCTAATTCTTGGACCCACTGATCAAAAGAAGAATCGTTCAGCTGAACCTCATGAGCTCTCACTCCAAGCCCCTCAAGATCGACGGTATACTCCCCTCTCTTCGCCGCTGACCCAAAATGAACTTCATGGCCTCCTTCTTGAAGCCAAATAATAAGATCAACAACCCGCTTTCCAGCTGCTGAGGACCTTGGCTCGGGCCAAGTCTTACCAATAACAAGTGCGACTGACATGGCCCGATAAGAAATCAGAGGACTCTTAACTTACTTTTTCTCTTCTTCCGATTTTGGTTTCGGAAGATTTAAAATTTCAGAACCTATGACAACCTCACATTCTGGTAAGCTTTCCTTAATTTTAGCGAGGCCGTCTTCACTCAATTGTGTTTTCCAAAGGTAAACTTTTTTCAAGTGAGGAAGCGCCAAGAGGTGATCTACTGACGCGTCCGTAATCGGAACTCCAAATAAGTTCAGGCGTTCTAACTTCGAAAGCTGTGATATCACAGGCATGGCCGCATCCGTAATTTGAGTTTCAGCGAGGGAAAGAATACGTAAATGTTCCATTCCTGATAGAATCTCAATTGATTGATCTGTCACAGAAGTCCCTGCCAAATCCAAATCGACGAGGCCTTCCGCGAGTGGAATAATGACTTCCAGATCCTTATCTGTGAAAGACTTCCGTAGGCTCATCGCACTAAAGCTCACCTCGTGGGTATTGAAAGAATTCACATAAGCCATCGGAAGGTAACGAGATCCTAAACCGTTGATTGCTGAAAGCATCCGCTTTTGTTTCTCTTTATCCAAAGGTTCTCCATCATGTCCTCCTCCATGAGAATCGCTCCCATGCTCTTTAGAGCCACCCGGTGCTGGCGCGGTAGAAATCAACGCTAATGAACTGAAAACAGCCTCCGGAACTTCCAGAGATTTCACCAAATCTTTTTCTGGCGCACCAGAACTCACCCACCAATCTAAAACCGCCACTTCTTCTTCTGTGAGCTGAGTCTTACTTTTAGGAGGCATGTGGAGATCATCCTCCAAAGGAAGGTGCACGTATTGCGTCAACAAACTTTTCTCCACATCTCCTGGAATCAAGGTAATAGGCCCTTCACTGCCTCCTTCGAGAATCGCCGCGAAGCTATCGAGCCTTAGACCTCCTTTTTGCTTCTTATCATCATGGCACGTTGTGCACTTCGCCGCGAGAAGAGGCGCGATCACATGGGCGTAAGCTTCTCTTTCTTCCACTTTTTCAGGGATCACCACTTGCGAAATCTCTTCCTCCGAATCATGTAAAGGCGCCAAAGGGTCGCCATGAGTCATCAACCCTCCATAATGAGCCCCTACCGTCATTGAACCCATCGAAGCGGGAAGGAGAACCATATAGAAAGGCACCCAAAGTCGATTCTGATGTGACCAAACCTTTGCCACATAAGTCAGTGCCGCAATCACCGTGAAGGCTATCCCACCCCACATATGATTCGTAACCTTTGCCCCCTGATAGTCACCCTGAAGGTAAAGAAGATACCCAAAAAGAACCGCCACGAATGCTGACACGACTCCAAAGAAAAGTGGAACCGTCGTCTGGGGAGTATATCGACCGAAAGAAACTAAACCTAAAACCTCCATGAGCATAACGATGGAAAGAATCCCAATCGGAAGGTGAAGCACTAAAGGGTGTAGATTTCCCCCTACTTCGATCAAGGGCTCTAAAGGCTCCGAAGAGGGCTCTCCTAGTAGAAAGGGGATCAAAATGGCTACAACCGCGAGGACCAGCGCTATGATAGTGGTCGAGCTGGCTAAGCTTTTCGAAAAAGAAGAAGGATGAGGTCGATGGTCTTTGAGTTGCATAATGCCAAGAATCAAAATCTGCGTTCAGATGAGCAAAGTTCTCACTTATACTCCACTCAAAGCGCTCTTCTTTCTAGAAAAAAGATTTAAAATACAAAGCTTTTTCCCCTGTGATCGATTCGATTCTTAATTTGCGGCTCTCGCTCTTAAACATCGATCTCGTTTTTCTTTTTCTTAGAGGGAGAAAAGAACTTTTTAAAATCAAGTCCAAGGTAAGCTGTCGTGTTAAGAAAAACGACCAAAGCAAGCCCTTCATCAATAAAAGGCACTGGATCAGGAATCACGATTCCCACCGCAAAATACAATGCTGATAAACAGGCCAAAACGATCGCAATCAATTTTTTCATAGTTCAGACTTACCAAAAAGACGCCTTAAAAGCAAAAAATAACGGTTATAATGAAAGTGAGTGATTCTCATCACTCACTTTCATTCGCCCTCCATAAAAAAAGGAGCTGTTTCCAGCTCCTTTTAAAACAAATCGCGAATCTCTCTCTTAATCTCCCATATCCTCCTCAACCCCGTGGCTAAGAATAAACTGGAGATCATTAAGATCAAGGTTACTTGCAAAACCTTCGTCACCAAGAACGTTCGTTACTAAAGCGGTCTTCTGATGCTGTAATACACGGATTTTTTCCTCCACTGAATCCCTTGTTAAGAGACGGTAAGCAATCACCTTATTTTTTTGACCAATCCGATGAGTTCGATCGATTGCTTGGTTTTCTACAGCAGGGTTCCACCATGGATCATAAAGAATGACATAAGACGCCGAAGTCAAGTTAAGACCAGCTCCACCCGCTTTCAGGGAAAGAAGGAATACTGAGGGATCTTTTGTTGTTTGGAAACGTTCGATCTCGCCTTTCCGGTCTTTGGTCTGGCCGGTGAGGTAATGAAGCGCTCGTCCATCTAACTCCAATCGGCTTTTGATAATCTCCAACATCGAAACGAATTGTGAGAAGACGAGAACCTTATGGCCTTCTTCCCGAAGTTGATCGAGAAGATAGAAGAGAGCCGTCAGCTTCGAGCTTTCTTCTTTCAAATATTTGGGATCAATCAACCCTGGATGACAACAAATCTGGCGTAATCGCATCAGCCCCTGAAGAATCGCAAAGCTGTTTTTCTTAACGGCTTCGTCTGAGTCGAGTCCCAAGAGTGCTTTCTGAATCCGGCGAAGTTCTGCCTTATAAAGCTCCTGCTGGATGCCTTCCATGTTGGCGTAAACCTCTTCCTCTGTTCTTGGCGGAAGATCTTTTGCTACTTGAAGCTTCGTTCTACGAAGTAAGAAAGGACGCAAACGTGCTGCCAAACGAGTCTGAGAACCTGGATCCTTCCGCTTATCAAAGCGTTTTTTGAAATACGCTCGACTTCCAAGAACTCCTGGCATCGCGAAGGACATCAAAGACCACATATCCATAAGGCGATTCTCAATCGGGGTCCCGGTAAGAACGAGGCGGTTTTTAGCATCAAGTTCACGCGCACATTTTGCGGCTTTTGAATCTGGGTTTTTGATTTGCTGCCCCTCATCGAGGATCGTCACCAACCAATTGACCTTATTGAGTTCTTCTCCACAAACACGAAGCTGGGCGTAGTTAAGAACAACTACATCTAACTCGGTCGCGACTTCTTCATGATCAAAGTCATCACGGGTTCTGAGAATTTTCACACGAAGCGCATTTGCAAACTTCTCAATCTCTGTAGCCCAGACATCCAGAACAGACTTCGGACAAACCACGAGAGCTGGACCAGAGCGATCTTTGATTGGTTTCTTTTCGTTCTCTTCACGAAGCCAGAGGATATAGGTAATACTTTGAATCGTTTTACCTAGCCCCATGTCATCGGCCAAAATTCCGCCAAAATTATTTTTAGCCAGATAAGCTAAGAAGCGGAAACCTTCAACCTGGTAAGGGCGAAGATCAGCATTGAGGCCTTTTGGCACCTCTGCATCAACTTCGATCTGGATTTCACGAGCTGAATCTTTGATTCGTTTCCAAGCTTTCGGGTCAAAAACCTCGGCCGCTTTTGGATCGGCAAGTTGCATCGCATGCATCCGATGAGTTTCTCCAGAAAGGTCAAATGGATCAAGGCCTAGGCGCGTCACGGCATCACGCTGATCATCATCAAGCTTAATTTCTAACCGCATCCAAGAGCCATCATCCATCCGAACATAACCTCCCCGAGCAGCAACGAGCTGACGAATTTGAATTTTGCTCAACGTCACTCCATCGACATCAATCACAATGCGAAGGTCAAACCAATCAATATCCTGATTGACGACTTCAAAACGAATCGCGGCGGTAACAGGGTCTGCCAAAATCGTCTGAAGTTTCCCATCCATCTGGATTTCAAAATCTTCAGGCATCTTTTCCGTCCACTCTACAAATTTCTCAGGAAACTGCTTAGTGACTCTCGTCTTAAAGGCATCAAGTTTCTCGTCATACGTTAACCCCATGTCCAACAAAACAGAAGGGACCGCATAAAGTTTTTCGCGGGCAAAACGTAGTAGTTGTTTCCCACGCACCACTTTTTGATCTACAATCTCCCACCCTGACTTAATCAGTTTTTCGGTGCGACGTTCTTTGACTTCAAGAGCTTTCACTCCAACTACAAGGTGCTCTGTCTCGGCAGAAGTAAGGCCCTGCTCAATCCGCATCTTTAAGTTAGGGTATAACTCTAAATCAACAACGCGTTCTTTAAGACTCTCTGGCAGAGTGGCTCCAATTTTACGCAAAAACTCAACACCCTCGAGACTATTGATGACTTTGCTCGGGATATAATACCTAGGCATTACCTCTGTCTCCTCTAGCCAGCGAGGTGGCCCAGGAAAAACAGTTTCATCAGATTGGTAGTAAACTTCTCTTCCAGGAAGAAGGCGAACCGAATGAGAAACGTCATCCCCTTCTGCTGTGATTAACTGCAGTGCAAAAACATTAGGGTTTGCCGGATCATCCAGACAAGTCCAACTCAAAGGTTGATCTACTACCTTAAACTCACGAGAATCAAGGTTCACTAAATACCCCTTGAGCTCTTCTTGCACGAACAAGCGGTTCATGAATGAACAGCACTTTTCTTCATCGAGATCAAGCACCATATCCTGAGTATCATGGTAGTAAGAAAGGAAATTCTCCCAAAGAAGTTGGGATGCATTATTCATGCGCAGCGAAGCACTGGTATACAGAGTCGTCAGTCTTTCAATTTCAGGTTTTTCACGAACAACATACCATTCTTGCTCGCCCTCCTTTACTTCAAGACGAGCTTCATTAATCGTTGAGACCAGGCGGAAATCAACTTGAACAGGCAACTCTTGCGGTGGTCGTTCAATGACACTTTCAATGCGGTCATACCAAGAGGCCACTTCGCGCTCTTGCTCCCACTCTTTCATTTTTTTCTGAACATCACTGAGATCTGTGATGCAATTAATGAAATCAGGATAAGGAAGTTTCTTTTTGTAGAAAGCGTAAGCGAGATAATTCCAAAATTCGATGATATCACCTGGAGGAATCGGCCAGAGTTCCAACGGGTCATAGCTAATGATTTCCCAACGTGGGTTCAGCCGCACCATATCGTGATCGTGGATTTCTCCCTCAATCACATAACGACGATAACGCTTCTCTACCTTCGAAATGAAATCAGCTTCTTTATCATCCAGCTCACGATCGAGCTTTTCTTCAATAATGTCTAAAATGGGAGCGTCATCAAATTCATTAGGCGACTCAGGAAGGTCTTCACCGCGATACATGCGCTCCAACATCGTCGCAAACATCGCCGCACCTGCCACGCTCTCATCTTCTGTAGAACAGCTCCCAAACCAACGATTTCCCTGTAGGCGTAAAGTCGTGCGATGAGTTCCATGTTGATCTTCAACTCGCCCTTGGATAAAAAGATGATTCCCAAAGATTTGTGAAACGGCGGCTTCTTTTTGCAATTCTTCGCCACGTTGACGAACTTCTTCAGGAAAACTGTTCAAGAAGTTCAACGTCGCACGATCAGGATTAAGCGCAGATAAGCTGGAAGATGGAGTCATTCGATAATTTTTCAATCTCAGTTAATTCTAGAAATCAAAGGAGCGATACATTAACACCCCTTCTCAAAAAATAGCAACCCCTTCGAGCTCAGATCCCAGACTTTTTTCTTTTCGTTCTCAGAAAAAGGCTAAGCCTCCTTCCGACGACGACGAATTTGCTGCCAAAGTAAGCCATCTAATGGACCAAAGCCCCAAGCTAACATAAAAAGAAAGGCTCCAAACAAAACAATCGAGGCCCCCGTGTTCATATCGGTCCAAACCGCGAGACAAACCCCTCCCACTGATGATAGTAAACTATGCAATGCGGCAATTAATAACACTTTGGGTAAACGCACGGCACAAAGGCTCGCCGTTGCTCCAGGTAAAATGAGCAATGAAACCACCAAAATCGCTCCAACCACTTGGAACGCCGCCACCACCACAAAGGAAGTCAAAGCCATCAGCAGATAATGACTCAAAATAGGGCGATACCGTAAAGAGCTCGCCAAAGCCGTATCGAAGGAAACCACAAAAAGAACCCGGTAAAATAGGGTAACGATGCCCACAACCATCAATGCGACCACGAAAAGAGAGAGCAAAGGGGCTGGAATGGAAACAGAGAAAAAGGAAACCAGATCAGACTGAACAAGATGCTCCAAATCACCGTGCAAGACACAATCGGTATCAAGATCCACTTTATCAGACACTCTTGAAATCAAAAGAACCCCGAATGCGAAAAGAGTTGTGAAAACTACCCCAATCGCAGCGTCTTGCTTAATCCTGCTTTTCTGATGAATGAGCTCTATCAAGACCGTGGTTACAAAACCAGCCAACCCTGCCCCTAAAATAAGCCAAGGAGAAGACAGACTCTTCGATATCAAAAAACCGAGCACAATCCCTGGAAGCACGCTGTGACTCATCGCATCCCCCACCAGGGACATTCTTCGGATCACGAGAAAAGTGCCCACTTGAGAGCACGGAAGAGCCGCCAAAAAGCCTCCTAAGCCGAGCATAAAATACATTTGCCACTCCGTCACTTTTGCCCCCCTTCTCTTAATAAGACACTTGTTTTTGCGGGGTCAGGAATAGGCATCCCATGAGGATCGGCCGTTGGAAAATCAAGCTGCTTTTCAAGAGCTTCTAAAAGGTCACCTTTTAATACATGCTCCATTTTCTCAGCATCATCATGCACGTGATCCGTTTGGTAATCAGCCTCATTGATCAAATAAAGCTCCCAAAGTCGGTGATTCCGAATCAGCTCCGCAGCACGCTGCTCCCCATTCATTGTCAACTGCCATACATCTCTCCCGGACAGTGACTCTATCAACCCCACTTTCTTTAATGAAAAAAGCTCTGGTAAAACATGTGAGGGCGAACGTCTTCGATACTGAGCTAACTCCGACAAAGTGACTGCCCTCTTTCCATCGGAACGCTGTTCCTTGATTCGGTAAAGCGATTGCAAAGTGTTTTCTCTTCGGATCTGGCGCACTTGTTGACGCCTTCGCAAATATTTCGCCAAAACCCCATATTGAGGAGCAAACAGGAAAGCCAAGCCAAACAGAGCGGCAGCGGAAATCGCGATCGCAGGCCCCGTTGGGGTCTTTAGTTGCTGGTAAGACCACAAGCACCCTATCATCCCTGCCAAAATTGAAAAACCTACCGAAAGCATCATCATCTTCGAAAATCGGTCTGTCAAAAGATAGGCTGTAGCTGCCGGTGTAATGAGCATAGCCGAAACAAGAACCACCCCAACCGCCTGCATTGAAACCACCACCGCGGCCGCAAGAAGGAAAGCAAAAATAGAGTCTAACACCTTTACTGGGTAAGATAAATTACGAGCAAACCCAGGATCAAAACTCGCCACATAAAAAGGGCGCCGAAGTAAGGCTACGGCACAGACAATGAGTAAAGAAACTCCACCCATCATCAATAAATCGGAATCCGTAATGGCCGCAATCTGCCCGTATAAATAAGAACTCACTCCCGTTTGCGGGCTCAAACTATGCAATCCGACCCCAAACGCAAAAAAAGTCACTAACACCACTCCCAAGCTAGCATCCTGCTTCAGACGAGTCGTTCGTTGAAGCGACCCTGACATCAATGCCCCCAAAATCCCTGCCAACAAAGCACAGCCTAAAATGAAATAGGGATTTTTTTCATCCTGCAGGAAAAAGCCAAGCACCACTCCAGGGAACACTGCATGCGACATCGTATCACCAAAAAGAGACATTCGACGAACGACCACATAACTCCCTATCAACCCACAAGAAAGCCCTAAAAAAAGGCTCGCTAAAAGAGCTGTCTGTAATGCGCCGAACATAAAAAATACTATTAAGAATGGTCTTTATGAATTTTCTCAAGCGGGACTTTTGCGGCCTGCTCTGCCATTTCTGCCAGGATCGTCAAGCGACCTCCGTAAGTTTTTTGCAAAAGTTCTGTAGTAAAAACATCCTCCGTCTTGCCGAATGCTACGACCCGCATATTAAGCAAGATCAACATGTCAAAATAATCGCGTGCCGATTGTAAATCATGGTGCACTACGAGAACGGTCTTTCCCTGCTCTCGCAGCTCTTTAAGCAATTCAATAATCGCAGACTCTGTCGCAGCATCGACCCCCGCAAAAGGCTCATCCATAAAATAGAGATCACTGTCTTGAGCCAAAGCTCTCGCCAAAAACACACGTTGTTGCTGCCCCCCGCTCAAACTGCCGATCTGACGCTTCGCAAAGGGAAGCATCCCCACTCGTTCAAGAGCCTCTTCAGCCCGGGCTCGTTCGGAGGCACCAGCTCGACGGAACGGGCCAAGCCGCCCGAAGGTCCCCATCATCGCAACATCCATGACAGTCACAGGAAAGTCCCAGTCCACGCTTTCACGCTGAGGCACATAACCAATTCGCCCTAAGACATCATTCACAGGTTGCCCGAAAGCTTCAGCCCACCCGCTCGCCATGGGCACCACTCCCATGATCGACTTAATCAAAGTCGACTTACCTGCCCCATTAGGACCTACGACTCCCACCAAATTTCCAGTCGGAACCGCTAAATCTATTCCGTAAAGAACAGGCTTTTTGTGGTAAGTCACCGTGAGGTCATGAACCTCTAGCGCATGGACCTCCGTTTTCATTTGAGAGCGTTTACCACGGTATTCACATTATGCTTAATCATCCCAATGTAAGTGCCTTTATCATACGACTCCTCACCCATCGTGACAACATCTCCGACAACACCCATTGCATCTGAAAAAAGCTCTTCGTGACTCACTTTCACTCCCGACTCTTTGGCCACCGCCTCGAGAGCTTTAGGGTTCACACTCGATTCTGGAAAAATGGCACGCACTCCTTTCTCTCTAATCATGGTAACGAGTTGAGCTCTATCTTTCAAACCTACTTCAGAAACCGTGGAAAGGCCTTGCAGCCCTTTGACTTCAAAATGAAAAGCGTTCCCAAAATAGAAAAAGGCATCATGACTCGTAACCAAAAAGCGCTGTTCCTCCGGAACCTCCGCTGCACGTTTGAGAGCCCACTGGTGGAGCGCCTCTAATTCTTTGTGATACGCTTCTCCTTGAGCTCGATAGGTTTCAGCACCTTCGGGATCCACCTTGCTAAGCCCGTCCACTACCGACTTCACGGTAAAAGACCATAAGCGAGGACTCCCCCATACATGAGGGTCGTAATGCCCTGGAAAATCTTCCTCTGGTGCTAATAGTTGTTCCTTAGGAATCGAATCTGTCACCGCGATAATGGCAGGTTTCCTCTTCGCCAAAGCTTCTAAACTGTCTTGCATCTTACCTTCCAAATGGAGGCCGCAATAGAAAACCGCATCAGCCTCTTGCACTGCCAAGGTATCACTCAACTTCGGTTGATAACTATGAGGGTCTACTCCGGGCCCCATAATCCCAGTCACTTCAACCCGTTCTCCCGCTACTCGCTTCACAAGGTCTGTGACCATGGTCGCGGTGCAAACCACCGAGAGCTTTCCTGAACCAGACTCTTCTGTTTCCTTTTTCCGGCTGCAACCAGCTAAAAACAGTGCCATGCACCCTAGCATTAAAAAGGGTTTCATTTTCTTCATTAAGGAATGGAATGCCCTAAATATCAATTTTTGTCAATTCAGAATTAGGCAAGCCTAATTCTCGGGACTCACGACTAAATACAATAATTTACCAGCTTTCACTCGACCTCTTGAGATTCCAGGGCGATATTAAACCACGAGCATGAGTGAGCTTAAGTTTCATCCCATTGAGGAAATTATCGAAGAGATCAGCGCCGGGAAAATTGTCATCGTTGCCGATGACCCCAACCGTGAGAACGAGGCGGACTTAGTCGCGGCGGCAAGCCTGATCACACCAGAGTCTATAGCCTTCATGGCATCACATGGCCGAGGCCTTATCTGCACCCCGATCACTTCCGATCGCGCCCATGACCTTAACCTTGGGCAAATGACTCGGCGGAACCAAGAAGGTCACCAAACCGCTTTCACCGTTTCAGTAGACGCGGCAAAAGGAATCACAACGGGGATCTCAGCTGCAGATCGCGCGAGAACCATCCAAATCTTAGCCGATGACACCGCCAAAGTTTCTGACCTTGTCCAACCTGGACACATCTTCCCATTACAAGCGGTAGAAGGAGGAGTGCTTCGTAGAGCGGGGCATACTGAAGCCTCGGTCGATCTCGCTAGACTCGCCAAGCTCCCCCCTGCTGGAGTGATTTGTGAAATCATGAACGAAGATGGAACCATGGCCCGAGTTGGGGACTTAGGTGACTACCAAACGAAGCATTCTCTCAAGGCATGCACCATTTCACAGCTAATCGAATACCGGCGCATGAGCGAACAGCTCATTGATCACACCGAAACCATTCAATTACCAACCGATTATGGTGATTTCGATTGCCATCTTTACCAAGTTCGCACTGATGACTCTCACCATCTCGCCTTAACACGTGGCGAAATTGACCCTGACAAAGCAATCTTGGTCCGAGTTCATTCTGAGTGTTTAACTGGAGACGTCTTTGGCTCACGCCGCTGTGACTGCGGAGGGCAACTTCATACGGCCCTTGAGAAAATTGCAGAAGAGGGAGGGGTTTTACTCTACCTCCGCCAAGAAGGACGCGGCATTGGACTCCCGGCTAAAATCAAAGCCTATAAACTTCAACAAGAAGGGCTCGATACCGTAGAGGCTAACGAAAAACTTGGTTTCGCCTCTGATCTTCGTGATTACGGGGTTGGAGCTCAGATTTTGCAACACCTCGGGATAGGGAAAATTCGCCTCATGACCAACAACCCAAAGAAAGTCATCGGGCTTGACGGTTACGGGCTCGAAATCATTGAACAAATTCCTATCCAACAAGATTCCAATCCTCATAACGCTAAATATCTTGAAACCAAAAAGGATAAAATGGGGCACAAACTCATCTAATCATTCAGGAATACAAGGGCTGAGTTGACATTACCCCCTCTTACTGACAAAACCTTTCGAACAATGTCTGAGGCATTACCCACGAAACCAAGAATCACTGGACTCCGTGCTGCAAGAGTAGCCATTGTTGCTTCTGAGTATAATTCAGAATTTACTAACAGCCTGGTGAAACATGCTCAAGACGAGCTCAAATCTTTACTTCCACTCGTTAAGATAGAAACGATTCGAGTGCCCGGAGCTTTCGAAATCCCTGTGACGATCGAACAAGTGCTCAAGTCCGAAGAATACAATGCCGTCATTGCGCTCGGAATCATTTTAAAAGGAAGCACCGCCCATGCTGACCATATTGGGCAAGCTGTAACAAATGCTCTTATACAGCAATCTATAACACACCAACTTCCAATCATTCACGAAGTTCTTCTCATGGAAAATGAGGAACAAGCTTATGCGCGCTGTATCGGTGAAAAACTTAATCGTGGAGTTGAAGCAGCCCGAGTGACTGCTTCAATGATCGAGACTTTTAGTAATATGAAGCGCAGCAAATCTCGCAGCCAACGCATGCTTCCGAGTAAAAAGTAATGCCTAATCATCGCCACATCAGAGAAGCGGCTATTCAGCTTCTTTACACAGCTCACCTCGAAGAATCCCCCTTACCTGATTCAACAAGAGAGGCTTTTTGGAACCTTATACTGGAAAAACAGTCCTCTAAGCATACTCACGCGGTCGCAAAGGCACTCCAACACCTTGCCCAGGGGAGAAAAGCGCGGCTAGATCAGCTCGAGAAACATCAAGATGTAACTCTCTCCATTGTTAGGAGTCGAGTGGATTCAGAAAAATTCACCGCCGCACTCGAAGATTACTATGTGCGCGAAAATGATTTTTCCATTCTTTTAGAGGCCATTAAGCCAGAGCACCACCAAGATCACCTTGAGACACTGCAGGCATCAATTTCAGCACTCTATTTAAAAAACCGCCATCTTGCTGAACAGAGAAGTCGCATCCAAAAAGAAATCGATATCGATCCTGAATACCGGAAAAAATTAGAAGGCACGCAATCAGCTCTCCTCAAACTGCAACGCCTCTCCGAAAGGATTATGGTCGTAGAAAGACCCGAAGATTTCCCAAATGAGGAAAAAGAAACGCGTCTGATCGAGAGCCAACAGGAAATTGATAATCTCAAAAATGAAGCGAATACGCTGGTCGACCGGGTTTTAGCCCAAGCGACAGAATTCGATTCCCGGATTGAAGCCGCATGCCATCACTACACCATCGAAAGAATTAACCCTATCGATAAAGCTATTATTCGAATGGCTCTACTTGACTTTGCCGACGGGAAAGCGGTTGCAGCGACAATTAATGGGGCCATTGAGTGCGCCAAACGATTTTGTTCACAAGATTCTGGTCGCTTTGTTAATGGCATCCTCGACCAGATGAAGCCTTCTTCTACTGATCTCGCGTAGACCAGATAAACGGGCTCTCATATCCCCTTTATTTTTAAGATCGTATTTTTAAATCTGATTCAGTATGGATCCTTATCGTTTTCAATCTTCTTAAACTATGAGTTCTCAGGAACATAAGCCAGGGCCCTCTCCTCTTCAGCGACGTCTTTTATGGAAAGCCATCATGGGGCTTAGCATCCTTACTCTCGGAGCGCTTCTTGTTGGTTTGATCTGGGGGATGGGACAGGTCATTGCTTATTTACAACCGGTCTTAGTCCCTCTCGCTGTTGCCGGGATTATAGCCTACCTCCTAGACCCTGCTGTCAGCTGGCTTCAGAAAAAAGGGCTTTCGAGAGTCACCGCCGTGGTGAGTGTCTTCATCACCGCTATTCTCCTTATCTCTCTTCTCATCATTCTTGCGATCGGGGCTTTTAAGCAATTAAGCGCCTTAGGGGAACAATGGGAAGAAATCCAAAAAGTCACGACTAGCAAAATAGAAACTCTCTCGCAGCACCCTTGGTTGGAAAAGATTTGGCAATTAGAAAGCAGCCAAGAAAATGTCGAATCTTCCGAGGCTCCCTCTTCCCCACTGAGCGAAGCGGTTCCCGAATCCAATGAGCAATCTCCCTTCCTAATCGAGCTTGTCGAAAAACACGGAAAAGAGCTCGGAACCAAATTCCTGCATTTTATCACTCGAGGCACGACCAAAGTCTTTGGTCTGATTGGTTTCGCACTGGGCTTCATCATGGTCCCGATCTACCTCTACTATCTCCTCAAAGAAAGCTCCGGCATCCGAGATAAATGGCATCAATACGTGCCGCTTAAATCCTCTCAATTCAAAGACGAAGTGGTGGATACCATCCAAGAAATCAACTCTTACCTGATCTCCTTTTTCCGGGGGCAAGTGGTAGTCGCCTTCATCGATGGGGCCCTCGTCGGCATCACCCTCACCCTTATCGGGATGACCCAAACCGGACTACTCATTGGTGCCTTTCTTGCGATTTTGGGAATCATTCCCTTTATCGGCAATATTATTTGTCTCATCCCGGCATGTCTTCTTGCCTACGTCCACTTCTCTCAGAAAGCAACTGGAACACTTAAAACAGCTATTGGAACGATCGGAGAAAAAGTCGAAATCATTCTTCCCAATGGAAAAATCGAGACCGGCATCCTTAATCAATTGGACGGAAAAGAGGCCGAGATTCTAACCAACGCTTGGGGATTCAATCCGGAACTTTGGGTCTACCCTCTGGTAGTTGCTGGTATTTTCATCGTTGTCCAACAGATCAACGGGCTCGTTACAGCGCCTAAAATTGTGGGAGATTCTGTCGGGCTTCACCCCATGACCGTTATTTTCTCGATGCTCTTCTGGTCTTTGATTCTTGGAGGTTTCTTGGGAACCTTACTCGCGGTGCCTCTTACCGCAGCGGTCAAAGTCCTTTTCATCCGCTACGTTTGGGATAAAAAAATCATGGATTCTCAGGCCAAAATCAGCACATCATAAGTCTCTCATGTTCTCTCGACTCTTACTTCTCATTGTGTTGATTCTAGCCGCGGCCATTACTGGGACTCTCATCTTTCATCAACAGGCCAGTTCTGGACTGAAAGTTGAAAAAGTCGAACTCCCTTAAACAGGTTTACTCTTTCCCTGTGCTCAAACGAAAATTCACCTAGAACGAATCTTTCTAGGAATACAAACGCTTAAGTAGCGCTCCGCTTTTTATTTCAGCTTCTTGATCTCCGCGTCAATCCTATAAGACCCATTAAGCCAAGTAGAGTTACACTACTTGGCTCAGGAACCGCAAAAACAGTGACTCCAATGAATGATAAATGTTCACTATTCCCTGTAGCCGTTGAAGTTCCCACTCCGTAATTATCTAAATCAGCCGGATCCGTCCCTCCGGCATGAGCGGCATCATCATCTCCCACAATCATTAAAACCTGGGAGATAGGTGTATCAGAAATAAAACCAACCCAGCGAGTGGTTCCATTCCCTGCTCCGACTCCCCCTCCATTACTTGCGGTAGAGCCAGTCTCTCGATCAGTAGGGTCTGTAATTCCGGGAGGTGGGACTGCCGCGCTTGGATTCAGCCCCGTTGTCATAGATCCTACTCCTGAATAGAAACCTAGCCCCCCAAACTGAAGACTATTATTGTTCAATGAAGTGGTATCGGCGAAGGTGCGATCTCCTCCGATCTGAGCTCCAGATGAATCAAAAGCTCTCCAAATTGCCTGCTCCCCTCGCCCGTCTGAGCGACTTTCGACATCCCCCCACCAAGCGCCAAAGCCTAAAACCGGAGCATCAAAAGAGATCAGCACCGCATTTCTAGAATTTCCGGCTCCTGCTCCTTCATTCCAATAACCTCCCGTTCCTGCACCATAGACATCCGAAGGACGAATCGCCCGGTCCTGCAAGGACCCGGTTCCAGAGGTTCCTGAAACAGTTCCCTGTGAATTCGCGGCAACCCCTAACCCAGATAAAGTGGTCATATCACGTAAAGAAATGGAGGCGGTTAAATTAAACCCTGATGGGGTGGTCCCGAAATCAAGAGAAGTTCCGGTCATACTGGTTCCAGGAGTCACCCCGATTCGGCTAATGAAAGAATTTGAAGTCGAGGCCTGTAACGATGTAGCATCCGTCATCCAAGCATCATCTAACGAACCCGCGGTATTTCGTAATCCTGATAAATTACGGGGAGCACCGGCCCCAGCACTAGCTTCTCCCACTTCATCTGAAACATATTCAACGAAAGCGGCATTCATTTGGCTCGTCACTAAAAGAGGGAGGGTTATACGAACAAAATAATTTTTCATCTTCGTAAAACATTAACACAGCAAAAATTAGTGTCGATTGGAAAAAATCTTTAACTTCCTCGTTTTAGTATCATTATAAAAATCGTATTCTCCTTTCATGAAACCTCTCGATCTTAACTCTGAGGAGGAAAGAGAACTAGACAAACACCTTCTCTACAAACCTCTCCGGGAAGATTGTTTTCAGCATCAAGCTCAAAAGGCTCCCTCTTCTCCCCGTTTTACTTTATTCAAAAAAACTCTCATTCCGCTCTTTTGGCTTTTCGCCCTCACCGTCTCTTTGCTTCATCCCAATGTTTTTGATACTTCTTCATTTGCCAAAAATCTTGAAGCAGGCCTACCCCGCCCTAATCATCTCGCCTCTTTAACATCCCACCTAAGTCCGCGAGAAAAGGCCTTTGCTTTGGCCACTCCAACTCAACCCTACCAAAATGAAGCAGAGCGATACCTCAACCTCTTCCAAGATTTCCCAGAAGAGTTCGGCTTTTATGAACTCTATACGGTGAAAAGCGACTCTCTCCCTGAGGATTTTGCTGAAATGGCAGAAAAACACGATCCTGAAAACGCTTACTACCCTCTCTATTTAAATTATAAGCTTATCCAGAAAGCTCTCAATAAAAGCGCTATCTCACCTGCGGCTCCTGATCTAAGTAAATACTCTTATTCAGCCACTGATTTAAAACTTCTCGATCAAATCGAAGCTTCTTTTTTAAACCTCTCTGGAAAGCAAAACCTGGGGCCGCGCGCAGAGGAACTCGCAAGCCGTAGGTTCAAACTCTTCCAGAAACCCCAAAACCTCGCACAGCAAACCTCTTTGATTTTTCTACGTGTATCAGAACCACTTCATTCTGCAATACCTCTATTAAAAATAATAGAATACCACGCTTTCCGTATTCAAGATTCTCTCTCGAAAGAAAATCTTTCTCAAGCTGAATATTATGCTCAGCGAGGCCTCTCTTATATAAAATTTGAGAATTCGAACTCACTCATTCCATTTTTAATAAATCTCGGGGCTTACTTGGAAATTTACACTCAACTCCATGATATTTATCAACATTTTGGAGAAATAGAAAAACGTGATGCGACCCTAAAAAAAATCCAAGCTCTCGAGCAGCTAAGAAACCAAACAGCTTTGCCTCCGCATCATTACACTCAGCGAGAAAGTGGCATCTTTTTCAAATTGGGGTATTACGCTAGCGCTTTTACGGGGGCTCCCATACCTAAGCAACAAGAAGTCCGAATCACTCTTTATAAATGGACCGCTTACTTCTTCGACCTCTTAGCTCGAATTTTCATCATTCTACTCGTCATGGCTTATTGCCTCCACCTCTTTGGAAAACGGCGAACTCCTTTACTCTTTCGAAAAATTGCACCCATGCTCCAACCGCCGGCTAAGCACAGATTAACATCCTTCTTATTTACCTTTTGCCTCCCGATTTTTTTCATCACCACCATTTATTTCCTCACCCCATTAGGGCGCCGCACCATTGCTCCCTGGTCAGACCAGGGCATTCCTTTTGCTTTTTTCTGCATTGGAATCTTTACTGTTTTTCTTACCAGTAGCTTCTACTCTGAAGACCGGATTGCTGCTTCTTATTTTAAAGACCAAAAACCTTCTTCCCTACTACGTTGGGCCTACTTTTTGAGCTTTCTCTTAATCCCTCTCTCCGGCCTTATTGAGCCCTTCTCTGATTCACTTCTCGCACTCATTCCTGCAGGGATCATTCTTTTTTTGATCATGACAATTCTCATGACCAAAGGCATTCGATATCTTTCTCGACAAGACCGCCTTCTTCTCGACGCGATCGTGAATCATCGCCTTCCAAATGCTTGGGTAAAACTCGCTCTCTTTTTCTTATTCATGAGTCCCCTTTTCTCATTAGCTAGCCAGTATTGGGTTAAGAAAGATATCCTCTTAAGCTCGAATCACTCTTACGGAAACACTTTTTACTACGAAGCTCAAATCACGCAATTCTTAGTGCAGCGAGCCATCGGAATTACTCATGGTGAAACACCAGAATAAAGCACACCTCTTAGGCTAAAAGCTGTGTTTCTGCCAAAACAGCATACACTCCCTGCTTTGCAAGAAGTTGAGAGTGAGTTCCTGACTCCACAACCCGACCTTCTTGCAGCACATGAATTTGATCAACTTCTTTCACGGTAGAAAGACGGTGAGCAATAATCAAAGAAGTGCGACCTTCCATTAACTCGGAAAGAGCTTTTTGAACATAGACTTCGCTCTCGGAGTCTAGCGCGCTAGTTGCTTCATCTAGTAATAAAATCTGAGGATCTGCTAATACCGCCCGCGCAATCGCTACTCGCTGCCGCTGCCCTCCACTGAGCTTCACTCCACGTGGCCCAACGAGGGTTTCATACCCTTCTGGAAAATCTGAGATAAAGTCATGAGCATAAGCTTTCTTCGCAGCCTCCATGACCTCTTCTTCTGAGGCTCCTGGTGCACCATAAGCAATATTCTCCATGATACTTCCTCCGAAAAGAAGAACATCCTGTGGCACCACTGCCATCGAATTACGAACTGAAGTCAAGCCAAGCTCGGAAAGCAGTTTCCCATCAAAGCGAAGCTCCCCCTCCTCGGGATGATAAAAACCAAGAAGAAGGGAAAAGAGGGTCGATTTCCCAGCCCCGCTTGGTCCAACAAAGGCGAGCTTCTGACCACGCTTGGCCTCAAAAGAAACGGCTTCGAGCACTTTTGTCTCAGGTCGGGAAGGATAGCGAAAAGAGATTTCATGAGCGCTCAAGCTCCCCACTTTCGGCCCATGAGTTTCACCTAAGAGCTCCTCCTCTTCAGAAAGGATTTCACGAAGACGTTCTGTAGCTCCGTTCGCCTTCTGAATCTGACTCATGATTTCAGGAAAAGCCATGAACGAGGCTCCAATAAAGATACTAAATAATATAAACTGAGAGAACTGGTCCGAACTGATCTCACCCAACGCGAGCATCCGTGCGCCAAACCAAGCCACCACCGAAATGACTCCAAACATGACAAAGATAATAAAAGAAATGAAACTTGCTCGGGCTTGCGCCCCCTTCAAGGTCTGCTGTAAGAAACGCTCAAGTGCGACTTGATAACGGCCCTCTTCGTAGGCTTCATTGCCAAAGGCTTTGACCTCTTGAATCCCCTGCACCGCCTCTTCTACGACCACGTGACTGGCGGCCAACTCATCCTGCGACGCCTTCGAATACCCCTTAATTCGTTTCCCAATCACCGCTACCGCTAAAAGGACGACCGGAATCACTCCCAACATAAATAGCGAAAGTTTTACCGAGCAAATGAAGATAAACACGAGCCCACCTAAAAGAATAACGGTCTGACGAACGAGCTGAGGAACGGTTGTGAGCAAGGTATCGCGAAGAACTCCGAGGTCCGAAGAAAGTCTTCCACTTAATTCTCCTGAACGGTGTTCTTGGTAAAAAGGAATCGGCAAGCGTATCATCTTCGCAAACAAATCCTTCCGGATGTCATTAAGAGCGCTCTCTCCAGCCTTGATAAAACCTCTCACCCGAAAATAAGCGATCACCGCTTGAAGGGATAATATTCCAATCAAAGTCAAAACAACTCGATTAATATTCTCGGTGACTTGTGCGATTTCATCGCCTTCTCCCATCGCCTTCCCCGGAGATCCTATCAATGATCCCAAAAAGTAAGGAAACGCAAGAGAGAGCCCTGCCGTGATAAATAGCGCAATCAGGGAAGGGAAAAAGACCGAGCCATACCGGGTCAGATACCGGTAAAAATACAATGCTGGAATTCGTTTCTTCGGCTTAGCCTCTGACATGCAGAGATAGGACACCATCAGATTGGATTCGTCAAATCACTGCTGCAGGAAGATTCAATTCAAATCAACTCCTGAGCTAACCGACGGGCCTCTTCATCGGCCCGAATCACGGTGTCTAGATCCATGGAAGGTTCCCAAATATGTGCAGCCATCGACTCTTCAACCACGCGAGAGATCCCTTGATAAGAAAGCTTCCCTGCCACGAAAGCCGCCACCGCAACTTCATTGGCCGCATTAAGAACGGCAGGAAGAGTCCCACCTTTTTCTCCTGCCTCACGGGCTAACCGAAGCGCCGGAAAATCATCGTGCCGAGGCTCCTCAAAAGTAAGTTGTGCCAATTGAGGAAAATCAAGCGGTGGTAAGGTATTCTGAACCCGTTCAGGCCAAGTGATCGCGTATTGAATAGCAAAGCACATGTCCGTCGTGCTCAGCTGCGCTAAGATACTGCTATCGCGAAACTCCACCATCGAATGCACAATGCTTTGCGGGTGGACCACAACATCCACTTTCGACATTGGAACCCCAAAAAGCCACCGTGCCTCGATCATCTCTAACCCTTTGTTAAATAAAGTCGATGAATCGATCGTAATCTTCTGGCCCATTTCCCAAGTTGGATGCTTAAGAGCCTCCGCTACAGTCACCTCACTGAGATCCTGGCGCTGTCGAAATGGGCCGCCCGACGCGGTTAAAATGATACGACTTACTTCTTCAACCCCTCCTCGGTGCCCATCGAGACACTGAAAAATGGCATTATGCTCGCTATCAACAGGAAGCAATGTGACACCATGCTGATTTGCAGAGCTCATCACCACCTCACCTGCCATGACTAAAATCTCTTTACTGGCAACGGCGAGATCCTTCCCTGACTGAACGGCAGCAAGTGCGGGATGAAGCCCTGCTGTCCCCACGATCGAAACCAGCACGAGGTCAGCCTCTTCCAAGGTAGCAAGCTCCAAGAGACCTTCTGGGCCGACGACCACCTCCACATCTGAGGGGAGGAGTGAAACTAGTTCTTGATAACGAGAAGGGTCGTAAAGGGCCACTTTCTTGACCTCAAATTCACGTGCCTGAGCTGCTAACTCCTCCACCGAATGATTCGCAGCCAGCCCGACCACTTCCATCCGCTCTGGAATATCACGAGCCACTTTCAAAGCGCTCGTCCCAATCGACCCTGTAGAGCCTAAAATAACGACCCGGCGTTTCTTCATTTTGCGAAATAAGTCAGATAAAAATAAAGAACGGGAGCGGTGAAGAGAACACTGTCAATTAAATCAATGGCTCCTCCAATGCCTGGTAAGATTTGCCCGCTATCCTTCACATTCAAAGAACGTTTTAGAATCGAAGCGGCAAGATCACCTACGACGGCAAGTAAGGAAAGACCTGCGGTGAGAATGGCAACAGTCCACGCATTTCCTAAAATAAAAAGTCTCTCGGGCATGAGAAAAAAGAGACCTAGTCCAATCAATTCAGCAAAAACAAGCGCTCCGAAAAAACCCTGCCAGGTCTTCGCAGGACTAATATGAGGAACCATCTTATGTTTCCCGATCAAACTCCCTGTAATATAAGCCCCCATATCAGTGAATTTGGTGACGGCTAGTAGCCAAAGTAATAACCATGCTCCGGGAACTCTTAACCCCTCAATCTCTGGGAGAAACAAAAGACGCGGCGCTAATGAGAAAAGATAACTCACATAAATCACTCCAAAAATAGTCACCGCCATTTTTATTATGGTTTCCTTTCCTTCTACTGGTTGGAAAAACTGAATGACTATAATCCCAATCATCGCGCCCGCTAAAATAATTAAGTCGGCTCGATGAAGGAACTCAATCGCATCACTTCCATTAAAAAGAAGGTTTACGGCAGGAATCATGATCCAACTTCCTCCCACTAAATAACCCCATAGAGCATCATGTGGCACTCCGCCTGCGCGAAGCATGCCGAAATACTCCTTCAGCGCCAAAGCACCTACTGCCGAGAGAAGTAAGATAAAGGGAACCGGGTGATCGCTTGCAAAAATAGCAACGATCACCGCCCATAACACCAAGGTGCTTCCCAAGCGGGAAATGAACGTCGATTTTTTTGACTGTTTTTGAGCCGCTACCATCTGTTCTTTACCTGTAAAATGATTCTTACGCCTTCCAAAGTAACCCTGTGAAAGCCTCTAAGAAAAAAGATCACCTTATCATGCAGGAGCTCCTACGATGTCACCGGCAAGCCCGTCTTCATCAGATTTATCATCCAATTTTTGAGATTTCTCGGAAACTGGCGGCAAATCGTCTTTAGGCACTTCTGGTGGCTCTGGCAGTTTAGGGGGATTTTTCATTTCCCCTAATTCCATCAGATCTTTCATATGGTGGGCATCAAGAGTCTCGTATTCCAGAAGAGCCTTAGAGATGAGCTCTAACTTATCGAGGTTCGCTCGAAGAAGATCCATGGCCTTGGTATAGGCATCATCAATGAAACGTTTGATTTCTTGATCAATTTCTTGCGCTGTTTCTTCCGAATAGTTTTTAGAACTTCCCATCCCTCCTAAATAGGATTCACCACTACTCTCTCCGTATTCGACCATGCCGAGGGAATCACTCATTCCCCATTCACAAACCATTCGGCGAGCAATATTGGTTGCCATTCGGATATCTCCAACTGCTCCATTCGTGACGTTCCCAAACTTAATTTCTTCAGCCACTCGACCTCCCATCGCTACCACAAGCTGATCCTTAAGCTCCATGATCCGGTAAGTATATTTATCCTCTACTGGCAGAAACATCGTTGAGCCAAGGGAAGGCCCTCGCGGAATAATAGTAACTTTATGAAGAGGATCAGTGTGCTCGAGTAAAACATTCAAGATCGCATGCCCAGCTTCGTGATAAGCGGTATTTTCCTTTTCCTTATCACTCAGAGCCAAACTACGGCGCTCACGCCCCCAACGGACTTTATCACGAGCTTCTTCAAGTTGCTCTAACTTCACCTCTTTCAGTCCTTGGCGAGCGGCAAGGAGTGCCGCTTCGTTGATTAAGTTCGCTAATTCAGCGCCCGAAAAGCCAGGAGTTCCGCGCGCAATAACACCCAACTTAACGCCTTCTTCTATTTTGATTTTCTTCGAATGAACCCGAAGAATCTCTTCCCTTCCGTTCACATCAGGAAGAGGAACTGTGACTTGGCGATCGAAACGACCGGGGCGAAGAAGGGCTGGATCGAGCACATCAGGACGGTTCGTTGCCGCAATGATAATGACTCCTTCTTGCTTATCGAAACCATCCATCTCAACGAGAAGAGCATTCAAGGTCTGCTCGCGCTCATCATGACCACCACCATGGCCGTGGCCACGGTGCCTACCGACGGCATCAATCTCATCGATAAAAATAAGGCAAGGGGCATTCTTTTTTCCCTGCTCGAACATGTCTCGCACCCGAGAAGCGCCGACTCCTACGAACATTTCGACGAAATCAGAACCTGAGATGGAGAAAAAAGGAACCTCAGCTTCTCCTGCAATCGCACGAGCAAGAAGTGTTTTCCCCGTTCCCGGAGCTCCCACCATGAGAACACCCTTCGGAATATTACCTCCGAGCATTTGGAATTTCGACGGTTCACGAAGGTAATCAACAATTTCCCAAAGCTCTTCTTTCGCTTCACTGATCCCCGCAACGTCTTTAAACGTCACTTTCTTGCGATCTACACTGAGAAGTTTCGCCTTCGATTTCCCAAAACTCATCGCGCCACGACCAGACATTTTCATTTGCTGGCGGAACATGAACCAAAGTAAAAGAACGATCAGTAGCACTGGTAAAATGCTAAACAACAAACTCTTCATCATCCCGTTATCCGGGGCGTAATCGGCATACCCTTTCTCGATCAGATTCTCCACAGTGTCTTTCTGCGCAATTAAGTTCACTGGAATCGAAAATTTCTGCGGGCGAAGCTCTTGAAAAACAGCTTTATCAACAGCTTGCAACAGGTAATGAGAGCCAATCACAATCCCATCACTCCCCACTGGGTTCATGGCAATTTTAGCATTAAATTGGCCATTCACCTTCTCAATGCCCTCGGTTTCAATCAGATCCAAAAGCTCCCCCATCGAAAGCTTTTTCGCTCCCGCAGGAATTGCGGGAGCCTCTCCTCTTTCCAGAGAAAAACTGCGAGTTAAAATATCACGAACTTCATCGCTAAAAAGAGCTCCGTGTAACGGCGTGTAAAACGTCTGCACTCCTCCTGAAGGAATCATCAGAGGCTCCTCCACTTTATAGCCGACCACTCTTCCGGCCGTCGCACCACCTTCTGTAACAATTTGTAACGGATAACGATCATCATCGAGGATGACCTTGTGCTCTCTCATTAATTGCTCGAATTCAGAAAAATTAGGATTCTTAGCGCCAGTATTAAGTCCACGAGTTGCGGCCATCGTTAACAAACCAATCGCAAGTGCGAAAAGAGTGAAGAGTCTCCAATTAAACGGTCCTGATTCCTTAGACGGTTTTTTCTGAGGCGGCTGGTCTGGTGTTTGTTCTGCCATGAGCTTGTGATGAAGTCGACTCTCTCGTCATTTGAGAGGCTGTCATAGGAAGCTTACCTTTCTAGAAACAAATGCAAATCCATTTTATCATGATGTCAGTTAAGATCGGAAAAAATTCGTTTTTCTGTCTCAATATGGATTAAAAAGACCTTCCATCACTGGAGTGCTACTAAACGTCTTTATTGTCTAAAAGATATCGTTTAAAATTCCAACCAGCCTGACGTCACCCCTTCTCTCATCACTATTTATGTCAACTTCGCAACTCCTCACCCTCTATCTCTCTTTCCTTTTTTTAGCCTTACTACCGTCTTGTAAGGAACAACAAAGCTTGCCAACTGAGAATTCGTCTCTCAACAAAGAGATCTCGGCTTCTAAAAAAGAACTCCTTTCGCCTCTTTCCCACGCTCCTACCGAATTCCTGAGGCTCCTCGAAAACCAAGAACTCCACTATCACCTCTGGGAGCCCGCCTTGTTCGAGCATGCTCGAAACGAAAACAAGCCCGTTATTGTATTCCTATACAACTCCCTGATTTCAAAAAGCTTTCACACTATTAAAAAACTCAACGAAAACCCCGAATTTTGCTCATTACTTAATAAAAACACTATCACCTGCGCTGTCGACATCCAGGCCTATCCTGAAGTGTTTCAGTATTACTCAATCGTATCAGAAATCAATAAGACACCTAAAAACACGCCGGCCTGTCTTTTCTTAAGCCCTGAAGGGGACACTTTCTCACTTTATAGTTACCCAGAAGGTCCTGACAAAGATTTCGTTCA
Organism: uncultured Verrucomicrobiales bacterium; assembly: GCA_937951675.1. GTDB lineage: Bacteria > Verrucomicrobiota > Verrucomicrobiia > Verrucomicrobiales > Akkermansiaceae > CALFBI01. The sequence continues at coordinate 56,506 of CALFBI010000001.1, forward strand.
AAGACTCTATTACCACACACTCTCCAGCTTAGAACTCTGGAAGGATTCTTCCGAATACATCAGCAAAGATGCTAAGAGAACGGAAGCTCATAGGCGCGCTCTTTTCCCTAGTATCATTGACATCCCCCTCTCCTCGGACCTCAGTATCGAAGAACTTTCACATCAGCACTTTGATCGACTTCTTTCCTTATATGATCATTCGCTTAAAAATTGGGATTATCATAGTGGCATCTACCCCAGCAAACACCTTCAGTTCCTGGTGAATTACGCCAAGACAAACCACCTCACTGAAACTCAAAAAGACCAATTAATAGCGCTCTTTGACACCGTCATTCATGACAGCTTATCCAGCAGTATCTTTGACCCACTCGAAGGAGGCCTCTTTTGTCTCACCGCTTATCGCACGTGGGAAATCGGAAGCTTTGTTGACATCACTCATATCACCGCCTTAACCGCTACCACTTTAATCGAAATCGGAGCCTTTATTGAAAGCGAGAGCGCGACTAAGAAAGGCCATGAATTATTGGAGCTCTGTTGGCAGCGAATACAGCAAGGCATTGCGGCCACCACCTCAAAAGAGGACGACCCTACTCAAAACCATTATTTTTGGAAACTGAATGATCTAAAACAAATCCTTGCCGAAGAAGAGTATCTTGCTCTTAAAAAACACTCTGGCCTCAAAAAAATTGGGAACATTTCTTATGAAGCTGACCCTTTAAGAAATTTAATTGGATTTAATTCGCTTCGAAATAATAACTCCTCCCCTTCCGCCACTCTCCAGGCAGCTTTTGAAAAATTAAGGACGGTTCGCCAACAAAGGCAAAAAGAAGACCAAACCCTCTTCATTTCAAAAGATTTCGCAACAGATTCATTAGCTTCTGTTGCTGAGCAATTCTTTTCGGCGGCTCTATTGAGCCAAAACCCTGCTTACTTAGAAAAGGGCCTCCACATTCTAGAGCAAGCCCTTAGTGAAGAACGAACCTCCTCTGAAACGCTACTCCGATTCCCAGCCTCTCACTCCAGTGTTCCCGCCCGCGCTCGGGACTATGCTCTCGTGATTAGAAATCTCATCAAAGCATATGAGCTTACCTTATCCTCCGAATATTTGAAGGCGGCCCAAAAACAAGTCCTCGATGCGAATCAGCTCCTCGCCACAAATGGGGAAATGTGGGCAGACGCCCCTAAGGATGAAGCAAACATTTTAGGGGTTCAAACTTACTCCATGTATGTTTCTGCTGAAACCACGGCCTTTGCCGAAGTCGCTGTTCCATTACTCAAATGTGGGCGAATCCTTAAACTCGAAAACCTCCTTCAGCAGGGAAAACTCTTTCGACAAAAACGAATCCCTCTCCATTTGAAACATCCTAATGCCACCTTCGACCTTCTAGATGACCCGCTGATCCAGGGGAAATCACCTCTCATCTGGATCGATCCCGAACTTGCTCAAGATTCCAAAAATTATCTACAGCTAATCAAAACGATCCCTAATCATCGTGTGATGATTGCTAGTCAGACTGATTACACAGGAGATGAGCCCTTACCGGGATCTCCTTTCTGTCTAGACCTCGAAGGAGAAATCGAAGGTTTCGAATCGATTGAAAGTCTTCTCACCGCCTTAAAATAAAATCAAACTCTCTCGAATTAACGCGGATTCCCGCGGATTCCTCTTGTCAACCTAACCAAGTTTCTTGGTATAGTTTACTATGATGAAATTGAAAGGCCTAGGTTTATGCCTCGCACTCCTTAGCGGAACGTTTCTCTTTGGAGACACTGTCGTAATGAAAGACGGGAAAAAGCATGAAGGAAAAATCTTAGAAGAAACTCCCGAAACCCTGATCATCGAGGTCTTTATCACCAAATCGATCAAAGATCGCCTGACTTTAAAACGGGAAGAGATTAGCGAAGTCACCAAAATTTCCAAAAAACAGCTCGCTTTAGAAAAACTTCAGAACCAATTCCCCATTCCTGATCTCTATTCGGTGAAAGACTATGAGCTCTTTGAAAGTAGAACCATTGGCGCTTACTTAAAAGAATTCCCCCTTGATTTTAATCTTTCTGAAATCAAAAAGCTCAAAAAAACAATTAATTCAGAAAAAGAACGGGCTACAAAAGGTGATCAAAAAATCCAAGGTCAATGGTATACCTCGGAAGAATATGCTCAAAACCAATTTGAACTCGACGCTCAAATTGAAGGGGCAAAAATCCTCAACGCCATGAAACAGAACGGAGGAATTAGCCTTCTCCGAAGATTTGAAAATTTTCAGAAAAATTTTCAAAATACCCAATCTTACGCCAATGTTCATGAAGCCATTAAGCCAACCATCGTTGCTCATCTTAAAAGGCTCGATCAAAACGTCAAAACAATCGAACAGCGAAAAGAACAGCGGAAAACATCTTACGAACGGCTCTCGGCTTACGATCAGGACCGGGTGAGTAAAAAGCGGGAAGAAGACCAAAAGCGTCTCACCGAAATTCTTAAAAAAGAAACAAAGCTCAAAAGTCATTGGAAGTCATTTGATCCCTTCGATACGGCGTCTCTTACCAATGCTCGAAAAGCCGCTTTTGCTGGCTATCAAGCCTATAAAAAAGCAGGACCTTCTTCAGCTACCGCCGCACCCTTGGTCCAAGAAGTTTTCAAAGATGCCGTGAGTGCAGCCCAGGATGGACACATTCTCGAGACAGAAACTCTGATTAAAGAAATCAAAAAATCTGGAATTCCGACCCAATACCATGACGTGATCAAGGAGCACCTTGATAAAGCTCTCGCGGAGAGCAATCGCTCTCCAAAATGAAATATTGGGGACTGAAATCCTCACGCTCGACTTCAAAGGCCAAAGAACCTATTAATGCATCTCGAATGAGTTCTGATCGTAAAGCTAGCATCAGCCGTAATACTGCTGAAACCAAAATCCAACTTTCTGTTAACCTAGATGGTCAAGGAACCTCTGTGATCGCGACGGGAATCCCGTTCTTTGACCACATGCTCACGCTTTTTGCGAAGCATTCTCTGATTGATCTCGATATCAAGGTTGATGGAGACATCGAAGTCGACTTCCACCACACCGTAGAGGATACCGGAATTGCCCTAGGGGAAGCGATTCAAGAAGCCTTAGGAAATAAGTCAGGAATCCAACGATACGGTCATGCTTATGTCCCGATGGATGAAACTTTATGCCGCTGCGTCATTGATTTAAGTAACCGCCCAATTTTAGAATTCAGAGCGCCTCAAGGAAGCCCCGATGCGCAGAACTTTCCATTCAGCCTTCTCGAAGAATTCTTCCGCGCCTTGAGCTCCAACTTGCGTGCGAATCTCCACATTGAAATTCTTTATGGCCGGGATGGCCACCACCTTGCGGAAGCCGCCTTCAAGTCTACCGCAAGAGCCCTCCGAGATGCGATGACTCACCACCCTCGAATCATTGGCATCCCTAGCACTAAAGAAGTCTTATAGAACCATCTGAAATGAAGATTGGAATCGTAGACTATGGTGGAGGCAACCTCCGTAGTGTGATCAGAGCGCTAGAAGCACTTGGTGAAAAGGCCACCCTGGTCAGCAAACCTGAATCTCTAGAAGATGTTTCTCATGTCATCTTTCCTGGACAAGGAGAATTTGGAGATTGTGCCAGACAACTCGAAGAACGGGGTCTCAGCCAAGCTCTCATTCAGTGGGCTCGAGCAGACCGCCCCTTCTTTGGCATTTGCGTTGGTTACCAACTCCTCTTCGAGTCGAGTGAAGAATCACCAGGAGTAAAAGGCCTCAGTATTTTTGAAGGTAAGGTTCGCCACTTCGCCCCCACTGCGAAAAAAGTTCCTCACATGGGATGGAATTCGGCCTCTCTCAGCGACTCGACAAACCCTTATTGGGACGGCTTGGGAGAAGATCCTTATTTTTACTTTGTGCACTCTTACTTCCCTGACCATCTTCCTGAAGAAATCGTGGCTACCCGCACTCATCACGGCGAGGCTTTTGTCAGCGCCGTTTCAAAAGGCCAAGTTTTAGGAACTCAATTTCATCCTGAAAAAAGCCAAAAAGCAGGATTAAAGTTAATTGCCAATTTCCTTAAGACAACGTCTTAAAGAAAAGCAACGGAGGGCATCAAAAAACCGCGTCTCGAAAGACGCGGTTTAAAAAGATCTCAGGGACTTCCACCTGAGTGATTAACTTATTCCACTTACGAGGCAATCCTCATTGGCATGATGACATAAAGGAATTTCCCAGATCCTCGGATCACTCCCGGACTCATTTCGTCAATGAGATCTAAATAAACTTCCTCGTCATCAAGATTCTTCAGAGGGTCCATTAAAAAGTCAGGATTAAAGGCGATTGAAAACTCTTTCCCCGAATAATTCACCGGAATGCTTTCCTTCGCTTCTCCAATGTCTGGTGAATCAGCCATAATGCTAATCGCACCTGCTTCAAAAGTGAACTTCACTGAATTTGATTTATCAGAAGAAAGAATCGAAACACGACGAACTGTTTCAAGCAAAGTCTCGCGACTCACCGTGATTGTCTCCGTTGAATCAGATGGGATCACCTGCTTATAATTAGGGTAATTCCCTTCAATCAGCTTCGAAACGATGATCGAGCCCTCATGCTCAAACGAAAGTTGATTATCACTCAGCTTGAGTTGAATGTCACCCTCTCCAGAAAGCATTCTCTGAAGCTCTTGCACCGCTTTTGTCGGCATAATCAAATCAGTTTCATGGCTCGCTGGGAATTCGAGATCATTCTCAACCATTGCCAAGCGGCGCCCATCTGTGGCCACTAAAGTTAATTTACCTTCGAGGAAGGCCACAAAAATCCCATTAAGAACATAACGAGTCTCATCATTAGAAATCGCGTAAGAGGTCTTTTTAAGACCTTCGCGGAGTGCTTTTTGATTAATTTTATATTCCTTCGCTTCGGTGAAACTCGGAAGAGGAGGGAATTCAGCTCTAGGCAAACCAATGATTTTGAAAAAACTAGGGCCACTACGAATACTCGCCACGTCTTTACCGTCGATATCAACATCAATCACTGATGCTGGAAGTTCTCGGATAATACTCACCAGACGGCGCACCGGTAAAGTGGTCGCGCCTTCTTTAGAAACTTCCGCTGCAATGGTCACACTCACCCCGACATCAAGATCTGTGGTGGTCAGGACGAGCTGGTCTCCTTTAGATTCAATGAGAACATTTGATAAAATCGGAAGCGTCGAACGGCTGCTTACGACATGTTGGACTTTTTGTAATCCATCGAGAAATGCCTCTTTAGTGATCTGAAATTTCATAAAAATAAAAACCCTCTGTTTCTTCCGAATAGAGTCTTCACTCCTCTTGCTTTTGGCAAGAATTCTTTAAGAAAACGAAAATTCTTTTCGTTTCGCTCTTTCTTCTAAAGGGATTTCTCGTTTTACGATTTCCCTAATAACCCTTCGATCTGAGAAATAGTGTAGCGAAGTTGCTCATCACTTTCCGACAGCTTACGGATTTTTTTGACGGCATGAATCACGGTGCCATGATCTCTCCCTCCGAAAGCATCGCCTATCTCCACCAAACTGCACCTGGTATGCTGGCGACTCAGAGTCATCGCTAATTGCCTAGGAAAAGCAATATTTTGCGGCCGACGACGGCTCATCAGGTCAGCGATTCGGATATCGAAGTATTCTGAAACGACTTTCTGAATCTGATCAATATTTACCTGCTTGGAAGCTTCCTCTCTTAGAATATCAGCAAGTAAATCAAGAACTTGATCTTTTGTCATATTCTCTTCAGAACCCAAAGAGGCGTAGGTTGCGACTCGAACTAAGGCCCCTTCTAAGCGCCTGACATTACTGCTGATCCGATCCGCTATGAGGTGAACGATCTCCGAATTCAGCGTCACTTGCCATTCCGCCATCTTCTTTTGTAAAATAGCGATACGTGTCTCTAATTCGGGAGGCTGCATCGCCACTGTTAAACCTGACTCAAACCGAGACATTAAACGAGGCTCTAAGGTCTGGATTTCACAAGCGGCACGATCACTCGTTAAAACAATCTGACACTGCCCATCAAACAACGTATTAAAGGTATGGAAAAACTCCTCCTGAGAACGCTCTTTCCCGGAAAGGAACTGCACATCGTCAATCATCATCACGTCCGCTCTCCGGTATTTTCTTCGGAACGTATCGAGTTTCCCTTTCTGCACGGCTTGAATAAACTCATTGATGAATTTCTCACAGGTCACGTAAATCACATTGGCTTTAGGATTACGGGCCAAAATAGCGTGCCCAATTGACTGCATTAAATGAGTTTTACCTAATCCGGAACCTCCATAAATGAACAAAGGATTATAGGCGTGAGTCATTTTACCATCCGCCACGGCCACACAAGCTGCGTGCGCAAAACGGTTATTGATCCCAACCACAAAGCGATCAAAAAGGTAAGTGGGATTAAGCCCTACTTGCTTCACCTTTTTTTCGATTTGCTGAGAGGTTACAGGGTCGGCCTCTTTCAAGCTTTCAGCAAGTGCTGGAGACGGCGTTTTTTCATTGAGGCTTCCTTTGGCTGCCAAGATCGGCTTCGCCATCGTATTTGTCGCCGCAGCGACCGCTTCGCAAAGTTCTTCAAAGTAATTAGTCTCGATCCAAAGCACATGAGTATCATCAGGAACCTGAATCGGAAAAATTTCTGGGGTGACTTCCAAAACGGTGACTTCAGAAAACCATCTCTGAATCGCATCTTTCCCTAATAACGACTCTAAGCTGACAAGCACATCAGCCCAAAGGGCCTGAGAAGAAGAAATTTGAGAAGAGTTTTGGGAGGTCGTCATAGGGAAATAATAAAATCGATATATGGTGAATGAATATCCTTCTACGGAGACCTGATTGCCTCGCGTAAGTCAGTAGCAAATACAGCTCCATCAAAAGCTCAGTGAAACATTTTTTATCACTAAAAATTTTGTGTAATCAGAAACCTTTTAGCCAGAAGTGTTCCACGGTCTAAAAATTTTAAAACTTGACCCTAAAGTTGATTAACAAAAGCTGACTATCTATTCTAACAGGATTAAAGACCCTCAATAAACTCACTCCTTAAAAATCATAACTACCAGAAAACCTGTCTTTTAAGACAATTGAAATGAAAAAATAAAATCAAAAAAGAAATCTTAAAAACGCTTGGAATATATCATCTACATTAGCTAAAGCCCTCAATACCAAAGAGAGAGAGTCTAGCTCATACCTGTGGATTTAGCATTCCTAAACAATCAATTTTTCTTAAATAATCCACCAAGATACCCACAAAGAAAAGTGATTCCTGCATTAAGAGGGAAGAACCATTCTGAAGCCAATTTGGGACGACTTTCGATCAGATTTGCCGCAAACTCTTTTGCTCCCATCATCTCTAAAATACTAACTAATTCTGGACGAAAATAAGCGACTAGTAAAATTGACAAACAAGTTCCGACCATGAGGCCTATACCACTTGTTCTCCACGGGACTAAAGCTGCTAATAAAACCCCCATCAGAGGCCCATAAGTGTAAGCTACCATCCCGAAGGCTAAACCAATAAGGTCACTATCCTCATTATGCTGATAAATTTGCCAGAGAAGCAGCCCTGCTAAAGTTAAAATAATACCCCAAATCAACACAGCTATCCGGGAAATCATTACCATTCTTTTTTCCTGCCCACTTTGCTCCATCTTTTCCTGCCCATAAATCACGGACAGACTCGTCTGGCTCAGTGCAGCCAAGATTGAATCTAAGCTCGAAATAGCGGCAGCAAAGGCCCCAGCTAGAATCAAACCGCTCAGACCGACTGGCACTTCGCGAACAATCCAAGCAGGAAAAACATTGTTAGGGCTTTCAGCAAACTTCGCGGCTAAACCTTCAGCAGGAGGGAATTGTTGATACCACGCAAATAAGCCCGCCCCTACCGCCAACATCAAAAGAGTAATAACCAAAGAGATACTACTCCAGCACATCGCCTTACGGGCATCCTTAACATTCCCACAACAAAACATCCGTTGAGTATTAAGCTGATCCACCCCGAAGGCTGTGAAATTCTGAAATGGCATTGCTAATAAACCCACCCACAAAGTGTAACGAAGCTCAGGCTTATCAAAGGGAGAAGTTAAATCGAGAAACTTCATTTTATTCAAAGCCTCACCATCGACGAGTATTTGGTTCAAATTCACAATTTCACTCCAACCCAGCCCCTTAACCAGTAAGAACAAAGCTAAAAGCCCACCAAAAATGAAAAGGCAGAATTGCATCACATCGGTCCAGATAACCGTCTGCATCCCCCCCATCAACGTCCAAAGAATCGCCACTATACCAATCACTACCACACAGGCAGGCACAGGCATTCCTGTGACTTCTCTTAAAATAATGGCTGTCACTAAAACCCTTACACTCTGACCTAATATAGAACCTGCTGAAAAAAGAGCTGTGACCAAGGTCTTTACGCGTGACCCTAAACGGTTACCCATAAAATCATAGGGACTGTAAATTTCCTTCTCATAATAGAGAGGAACTAACCAATAAGCGACGGCAAAACGTGCGACCATTGAACCTAGCCCCCATTGGAGGTAAGTCCAATCTCCTTTGAGACCAAAAACAATTCCAGGCACCCCAATGAAAGTTAACGCACTGATCTCCGTCGCAATCATCGATCCACTCACTGCCCACCAAGGCAAAGTTCGGCCACCCAAAAAGAAATCTTTGATGGTCCCTTGATGACCACTCATTTTATGCCCGACCCAAGTCGTCAAACCGAGATAGAAAATGATAACAGCCCAATCAATGTTTGTAAAATTTTCGTGCATAGGATTCGCAAGTGCTTATATTTTAGGTTTCTTAAACAAAAATGACGACTTCGTCGACCCTCGAAATGAAAGCCTCTCTTTCAAGGGAAAAGAACTTGTCCAGAGAGGCATATCTCTTTAGGTTCCTGCAACCTGTTCCAACGCATTTGTCTCTCGCATCAAAGCCTCATATTTACGGCATCATTCCAGCACGCTGGGCCTCAAGCCGCTTCCCCGGGAAACCCCTGCACCTCATTGCCGGAAAACCTCTCGTTCAGCACGTTTACGATCGAGTTTCTCAATGTAAATCTCTGACTCAAGTCATCATCGCCACTGATGACGAAAGGATCGAACGCGTTTGTAAGAATTTCGGAGCCACGGTTTGCATGACTGACCCTTCACATGAAAGTGGCACTGATCGTATCGCAGAAGTCGCAACCCAGTTCCCAGATGCAGATGCCTTAATGAACCTGCAAGGTGATGAACCTCTCATCGACCCAGAACTCGTTGACGAATTGGCAAATGCTCTCATCGAAGACCCTCGTCTTGAAATGATCACCGCTGGGAGCCCTCTGGAAGACCTCTCCCTTCAGAACGATCCAAACGTCGTCAAACTTGTCCTCAACCGACGCATGGAAGCGCTCTACTTTTCACGTTCCCCTCTTCCCCACCAAAGAAACTCTCCTCCTGACATCCAAGTCTATCGGCATTTAGGAATTTACGGTTACCAACGCCAATTTCTAGAACGTTTCATTTCCCTCCCACCCTCCATGCTCGAAAGAACGGAGTCTCTCGAGCAACTCCGAGCCCTTGAAGATGGGGCTCGCATCAAAGTCATCTTAACCAATCATCAGGCTCCTGGCGTCGACACACCCGAACAAGCCGACCTGATCGAATCCTTACTTACATCATGAGCGACACTGAAATCCCGCCTAGAAAGAAACCAATGAAATACATTTTTGTGACCGGAGGAGTTGTTTCATCCCTAGGAAAAGGGCTTGCTGCAGCCTCTCTTGGCACGCTCTTGGAGCACCGAGGGCTTAATGTTCTTCTGCAAAAATTTGATCCTTATCTCAATGTTGACCCAGGAACGATGTCTCCTTATCAACATGGCGAAGTCTATGTTCTTAATGACGGAGCTGAGACTGACCTCGACCTTGGTCACTACGAACGCTTCACCAACTGTAACTTATCCCAGCTCAATAGCCTGAGCTCCGGCCAAGTCTTTGAAAGAGTCATCTCTAAGGAAAGGCGTGGAGACTACCTTGGTAAAACGGTTCAATACATTCCTCACGTCACGGACGAGATCAAAGATCACATCAATGAGGTGACGCACCAGAATCCAGAAGTCGACATGCTCATCACCGAGATTGGTGGAACGGTCGGCGACATGGAAGGCACCATTTTCCTAGAGGCCCTTCGCCAATTCGCGCTTGATGTCGGGAAAGAAAATGTCTGCTTCATTCACATGACTCTCCTCCCGATGATTAAAGCTGCCGGAGAGATCAAAACCAAACCGACTCAACAATCCGTCGCAAAATTAAGAGAGATCGGAATCATTCCTGATATTATTGTCTGCCGCACGGAGCATGACCTTGACGAAGCCAATCGTCATAAAATCGCAATGTTCTGTAACGTGCGTGCTAGTAACGTCGTCGCCTTCAGGGATGTTAAGCACACCATTTATGATTGCCCGCTCGACCTCCGGCGCGACAAATTAGATCGTCTTGTTTGCGAAACACTCCATCTGGAAACGCCTTCCCCGGAATTAGAAGACTGGCAATCTTTCGTTCAAAAAGTAGCGCACCCTCAACATGAAGTCTTTATCGCAGTGGTTGGCAAATACATCGAGCTTCAAGACGCTTACAAATCCGTCTACGAATCTCTCACCATTGCAGGGGCTTCAAATGATACTCGGGTTAACATCGTTCGGATTGACTCGGAAGAAATTCAACTTAAAGGAGCTGAAGAAACTATCGGCCTTGTTCACGGAATCCTGATCCCTGGTGGATTCGGAGAACGAGGGGCCGAAGGAAAAATTCTCGCGGCTCAATACGCTCGCGAAAACAATATTCCATTTTTCGGTATTTGCCTCGGGATGCAAATCGCTACCATCGAATTTGCTCGTAACGTTTGCAACCTTGAAGGCGCTCATTCTACCGAAATGGAGCGGGAATGTGCACACCCCGTCATCTGCCTCCAAGAAGAGCAAGAAGGTATCTCTGATATGGGAGCCACGATGCGCCTCGGAGCAAGTGAATCGATCCTCTGCGCAGGAACAAAATCTTACGACCTTTATGGCCAAAATGACCGCATCACAGAGCGCCATCGCCACCGCTATGAAGTGAACCCTGATTATACGGAGCAACTCCAAGAAGCCGGACTTACGATTGCTGCGGTATCGGCTGAAGGAGGTTTAGTTGAAATCGTTGAAATCACGGATCACCCCTTCTACGTCGCAGCTCAATTTCATCCTGAATTCAAATCCAAGCCGAACCGGCCTCATCCACTCTTCGACGGATTTGTCTCAGCATCGGTTTCTTATCGTCATCGATAATTTGAAAGGAAAAAGCCCCCTGTCATGTTTACGAGAGAAGAATTAGGACAACTCCTGATCATTGGAATCGAGGGCCTCTCTCTCTGTGACTGGGAGCGGAAACAAATCCAAACGGTGCAACCGGGTGGATTCATTCTCTTCTCTCGCAATATTGAATCAGCAGAGCAGGTTCGTCAGCTTACTGACGAACTCAGGTCCCTTTGCCATACACCCCCTTTGATCGCGATCGATAATGAAGGTGGGCGCGTATGGCGGACTTCCTCCCTCGGGCCCACTCCCCCTTCCGCTCGCGAGTTCCGCGAACATGGAGATTGGGCACAAATCTGTGATTTTGGCAAAGCGACTGGAGCACACCTCGAGCAATTAGGAATCAACCTCAACTTCGGGCCCGTTCTCGACATTGCTTACGACGAATCTCTCAGTAATTCTCTTCCTCAACGCTGTTGGGGAAAGGAATCACAACAGGTTATCGACTTCGGGGGGCTTTTCACCCGCTGGATGAGAAAGCACCAAGTGCTCTCTTGCGGAAAACATTTCCCGACTTGTGGCCGGGCTTCGGTCGACCCTCACCACGATCTTCCGGTCATTGATGTGAGTATTCCCAAAATGCTCCGATCTGATCTCCTTCCTTATACCGCGCTTGGGCCTGAGCTTGATTTCATCATGATCGCTCATGCCCACTATCCTCAAATTGATGAGGATGATTTGCCCGCTACCTTTTCCAAGAATATTGTCACTCAGCTTCTTCGGCAGCAACTTGGATATCGAGGCCTTATCGTCACTGACGACCTCGACATGGGCGCTATTACCAAGAAATACCAACGCGGAGAAGATGCCAGGATGGCAATCAACGCGGGATGTGACCTTGTCATGATCTGTCACCAACTCGACACGATAGAGCAGACCATTGAGAGCCTTCAGACGGCGGATTCTTTTTCGGTCGAAGAGAGCCTCAAACGCATCGCTAAGGTGAAACGCAAAAAGCTTAAAAAGCCTTATCCCTTTGATCCTAACAAATGGCAAGCGACCCTAGATCAACTTGCCACTTTCCGCGAAAATACTCCGGAGCTTTGTCAGGAAACAGAGTCTTCTCCGGTTGATGAGTATTAAATAGAGAGCCCCCTCAGAGAGGTTTTCCCTCTCGGGAAAATATTAAAATAAAAACAAGGGCCTTCATCATCAAAAGCCCTTGCTATCATGAGGCTTTTTAAAAGAGCCTCTACGCTTTTAAAAAAGATTCCTAATCACTCGTGATCTTTTGGCATTCTTTTTTTGATGATTGGCTTCCTTTTTACAAAACCACCTTGGCCAAGTTGAGACCAGCCCCACTGGACCCAGCGCAATACCGAAAAGGCTAACCACACGGCCCAGATGAGCATAAGGCCTCGGTAAAACCAGATCGATACCGAGATGACAGTAGGCACCGGCAAAATGGAGCCTTCTCCACGAGCCTGAAACCACACCAGTCGTCCACCCGAAGAACTTTCTCCAATGATTCGCATTTCTGGACCACCCAATAGCCCTTTATGCAACACGGCAAGAAGCATGACCACCACAGGGATAACACCTAATATAATGAGGATTTGGTTCAAATTAAAGACATGCCGCGGGAGCTTCTCATGCCCGTAACGTCCACGTAATGACAACCAAAACATCCAGCCAACGACAAAGAAAACGGCCGTGAAAGGGAGTTGCGTCAACCCTATGAGTAAAAGAATCCACTCGTAAGAGCGCAATGGTGAATTTGGCACAAAACCTAGCAACCAACCTGAAATAAGCACTACTAAAAGAAGAGACCACATTCTCACCGCTGGCCCTCGCCGCGGCCCATCAGCCCAGAGAACCCAGCGATTACTATTCGAAAGTGAGATGATCGTGCTCGCATTAGCACAATCGACCGGAAGTTTCACTAAATCACCCTGCGTTTTAGTAGTGAGAGAATAAGGTGTTTTCCAACCCAACTCAATTTTTTGGGCTCCTGGTCGCAATGGAATAATCACTCGGTTTCCATCTTTGCGAACCGGAGTTTCAACTCCACCAAGCTTCAATGAGCTAACCTCTGCCTCCGGAGCCAGTGAAATAATAAAATCACTCCCTAGACTTGTTTGCACTTCGAGAGCTAGGGATGAGGATCTCTGGCGAGAACCGAGATTCATCTTATGGATCGATTGCCGGATCGTCATCGTATCACCTACAACAGCCTCAGGGCGTGAAGCCCGAAGTAAGACTGATTCCCCTGGCCATGGCCTCCAAAAGGGAGCCAAATCAGTTCTTTTATTTTCAAAAACGGGAGAGAGCCCGCTCAATTCAAGATTCCAAATAGAGGACGCCACTACTCTCCACTCTTCAACCCAACGGTTATTTTTTTCGGCTGAAAGTCGAAGTTCAGGAGATGGAGTCAATTCACTTTCCCAAGTGATCTCTGAGTCTTGCGACCCAAACCGGATCTCAATACGCCCATTTTCCTCATTGAAACCTGGAGAAAAAATACGTTCCCCCGGTAACACTGGCAAGCTGATTGAGATTGCTTTCCCTAGTGGTGACAGTCGACGCACCGTTGTTTGGGCTTGCCAAACTAAACCGAGCTCAAGAGAGCGGCTCACCTTCAGGATCGGATTGAAATCTTTACGATCATATGCCACCTCCGCTCCGACGCTCCGATTTTGCTCAGCAAAGAACACTTGGTCTTCCGGGCTCCCATTAGGCTTCACTCCAGTGAAAGCCCAACCTGGAGCACTAATATTAACATACTGAGGTTTAAGTAAAAAAGACCACTCCCAGTCTCCCGCAGGAACCAAGCCGTTCACTTTTACGCGGTGTGTGCCAGGGTCAAGAACGACCCATAAATAACCAGCCGAACGCGAAAGAGGAGCCTTCGTATCACCATTAACAAGCACACTGACCGGTGACCATGCAGGTAAACGCCCCGGAAGAGGAACTGCTACTTTTTTAGCAACATGAACTTCGATATCCATCGAAAGCTTACGGCCCTCTAACTTCACCTCGACTTGCGGCATCTCCGCATATTGCGCCAACTCCTCTTTGTCTTCTATGATACGTTGCCGTAACTCTGCTAACATGGTGGCATCAGGAAACTCCGCCCTTACCTGAGGCGCAAAAGCAAGAGCCCCTAAGACGACTAAGAAAAGAGAGGTGGTTGAGGCTTTCGGTAATACAGGGAAAGGTTTTTTCTTCGTTTTTGACCCAGGGTGATTCGCTCTATGGCTAAAGCCTCGTATTAATAAGTAAAGGAGAGCCAATAATAAAGTGACCCGCAGACCTATAAGAATTCGTTGAACCCAAAGAGGAATAAGAACTAAAGAAACCTTTTCATTGGCGCTCACCGGGCCCGACCAGCCAAATGAAATCGAACGCCACGACCATTCAGGAACTGCAGGTCCCGTCTGAATTTTAGCTTTCCGATCATAAGTGAGGTTTTGCATCTTTTTTATTTCTTTTTTAGACCAACTCTTGGACTCAGAGGGAGCCCTAGAGCTCCTGCTGAAACTTACTGACTCAAGGTCTACAGACCCCTGATAATCAGAATCATACTTATAGGTCCCAACAACGCTGTGTGATTCTAACTGAGGATAAAGCATTTGCTGTAGTTGTTGAGAAACGAAAGGAATGAGCCCGATCAACAAAAAGATGGCGACGCTGTAGACTGCCATTTTCCCAACCCGACGCCAACGCTCTGTAGAAAGGGAGCGGTATAACGCCAAGACCGCAATCAGTAAAACCCAGGTCAATCGCGGAGCTTGAGGCTCATGATAGGATAAAGCGAAAGTGAGGCATGCCAGTGTTCCTAACTTCCACCCCCATAAGCGGAAAATGGCGACCGTGAAAATCAGAAGGAAGAAAATGTCCAATAAGGACCACGATGTCAGCCAATCCCCACTCGACCAATCTGGTCCAAAAATGGCGAATAACCTCCAACCTGGAGGTAAGTATAATTCCCCATTCAGTTCTTCTGCCGAACTTTGCCAGCCTGTTGCTGAAAACTGATTTTGTCGGTCCATTCGACCAACGGCTTGAAGCGAAAGGTTTCGCACGCGCACCTCTACCCCTTCTGCCCCGCTTTTCGGGTTCAGGGTAATAAGCTGACTTTTCCCATCGATTTTTGCCGCGCCAAGTTTTTGGCCTTCGGCTGAATCAAGCCTCCAAGTTTCAAGAGACCGGCCTTTGATTTCATCACGGTAAGTCAATTGTTTCCCATTTTCGTCCAACCAAAATTCACGTTTCATTGTAAGACCTGGTGGCTTTTTCTGCCCCATTCCTCGCATTTTTTCAACGACCTCAAATGCCTGAGAGGTTTCCCATTGATACAAAGGTAAATTACGCCATTTATCAGGGAAAGTGGTCTGAGCCACATCAACGGCGGGAATATTAATAAATTCGATGAGACGGAAACCTGCTTCATTCTGCAGAGAAATCAGTTCTTCTTCAGCGACAGGTTTGACCCCGCTTTTATAAGTAATCACTTCTGCGGGAGTGGTTCGGAAGGCCGCAATTGCGATCGTCCACTTTCCTGCACGGACCTGAGCTTTCATCAAGCCTTCGTCATCTACTGCGCATGGAATGGGAGATTCTACCGAAGAAATTTGCCACCCTTTAGGAAGAATCACTCCTAACTCTTCTTCCCGGCTTTTCCCCGCCACAGTAAGCTCGACTTCGGTATATAACCACATCGGCAGGCCGTCTTTAAGATTACGGTAAACTTGTGTAGATAAGAAGTTTTTGTCAGCCGCTTGAGTGGTGGTGCGCTTCAGCCATAACTTACCGCTCTCATTCCAACTCGGAAGTTGCACCGCGATTCCTTCTCGCTTTAAATTTAAAATGCCTATGTTCGTAGGTAACAAAAGAAACTGTGGCATTTCAGACCACTGAAACGTTCCTGATATTTTCCACTGACCAGGCTTCAGTAATACACTGGGGCGGTTCTCTTTTGCCATCACCGCGATCGGTTCTCCATTCACCCGAACTGAGAGTGGCCACACCTCTCGATCACCTGGTAAGTCAACCCATGTATCGCGATAAACAGTAAGATCTAGTGAGAAAAGACCCGCCGTAGCATTCACATCAAGATTAAGAGCCGATGGCCACACCGAAGCTTTTTGACTACGATCATTATAAACAGAAGGAACCGATGCTGAAATATCATTCCAAGTCGCCCAGTCTTTCCAAGCCTCTAAAGCTTCTGGAATCACCTTTTCCTCTACCGACTGAGCCTGCCCCAAGCGAATGAAAAGAAATAAAATAAAGCCAACTAAAAAAAAGCTTTTCAAAAGCCCCTGCAGACATGAGTTCATCATTCACTTGTAGACTGAAGACGATCTTCGACGCAAATGGATTTTTCTACTCAATCATTCCGTTCAGGATGTTTTGTCTCTCTTTCCTCCGTCTTGACTTCAGCCTCTCGGGAAATCTAGTGCAAAATCATTCTAAACACAAAATCACAAAGACTCCATTAAGAGAACCTGCCCCGCTTCGACTTTGAAGCGTGTCAAATCATTCATTCTCCCTTCCTTACTTGCCCAGTCAATCTGAGTGGTCGTAATAAGGAGTTGAGCCTCTTTCGGCAAAGAATCCATCAGAGCATTACGACGATCAACATCAAGCTCTCCAAAAATATCGTCCAGTAAGTAAATAGGATACGTGCCCTGTTTGGCTTGTAAAAGCTCGCCTTGAGCTAGCTTCAAACTCAACACGATACTTCGTTGCTGCCCTTCACTCGCAAAATCGTCGGCAGAAGCACCATTAAGAAGAACCTTAAAATCATCCCGGTGAGGCCCCACCACCGTCTGGCATTGCTTCATTTCACGAGAACTATTCTGAGCAAAGCTTTCCTTCAGGTCTGTAGAGTTCGGGCAGTATTCAAAACCTACTTCTTCTCCCGCTTTTGAAATCTTGGAATGAGCCTGAATCACATGCGGTCTTAAAAGCTCTGTCACTTCTTTCCGAATCGCCACAAGAACCTCTCCGTATTGAATCAATAAATCGGTATAAACCTGAAGTTCCTTTCCATAACTCCTATCTCTTAGCAGCTGATTTCGAGACTTTAAGGCTTTCCGGTAGCGCTGCAGTCCCCCTAAATAATAAGGATCTAACTGAGAGCATACGAAATCGAGGTATTTCCTTCTTGGGTCACCACCACCATTTAAAAGGTCAAGATCAGCATTCCCAAACCATACAATGCGGCCCGGAGCACTCAGAAAATCAAGTCTTCGACTGACCTCCTCACCGCCCATCTGCATCTGAAGTGCTGATTTTTCAAAGCGCACTTGCCGCTCTAACTCGCAAACTTCTCCCGCAATACCAAAACCGTCTTTTTCAAAACTCACGAGCTGCCTCATCTTATTCGTGCGAGCACTATGAAGCCTTATCAAAAAACCTACTGCCTCGAGCAAGCTCGTTTTACCCTGTGCATTCGCCCCCACGAAAACGGCCCCATCCGCAGGAACATCTAACGAAAGCTGAGGAAAACAACGGAAATTTAAAAGCTTGAGAGAGCGGATCATAGCAGAGGCTTAAAGAATGGGCGTTGCTTACCAACTCCGCAAGCGAAGAAAGAAATCCCTCTCACAGCGTGGGGTCATGTTTCATCTCTTCTTCCATTTCATCTAAAATTTGATTCTCCTTCTCAAGCTCCTCACCCGAATGATAGAGCCTTTTTAGGAAATCTTCATAACTAATCACTTCGAAGCCTCCATCAAGGTGCTCCACAATCGCAGTTAAAGATTCGACCCAATCTCCAGAGTTAAGATAATGAATATCGTTGAGGTGCTCATTTGCAGGGGTGTGAATATGCCCACAGATGATTCCATCACAATTCCGCTCTCGGGCATACTCCTGGAGCAACTCTTCATACTGATCGATGAAGGCAATCGCCCCTTTCACCTTCGCTTTTACCTTTTTGCTTAGCGAGACATAGCGCTTCCCTCTCCACTGGCGAAAGCGGTTGTAATAATGATTCACGGACATGAGGGCGTCATACCCTACTGCTCCGACTTCCGCTGCCCACTTCCACTTCGTGGAGACTGAATCAAATCCATCTCCATGCACCACGAGATACTTTTCGCCCTTCTTAGTCACATACTCATATTCTGCAACGCAATGAATATGACTGAAAGCGATCGGAAGAAATTTATCCATAATGTCATCATGATTCCCTCGCACATAGATCACGTCCTGGATGTCTTTCTCCGTTTTATTTAAGACTGTCCTAACAAATCGAGTATGGCTCTTTTTCCATTTCGACCCTTTTTGCAAAGCCCAGCCATCAATAATATCGCCATTGAGAATCAGTTTTTCACAAGTAATATGCTTCAAGAAGTGAGCCGCTTCTTTTGCCTTACTATTAGGACTGCCCAAATGAATATCGGACATAATCACCGTTTTAAAAGGCAGAGGGGCTAATTTATCCACGTGCTGCCTTCTTTGCACCGCATTCTTTTTCGCCAGTTCTGATAGTTCGCTTTCGAAGGTCGTCACCACTTGCTCCCAGGACAACTCCTTCACCACGAGGGCCCCGTTTTCAGCTAGATGGTGACGCAGCGAGACATCTTCTAATTTCAACGTGGCAGAAATAAACCCTTGTTCATCTCCCAGTTCGGCCTTCAGCCCTGAAACTCCGTCTTCTAAATGAGTCCGACTCGCCGCATAATCATAGCTCACTGTTGCCAACCCACTCGCCAACCCCTCCATGAGAACATTCCCAAATGTTTCCGTTTCACTGGGAAACAAAAGAATCTCACAGGACGCATAATGTTGTGCGAGTTCCTCTTCCACCTTTGGCCCGGTAAAAATCACTTTGGGGTGCTCCGCCTTTAATTTCTCTAAGTCAGGGCCATCTCCAACAATCACACAACGGGCGGAAGGTATTTGTTTTTGGAGCTGGTAAAATGCCTCAATCCCTAATTCTAAATTCTTTTCAGGAGCCACTCTTCCCACCATCAAGAGCACCGGAGAATCTTTCTCCACGCCCCATGTTCGGCGTAGAGCCTCCGACCTTTTTGAAGGAGAGAATAATTCGGTATCCACCCCCCGCCCTAGCTTCTTGACGTGATGAAAACCTTCTTCGACCAGTCGATCCACCACGTCACGAGTCGGAGCAAAGGTTAAATCCGCTAAATTGTGGACTTTACGAAGATAAGACAGTGCTAACTCAGAAAGCTTTTCCATCCGGTAATTCCGCACATACTGATCAAAGTTGGTATGAAACCCTGCCACCACCGGAATTGATAAGGTCTTCGCCGCTCGAATCGCGGAGAGGCCTAAAAGACTCTCAGTTGCGACATAAATGGCATCCGGCCGCTTTTTTCTCCAGCGTCTTAGAAATTTGAGACGTCCTGGCAACCCCACTCGGACCTGTTCATAACCAGGAAGAGATACTGAAGGAAGCGACGCCCCAGAGGCACATTCTCCCACCGTATGATGCACATAGACATAATGCCCTCGTTGCTTTAAACCCTTCACTAAGCGACCCAAAGTCATTGCAACCCCATTGATATCAGGCGCATAGGTATCTGTTACAATCTCAAATCTCATTTTACACGCTGATTGGTCATTCCAACATGAAAGATTTAAACACTCTCCTCACAAAAGAAAAAGCAACAATTCTGTCACAAGGATGTCGATCAATGTCATCTCAGCGTTGCCAAGCTCAGTAAGACCTCTTAACTTATCAACGTGTCTAGCATTTACGGAGAAACATTTCGCATTTCAACTTATGGAGAATCTCATGGAGGAGGCATTGGGGTTGTCATTGATGGTTGCCCTCCACTCATCCCTATGAGTGAAGAATTGATTCAAATCGAACTCGACCGCCGTCGCCCAGGGCAGAGTGAAATTGTCACCCCTCGGAATGAAGCAGACCAGTGCGAGATCCTGTCGGGAGTCTTTGATGGAAAAACGCTCGGGAGCCCCGTTTCCATCCTGGTGCGCAATAAAGATGCTCGCCCCTCATCCTACGAGGAAATGTCTCAAAAATACCGCCCTTCTCACGCCGACTATACGTATGATGCCAAGTATGGAACGCGTAATTGGCAAGGCGGAGGACGCTCTTCTGCCCGCGAAACGATTGGACGAGTCGCCGCCGCTGCGGTCGCCCAGGAAGTTTTAAAAAACCTTTACCCCAAAATCGAAGTCGTTGCCTATGTGAAGTCAGTCCAAGGCCTCGAAGGCTCGATTGATACAGACAGCATTACTCGGGCTGAGGTGGATGCGAATATCGTGCGCTCAGGCGACCCAAAAATGGTCGACCCTATGATCGATCTCATTAAAAAAATCCGAGGAGAAGGAAACTCGGTGGGAGGAATCATCGAATGCGTTATCCGTAATTGCCCGGCAGGATTAGGAGCTCCAGTCTTTGACCGTCTTGAAGCAGACCTCGCAAAAGCGATGCTCTCTTTGCCAGCAACAAAGGGATTCGAAATCGGCTCCGGCTTTGCCGGAACGATGCTTACCGGCCTAGAACACAATGATCACTTCTACATGGATGGAGAACAAGTTCGCACCAAAACGAATCACTCTGGTGGGGTTCAAGGGGGAATTTCCAATGGCGAAAATATCATCTTCCGCGTGGCATTCAAACCGACCGCAACGGTCATGAAGCCACAAGCGACGGTCTCTAAAGACCACCAAGATACGGAACTCAAAGGTCGCGGCCGCCATGATGCCTGCGTGCTCCCTCGAGCCGTTCCTATTGTAGAAGCCATGGCGACTCTCGTGCTGACAGACCACGCCCTCCGGCAACGTGCCCTCGTCGGGGATTCAAAATAACCGTCTTGAACCTTACTAGAAACGCTCTCATTTAAAGATCATGACTCCTGATGCCTTTAATATTAACGACCTTGGAGTAGGGGGCGTTCTTCTCCTTATTGTGATCATCATAGGGGTCTTTGCCTTCCTCAAAGGCTTTGTTGCCCTGATCTTCAATCTGATTGCTGCCCTCTTAGGGATTACCGGAGGGTATTGGTTTTATGAAAATGGAATCACTTGGATTTCAAAAGTCATCGCTGACCCCAGCCCCCTCGTCCTCTTGGTATCCTCTGTCATTATTGGGGCTGGTTTCTTTGTCCTTGCTCGGAATCTATTGAATCTCATGCTCAACCCTCTCTCTGAGAATTTTGTCATGAAAAAGATTGGAGTCGGCATCCCTGGCACCATCATTTCAGTGCTCTTTGGGGCTGGATTTTTCTTCCTCCTCGCGATTGGAATCAGATATGTCGCAGGGTCAGCGGAAGTCTCTCACCTCCTCCAAGTGCAGGAAGGTAAGTCCTCTAAAGAAAAAACGCCTCTCATTGTCTCCCTCAAAGAAGCCATCGATCAGTCCCGATTTGGGACCTTTCTTGAGAAAGTAGATTTTCTTGATCGTTCTGAAGTGGTCGACCTGGCCAAACTTTGTCTCATCAAAGATGACCCTTCTGCGCTCGCAGAGCATGAAAAGAAATCTCTTCTCAATCACCCCGCTATTCAGAGTTTTATCAAAGAAAGTTCGGCTCTCGATCGAGAAGCTCTTCAAAAAGACATCTCTCTTTTACTCAAAAACCCTCAGCTACTTGAGGCCGCAAAAAAAGCAGCTCGCGATCTTCAGAGTAAAGCCCCCCCTGCCTCTCTTTAACTTTTTCTAGAAATCTTTTCCTATATTCACAAATGCCTCGCGAAGAATACATTCCGACCATCGGCCTCGAAGTGCACTGCCAAGTCAAAACGAATACGAAAATGTTTTGTTCTTGTGCCACCTCTTTTGGAGACGAGCCAAATTCCAATACATGCCCTGTTTGCATGGGGCTTCCTGGAGCTCTTCCTGTCTTAAATCAATACGCGATCGAGAAAACGATCCTCGCAGGAATGCATATCGGGTGCCGCCAACCCGAAATATCAAAGTGGGACCGGAAAAATTACTTTTACCCTGATATGCCTAAAAACTATCAGCTCACCCAATTTGACCTTCCACTCTGCATCGGCGGAGAAGTCCTCCTATACGATCACAATTACCCCAAGGACTATCAGAAAAAAATTGCGAATCCTGGCAAGAAAGTGCAACTCGACCGCATCCATCTCGAAGAAGATGTTGCCAAGTCAACGCACCTCGCTAATGCCAGTGTCATTGATTACAATCGAGCCGGGACACCTCTGATGGAAATCGTAACAAAGCCCGACCTCGATACAGCAGAAGAAGCTTTCTGCTATCTCAAAACACTCCAACAAATTCTCATCTATGCCGGGATCTCTGATGCTGATATGGAGAAGGGGCAAATGCGCTGTGATGTTAATATCTCCGTCCGTAAAAAAGGAACCTCAACGCTTGGTGAGAAAATCGAACTGAAAAACTTGAATTCTATCTCAGCCGTTCGCCGCTCAATCTACTATGAAATCGATCGGCAAATCGAAGAACTAGATGCCGGAATCGCCCAGATCCAATCCACCCGCCGCTGGGATGACGAGCTTGGTGAAAGTCAAATGATGCGAACGAAAGAAAATTCACACGATTACCGCTACTTTCCTGATCCTGATTTACTCCCTATTAAAACCGCTCCTTACGCGGCAAACGTTGCCTCTCTAGTGGTAGAACTCCCACATGAGAAAGCGGAACGTTTTCATCAAGAATTTGGCCTTACTGAATATGACTCCTCTGTCATTACTGCGGAAAGAGAGCTTGCCAACTACTTCGAAAAAGCAGCAAAGACCGCTAAAGCTCCTGGAAAAAAAGTAGCCAACTGGGTAATCAACAACCTTCTCGCGATCTTAAACGAAGAATTTCTTAATATCGCCGAGTGCCCTATTAACCCTGAAAAACTTGCGAGTTTGATTGACCTTATTGAAACTGGAATCATTTCGAATAATCAGGCGAAAGAAGTGCTCCTCTCCCTCTGGACATCACCGGAAAAAGAAGCCTCAGTCGTTGCCAAAGAACTTGGATTCGAACCTGCAGATACTGGAGCCATCGAATCGATCATCGATGAAGTCATCACCGCCAACCCTGCTAAAGTAGCTGAGATCCAAGGTGGTAATGACAAGCTTTGTAATTGGCTCACCGGCCAAGTCATGAAAGCCTCAAAAGGGAAAGCGAATCCAAAAATCGTTACTGATTTAATCAAAGAGAAACTACTCTAACCTGAAAGTCCATGGAGCGAGGGAACAACACCCTCCCCTCCCAAAGCCTTTTTTAAGGTTTCTCTTGAAAGCCCTCTAATTGACTTCTCCATTTTTCAGGAAGAGGGAGAGGGCCTTTTCCCTCTCCTACTAAAACAGTTCTTATCTCGCCGAGAGCTATTTCGGACTCATTTGAAATCACCTTAAACCCCCAAGTCAGAGAGCTCGTCCCCAATCGCTTCAAGACTAGCTTCACTTGATAGGGATCATGATAGTAAAGAGGCTTGAGGTATCGGCACTCAACATGCCCCCGAGGCCAGCCCAAAGCTTCCTCTCCTCCAAAGACATTAATCTCTAAAGAGTTCAATAATACATGCTCCGCATTCTCAACATACCGAAGAATAGACGTGAAATGAACCCGAGTAGAGGCGTCGGTCTCAGAAAATAAAACCTGCTTTTCTTCTGAGACCCATTCGTTCATCTGAAACTTGTCTTAAAGGCTTCGAACTAGAAGAGAAGCATTATGCCCGCCGAAACCAAATGAGTTACTCAAGGCGCTCTTAATCGGAAGTTCACGAGCCGTTTGCGGAACGTAATCGAGGTCACACTCTGGATCTTGGTCTTCTAAGTTGATGGTCGGAGGGATCACTCCTTCCTGAAGGGCCATTAAACAAGCTGCGATTTCAACCCCCCCAGCAGCGCCAAGAAGGTGCCCGGTCATTGATTTAGTAGAACTCACGACTAAGCCATTTTTAGCGTGATCCCCAAAAGTGCGTTTGACCGCTTTCGTCTCACAAATATCTCCGAGAGGAGTAGACGTTCCGTGAGCATTGACGTAGTCGACCTCTTCGGGATTCATCCCAGCATGCTTAAGAGCCATATCCATGCAGCGGCTTGCGCCTTCTCCTTCTGGATGAGGTGAGGTGAGGTGGTAAGCATCTGCGCTAAGTCCGTATCCGGCAAGTTCGGCGTAAATGGTCGCGCCGCGTTTTTTAGCGTGCTCGTATTCCTCAAGAATCACGACTCCAGCTCCTTCGCCCATCACAAATCCATCCCGTCCCGTGTCGAAAGGACGCGAGGCACGAGTTGGTTCCTCATTCCGGGTGCTAAGCGCCTTCATGTTACTAAAGCCCGCTAAGCCCATTGGAAGAATGGTTCCTTCTGCTCCACCTGCAACAAAAGCTTCTGCGTCACCGAATTTGATCATGCGCCAAGCTTCTCCAATACTGTGATTGGAAGTCGCACAAGCCGTGACAATTGACATGTTAGGCCCGCCAAATCCGTAATCGATTGAAATGATTCCGCTCGCGATGTTTGAGATCATCATCGGGATAACGAAAGGAGAAACTTTAGAGGGCCCTCGCTTAATAAGCTTTGCGTGCTCACGCTCGAGAGTTCCTAAACCTCCAATTCCGGACCCAACCATCACCCCTACCCGAGAGTGATCGATCTCGGGCTGGTTGATTCCTGAATCTTCAATGGCCATGGCTGAAGCCGCCATCGCAAGGTTCGTATACCGGTCAGTCCGACGAGCATCCTTCGGGTTCTTAAAATATGGCGCCGGATCAAAATCGCGAACTTCACCTCCAATTTTTACTTGATAGTCCGTGGTATCGAGAGACTGAATCTCTCCAATCCCGCTACGTCCGGCTTTTAAACCTTCCCAGGTCGTTTTTAAATCATTCCCTAGTGGGCTGACTACTCCAATGCCGGTGATTACTACGCGTCTCTCTGTCATATCAAAAATGAATCTTGAATAGGATGATATGGAGCTGAGTGAGCAGGTGCAAGCCTTCAATCCTAACCAAGAGCTCGGCGGTCACGCCATCGGTTGGTCGCGCCACACTGAGGGCACTGCGTCAACCGCCCCTGATCAGGCTCTTTCTGATAGCGTTCATCACAAAGACGGCACCGAACCTCTTGCTTTTTCCACTTTAGCCCCCGCCGCCACCTCCTCAAAACCGAGCCCGCCATGATTAATGAAAACCCTAAGCATCCGAAAACAAAGGCCGCTAAAATCCAATTTGTGATTGATAAATTCATGACCTCTGGATTTTAAGTTCCGCCCAAAATGATGATTGCAGAGGCTCCCTAGATTCCGGCAAATCGCGTAAAAGAAATTGTTGCTTTCTCACCCAGTGATTCCATTCCTGAAGCTCGCTTTGCTTTAGGGGAGAGCGTGTTGCAAAAAGAAAGAGAACTTCGCCTAGAGAATTACACCGCACGGTATACACGAGAGGAGAATCAGGAATCACCAGGTGAGATGGAACTTCTGATTCACGCCATTTCCTCGCAGACTCCGAAGCGATGTGAATCATGACAGGCCGATCAACAGTCACTTGCTCAGAATTCAAGCGGAGAGAAAGCTTCGGCAAAACGGAACTCCATCGGTAAGGGGTCATCAGCGGCACCTCCTGCTCTGGGGCAAAGGACTCCATTGGAATAGGCCGAAAAGCGAGGTCGGAAAGATTTAAAAGAGGCCGGTCCAAAAAATAATGAAAATCATGTTTTTCCGACCAAAGAGGCGCTTCTTGAGAGAGCGAAACTAACCCTAAATAAGGTGAATGCTTTTCCGCTTTTTGCGATAACGCCTGATAATGAAGGTCATCCTTCGCAATAAAAATAAGCTCTCCAGGAATATCAAGAGCTCCTCTCTTTTGACTTACCTCACCTTGAGCCCTCTGGACTCTTATCAAAACAAGAAACGCACTCACGATCAGGAGAGTCAGCATGATTGATAATGACATCCTCCCGATGCAAATTTCAGCTGATTTCCAAACAAAACTAAGCTTACGAGAAGACATCTATCTTTAATGGAAGAGGTTATCGTGAGGAACCTAGTAACACACACCGTAACCCAAGGGAACGAACTTCATCAATGATTTGGCGCTCTAAAGACACTGCAATATTTTGGTCAAATTTGAGCAAAATCATATCCACATTTTCGCTCTCTTTTTGCTTTGCTAACCGAGACGCCAAAGACTGAAGCGCTATTCTTTCAGTTCCTAAATAAAGAGAGTTTTTAGAAATCACAGTAAGGGTTTTGGAAGCACTATAATCTTCGATCTCCCAGTTTGCGTCAGGAAGAGAAACATCCACCCCGGTATATTTCACAAACCCAAGCCCTAGATAAAGAAACGTAAAAACAAGCACAAAGAGATCGAACGCCGCTAAGAGATGCAGCACCCCAACCCGCTCTGGCACCGTTAACTCTAATTTCATGACTTTTCGATTCCCTCTCTAAAGGACAGAACTTGGCGCTGCTCTTTGGAGTCTGCGATCATATGAGTCATTTCGATCCCCACGAGCTCAATCCGGTGCAGAAGACGCTTCGCCTTACCGACCATCCAAAGGTAAAAGAGGTAACTTGCACTCGATATCGCCAGGCCTATCGCCGTCGTAATAAGAGCTTCAAAAATGCCCTTAGAAAATAACAAGGTCGAGAATGTATTCCCTTGGTCTTTTAAGTCTGAAAACACATCTAATAGTCCTAAGACCGTGCCAAGCATTCCCAGCAAAGGAGCTAATAAAGCAATCGCTAACAAGGGGCGCAGGTGCCGCTCGATTCTAGGGATCTCCATTCTTGCGGCTTCTTTTGCCACTTCCGCGAGCTCACTTCTATTAAGATAATGACGGCTTGTGATGGCAGATGCGACTCGAGAATACGGTCCTGGGGCACGCTTCGACTCATGAACTGCTTCTGCATAGGCTTTTTGCCGGATATGATTAGAAATCCCTAAAAGGAAATGAGCCGTGTTCGCTTTGGCTCCTTGGAAAAACAGCAAACGCTCAAGCACATAAACAAGTGCTAGAAAAGCCAGTATCCCTTGCAAAAGAATAATGGGGCCGCCTTGACTGATCAGCTCTGACATTTTTCGACACTAAAGAAGCTAAGCGCTTTTGGAAAGCCCCAGATCGAGTATTTCTCTTAATGCTGAGATAAGGTTAAAACATCAATCGCTTCTTGAATCAATCGTGATGAATCTGAATCAACCGAAGAAACTAATGCCCTCAGAGCAGGAACTGCCTTTTCTCTTGTTCCGATTCGTTTCAAAAGTTGAATTGCCGAATGCGCCACCTCTTTATTTGAATGTTGAAGTTGTTGAATCACTCTTCCTTCCATCGCTGGGCCGACTTGTTCAATGATGCTGCCCCATTTCAAATAGTCCTGAATCCAAAGCTCCTCCAAGGTGTCTAAAAGCTGAGGAGAGTTATGCGTCGCCATGCTTATCACGAAACTTTTTGGGAAGGCGCGTTTTTCCGATCTTAATTCTGAGGCGATTTGCTCAATCAAGTTTGAAGTCCCGTCACCTTCTTGAGTCCAGATTTGCAAGGCCCCTGAAATCAAATCGAATCGCTGGGGATTCGTCTCCTTCTTCGCCAACTCAGCAAGCTTACGACTGATCTCTACTCGGTATCTTAATGGCTCCGCAGCTGAAAGGCGCTCAATGGCTCCATCCATACGGCGCGAATCAATATGCTGAAGCTCTTTATAATTCAAACTATAGAAATTAGGATGAGTAGGATCTGTTAGCTTCTTCATGATTTGAGGATTAATACTCCCAAGCCCATCGCCCTTCACGTTTACCTTTACCATCCGCAAATCATCATATTGCTTCACCACTTCTCCGAACCTTGTCGCCTTTTGAGCAAGCTCGTCTAACTCGATCTTACTTCCCTCCAAAATGAAAATCCCTCCTCTTCTTCGAGGATAAAACATCGGCTCTTCTTCCAACTCGAAGGTCTTATGAAGATAATCTTGGACCTCAAACTTATAACGTTCCTCCATATTCACCGCCCAAATGACCGCCACCATTAATCGCTCGTCTTTGCCGGGAACCACATACTTCGCCATCGTTCGAGCGATAGGATCATAGCCTACTTCGGCTTGGATTTCTTCAAGGGTTGGCTCTTTTATTTCTCCCTCTAATTCTACGACCTCAAGCTCTTTTAGATTCTTATTCACTCCCGAAGGCGTTTTATGCACCGGTCGAAGCACGGCTAACACCACTAGCCCCAATGCGGCAAGAACCCCCACTATAGTGGTCAACTTCCCAGCCCTCTTCCCTGCAAAAATAAGCAATGCCGCACCAAGCCCGGCAATAAAAACAGTCAGCAACAAACGTTTATCTAAAGGGATGTCTTGAAAAACACCTTGAGGTTCCGTTCCAACAAACAAATAAATTCCGTAACCAAGTAAAATAAGACTCCCAAGAAAAATAGCCACCACGCGCCGCGGGCGGAGAGGAGACGTATCAAACTGATTTTGTGAAGGTTGATCCGCATAAGCTGCTGGTTGAAAAGGAAGCTTCTCTGCAGCCTTTGGAATCACTCCTTCCCCACGTCCTTTCTCCGGTAATTTGATCCCTTTTTTCTCACCAGGATAGTGCTTAACCATTTTCTCTACAAACACCTCTTGCTCCACTTGAAATTGATGCTCGCATGATCCGCACTCAACAGTTCGCCCTTTAAGCTCTTCACTTGCATTAAACTGACTCCTACACTCGGGGCATTTGATTCGGATACTCATAAATTAAGTTCTTAATTTAGTATAACTGAGGACTTCGTGCTGAGTCAGCATAAATCGACTAGAAAAATGGCAACTATTTAGCTTCATTCTTTCCCCTCTCTTTTCTCCATCATCATGAAAAGCTTCACTTGAAAGAGAGCCCTTTCCTGCTTAGCTCTCCAATATGCATCCAGATATCCCCGCGTTATTGATTCTGCAGGACCGAGATCAAAAAATCATTTCCATTAAAAAAGACCTGAGCCGAATCCCTCTTGAAAAAGAACTCGCTGAGACCCGCCTCTTTAAAAACCAACAAGCGGTTAAAGAAGCGAAAGAAACACTTCAGCAACAGGAGCTCACCGTGAAAAGCGTCGAGCTAGATCGACAAACCCGTAAAAACACGATCGCCAAACTGCAAACCCAACAGTTTGAAACCCGTAAAAATGAGGAGTTCCAAGCCTTTGCAGCTGAAATCAAAAAATATGAGGGGGAAATAGATGAGCTCGAAACCCGCGAACTGGAATCCATGGAGGCCGCGGATCAATATAGAAGTAAACTTCGCGCGGCGGAAGACGCGCTCTCTAAAATCCAAACCGGCGTGGCCCAAGAAATCTCCGTTCTAGACAAAAGATTTACCGAGCTATCTGCCCAACTCACCGAAATCGAGGCAGACCGAGCGACCAAAGCCTCTAGCATCGATGAGATCTTACTCATGACCTATGATCGGTTGATTAAAGCTAAAAACGGGTTAGCGGTCGCCTCCGTTAATGAGAAAAAACAGTGTGGAGGGTGCCACGTCACCACCACTCCTTCCGCTTATGTGAACACCATCGCGGGCAAAGAATTGGTGCAATGTGAAAACT
This sequence comes from uncultured Verrucomicrobiales bacterium, assembly GCA_937951675.1. GTDB lineage: Bacteria > Verrucomicrobiota > Verrucomicrobiia > Verrucomicrobiales > Akkermansiaceae > CALFBI01. Next base: position 86,292 of record CALFBI010000001.1, read on the forward strand.
GCGGAACAATTCTCTACCCTGGTTGATTTTCGCTCGAAAACACCTTTTTTTACTGCCAGAGTTCATAAATCATACGGATTTACTAAAAATCGTTTGCATTTCATCTTCGCTTCAGGTAGCTAAATCGCCCCGCAAGTGACGCGGGAACACTTTTCATTCCAATCACCTCACAAACACGATGGACATCATTTCAAAAATCGAAACTGAACAACTTAAAAGCGAAGTAACCGACTTCCATGTTGGCGACACGATCAAAGTTCACACCAAAGTTCGCGAAGGTGACAAAGAACGTATCCAGATCTTCTCTGGAATTGTGATCGCTAAACAAGGATCAGGCCTTAACGAAGCATTCACCGTTCGTAAAATTTCTTATGGAGAAGGTGTTGAGCGTGTTTTCGCTGTTCACACCCCACGCATCGATAAAATCGAAATCCTTTCTCAAGGTAAAGTTCGCCGTGCGAAACTTCATTACCTCCGTGATCGTGTCGGTAAACGCGCGATCCAAGTGAAATCGAAAGACCGCAAGTAAAAGGGCTTCGTATTCTCTCATTTTCAAAAAAGCCTGGCTCGTAGATGAGCCAGGCTTTTTTTTGACTTTTGAATCTCCTTCCGGCATCTTGATCCACGAATTGAAAGTCCCAGGTCCCATCGTTACTCTCCTCTGCCTCACCATTATGGGAACGGCCTGGTATTTTGGCGCCAAAAAGCATTCCTTTTTAGAATTCGACGAATCTTTCAACGCTAGCATCCCTCATATGGATTTTGGGACCCCTATTTCTACCGAGCCTCTTTCTGAAAATGAAACGATCGAAGGAGTATTCTCCCCAAAAGCTCTCGTCTTCAGTCTCAATAAAGTGGGCCTCACGACCGAGGTTCTCCAGCAGGCGCCAGGCTTAAGCCTTTTCCATAAAATTGCGCAAGAATCACCAGAATCCCTTCCCCAACTTGCTCTTTACTTAGAGCGCCAAGGAGAGCTTGAGCTTTCTCGACTCGTTTACGAACGAATGATCGACAGCTCTGAACATCGGGAACTTTCTCTCGTCGAGGTCCGTAAGCATCTCCTCCGACTCTCGCAAACAACTTCGATGTGGGTCAGTGACCCGGCAGAAACGACAGCTTTGACCTTGCACCTCAGCAGTTCTTCCGCATTAAAATCTCAGCTGGTGCAATACCTCCAACAACTCACCCCTTATATCTATCAATGCAGTGGAGGACTCGTGAAACTGGAAGCCGAACTCACACTCAAAGAAAATTCCAATTCAGGGAACCTTGTTTCATTTTGGGTGGAAGGAACCGGACCCAAAGGGAAAAAAAGTCAAACCCTGACCAAAATGATCCCGTCCTCTGACGCCTCTGAAGCCTTTTTCGCCTCTTTCTACGAACTCGTATCCGCACATCTTTCTCTCACTCCACAACTTTTAAACCCTCCCCCCCTCACGACAGCCCTCTCCGCGAAAGAACAGCTCTCTACAGACATTTCCCGCTGGATGTGGATGATTTTCGCACAATCACTCTGATTTTTCTAAGAAACAGCTCTCTCCAAACGTCACGAAGTGTCGTGGCCCTTTAAAATGACCTCTAAGATGAACCCTATTCGAACTACTCTTTTAATCCTTTCCTTCTCTCTCACCACGACACTTTTTTCAGCGGAGCCCACCGAAGCTCCTGAAGTAAAGCGTATCAGTGAGACTATTTACCAACTGGGAGACATTCATTTCGACCAAACCACACGCGAAATCTGGTTCCCGGCAGAAATTAACCTCAACGACCAAACCCTCCTCGAATTCGCCCTCGTTCACGAAAAGGGGAAAACGCATGAGTCCCTTCTCTCGACCAAGACTTCCCCCACTCAGCTCAATATTGTTTTCAAGCTTCTGAGCTATGGCGAATCAGAAGAACTCTTCGAAATCGTGGATAAAGGAGAACTGACCGGGAAATTCCCAGAAGTGAGCGAAGAACAAAAAGCGGCTTCGCGTTTCAATATTTCAGTTGAATGGGAAAAAGACAAAAAAAAGCAGTCTGCTTCGCTTAATGATTGGATCATGAACTTGACGACTAAAGAACCCATGTCTGTCGAAGCCTGGATTAATCACGGGTCTTACATGATCGAAAAAAACTTTCATGCTGAAACAGAAGGAAGTTTTTTCGCCATTTACAAAGAAAGAGGTGCTCTCATGTCTTACTCAGGCGCTGGCAATGACAACGATGAAAACTGGACCGCGATCCCAGACCGCCTCCCTCCCGTCGGCACGCCTCTCACCCTTCGAATCAAGCCCATTAAACCATAATGACCACCTTTTCTAAATCTTTCCTCTGTGTAGGACTGATCATTACCACCTCCCTCAGCCTGGCGACCGCAAACCAAGCGGACCTCTCTCTTAAACTCGAAATCCTGCGAGCGATTCAAAAAGGGAACCAATACCTTGCATCCCAGCAGAACGAAGAAGGCTTTTGGGTTGAAGCCCGCACCCCGGCTCTTTCTGCATTAGCATTAACATCGATCGCTCGTGATCCTAATAGAGCCCCAGAAACACCTCTCCCCGCTGAGATTGAAAAAGGGTATCAATGGCTTCTCAGCAACCAGAAAGACGATGGAGGAATCTATGGCAAAGGGCTTGCTACTTACAGCACCTCTACCGCCATTATGGCACTTCTCGCCAGGGAAAACAAAGCTGACGTCCCTCAAATTCTTAAAGGACGAGCCTTTCTCGTCAATCAACAAACCGATTGGGGAAACCGCGGCGAAACGGATAATAAATATGATGGTGGCATCGGGTATGGAGGCACTTACGCCCACTCCGATTTGTCAAATACCCACCTTGCGATCGAAGCGATTAAGCAATCACAACAGCTCGCCAAAGATTCCGAATTCGGGAAGCAACCTGAACTGAACTGGGAAGCCGCTCTGAAATTTGTCAGTCGGTCTCAAAACCTCAAAAAAACAAACGACCAAGAGTGGGCTTCTGATGATGAAGAGAATAAAGGTGGATTCGTTTACTTCCCCGGCAACTCCAAAGCAGGAGAGCAAGACCTCCCCAATGGTCAAAAGGCGCTTCGCTCGTATGGATCCATGTCTTATGCGGGACTTCTCTCCCTCATTTACGCCGACCTTGGAGAAGATGACCCTCGCGTGAATTCTGTGGTTACTTGGTTAGGGAAAAATTTCAGCCTCGAGGAAAACCCAGGAATGGGGCAACAAGGCCTCTATTACTATTATCAAGCCATGGCCAAAGCGCTCACGGCAGCTGGCATTGAAAACCTCCCCCGCCCGGACGGAAGCCAACTCAACTGGCGACACGCGCTCGGAACTAAACTTCTTTCTTCACAACGAGAAGACGGTTCTTGGGTTAACGAAAACTCTCGTTGGTGGGAAAATGATCCCGTGCTAGTGACCTCTTACGTCGTCATGTCTTTGGAGCATCTTTATGAGTCTTTCCCCGAAGACAAATGAACACTTGCTAATAGAATTGATTTCTCTTAATTCTCCGCGCCTATGGCTAAAGAAACCACTCTCATTTTATTCAAACCTGACACCATCGAAAAGAATCTTTCTGGTAAGGTGCTTGAACGCTTCCTTTCACAAGATCTGATCATCCGTGGAATCAAAATGATGCCCTTGAGCGAAGAGCTTCTTGCGGAACATTACTCCCACGTTGCCGACAAACCTTTCTTTCCTGAGATCGTTGGATTCATGAGTAAAACACCTGTGATTGCATTGGCGCTAGAAGGTGAAGACGCCATTGCGCGCGTGCGGGACCTCCTTGGCCCGACTGACTCGACTAAGGCCGCCCCTGGCACCTTGCGCGGAGACTTCGGAGACACGATGATGATCAACGTTTGTCATGCCTCCGACAGTCCTGAGTCGGCTCAAGCCGAGCTCAAACGCTTCTTCAAGGAAGACGAAATCTTCACTTACTAAAAAAGCCTCTTTTTTCTTACTCTTTTGAAATCCCTGCGAGTCTTACTCGGAGGGATTTTTTATGCCTCTCTAAGGCCACTTTCTTAAACCTCACACCGAAAACGATAAAACCCGTTCCCACCTGTGAGACAATCAATGAAGTGACCCCAGAAAACGGAGCCAGAGTCTTAATGATAAAAAAGCTGGTCAGATTGGGTTATAAAACCCTTCCAAAACTACTCAATCCTCCCATCAACGTAAAGTTCTGTATCTTTAGTAGGTTTTTTTAAAGTTAACAATTCCGGATCTAATTTTTTCTTAGTAAAATCAGAAATCTGGTAGATTTGATAAGCTAAAAAATCCTCTCTACAACCATCTAATACAAATATATATTCAGGAACAACAGCTTCTTTGTTTTCTCTAAACTGAAAAACCCGTTTAAAACATGGCTGCTCATTTACTTTTCCTAAAGAAGACATCTCCTGTAGACAAGGGATCCCTTCATTCATAGTTAAACGCACAATTTCGTTATCTGCGGATACAAAATTTAAAACTCCTTTTTCGAATGACACATTTTTGACTAGCTCCGGCTTACCTAATAACCTCTCTTTTATACCAGGAACCCCATACCGAAACGGAAACAAGAAAAAATCAAACGATTCCAAATCACCAGGAGAATAAGCTTTCGTCGTCACTTTTAAAATATCTCGAAGCTGATTATATTCCATTCTCGTATTTCCAAACTTAGTTTTAATAGTTTCACTTTCACCTGTTTTCCCATACTGCTTTTCCATTTCAGTAGGTATTTTAATGAAGTTCCTCAAATAAAAATCACCATTAGCAAATGACTTCACCTCATAGTGAGTTGAAAAAGGATTCTTTACATATTTTTGTCTATTTCTGAGAAACTCCAACATTTTGGATTCCGCAGGAAAATCAAAATCTGATTGAACCCCTTTAAAAAGCGCCACCCCATTAGAGTTCATCTGGCCGATAAAAAGTTCATAAGAAAACTCACAGTCAAAAGTATTATGCCCGCTTCCTAAAATATTTACTATCTCGTCAAGACACTTCCCTTCCTCTTTCTCTGCACTTATCAGATGAGAACAGAGGAATAAAAACATAATCACTTTCTTCACCATAGTAGAATTTCATATTATATACTCCACTATTCTGTGCAAGTATCTATTATCAAATCCCGTCCGCATTCATAGCGGTCACTTTATTTTTTGATCAACGATATCCGCAGCGAATCTTATTTCTCAGGAGGGAGTTGAGCGACACTGAGATCGAGGGCCGCGAGAAGGTTCTCCCGGGCATGTGGGTGTTTAGCGAGGAGCTGAACTCCTTGAAAGAGGCTGAGAAAACTCCAACTCGCGGCAAGGAGATCTTGCTCGTTATCATAGAGCGGCGAAAGAGTCTCACGGAGGGCCGCCAGAAAAATCTGGATCGCCTTTTCGGCGAGTTTGTCAACTTCTTCTTGAGCCGCTGAAGGAGCGGCGAGGGTATTGCCGATGAAGCATCCGTGATGCTCATGATGCGCACAGTCGAGAGAACGGCGAAAGAGGTGCTGAAGCGCTGAGTGAGGGGTGTCTTTTTCCCGAAGGAGGGCCAATGCCGCCGCGAGGCGGGTGTCGAGATAGTGCTGGTAGGCTTTGAGAAAAAGGGCGTTTTTGTCGCCGAAGGTATTGTAGATACTTTGTCGTCCGAGGCCGAGATGTCGTTCTAACAAGGCGAGACCAGTATCACTATATCCATATTCCCAGAAGAGAAGCATTGCTTTTTCGAGCGTTTCCTCGGTATCGAATTTCGCAGGTCTTCCAGGCATAGGTATGGATCTTAAAGAATGGAGAATCCCTTGTCGACCTTGATGACCGACAAGGGATATCAATTTTTATTCGTTCGTCTCGAGAGCCTGCTTCGCGCTCAGAGTGATCCAGATTGCAATCGCGAGGAGAGCGAAATCTTTCAGCAAAAACTGACCGGGCATGACGCTGGCAGCAGGGAAACCTCCGAGACTTGACTCCCAAACACCAGGGGTGGTGAGAGCAAAGGAGAGAGTGCTCAGGAAGGTCGCAATCGCCCCCAACCCACCAATGAGAGCGAGCTTAGGTTGCCATGGCTGAGATAGAATGAGACCTGCAATGGCGAGCTCGGTCACTCCGATCAAGGTGGAGGTGGTGCGCTGGCTAATGATCTCATAAACCCAGGACATCAAAGGGCTATTCGAGATGAGTCCAGAGATTGCTCCTGCTTCATAGGCGGTAAATTTCATGGCCCCTACCCAAAGTAGGACAATGGCGAGGCCTATGTTGGGGACGTAGTTTCGATCAAGAGTTTTCATGGTTTCTCTTTTCTATGAGATCAATTCGAGATGGTGTTTATTAAGAACTAGATGAGAATCACTTCGTCCAAGAATTGGGCTGGAAGGCCGCATCGAGTGGTGGGTTAAGAAGATGGTTACTGTAGTTGGAGAGAGTTTTCATTGAGACCCCCAGAATGACGCTAAGAACGTGCTTTTGAGAATACCCAGCAGCAAGAAAGGCTTCGAGTTCGTCCGGGGTGACATTCCCCCTCTGATGGAGAACCGAAATGGTGAAGGTGCGAAGAGCCTCGTGCTTTTGCTCTGGGAGAGGCGTGCCATCTCTCAAGGCTGTGATGGTTGCCGGATCAAGGTTCCCCATCTGAGCAATGGTGGTGTGAGCTGCGACACAGTAGGTGCAGTTATTTTCACGGCTCGCAGCGATGGCGACGATTTGTTGTTCGGTCGCATCAAGATCGGATTGACCAAGGAGGTCGGAGAGCTTGAGGTAGGCCTCTAGAGCCGCTGGCGAATCAGCAAGGGCAGCGAAGAGGTTCGGAATAAAGCCGAGAGACTTTTGCGCACCTTCAAGTAGCGGTTGAGCTGCGGTGGGTGCGGTGGCGACAGTATGAAGAATCGTTTTCATTATTTTGTTTTGGTTTTTCAAACCCCTTGTTTGTGGGGTTCAGGGATAAGAGTTGATCGATCGGTCAAATATTCCATAAGACGATTATTATTTTATAAATAAACACCTTAAATTCTCTGAAACCCTTTTAAATACAAGGGGTGCAGCGCAAAAAATCATGAGATTATTTTTTCTGAGAGATCGGAAGTTGACTTAGAGTGAAGCTTTTTGTGTGACGCTCGATCACTTAGCTGCCCTTTTATTACGTGGCTTCTCTAGATGTTTATTTCTTTAGGAAACTCTCTGAAGTTCGTGAAATATCCCACCACTGGGCTGAAAATTATAATCATATACGCCCGTATAAGAGCCTCGATAATAAGGCTCTTATTTCCTTTAACCAACAACTGCCTGTTAATTTAATAAACCCAATCTGTGGTCCAGTTTTTGGGGAAGCTTACAAAGCATCACTCAAAACAAGTTATCAAAAAACGAGCTCTGTCTCACTAAAGCTGACGCCAATCAAACTCTGGAGGAATCTTACCCCCTTCGTAAATGGCGCGATAAAGTATTCCCGCGACGTCCGGGGCGTAGATCACTCCCTTTGAACCTAAGCCATTCATCCCCCAAATTTGAGGGTTTTGGAGCGATGGCCCGATCACAGGGATGCTCCGGCGCACGATCGGACGCACCGCCGCATGATGAGCAACTACCTCGGCCTCTCGGTCGGTGAAGCGTCTTAAAATCTCGAATACTTGGGTCCGGCCTCTCTCCGTTGGGATTTCATCTAACTGAGACCATTCGTAGTTCGCTCCCACTCGATAAAGATCTTCGCCCAGAGGGATCAACCAACCTCCTTTGGCGCTCAGGAATCGAGGCTGATTCCAGCCTGGAATTTTCACCGTTAAAATCTCCCCCTTTGCGGGTCGGCTTTGCAAAGAAAACTCTGAACGCGGAGTGAGCAAACCTAGAGCGCCCTCTGTGAGGACCACTGTCGACGCCTCAGGCAACCCCATTACTTTACCGACCTTATAACATCCGTTATTTTTAAAAAATTGGCGAGAGTCATCTAACCACTCCCGGATCTTTAAGCGACCTCCTCCTTGAATCACAAAAGCTCCAAAAGGGCTCTTCACTCCAGGGACAGTCTCCACTTCTTCTCTCACCCAAATACACTCATGAGATTTTTCACGCAACCGATCACGCTCCTCCTCTTCCATTGGGAGGCGGTAAATATCAGCTCCTTGCCAGTAACTTCTTCCTAAATGCGCCCCAACTTCTTCATAAAACTGAAGAGCCCTAGGGAGGTAGGACTCTATCTCCCAGCTTGGATTAAAACGTTTTCCCGCGACCGGAGTGACCAGGCCTGCCGCGATGCGAGAACTGCCTCCTTCCTCCTGATCAATCAGTTGAAATGGAGTTCCTTTCAGCCAACATTGCCACGCGACACAGGTGCCGGCGAGACCTTGCCCGACAATTTGAATCATCCCTGACGACGCTCGTGGAAACTTTCTTGTAACGCTTTATTAGGGTCAACGAACTCCGCATCATAACCTTTGGCGTAACTAAAAAGGTGTTTATGAAAATATTCAAAATATTTTTCTTTTTCCTCTTTATCCATCTGGTTCCAAATCGTGATGTTCAAGGTTCTCGAAATCTTCATCATCATCTTCAAAGTCAAACGACGCCCCTTCCGAGCACGTTGAATTTGCTTATGAGTGACCTGTTCCGGTGACCCTTCTACCAGGTCATTATTACTTAAACCCCACTCTTCCATAAGTTGGTCAAGTGGCTGCGGCCCTAAATCAAGTTCTTCCATTCCCCTTGCCTACTCTCCATAAGAGAGTCATGCGAGTAAAAAAAGCAATTCCTTTACAGGATTATAGACCCTTACTCACCTCATGTTTGGCCTCTCCAATGGTAATCACGTGTTTTTCAGCACTTGAATCCACTTCTGGCAGCGGGTCCCCTAATAGATGTGGATAAAGCATCACTTGAAACTTAGGGTTTAAGGTCGCCAAGGCATCAATCCGCAACCGAGTCACTTTAGACTGGCTGGCTGCGACAACAAATTCTTCAAGCTCTAACTTCGTTTCCCCTTCTCCGCCTAAAAGTTTCACTAATAATCGTGGTCCACTCTCAGCAGGGTCTATTTTATGCTTCAACAGTAGTGAGTCTTTTGAGCGCGAAACCACCTCAATCTCTCCTACAGGCATATTGGCCACCCAGCTGTAATGGTGTTGGTGTTGATCTTTCTGAATATCATCGGTGATCACGATCAATGCGGGAGCTTTCTTATTAGACGCCGCACCCCGGAAAAGCTGAGCCGAACGCTGAGCCTTCTCCACAGGATTATGCACATGTAACGGGCGACTCACAATGCTTCGGTAAGCAAAATCAGCCGTGATCGACTGTTTCATCCAAGCGGGCAATTGATCAGGATCCGTTCCAGGGTAAGTGAAATCAACCCAAGTCAGGTCATGCGTAACTTTCTCGTTCGTGAGGCCCAACTTCTTCTGTAAGGCTTCATCAACAAAACCGGTCGGAGACTTACTAGTATGATGAGAATAACTGTAAAAAACCTTTGCGTCTCCTAGACCATAAACATGGTTCTCATTCGACTCAAATTTCAAAAAACGCCCCGGCAAAGAAGGCCAAGTCCACCAATTCAGAGAACCTCCCCCTCCAACTCCGTCAATCAGCACTGTCGAATGACGGTCATTTTCAATCTCATATTTACCTGGGTCTAAAACCCAATGCCTCTGATGCGACCAAAACTCGAACGAATTAACATCTGGATGCACGTGCCCAAGGAAATACTTATCTGATCGGCACCGGAACCGTAAATGCAGAGCGTCTTCGCTCCAGTGAGAGCGTGCGGTCACATACCCTGTATCTTTACAAAAGACATCCAAAGGTAATGCTGCTGAGGCTTCTTCGTAAGTATAAGGCTTCCGGTTCTCGGCATAAAGGCACGCTAACAAATTGAGCCCCCGCTTGTCCCTTTCCCCGCTCACGTAGCCATCCTCAAGAGCCGTGACTAAATACTGAGTCATGGGGTCTTCTGGATAAAGCCAACCCGCTACGATTGTTAAAGGAGTCAAAAGAACATTTCCTCCAGGGATATCACCATTCCCCCACACTGTTTTCTCCCAAGGAGCCAGATTCCGGAATGCCATCTCAATGGCGTTGGGCAAACTCGTTGTTTTGAAAAAATTCTCGTCACGACGGGCTGTCGCGAGAGCTGAAAAAGTGGCGTTATTAAGACCGAAATTATAGTAACCCCAACCCTCATGAGCACACCCCGAAGGGAAAGTCCCGTAACGGGTGAAAAAATCACGTAACTTCCCAATATTGTCTTCAAAGAAACGAGGATCATATCCCTCCTCTCCTTCGATTGCTAAGGCCGCCATCACGCTGTGATCATGAAAAGTTTTCCAATTAGAACTATTATCAAAAGAGGGATCTGCACTTCCATCAGTCTGGCGAAACCGAGTCATCTGGCTTAAAAGCTGCCGAATAGGTTGCCGCTCTTTTTCCGACATGCTCGACGCCAGCATATCATAAGCAAGGCCTAGCGTCCCTGCGATATCATGATTGAGCTTATTGCCATAAACAGGTTCATAAACCTGGGTGTGCGCAGTCGCCAGACGGCTCAACACAGTTGATAACTCCGCCAATTTATCCTGGTCCTCTTCAATCAGTGCGCAAAAGGCACGTCCAAAAATCAGGTTATATAGGCTCCCGCTTGTTCCGGTTAAATTTCGCCCTGCGTCGGAGGTGAACCCTTTCAACCCAGGAGTGACATCGATAGCCCTCCCCTCCTTCATCGCCTGATAAGTCATTCCTACTGCGGAGTCAGTTTTAGAAAGGCGACTTTCGGCCTGATCTTTAACACGCTTAAATGAAGCTTTTGCAAAAGGAACGGTAAGGCAACGCTTCCGAATCACAGGTAGATCTTCTGGGGAAAACAGAATGCGTGGGTGGACACCGGGAAGAGGAGTCGCGCTCAAGGCCCGTATTTTCTTATCACTCAATCTCGCCATCGAAACAGTCACCTCATCTGTGACAGGGACTCCCTGCGGGCTTCTAGCTATTAAACGGAAAGTATAAGACCCATAATAAGGGTTAACATCAGGAAAGTCATGTTTCAGCGTGACCGACGTATGCCGCTTATTTGGAGAAGCAAAGGTCGCTATTCCATCTCCCTTCACCAATTCCCATTGATAAGTCATGCCCGGTTTTACGCCTTGAACCTCTCCTTTCAACTCGATTTGAGATACCTTAAGACCATGACTCTGGTTCGGCCCAGCCTCGACCTTGCAAGCAGGCTCTGCCAAATCAGCCAACAACTTCGGAGACGGGCCTCTGTAAAGCACCTGAAGGTCTGCCGCCGTCAAAGGCCGGTTAAACACGATCAAGTCATCGACTGCTCCATTGAAGCATTGATTACTCGCTTTGCGCCCTCCCACTCTATTCCAAAGACCCACCGCACTGGTCTCCATCCCATCCATGAAAGGATTACTCCATTGATAGTCTTTTCGGGCTCGCTCGACACCATCGATATAAATCACAACATTGTTACTTTGCTTCCCAAAATCAACACTGCACGCGCAATGATGCCATTCCTCGTCCCAAAGGTTCCACGATTCTCCTTCTTTCGGGGTCGCTTTACATACAACTTGTTGCGGTAAGTTTAGCTGGAGACCTTTCGCATAGCGGCCCCAGTCATCGGCCCCGATGAGCACTCGATGCGCCCTTACAATATTAGCGCTACGATTGGGGAGTTTCCCTTTCACCCAGAAAGAAAAGCCCATCCCTTTGGTCGTGCGAAGGTTTCCCAGATCGCCCATCGCACCGCGATTAAAAACCTCGATAACCCCATCAGACTCATCGAACTGAGTAGCGAACCCGGTAAAAGGGCGCGCTCCAGGAATTAGCTTTGGAAGAGGGGCGGTAGGACAATGGAAACGAAACCCTGTATTCTCGGTCTTATCAGAAGATAGTAAAACACTCCTCGAGGCAGGCTGATCCAACCCAAGGGCGTAAACCGGGGCCAGGCTTTCACTGTAATAGCGAGAGGGTTGCTCACTCTTTACTAGAAACTGTATCGAATCTTGCCCCGAAAGCGACCCAATGGCAGAAGTTACCCCAATCTCATAAAGTCCCGAGACAGGAAATGAAATTTCGGCGTCCATCGTCGACGGGGCCACCTTCACCTCCGATTGAGCAGGACCAGAAAGCTGGCTCCAGGTCAGGTTGCGAGGAGTGACGGAATAAGGAGAGCTCACACTTGCTTCCACCTTATAAGCTTTTCCTATCTGATAAGGGGCTTTTTCAAAAGGCTTTAACAAAACGGTTGGAGGCGCCGGTGGATACACCATGATTCTTACTGATTTTTGCCGCTGAGAACCATTTTCACTGAAGATTGCCTGATACTCTCCAGGCGTCTCAAACTTGATCTGTGTGGTTTCAGAATCTGCTTTATCAATCACTGGTTCCCCGGGGCCCACGATCGACCACCGCCCCCCTTGCTGAGCTCTCCCTTGCACCAAGACCGCTTCCGGAAGCCATACTTTTTGATCCACTCCTGCCGAAAGAGACCCTTCCAAGAGATGAGCCACTTCATGAGCATTCAGAGGGCGGTCAAAAAAATGAATATCATCGAGGCTGCCCCGAAAAGGGTAGGCTCCAAAAAAATTACGCCCTCCGATAATAAAGTGCCCTTTTCCTGCTTCTCGATGGAAAGAGCTTAATAACGTCGCGTCTTGGGCTCCGTAATTCACGCCGTCAATATAAACAAAGGCATTCTGAGTCCCCTTGCTGAAATCAACAGAAACAACAATATGATGCCACTTTCCGTCAAAAGGATGTTTCCCTTTAGGGTTTTTGAGGGTGAGATTCCCTGCTCCCGCTCCTAGTAAAACTCGTAGTGGATCAACGCTATTATTGAGAGAAAAATCGATTCCCGGACCAGTAAGGATCCGGTGGTTTCCATCGCGAGCTTCCACTTGGTGCTTCACCCACATCGAAATACTTATTCCCTTACTTTCGCTCAAATGCCCCAGTTTCACTTGGGCGGCTCCATAAGGAATGCGAAGCGTCGAATCGGTATCACTGAAATCAATCGCTTTACCTGTCTCTGAACGAGCTCCTTCAACCTGCTTTGGAAGAGGTTTATCAGGCGTGGCATGAGCTTTGATGAAATCTAAATTCTCAAACGTGAAAGAAGCCACGGGGCCGTTCCTTTCAGAAGGTGTTTCTGCCGAAGCCCACAAGCAAGCTATCGAAAAAACGCCAATGAGAGCCAACGGTTTGATTTTCATTACCTTTCTATACCTCTCTAGAGGTCAATTCCTATCACTCATGACCAAAAAAAAGCTCCGTCCTCGCACAGCAAGAAACGGAGCTAAAAGTGAAAACAAGCGTTTTAGGCCTCCTCCTTCTCAAATTTCGTAAAGGTCCGGAATCCGTAAACCGCGATTACAACGAAACAGACGACAGGTAACCAAAAAGAGTTTTTCACACCTAATTCATCGATAAACTTCCCTTGGAGAAGGGGTAAAACAGCGCCTCCGACAATCGCCATGATCAGAAAAGCCGAACCTAACTTCGCTTCTTCGGCAGGCATTCCTTTAAGGGCAATTCCATAAATCGTAGGGAACATCAACGACATGCAAGCTGAAACAGCTATGAGACATGTCAGTCCTACTTTTTGATCCAAGAAAATCGCTCCTATCAAAAAGACCATCGCGGCCAAGGCAAAAGCAAATAAGAGGCGACCTGGACTGATAAAGCGCATTAAGGCCGTCGCAATCCAGCGGAAAGTAAGAAAGAGGATCATTCCTGCGATGCTCCATTTCTGAGCAGTCGCCAAATCAAGCTGAGCGACTTCCATTCCATAATGGATCACAAAGGTCCAGCAAGTGATTTGAGCGCCGACGTAAAAGGCCTGAGCAAACACTCCTTCTCGATAGTTCGCTTTCGAAAAAATACGTTTCACAAGGGTGGTAAATGGAGCTTCTTGCGCTTCCTCTTCTTTGAAATTTGGCATTTTGGTGAATGCAAATAATAGGATGAAGACGAGCACCGTCAGCCCCACTACAACATAAGGTTTTTTGACATAGCCTAGATCCGCTAGTTGGATCTCTTTGAATTTTGGAGCGTCTTGTGAACGCATCCCCGTCAGACCATTTGTAACGGCTCCATCAAGCTTGCCGAAAACTTCTTTAAACTTTGGGACCCCATTCTCATAGAGGCTCACGATACTTCCATCTTGAAGCTTCACCTCTTTCGTCTCTGTAATTGTCCCGTCTTTTGCTTCCGTTTCCTTGGTCACGACCGTTGCCCCTTCAGGTAACCCTTCTTCCGAGGTATACAGATATTGAACCGCTTCAGGACTTCCATTTTCCATCGCTCCACGGAACTCCCCCACTTTCAAATTGGGAGCAATGAGGAACGCCATCACAGCCATTCCAGTTAATGAGCCAATAGGATTAAAGGCTTGCGCTAAATTAAGCCGTTGAGTTGCGGTCTCTTTGGGCCCCATCGCCAGAATGTAGGGATTACAAGCCGTCTCAAGAAAGGCGAGTCCGAATGTGAGAATATAGAAGCCCAGGATAAAAATACCAAAATTGACACTATTACTCGCTGGGATACTCAAAAAAGCACCTACCGCATAAAGCAGAAAACCTAACATGATTGCGGCCTTGTAAGAAAATTTGCGAATGAAGAAAACGGCAGGCAACGCCATCGTGAAATACCCTCCATAAAAAGCCGCTTGGACCCAAGAGGACTGCGCATTATTAATCAAGAAGACCTCTTTGAATACTTTCACCAAAGGGTTGGTGATATCATTTGCGAACCCCCAAAGCGCAAAGCAGAAAGTTGTTAGGATAAAAGAAATGAGAAATTTCTTAGGAACGATGGGCTGTTTGGTCTGATGTGCGCTCATGAAAATAAATCTTGTTAATGATTCCTCTCATATTTCCTAAAAAAAAGAGGGAGGCGAGCTTTAATTCTCCACAAACTGACGATTGAGACCTTTAGAGCCCTAAAACCCAAATTCTCCCAGCCTGAATCCAAAGCGGGATTGTCACAAAACCAAGAATGGAAGTCGTCACCACAACCTGCACCGCAACCCCTGGCTTGCCCCCAAATAAACGAGCCATGATGATGGGAGTCATCGCGGCGGGCATCGCAGCCTGAATAATGAGAACCTCGCGAAGCTCTGGAACGATGGGTAAAAACTTCGCTAATAATAATACAAGCACTGGAATACAAAAGAGCCGGCACCCAGCCCCCCCAATCAAAGCTTTATACGAAAATGATTCCTTTCTTATTAAATCTGCAATCATGGCGCCGATAAGAAGAAGGGCGAGAGGAATGGCGCAGGCTCCGAGCCAAGCCAACACTTTACCTACCGAAGCTCCCAGCATGGAATGCTCGGGGCGAAGCCAATCATCGGCGCCGGTCCAAACAAGCACCAAAGCAATAAAAACTCCCACCACGGGACCATTGAGTAAAAAGCGGAGCGATCTCATTTTCCCTGAAAGAATAAACAAGCCAAAAGTCCACATCGCTATTTCGGCCCCCATTCCATGAACGAACAATAAGCCCAAAGAGTCGGACTCCGGAAAAGTCACCATCAAGACGGGAATCGCAATAAAACCATAATTCTGCACCCCTGCCGTCAGGGAAAAAGTGCGCATCCCTTCCCCCATTCTGTATTTCATCAAGCGGCCCACCCCGGAAGCCACTAGCAAGCCAATTAGAACCACCAAAACTCCGGTTCCAAAGACCCAGAAAACAACCTCCGCATCTTTAAGCAGTGTATTCCCAATGGTCCGGTCAATCACAAGACAAGGGATTAAGATTTGAACCACTAGGCTCATCATCTTCTTTTCAATATCTTCTGTAATAATCGAGATCTGACGTGCCCACACCCCTACGAAACAAGTCAAATAGACCGGTAAAAAGCTGGCTAGCGTTGCTAGAAAAATCTCCATCACTCAGGCTCCCTCATTAACATAACAGGTCAAGCCTTCTCTCAATCAGGAATTTCACGACTTAAGCAGTCCATTCCTTCTAGTTCTCCGGTCTTTTCATTCCAGCGGCCTAAAAACTCTAAAGATCTCACGGCTCTCCTCTCGCCCAGGATCTCTCCACCCTTCCTGAGCTCCGCCCAGAGATACACTCTAAAATGGGAGGTCTGAGTGGTCAGAGCCTGGGCCGTCTTAACAAAAACCTCTCGCTTCTCTGGCCCAGAAAGCTCCAACTTCCCGCTCGCCGCTACTTTCACCGTAGGTTTGTATAACTCAGGATCCTCCCAAAATGAGTCTCTTCCAAATTCTCCTATCCCAAAATAAGGACGAGCCTCTTTCCAGGTCTGTTTCTCTTTTGAAGAAGTGAGGCGATCTTTAATGGCTTGAGAAATCATACTCGGCACCAGCGCTCTATTCGTCGACTGCCATTGTAAAAGTGGCAGATCAAAAACAGGGTCTAAATTGGAAACTATTTTCAGTCCTTCCTTTGTGGCCGAAAGAGGTAGAATTTTCGGGCAATTCACATTCATCACTCCTCGCCGTGAAGGCGGGCAAAATAATTGATCTGATGAAGTCACCCCTAAGCATTCGAAAAGCTCCTCCTCTTTCTGGCTCCTTGGAAAATCAGCGGGGTAATTCTGATCCAGTAAACACCCTCCGCCGTGAAAAGGAGAATAAACGCCCTGATAATAAGCAACCTTGCTGCCCTTTACCCCTCTTCCGGCTTCATGCACATGGGAGGGTGAATAAACAAGGGCTAGCTCCCCAATCGACTGTAACGGTTCGCCCTCTGGTTTGATTCTGGTCACAATGGAGCTTCCGCTCTCAGTGCTAGAAGCATCGGCCCAATAATCGAAGTTTTGATAAAGATGAGGGCGGCGATTCAAACTCCCCATTTGACCTCTCACATTACTATACCCGTCTCGGTCTTTACGCTGATTAATTTTAAGGCCTGTCAAGGCTGCTAATGATAAAGGATTAGGAAAATACCGTCGCATTGTCTCTCCACGTGGATCATTGATCACCGATCCGTAAAAAGAACCTTGGGAACCTAGTTGGGAATAAGCCCGCCCCGAAACCGTATTGTTCATCTCTCGATAAGTGGTCGCGTGAAGCCACTTTTGAGTCATAGGATCTACTAGAACACACGACATCTGCTGAGTATTTTTAGGAGCATGTCTCCACCCTTTTCTAAGAGCCTTCGAGTCCTCTCTGAAATCTGACCAGCGATTTCCTCGATCATGCTCTCCTTCCCTTTCAAAAACCTGAGTCATTTCGACGACCTTGACCTCACCTGGGGCAAAATGAACTGGGGCACCCCCGTTCACCTCAAGCACGTATTCGGAATGGGCCGGTATAGGGCGCGTCCTAACCCCTAATGACTCTCCTAAAATTTGCTGCGATCCAAGCACCCGAATCGAATAAGAACGTGCTTCAATGGGATGAGCGTCCATGTTCCATAATTCAAATCTCCAGGTGACTGGAATTCGGTAACGATAACCTTTTTTGGTTTTTGTTCTATTGATGACGCTCCCGGCACGATAGCGATCTTTTTTTCCGCGACAGTTCCAAATCATCTCGACCGCATTCAGGTAAGGCACCCGTTCTGAACCAAAGAAAAGAGGCCTTTCGGTGTCATGAAGTAATAAAGATCGCGGTGTCTCTTGATCCACTTCTAGAAGTTTTAAATTCTGCAACAAGACGGGCTGACAAGGCAGGTCATCTTCATCAAGATAATCAATCATCCCGGCCAAAAGCGAATCCCACTGATCCGCTCGCTGATCACCAGACAGAGGTTGCTCCCACGCTGGCGGCATGACACTCGCTCCTAGACGAAACATTCCAGGGGCCCCTTTTTCGCGAAGACTTGGAGCCGCTCGATCGATCCAATTCCTTAACTCCGCAACGCGGCCTTCATCATTTCTCAATGAAGATGAGGCGCGTAAAGACGACCTGTTCCAATTCATTTTAGGTAATCCTCGATAGGCTGGCAGCCCTTCCTTCTGGGTGTGATCGTAAGCAGGCGCATGCCTCATCCGATTCACAGTGGAAGAATAAGCAGTGACTAAAGACTTCAATCCATCGGGAAAATGAGCCTTTACCCTCTTTCCTTTTTGCCAACCTCCCACACTGTTCCATTCCAAGCCACCAGGGTTAACGACTTCACTTTTTTCTAAGCCTTTCACCCAAGAAAGTTCATTCACATTCGCGCCTTTTTCTCTAACCTGCTGGCTCACTGCATTAAGATCTAAGCGTGAATTCTCAGCTTCCACCCAAGCCGCAAATCGCAGCTGATACCCGTCGACTTGTAATTCTCCAATATCGGCCACCATTTGACTAGGAGGACTAAAAACACCTTTCCGGTTTATCGCCACAACCTCTCCGTCCATTGACACCTCATTCCAAAGAGCATCAGGATCCTGCCTCATTGTTCCTAACCAGACCGTATTACTCTGATTCAAATACCCCTCTTGAGAGTCACGAGGCCTCCCTGCGGTCAAAGCTAAGCACGTCATCGAAGGAGAACGCTCCGAGAAATAGTTCCAGCAAATAAAATTCACACCCCCTACTTCTGGCCTTTCTAAAAAAGACGTCACCTGCTCTGCCACATACTCCTCCCCTAACTCTAGCCCTTGATCTAAATACCAACTCGACCTAACGAAATCGTTCCTCCGCTGTGTGTGACTTACTAATAAAGCTGTCAAAATAGCCATGATAAGAATCGTGAAAAACAGAATTAAAAAAGGAACGATAATCACTCCTGAGTATGCCCCTTGTCCAGTTCCCCTCCTCATCTTCATTTTCGTAAAAAGAGTTCTCTCACCTCTAGAAGCTCTGACGCCTTCGGAGTCAAAGCCCATTTCACCGAAGTCACTCGCTTCTTTTTTTCAAGATACTCCGATATGACTAGAAACTCTAGCCTCCCTTCGATCTCTACCAAAGGCTGGTCAACTTTGACATTGATCCATTCCTCCCACCCATCCCATAAGTTCAATCTACTCCCCCCAGTCCATTCTTTCTCATGACGAAAAAGAGTCACCACATGATCATCACCAAACTCCTGTCCCCGTAGATAATAAATGACCAGCCGGACTCCTTCTTGATACTCAACTCCAAACCCGACCTCTTGATCGGAAGCTTCTAAGAGAGGGATTTGAGGCACGAAAAAACGGAGATCGTCTTTCACCGTCAAAATCAAGTCACGTTCTCTTTGTTCTGAGTGGCGTTCTCTAAGCCTCTGTGCATGATCTTGATTTTGCCTCACAAAGAAAAAAGTCATCGTTGTCAGCAACAATGAACTCACTGTTATTGAGATCAGCATCTCTAGTAATGTGAACCCTTTACTCACCTCTTACTCGAAAATCACTCACCTTCGTTACTGTCCTTTGCTTTTCTTGAGGAGCTGCGATCGGATACCGCACCACCCAAGCCGCTTTTTCCCGTTCGACCTCTTTGAGCCGAATTCGATTCGTCATTACCTGACTGATTTCGAAATAAGAAACTGGATTATCCTTACTCCCGTCTTCCAAATACCGTCCTTCATAATCATAATAAAGAGCCCCCTTTTTCAAAAAATCCTGTGCAATCTCACCGCCCCTTTCTATTTCATTCACCGCAACCTCCGTCAGCTCACGTGCTTCAAACTCGGCACGCGTCTCTCGTTTTTGTTTAAGGTCGAGCGCCATCACTTGCATTCCTATTATAAGCGAAATCGACGCTAACATCAGAATCAGAAGCGTTTCCACCAATGTCACTCCCTTAAGGTTTGAGGTGCTACCCTGATTATCAAAATTCATATTTTTAGAGTCCTAATATTTCACGGAACAGAATTTTGCGCACTCTCTTCCTCGGAATTTTCACTCCTCCCCCCCACTCTTCCCAATTCGTTTTTTCGATCAGGTCTAATGTTTCCAACCCAATCCTAGCAGGCAATACACTCGCCAAGGCGACCCTTTTCTGAGTCAAACTTTTCGCATACTGCACTCCTTCTTCTAAGTATTCCCTCGCGAGATCGATCCACTCTTGCCTCCCTGTTAGTAAGGCAGCGGGAGTCACCTCTTTCACCGGGAAATAGCAGCGCCCCATCTGTAAATCTTCAGGAGCGTCTCGAATGATATTTACGAGCTGTAAACCTTTTCCATAACGAACCCCTTTCTTCATAAGCTCTTTCTCATCCATTGATGAAAACGACTTTTGCAAAAAACCCATTTGAGTCCAAAACTCGCCTACACACCCTGCCACTTTCCAGGTGTATTCTAAAAGCTCTTCGCGGCTCTCTAGGCTCGTCACTCCTTCTTGTGCAAACCGAGTCAAATCCCACTGCTGCCCCGAAATAATCACTTTGACGACTTTTCTGATGAAAGCTTGCTCTGGGTCCTCTAGCTGATGATACCAATCAAGAACTTCTGTAGACCTTTGTAAAAGTAAGGACTCTTTCGGTGACACGCCCCAATCTTCAAATGCGGTCTCAGGACTCAACCCTGACTCCGCTGTCCCCTCCAATAAACCCTCATAACGGCTAAGTAAAATGACCCGTTCTTCCTGCTCCAGGCGCCCAGCATCCGCGATCGTATCGCTCAACCGTGCTAAAAGATAAGCCAAACTCACCGGTTCACGAAAGCCCTTGGGTAATAAGCGAAGACTTAAATAAAAAGACCTCGAAACTCCTTTCAGAACTTCTCGCCCTAGCTGATTTTGCAAACTCATCGCCAGCATCATAAACAAAGCCCGCTTTGACTTCCCAGCCCATTCTTCTATCGTCTTTCTAGCTCTCCACTCGTGCACCTCTATTTACATTTTCCCATCTGTCACCGCGTTTGTCCTTACTGCTCTTTTTACAAGCATGAAATAGGAGGGCACTCGATCTCCAGAATCATCGATTCGCTTCTGGGGGAAGCTCAATATTACGGATCTCTTTACCCAGATACCTCGATTAAAACGATCTACTTCGGAGGAGGGACCCCCTCTATGATTCCTTCTTCCGAAATGATTCGCTTAGTAGAAGGCCTTCATGAGCACCTCATCCTAAATGAACTTCAAGAATTCACTCTCGAAGCAAACCCCGCTACCTTTAAGCTTAAAAAAGCTCAAACCTACCAGCATATTGGTATCAATCGAGTCTCATTAGGAGTGCAGTCCTTTGACCTAAAAACCCTTCAAACCCTGGGCCGAGATCATCTCCCCGTGCAAGCCGTCCAAGCTTACCACCTCCTTCGCGACGCCGGGATTCCACAGGTCAACATTGACCTCATGTATTCTGTCCCGGGGCTTTCTCTGTCTCAATGGCAAGAAACCTTACAAACCACGATCAAGCTTCACCCAGATCACATCTCAGCCTACAACCTGACTTACGAAGAAGACACCCCATTCTTTGACTCACTTCAAGCTGGAGATTTAGACTTCAATGATGATCGAGATGCGGAACATTATACCCTGACTGATCAACTTCTCTGCGAGGCTGGCTACCGCCATTATGAAACCTCTAACTTTGCGAAACCAGGCTTTGAGTCTATTCATAACCAAAGCTACTGGGAAGGGAATCATTACCTCGGCCTTGGACCTTCCGCTGTTTCCACGATAGGTTCCGAGCGCTGGTCTAATATTGCTGATACGGCGGCCTATCAGAAACTTATCTCCTCTGTCGGGCATGCCAAAACAACACACGAAACGATTGATCCACAAGCTTATCGGATTGAGCGTATCGCATTGCAACTGCGGACTCTGAAAGGCGTCTCACTATCTCACCTTTCAGAATCGGTTCGCCCGAGACTCGAACAGCTTCAATCACTGAAACTTCTCACTATTCTGAATGATCGAGTCGTGCTGATTAATGACGGAAAAATGCACGTTGATACGATTGCCTCCGAACTCATTTAAGAATTGATATGAGATTGATCTCATCCCCTATCCTCTCTACGCTAAGGTAATGAACAAAGTGGGGATGATTGATTCGGGACTGGGGGGGCTTTCTGTAATGAAAGAAGTGCACAGCCTCCTCCCTCATGTAGACCTTCATTACCTCGCGGACTCCGCCTGGTGCCCTTACGGGCCCAAATCTCCCGCTGTTATCAAAGAACGCGTCATGACACTTTCAGACCACCTCATCTCTCAAGGGGCTGACCTCATTGTCATCGCTTGTAACTCAGCCACTATCACCGCAGTTGAAACTTTAAGAGCGCAATACCCCATTCCTTTTGTTGGAATGGAGCCCGCCATCAAGCCCGCGGCAAGCCTCACTAAAACCGGAGTGATCGGAGTTCTAGCCACCGAAGCTTCCCTTGCGGGGGAGCGTTACCACCACCTCCTAAACCACCATGCTCAACACCTCAAAGTCATTACGCAGCCTTGCCCTGACTTTGTCACTCTAGTCGAAGAGGGCGTCACCCAAGGCTCTCGAGTCAAAGCTGCCATCCAACTTTACCTTGAGCCTCTGATTCAACAGAACGTCGATGTGTTTGTGCTTGGGTGCACACACTACCCTTTTTTAAGAAAAGAAATTGAAAGCTACCTCGGCTCTCAAAAAACAGTCATTGATACGGGGCTAGCGGTAGCCAAACAAGTGCAACGTCAAATCGAAGCATCCCCTGATAACACCCGGCCTACCACTGCCTCAATCAAGGTCGAGACCACCGGTTCATTCAAGCAACTTTCCCTCGCCTACGACGCACTCTGTCCCGGCATTCATGCTGAACTGGCGGAGCTCATCGCCTGAAAGTTCCAGCCCCTAAAAAAAGCATCCCTCTTTTCTCGAAAGATTAAGCCTCGATCGCCTCTCCCCCAATATGGAAGCCAATCGTCCGTCGCTCAGCCTCCTCCTTAATCTCTTGAGTGTAGCATAACACTTGGAAACTGGCCTGATGGGAAATAAACATGCAATGTGCCCCATCGAGAAGACCTTCGATGACAACACTGGAATGACCATCTTCTCCCACCGAATGAACCTCTATCGTTGCTCCATTCGGTAATAAAGCCAACACTACTGGTTGCTGATTCTCTGCGGTATTCTCTCTCCAAGAAGAAACTCGATTCGCCAAACGACGAATAAACTCCCCCGCTGACTCGAATGAATGCTCTTTCTCTTTCGGGACTTGAGCGAGCAGCTCGCTCATGTGATGAGGGCCCTGATTAATGGCCCCAGGCATATCGAGATAAGGTCGGATTAATTGTTCTTGAGTCATCTTGTTCACAAGTTAAGCGGATAACTCTTCGCATCGCAAAAAAAAAGCTTACCAAATCAATGGTAAGCTTTTCAAAATGAAATTTTCTTTACGAAAGTTAAGGAAGAATGTTGACCGAACGAGCTCGCTTAATTTCACGAGTAATCTTACGATGCAATTTTGCCGAAACTCCGGTCACTTTACGTGGAAGAATTTTCCCTGTTTCAGTGGTGAAACGGCTTAAAATTTCTGAATCCTTGTAAGTCACACGATCTGGTTGGAGATCAATACGACGACGTAAGTCACGACGATTTGCTTTACGGAAAGCAATCCTGCGCTCGACTGTTTTTGGTTCGTTCATAGAAAAAATGGTCAGTTATAGTGTTTTGTAATCAAATACCCGTATTAGCGAAGCTCACGGTGAAGTGTGCGGCGTCTGAGAAAAGGATTGAATTTTACTTTCTCAAGTCGCCCAGGAGTGCGAAGACTTTTTTTGTTACGGGTCGTCGCATAGCGTGAAACAGGCTTACCTTCTGCTTTCGCTTCTGTGCATTCAAGAATGATAATATCTCTAGACATGATGAAATTGATTGGGGATCTTAATTCAGTCTTCCGAGTCGTCAAGAGAAACCGAGAAATCTTCGGCATCTTTATTATAAGCACTTGAAAAACCAATGTTATCCCGCCCTCCTAAACGGTGATTTGCGTTCTTATTTTCCAGCTCTGACTGACATTGCACCGTTAAACGAGCAAAAGGGATGGCCTCTAAGCGGGGCTCTGGGATTTCTTCCTTAGAGATGGCACAAATGCCATAAACGCCTTCTTCGATCCTCTTCAACGCGTCTTCAATTTCATGCAAAGCGTCTTGCTCTTTAGAAAGAAGACTGAGCGCAAAATCACGATCGTAAGCGTCACTTCCCGCATCACCTTGATGAGTTCCTCCACCAGAAACTTCGCTCCCCCCTGACGAACTAAATACGGCATCTTTTTGCACCCCATTGATTGCTTCCATCAGCTCATCTCTGAGGTCGAGTAATCGCTGGCGTTGTTTGTCTATAAATGCTTGGCGCTGAGCCGAAGGCTTTGTGTTTGCGTTATTCTTGGTAGCCATAAAGAAGGATTGTTTTTGATAAAAAAGATGCGCTAGATCATCGCATCCTGTCGTTGGGAGCGAACAAATATCAAGGTAGTCCCAAGTGACAAGTAGAAATCCCTTCCTCACTAAAAAAGTTTAAGACGCCCCTTACAACTTGTATTCAAGAAAGAAACTTCTAATCTCTCCACACAGACTTATGAAGGACCTTACCTGCATCATCGAAGCGCTCTTAATTGCTTCAGAGGAACCCTTGCAATCAGAAGAAATTGCACGACTTATCCGCTCACAAGTCGCTACCGTTATTGAAGAAAACGCAGGAGCTGTCGAAACGGGTGAGACACCAACTCCTGTGCCGGAGGAAATCCTTGCCTTCGAACACCTTTCCAGCGAAGAGGTCGACAAGGCCATCAAGAAACTCAATCACGAATACGAAGCTTCGCGGCGTTCTTTTCTCATCACTTCACGCGCCAAAGGGTGGAAAATCTATACCAAACCTGATTTCGCTGATTTTGTGCGACAACTCTTCCCCGGGCAAAGACCCCAGCGCCTCAGTGGGCCCGCGATGGAGACTCTCGCTATCACCGCGTATCGACAACCCATCACTAAAGCCGCCATCGAAGCGGTCCGGGGGGTTTCTTGTGACGGAATGCTCCAGAAATTACTCGACCTTGAACTGATTAAAGTTGGGGGCCGAGCCGAGCTTCCGGGAAGACCTCTTCTTTACGAAACCACCGATCTCTTTTTTGAACATTTCGGGATTCGCACCATTGATGATCTCCCCAATGCGAGTGAATTAAGAACCATTAAACTTCCCGAGCCCGAAGAAACAACCGAAGGAGTTGAGGATTCCACGAACTCCGAATCTTCGACTTCAGAACAAGAACTACCCCTCTCGGAAGAAACACCGAATTCCTAAGCTCTTTCGAAGCGAAACCTGCTAACCCACTCTTTTGACACCATGCCACTGCGCGAGATCAGAACCAAAATTGATGCTCTAGACACCAAGCTTCTAGAACTTCTTTCCGAACGAGCGGAGCTCGTCCACCAAGTCGGCGAAATCAAAAAAACTGAAGGCCTTCAGATTTACGCCCCCGAACGAGAAGACGCACTTCTACGATCCCTTTGTGAAAAAAACAAAGGCCTTCTCCCTGACCAATCTGTGCGGGCCATTTATAGGGAGATTATGTCTGCAGCCTTAGCCCTCGAAGACGACCTTAAAATTGCCTACTTAGGTCCAGAGGGAACATGGACCCATCAAGCCGCGATCAAGAAATTCGGCCATTCAGTCACTTATAATTCTCAGCCGAACTTTGCAGAGGTCTTCGACCAAGTCGCGCGTCGCCAGGCTGATTATGGAGTAGTCCCCATCGAAAACTCTACCGAAGGAGCGGTTTCTCACACCTTGGACCTCTTTGTTCATTCTCCTCTTCGCATCTGTGCTCAGATTCTTTTACGAATCGAAAACGGTCTCATGGCTTCGATCCCAAGAGAAGAGATCAAAACACTTTACTCTCATCCACAAGTCTTCGGGCAATGCCGACAATGGATTTTACAACATTTCCCTCACGCTGATCTTGTCGAAGTTTCTTCAACCACTAAAGCAGCTCACCTCGCGGCGGAAAAATCGCATGAAGGAGCGGCTGCACTCGGAGGCCCCCTCGCCGCGGAAATGGCAGGACTCACTCTACTTGAAGAATGCATTCAGGACCAAGCCACCAACACCACCAGGTTCCTTGTCATTAGTGAAAAAACTTGCCCACCCACCGGTAAAGACCGCACCTCTATCTTATTTTCCGTGCACGATCGCCCGGGGTCACTCGTCAAGGCGCTCCAAACTTTTGATGCCTTCAAAGTCAACCTCTCCAAGATTGAATCCCGCCCGTCAAAACAAAAAAACTGGGAATATATTTTCTACGTCGACTTGGCAGGCCACTGTGAATCCTCCGAAGTGGCCTCTGCACTCGAAGAGCTCGAAAAACATTGCTCACTCATCAAGATCCTTGGGAGCTACCCTGATTCCCTTATTATTGATGAGACCAACCCTGAGGTTCATTTGAGCTAAAACCTTAGACTACCTCTCCCGTCTAACCAGTTCCTTATGAAGGCTTGACGCAGCCAAAAAATACTCACATCAACGAATCAAGATGTGAGGATTTGTCTCTTGTTTTTCGGCTGAAATAATCTACCTTTTTCTCCGTGCAGCCAGACTCAACTATAGAACTCACTAAAGAGCTCGAGAAAAGAATCCTTGTTCTAGATGGAGCGATGGGAACCACGATTCGAGAGTATGATCTGACCGAGACAGATGCCCGTGGCGAACGCTTTAAAGACAACGAAAAAGATCTCCTTAACAATGGCGATATCCTTTCCCTAACTCGTCCTGATGTGATCAGCGATATTCATCGCCGTTTCCTCCTGGCTGGTTCAGATATCATCGAAACAAACTCTTTCTCTGGCACCGCCATCGCACAATCTGAATTCTTTGTCGAAGACCCTCGGGAATCAGGAGAAGGGCGCAAAGATCCTGAGTTTTACCAAAAAGTCATCGAGGACCCTTTCCTCATTGGCCTCGCTCACGAGCTTAATGTTGCCTCAGCTCAATTAGCACGAGCCGCCTGTGACGAAGTCGCTCAAGAAACAGGCCGCAAGTGTTACGCCGCAGGAGCGATTGGCCCCATGACAGTAGGGCTGAACAACTCAGCGGTTGATCCGAATGACCCTGGATTTCGAGTCGTCATATGGGATCAAGTCTATCTCGATTATAAACGCCAAATCCGCTCTCTCATCGAAGGCGGAGTCGACATTTTAATGATCGAAACCATTTTCGATGCTTTGAACTCAAAGTGCGCCCTCGTTGCAGTGCAAGACGTCTTTGAAGAAGATAAAATAAATCTCCCTGTCATCATCTCCGCAGCAGTCGGACGAGGAGGAGAAACTATGATCTCGGCCCAGAAAGTGGAAGCTCTCTGGAATGCAGTAGCCCACGTTAAACCTCTCGCCGTCGGGTTAAACTGCTCTCTTGGCCCTGACGAAATGCGTTCATTCATCTCTGAGCTATCGAACTGCTGTGAAAGCTTTGTCTCCTGCTACCCTAATGCCGGTATGCCGGACCCTCTCTCTCCTACTGGATTCCCTAAACTTCCGGAGGACATGTATCACCACCTCCAGGATTTTGCAGAAGCCGGATTCATCAACCTTGCGGGAGGCTGTTGTGGAAACACTCCGAAACATATCGAAGCCATTGCTCGTGCCGTCAAGGGGGTGACTCCACGGAAACGCCCCGTGATCGAACCCCTCCTTCGCCTTTCAGGAACGGAACCTTATAATCATACTAAGGATAAAAATTTCCTGATGATTGGGGAACGCACTAATGTCGCAGGGTCTCCGCGTTTTCGAAAACTCATCCAAGAAGGAAAACTAGAGGAAGCACTCAGTGTCGCTCGCCAACAAGTTGATAATGGAGCTCCTGTGATCGATATTTGTTTTGATGACGGCTTAATTGACGGCGTCGAAATGATGACTCGTTTCCTCAATCTCGTCCAATCTGAACCAGACATCACGAAGGTTCCTATTACAGTCGATTCGTCGAAATGGGAAATTATCGAAGCGGGATTAAAATGCCTTCAAGGCAAAGGGATCGTCAACTCGATCTCTATGAAAGAAGGAGAAGACCAGTTTCGCAAACATGCACGCACTGTGATGAAATACGGAGCTGCCGTTGTCGTCATGGCCTTTGACGAACAAGGACAGGCCGCAACATACGAAGACAAAATTCGCATCTGTGAACGCGCTTACCGCATCCTTGTTGACGAAGTGGGTTTCAACCCACAGGACATTATTTTCGACCCTAACATCCTTACCGTTGCGACAGGTATTGATGAACATAACAACTATGCAGTCGACTTCTTCAACGCGACGAAGTGGATCAAAGAAAACCTCCCTGGCGCGAAAGTTTCGGGAGGGGTCTCCAATGTCTCGTTCTCTTTCCGCGGAAACAACCCTGTTCGAGAAGCCATGCACTCAGCCTTTCTCTTTCATGCCGGTCAAAACGGGATGGATATGGGGATCGTTAATGCCGGCATGTTAGAAGTCTATGATGAGATCCCTAAAAAGATGCTCCAACACGTCGAAGACGTTCTTCTTAACCGCGACTCAGACGCCACAGAGCGGCTCCTTGACTACGCCGAGCAGTTCCGAGGCATTAAAAAGAAAACGCAGGAAGAAGACCTAACATGGCGTGAAGCCAGCGTCGAAAAACGTCTCGAATACGCTCTTCTCAAAGGGATAGATAAATTCATTACAGAAGATACTGAAGAAGCTCGATTAAAATACGATCGCCCACTCAAAGTGATCGAAGGTCCTCTGATGGACGGCATGTCAATCGTTGGGGATCTTTTCGGTGCAGGTAAAATGTTCCTTCCACAAGTAGTTAAATCGGCCCGCGTGATGAAAAAATCCGTCGCCTACCTGGAGCCGTTCATGGAACAGGAAAAGGCGAAGAAGATTGAAATCGAATCTCAAGCCCTCCTCCTCAAGCGACCTGAACTTACCCCCGCTGAAGCACGAATCGAAATTGAAAAATCAATGTCTGCAGGACGGATCGTAATGGCAACAGTCAAAGGTGACGTTCACGATATTGGAAAAAACATTGTAGGAGTCGTCCTTGCTTGTAATGGATTCGAAGTCATCGACCTCGGAGTAATGGTTCCCTGCGATAAAATTCTAGAAATTGCTTTAGAAAAACGAGTCGACGTCATTGGGCTTTCCGGGCTCATCACCCCTTCTCTTGATGAGATGGTGCATATCGCCAAAGAAATGGAGCGACGGGGAATCAGTATCCCTGTTCTTGTTGGTGGAGCAACGACCTCCCCTGCCCACACTGCAGTCAAAATCGCACCTCACTCAAAGAGCCCGATCGTTCACGTTCTCGACGCTTCTCGCTCCGTGCCTGTTACGACCTCTCTCATCGGTGACGGCTGTGAGGAATTCGTCGCCAAGAATGAGGAGCGGCACCACAAACTCCGCGAAAATTTTAATAAAAAGGGTAAAAAAACAGTCTCTCTTGCAGAGGCTCGAAAAAACCACCCTGCCTTTAATTGGGACTCTTACTCTCCTCCTATTCCAGAATTCACAGGTTCGCGTATTATCGAAGATCAATCTCTTCGAGAGCTTTCCAAATACATTGACTGGACCCCTTTCTTCCACGCCTGGGAACTTCGTGGGGTCTGGGACCGAGAGACTAAAATTCTCAAAACACGGAACGAAGCTGGAGCGGAAGAAGCCCAGAAAATTTATGCGGATGCCATCGAGATCCTCGAAGAAATCATTTCTGAAAAACGCTTCACCGCACGTGGGGTCTATGGATTCTTCCCGGCAAATGCCAAAGGAGATGACATCACGGTCTGGACCGACGAAACTCGCTCCCAAGAACGCCAAACGTTCCATACTCTTCGCCAACAAATTGAGAAAACTTCCGGAAAACCAAATAGCGCCCTCAGTGATTATGTCTCTCCTCATCAAGAAGACTACGTTGGAAGCTTCGTTGTTGGTATTCACGGAGCTGACGAATGGGCGGAAGAACTCAAAGCAGAGCTAGACGATTACAAAGCGATCATGGTCAAAGCGATTGCGGATCGTCTCGCTGAAGCCTTTGCCGAGCTCCTTCATCACCGGGCCCGAGTAGCATGGGGGTATGAACGCCCGAATGAATTCAATCACAACGAGCTCATTAAGGAACTCTATAACGGAATCCGCCCTGCTCCAGGCTATCCTGCACAACCAGACCACACCGAGAAAACGACACTGTTCGAGCTTCTTGATGCTCCAAAAGCTTGTGGTGTCACACTTACCGAATCATGTGCGATGCATCCAGGAGCAGCTGTCTCGGGGCTCCTATTCTCTCACCCTGACTCACATTACTTTGCGATTAGCGAGCTTCAAAAAGACCAAGTCGAAGACTATGCAAAGCGTAAGGGAATGACTCTTACTGAATGCGAAACCTGGCTCGGTCCTTGGCTTGGATACGCCTAAAGGAATCAACGGTGAGGCTCTATTTGAAAACTTCTCTCCCGAGGAGCCGAAGAGTTGAGCGCTCTGATTAAGAATCGAGTTTCAGCGCCGCTTTTTGAGCCGCCGTTTTGGCTTCGTCTTTTTTCGCCTCCGCTTCTGCGAGGCTCGTTAACCGCATCCCAACTGGCTTGGAGATCCCATATTCTTCCATGGTGACTCCATACATCACATCAGCACGTCCCATCGTCCGTTTATTATGGGTCACGATAATAAACTGAGACTGATCGATAAACCGGTCTAACACCTTTAGGAAACGACCAATATTAGATTCATCAAGCGGAGCATCAAGCTCATCAAGCACGCAGAATGGACTTGGCTTCACCATATAAATCGAGAAGAGAAGAGCGACTGCCGTCATCGATCGCTCTCCTCCTGAGAGTAACGTAATCGATTGCAACTTTTTCCCAGGAGGTTTGGCAATGACTTCAATTCCTGACTCTAGAGGATCATTCTCATCCATCAAAATAAGATCAGCCTTTCCCTTCTCCCCAAAGAGCTCTTTAAACATCGTTCGGAAATTCTTTTTCACGACGGCGAAGGTCTCGCTGAACAGCTTCACTGTTTCGGTGTTGATTTTTTCAATCACCTCGAGAAGCTCATCTTTTGAACTCACGAGATCATCATGCTGGTTTTTAACAAAAGTAAAACGCTCTTCGAGTTCATCAAATTCTTGAATCGCATCAAGGTTCACAGGCCCCATCGAGTCTAATTTTCTTCGCAACTCACCAACTGTATCTTCAACAAAACGCCAATCAGGTCCTTCCTCTAGTTGAATATTAGAAGAGGATTGCTCACTCATATCTTCAACGACAATCTCTTCGTCTTCGGAAGAGGCCTCACTAGAATCTCTCTCTTCGGTGGAAATCTTCACATCATGACTCCCCGAGCTTCGCGCACTCTTCCGCTCCGCGATGCATGTCAAAAGAGAATGAGTATTTGCTCGGAAAGTATCTAAGTCAACTTGATGCCTTTCGAGCATACTACTCACTAAGTTTTCAACCCGTAAATCAAGCTTTGTTGCAGACACCTCTTCTTTTCCGCTTTGGGCTGTCACGCGAGAAACATCTGCACGCGCCTTGGAAAGAGCCTCTTCCGCGAGCTCAATAGCTTGCTTCAAATCGGAGCGGCGAACCGCTGATTGCTCAAGCTCTTTTGTTAATTGAGCGGCGCTTTCCTCATTCTCTTTCACATTGATTTGAAGAGCCTCATTCTCTTTCTTCATCTCCTGAATTCTCGCTTCAAAGGAATTGTTTTCTTTTTCTCGCTTCTCGTTAAGCGCTCGCAATTCCGCAATCCGAGAGGCCATCGGGCTGTGAGCTTTTTCAGCAGATGCGCGAGCCTGTGCTTCTACTGCCAGCGAAGTCTGAATCTCATTGAGCCGTAGTCGCTCTTCTTCTACTTGACGATCAAAACCTTCAAGCTGCGACTGGAGAGATCGTTGGTCTTCCTCAAAACCCTCCAGCCTTTCTTTCGCCGAAACTAATTCAGACTCCAGGTCTGTTTGGCTTTTCAGAGAATGTTTTAATTTCCCTTGCAGATTTTCTTGCTCTTTCGACAAACTCGCTTGTTTAGAACTGATTGATTCAACTTCTCGAGAAGCCAGAGAAAATTTGCCCTCCAAGTTTGATTTTTCAACCTTATGAGCTTGCAGAACCTCCCGGGAAGCCTCGACTTCCTCGCGCAGAGCGCTCAACTTCGATTCCGTATCAAGAACACTGCGACTAGCTGCCACTTCTTTTTCTTGAAGCAATTTCACCTCTTTAGCCAAGGATACCACTTCGTTTTGACGCTCTAAAACCGAAGACTTCTTCTTTCCTGACTGCCCTCCTCGTAAAACGCCTTCTACGGAAAGAAGCTCTCCTTCTACCGTCACTAAAGAATATTCTGAAGACTCCTTCCGAATTTGATAGGCGGTTTGCCGATCAGGCACGACGAGAACATTTCCTAAAAGAGATTCCAAAACGGGGAGCACGCTGGTATCTGCTTCGATGCAATCTAAAGCCCAAGAAACAGCCCCTTTCGGAAGCGCTCCTTTTTTCGTTCGGCTTCCACCCTTCGCGAAAGTTTCGGGCAAAAGGGCTACTTCGCCTTTTTTAAGTTCGACTAATTTATCGATAATCGCCTCCGCCATTTCAACATCTTTAACTAAGACGGCCTGCACATGAGACCCTAAGGCCGCTTCAATAGCGCGTGAATACTCGTCTTTCACGGTCAAATGAGAAGCAAGCACTCCCCGTAAAGAACTCTTAAAAAAATCAGGTTGGTCTAAGCCCGAAAGAACGGCCTGGGTTCCTTTTTCAAAACCTTCTCCAGAAGCGATGAGTTGTTCCAAAACCTCTAACCGAGATTGCCGATTGGTGAACAGTTGATGTGCTTCCTTCGCGACTTGACGAGCGGTATCGAGACCACTCCTAGCATTTCGATGAGCCTCCTCAGCTTCTTTAAATTGTTTTTCTAAAGACTCAAACGAAGCCTGGTGCGCTGAAACCATCGATTCCACTTTTTCTTTTTCGGAAATCGCGACGGCGTATTCTTCTTTGAATCTCATTTCGCTTTCTTCGAGATCTTTGAGTCTTTCCTTTCCCCCTTCAAGCTGGGTAAGAGCACTTTCAATACGGGCTTGAGTCGAAGCGACGAAAGACTGGGTCACCCCGGCTTGAGACCGAGCCTGACGGAGGCGGTCTGAAACGCCCTGTTTTTCTTTTTGAGCCGAAGCAAACTTTGCCTGTTGAGTCTCGACCACGCCTTGCTGAGTGGCAATACGCGCCACTAATTCTCCAATTTGAATACGACTTATTTCAAAATCATTCTCTTGTTGTTCCAGTTTCTCATGAGATTCAGCAATCTCTATCTTATTCTGAGCAAAGCGAGATTCAAATTCACGAGAACGTTCTTGATTGAAATCAATCCGGCTTTGCGCACCATTTGCCGCATTTTCATGGGCTGAGGCTCGTTGCCGTAATTCGGAAAGAGCCGCCTCGAGTGCTTGTGCTTGATCTCGTGCATTCACCACAGCCGCTTCTTTTTCCGGAAGCTCTAATTCTAACTCTTCCTTGCGAGACCCTAGTGCTCGGAGCGACGTCCTAAGCTCTGATCGCTGTGCTGAAAGTTCTACAAATTGCCGATGCGCAAAATGAGTTTCAAGAATTTTCACATCGGTCGCAAGCGTCTGATAGCGGCGGGCTTTTGACACTTGTCGCTTCAGGGAATTCATCCGGCGCTCTTGCTCTGCCATCACGTCAGAAACCCTTAAGAGGTTGGCTTGGGTAAACTCGAGCTTTCTAAGTGCTTCTTTCTTCTCCTTTTTAAATTTGGTAATTCCTGCCGCTTCTTCGAAAACTTGTCGGCGATCTTCGGGGCGAGAGCTTAAGAGCATATCAATCTTCCCCTGCTCCATAATGGAATAGGCCGAACGACCAATTCCAGTATCCATGAATGTTTCATGAATGTCTCTCAAGCGGCATAAGGTTCCATTAATCCGGTATTCCGATTTCCCGTCGCGGTAAACACGACGTGTGATTGCAAGCTCATTGTAATCCACTCCGAGAGCGGCTTCACAATCTGAAAGAGTTAACGTGACCTCGGCCATCCCGTGAGGCTTCCGGCGGTCAGTCCCATTGAAGATGACGTCTGCCATTTCGCCTCCTCGAAGAGCCTTTGCGGAGGTTTCTCCCAGAACCCACCGGATCGCATCAACCACATTAGACTTACCACAACCGTTTGGCCCGACAATCCCGGTCACCCCTTGGTGGAACTCAAAGACCGTTTTGTCGGCAAAAGATTTAAATCCGTGAATTTCGAGAGACTTTAAATGCATGATGGGAATGAGATTTAAAAAAGAAGCGAATGAAGCTTCAAGATTCACTCACTTTTTAATTCCCAAAATCTTCTTTTACAAGAATAAGAGCTCAAAAATCCCACATCTTGTATAAACAGATAACCAGAAATACACTATCTAGTTATTGAGATCATTAAGACATCTTAGATAAGATGTCTAACCTTCACCTTAAACCGGTTCGAAATACCAAATTAAAGCTTCGATATTCGAAGGACTTTAAAGTCGCGATTTGCGATTTGATACAAGTGCTTTTTAATACGAGCTTGGGCGACATTTCGGTTCGGCTCAGTCACTCCTTTCGTAATGAGGTCAAAACCGAGCGCGTGACCTTTATAATATTTGCCATTCTTGTGGTGAATCATCGTTGGGAGCACCCCTACTTTTAGCTTCACTTCTTGGATCGCTTCATCAAAATGGGGAACTTGCTTCTTTAGCCAAATCTGATTTTTAGTCAATTCAACGAAAGGCTTCATTAATTCCAAGGTTTCAGCCATTTGAGTCAACTGATCAAAATCATTACTCTTGGCTTGAATGAAAATAGGTTCTTCAGAATGAGGGAACGAAACGATTTCCCTCTGATGAGTGAAAGGAACACAGCTCACCGCAGAGAACGCGATGACGCTCATGAGAATCACTCTAAAAACGGATTTTTGAAAAACAAACTCCATAAGGTCATTACTTTCTGGAGATTCCCTTGATCCGGCAAGAAAAATCGAGCTCAGAATAACGCCTCGAAAGATTCGGTTACTTGACAATGGGCGGCTAGGAATTCAGGAAACCGATCCTGCCATACGAGCTCCTTTACTCCACAAACTGAAGCCTGGTGAAGAAGCCCCTGTCTCGTCCGTCGCTGTGCAGCTCCTGAAACTTTTTGCAAAGAGCCTTCCCTCACGAGATCCCAACACACAGAGGTATCAAAACAAACCTCAACAGCCTTAACTTCTCTTGAACATTCCTCTTTTTTAAAAAGCGAAACCTTTTCACCCTGAAGAGATAAAGACTTTAGAAGCGCCTCATGGATCACTTGATACCAAAGAGACGAACGAGGTTGCTTCGTCACCCATTGATGAGGAATCACGAGAGTATAGGGTGTATCTAAACGGTGATCAACCATGCCTCCTCCTGTCCACCGCTTCACGAACTGCAGGCCCCGAGAGTCTGTAAATCGTGATTGTATTTCGAGAGGGTCTTGAAAATAGCCTACCGTGATGGTCGGCTCTTCCCACTGATAGAATCTAAGAAGAGGCTTCTCTAAATCACCCCTTTCCAATAAATCATGATCAACCTGTATCTGGTCTTGGCTAGACCGTGATTGCGAGTCTTTCCAGACAATGAGATCTTGAAAGGGAGGCTTCCACTCCGAGCGCATCAGCGAGGAAGCACTTTTTTAATTAACCGGTCAATGCCCTCACTTGCATACTTACTCTGTGGATAAATATGCTTCGCTTTATAATAAAGAGAGAGTGCTGATCCCATTTGAATCGGAGTTCTCTCTTCAAAGTCTTTCGCATTATTAAGCGTTTGAGTAAAGGAGGCGACCTCTGCTGTTAATTTCTCTATTTCTCGGCCCAACTTAGAATCTTCCGGAAATTTCTCCCGAACCACTGACAACTGCTCCCATGCGGCATAAGGATTACCGGCGTTGACAAATTGTTGAGCCGCTTTCAAAGAAAAATCAATTTCAGAGACATTCGTCATAATTTCATTAAAAGCACGCTCGCGTTCAGAATCCCCTTTCGCCGCAACGATGAACTCTGCGCGACGATTGAAAATTTCACGGAAATTTTGCTCCCCCAATAAGCGGTCAAAATCATTTTGGGCTCTCACAATCTCATTCCCTTGGCTCATCAAGTCTCTGATCTCATTGAGCTTAGGGTTAGTGGGCCAAGTTTCCGTAGCTTTCCGAATCTCTTCTGCGGCACGATCTTCACTGCCCCGCAGCATGAGTGACTTCGCTCGTTCAACAGAAAGGTCGCTTTGCAAGGTATAAGCTGTGATGGCACTATCTGCCTTTGCTGAAGGAAAATCCGTCGCGAGCTCTTTCAACTCTTCAACAAGGGCTTTCGCCTTCGTATAGTCTCGCGCATTCATGACATCATAAAGCTCAAAAAGCCTGCTGCTATAACGCTGCACTTTTCGTTTTTCGATCAAAGGAAGCGTCGACAAAGGTTCTAGAAACTCTCCAATCATAAAAGCCTCCATCAAGCGGCGAGAAGCTTGATGGAGCTCTTTCTGATCTAATAAATAATGGAACCCTGCGATCGCCTTCTCTGTATCTCGCAAAGCTTCCGAAGAGAGATTATCGAGCATCGATACGGTTGGGCTAATCCCTAATGAGCGCTCCATCCCTTTCAAAATTTCAGAATTCTTTTTGAGACGTAATGCAGAATCCCCATCCGTCCAAATTTTATGGTAAAAACGAGAAGCTAGAAGCACATGCATAAAACGGCGTTCCGCGAAAAGCTGCACCATGTTATATTGATACTGAGCTTTTGAGGTCACCCGGCTTGCTTCACTTTTCACTGAATTGGCTTTTCTAAGAATCTGAATTTCTTCCAAACGGCGTTTCTTTCCTTGGGTGATTTCAGAGCTTCTTCCAACTCCCGCCGTTTCTTTCTTTGAGTCGCGACCTCTATCTCTATCTGCATTTGACGTCTGTTTCCCATCAAGTGGAGCCGGCTTGTCGTGTTTCACACTCCAGTCGATGTCTTTCTGTAACCGAGAAGCTTGCTCATCAAGAACATCATTATAACGCCTTAAACTCTTCGAATTCGAATGAGACTGGCGAGCCGAATAAATCGCAAAACTTAATGATTCGCAACGTCCGCCATCGCCTGAATAATCTGCCGCTTCATTTAATAAGCGGTAAGCATCTACCGGATCAAGTGAGACTCGGGAGCTTGGAGAAAGCCCGTCCAAGATCCCTTTAACCTTTTCCCGATAAAGGTCAGATTCTTCTGAAATCTCAGCAGGTTGATTGAGGTATTTTTCAAAACGAGCTCGCACAATCCGGTTGTCTCCAATCGGGATCGTAAAACCACCGATCTTAATGCTTTCCGCGGAAGGGTCTAGGAGGGGGATTTCTTGGCCAAAAGGGCTTTGCTGATTTTGGCTTTGATTTTGCGTGACCGCCTGATTTTGAGGCGCTGCAGCCTGGTTTCTAGCAGGTGGTGGTGTAAAAACCTGTGCCACTGAGATCGAGCTCAGTGCTAAAAAGCTTACCAATTTAAATGGAGTTAAAGTCATCGATTACAGAAGTTTCATTTTTTGAGCTACGGCAATTCCACCTTCCTCGAAGGCAATCACAAAAGAAAAACGTTGCAGGCGTTCGATGTTTGTCGTTTTCACTCCGGTCGGAATTTTGATCAACAAAAAACCAGCCTTTTCACCTTCCCCAACTTTGAGACAAACCGCTTCGCCTGATTGGCGGCTCACCCGTTCATGAACGACTCCGTCAACTCGGTATTGGTTCCCATTAAGGCTATTCGCATCAGCCTCTACCTTAGAAAGCTCTAGCTCTGGAAACCCTGAATAACCTTTCGAATCTTTCGAAGATAACATAAAGCCCGCCCCAATCGCAATGACGGCAACTCCTATCACTAAGCTAGCAATCCAACTTTGACTTCCTGATCGACGACGTTTTCTACCCATGATTAATAATTATTTGCTATGACCAACGTTCTTTTGACAAACCTGCAATGGCAAGCCCTATTCCTAAAACAACATGAGCTGCGAGCATTAAAATACAAATCATCGTTTGACTCAGTGAGGTATCAATGACCTGTGACACTGCCGAATAAATCCGTGAAGAGAGGCCGCTCACACTCCCCGACCAGGCCCAATAAGCTGAAATAAAAGGGCGCGTAAATGCTTCAACTTGCTCTGGTAAGGCTAAGACTGCCCCCGATAAAGGGAGTTGAAAACCAACCAGATAAATCGAAAGCAGAGAGGCTTGCTCCGAAGTCTTCATACAAGCTGAGATCCCTAAGCAAATCGTTGTCATTCCGGCATTTACCAGAATCAAAAACAGCACATGTGCAAAGAAATCCCCTCGGAACGGCCAAAAGAATTCAACAAAAAACGCCATCCATAAGGATTGAGCAAGGACGAGTGATCCTACAAAGAAAAGCTTACTCGCGAGATAAGAAGAAATTCGCACCCCACCAAAACGCTCTTTTTCCATCAAATTCCTCTCACCTGCAATTTCGCGGGAAGCATTATTCGCGCCCATGAGGCAAAGTAACACCACTTGGAACATAATAATGCCTGAAACTGCAGAACCCACTCGAAGCTGATCTTGGTGCACCGCTGCTTTATTCGCAAATTCAGAAATCATCGAAATATCTTGCGCATCAGCTAATTGCCGAATTTGACCTTTCCCTTTTTCAGAAAACAGAGTCACCAATAAAGGGAAACCTATAATAATTGCAAGTTGCAGGATCACCTGCGCCCTATCCCGGAAGAAAATCGTATACCTTCGCTTCAGAAGGCAAAAAAACTGTGCGAAACCATTGGGAACTCCACCTTCTTCGGTATTTTCAGCCAGTCCGGCCTGACCAGGTTTTTGGCGGTCATGCTCCATCAGTAAATCATGTTGGTAAGTCTCTTGATGCTTTTCCCATGATTGTTGCCAACGATAAGCCTTTTGCTGCTGAAGCTTTGGATACACATCCTCCGCATGATCTACTCCAAAATAATGAGTTAATGATTCTGGAGACCCATGATAAGTCACGCACCCTTCGCAAAGAACTAATACTGAATCGCACAAATCTAAGTTGGCAAGTGAATGAGTCACTGAGATCACGATGCGACCGGCCTCGGCCAGAGACTTCAGAAGTTGCTCCATCTCTTTCTCCGAGCGAGGGTCTAAACCGCTGGTCACTTCGTCACAAAGAAGAATCTTAGGATTAGAAACCAACTCCATTGCCAGGCCTAAGCGGCGCTTTTGTCCTCCCGACAACACGCTCACCCGCCGATCAATCAAACTCGTAAGGCCAGAGTCTTTCAAAACCTGCTCTAAACGGCCCGATCGGTATTTTGCTGGCACCTTAAGTTCTAGAGCCCCTTGGATGGCTTCTTCAACGGTAAGCTGCTCATGAGCGATCGAAAATTGAGGAACATAGCCGATTTCCCAAGGTTCAAAATCGCCTTCTTCGGCAAGATCTCTCCAGTTCCAGAGCATCTGCCCTTCGGTCTCCTCATTAATCCCTGCGATCGTTTTGAGCAATGTGGTCTTCCCGCACCCTGAAGGCCCGACAATACACATATAATGACCTTTCGGCACCGTCACTGAAACTTGATCCAGTAAACGTAAATCCTCTTCCCCTCTTTGAGGAATACTTAATCCAATTTGTTTTAACTCTAGCACACCAGTTTATTAATACCTCCATAAGAAAAGATTCCTATCATCTGGCAAGAAATTTCACGTAAATAGGCTCCTTTTAGAAGGATGCTTGCCTTTGAGCCCTTCTTCTCTACAAAATTCACCCATGCCAAAAAACAAGCGCTCTTCCTGGCTTAAACGAATCATTATGGTGTGCTCCATCTTGATTACGGTCATTCTTATCGCTGTCATTGCTGGCTATATTTACGTAAGTCGCTACATCCGAAGCGAAGAATTCTCGACCAAGCTTCAAAATGATCTCTCTGAAAAACTAGAAGCGGACGTGACATTGAGCCCTCTTAAATGGAAAGGATGGCATGTTGGCAGCAGTGAACTTCAGCTCGTGAATGGTCAAAAAGAGATTAAAAATGGAAGAATCTCTGATATTCGCCTCAAAATCAGTGGGGATTCACTCAAGTCGCAGCAAGTGATTCTGGATTCCATTCGGATTGATGAATGCAAACTCAATCTCCAAAGTAAACAGACCTCTAAGAAAAAGAATAAGTCTCGCCGCACTCCACAAGACCAAGCCCAGCCGCCAAGCACCATAGAAAAAAGCGACGAGCCAAAGATTGTCATTCACGAGGTCTTAATCGATCGCTGCTCGATCTCTCTCGAAAAACCTCACCTTGAACTGAAACAGGCTCAAGTGCAGGCGAGGGCGGAAAAGGGGCAACCTCAAAACCAGCTCTTCACCCTTAAAAAAGGCCGTTTACAAACTCCATACCCAGGGCTTGAAGATTTAGAAATTCAAGAAATCCAGATCAAATACCATGACCCTCAGGTGAGCCTTCAAAAGGCCTCTTTAAAACTGAGTGAAGGAGGCCTACTCACCGGGCAAGGGCTTTACCACCTGGATAAGAAAACTTTTGAAGCTTCTGGAACCATGAGCGATATCCCTACATCCACTTTTTTGAAGGGAGACTGGAAACAGCAACTTACCGGCACTCTGAATGGTGATTACCGGGTTGCTAAAAAACGTTTCCAAACGACTAGTGCGGGGAGTGTTCAACTTGAAAACGGTATCTTAAAAGCACTCCCGATTCTCAAAAGAATCGCCGCCTATACAAACACCTCTCGCTTCCTTCACATCCCCTTATCTCAATCATCTTTTGATTTTGAGCATGAGAAAAATAAGCTTACTCTTCGTAATATTGAGCTCTACAGCGCAGGTCTTCTTAAAATCAAAGGAGAAATCACGATGCGGGGCGAACAGCTCTCGGGAGTTCTGAAAGTGGGGCTCCCTCCTGAAATTGTATCCAAAATCCCTGGTGGTGAAAAAGCTGTCTTCACCCATCGCTCCGAAGGACTTTATTGGGCCGATGTCACCCTCAGCGGAACGAAGGATAAACCTAAAGAAGATTTAAGCCGTAGGATCATTCTCGCAGCAGGGACGAGACTCCTCGAAATTGCCCCTGAAACAGGGGAGGCACTCCTCAAAGTCGCGGGAAGCACGGACGAATTAACAACTCAGCTACTCTCTGAGTCCGGACTACTCAACGAACTTCTAGATGGCAAGGCCGATCAAATCGTCGATAAAATAGTGCCTCAGCTCGAAAAACTCCTTCCTGAAGATTCCAAAATCACCAAGGACATCCTTGATAAAATAGAAGAATCGGGCGGTGAGGTGATCGAAAAAGGTCTAGAAAAAGGGATTGATTCCATCCTCGATATCTTTGGGAAATAAAAAAAGAGAGTGCGGGGAACCCCGACTCTCTTTGACCTAAACGCCTTTTAGCTCTAATTACTGAGTATCTCCGTCATCTTGATCATCTGAGGGAGTATTAGTCTGTGAAGAAGCACCAGGGTCTCCACGGCGTTGCCATGCTTTCACGGCTCGACGGTGAAACTTCTGAAGGTCTTTTTTCTTAAGGAAACGGAACTCAACCGTCTTGGCATGAGTGGTCACCGGATACTTTTTATGAACCATTTCATGAAGCTTGAACTTCATACTTTCAGGCACTTGATCGAGTAATTCATTCGCTCGCTCTGTGACCTCCTCGACACGATCACTCATCCCTTCTGGAGAAACGGGCTCCAGATAATAGAATCGTGCTAGGCTATTCCCTGTCGTATCGATCGTCACTTCTGTGACTTGAACACTTCCGTCAATCACGTAATGGTGCTTACTAATGGAACTCACCGAATCCAAGTTCACCATATATTCACCTTCCCCCACCTTCTGAGACCAGATCCGGGACCCACCTTCGCCAGAAGGCTCTTGAGCGAAAAGGTTCACTGTTATTGCAGCCCCTAAGCTCAGCACAGTGATTATCATTCTGTTTTTCATGACCGCTTAAAATTGAACTGTTTTACCTAATTCTGCCACTTCGACATCTCCGGAATGAATCTCTCGAAGAGCCTCACAAAGAGCTTCCGTGCGACTTGGCTCACCATGAATTAGCCAAACTTTTTCTTTAGGCCCAGTCATCGCCTCAAAGTAATCTAAAAGCTCTGAGTGATCAGCATGCCCAGAGAAAGAATCCATG
The DNA here is from genome assembly GCA_937951675.1 of uncultured Verrucomicrobiales bacterium. Lineage (GTDB taxonomy): Bacteria > Verrucomicrobiota > Verrucomicrobiia > Verrucomicrobiales > Akkermansiaceae > CALFBI01. The sequence continues at coordinate 128,190 of CALFBI010000001.1, forward strand.
ATTTCAACATGAGCTTTAAGCTTATAATCTTTACCAAAAATCGGAACCTCATCCCAACCTTCGCGAATCTTCCAGCCTAAGGTTTGCTGCGCACAGTAACCTACAAAGAGAATCGTATTTCTAGGATCTTCAATTCCGTTTTTGAGATGATGGAGGATCCGTCCAGCTTCGCACATTCCCGATGCTGAAATGATGATAGATTGACCTCGGTCCAGATTAAGCTCTTTAGATTTCGCAACTGAACGAACAAGGGTGAGGTTCTCAAACCCAAAAGGGTTTCTTTTTTCAAAAAGGAATTCGTAAATCTCTTTATTAAAACATTCTGGGTGTAGTCGGAAAATTTCCGTGGCATTCACAGCGAGAGGACTATCAACGTAAACAGGCACCTCTGGAATTCTCCCATCTTCAAAAAGCTGGTTAAGGACATAAAGAAGCTGTTGAGTCCGCTCCACAGCGAAAGAAGGAATAATGATTTTCCCGCCTCGCTCAATTGCTCTCACTAAAATTTCTGCGATTTCATCATCCGCCCGTGTTCCAAGCTCGTGCTCTCGGCCTCCATAGGTGCTCTCCATCAGGAGGTAATCAATATCTTTAGCAGGTTGGGGGTTACGTAAGATATCATTATCCCCACGCCCTACGTCACCACTGAAAAGAAACCGCTTTTTCTTACCATCTGCTTCATCCTCAATATCGAGTAAAACTTGAGCACTTCCCAAAATATGCCCGGCATCGATAAAAGTAAGTTCCACTCCTTTTGCGATCGGAATAGAACGATCATACCCGACGTTGATGAACTGCCTCATACAACGCTCTGCATCCATCTCTGAATAAAGCGGCTCTACAGGTGGCTCTCCTTCTTTAAGACGCTTTTTATTAATCCATTCCGAATCTCTTTCTTGAATCCTTGCTGAATCAGCAAGCATGATCTGGCAGAGATCTCGCGTTGCAAAAGTCGCATAAATATTTCCCGTAAACCCTTTCCGACTTAAATTAGGGAGATTACCACTATGGTCAATATGAGCATGTGATAAAACGACTACATCAATTTCTGAAGGATCAAAGTGCGGAAACTCATGATTGATCTCGTAAGAGTCTTTCCGTCTCCCTTGATACAAACCGCAATCAAGAAGGATTTTCTGTCCGTTGACTTCAAGAAGGTGTTGCGAGCCTGTCGTGGTGCCTGCTGCACCGCAAAATTTAATATCCATTGCACCTATTACAACGGAATCCCCCCTCATAGTTCAACTCCTTTTTTCAAACAGCTCTATGAACGAAACCGCTCCAAAAACTTTCTAACTATAGTTACTCTATACACTCGGACCTATGGTCGTCATAAGCATCAATGATCCGGCCTACAATCGGATGCCGCACCACATGTTTACTCGAAAAACGGAGCATTTTCACTCCTTGAACTTTTTGGAGAGCTTTTTCTGCCTCGAGTAAGCCGGAGGGAATGTTCTTTTTAAGATCGATTTGGGATCCGTCTCCAGTAACAACGCAATGCGTCCCTTCGCCTAACCGGGTGAGAAACATGAACATTTGTTCACAGGTCGTATTTTGAGCTTCGTCTAAAATCACGAAAGAATTCGATAAGGTGCGCCCTCTCATATAGGCGAGAGGTGCAATTTCAATCGTTCCGTTTTCTAAATATCGTCGTGCTTCTTCCCCGTCGAGCATCTCGTGTAAAGCATCATAAAGCGGTCTTAAATAGGGAGCGATTTTATCTAGAAGGTCACCAGGAAGAAAACCAAGAGCTTCGCCGGCTTCTACTGCAGGACGAGTTAATACAAGCCGGTTGATTTTTTTCTGCTTGAGGAGCGTGAGCGCCATCGCCATCGCAAGGTAAGTCTTCCCTGTCCCCGCTGGTCCTAAACCAAAGACCACTTCATTTTCCAGCATGGCTTGAACATACTCTAGCTGCCTCGGGTTCCTCGGCACTACTGCTTTTCTCCCCTGCGTCCCGAGTAGCTTCACCTGGGTGATCTTAGCCACTCCGGCTTGCCCGCTACCCCGAGCAACGTCAATTGCAGTTCTAAAATCTCTTCCATGAAGCTCTACACCGTTTCGTCGAGCTTCCTCAAGATCAAGAAAGGCCTGCTTAATGAGACTCAATTCTTCCGGACCTCCTTCGAGATGTAACCAACCTTCTCGAGTGACTGCCTTGACCCCTAACTCTGTTTCCAAATACTTTAACTCTTTGAGATCATTCCCAAATAGAGAATGAAGAAATTGAGGGGTTTCAAATTCTAACAGAATTGACTTAGAGTCTTCAATCAACATAAATTCTTATTTCTATAAGTGGCGAGGCACTCGGATCCGGCCACTCTCCACTCCTTTAACTTCGCACTCTGGTGCGCAAAAAGATTTCGTTTCTTCCTCACATTCTTCACAGCAAAAGTGTTGTTCATTACAAAGAATATAGGCGCAATTAATATACCGAGTCGTCGATTTTTCGCAGCGGATACAGTGCGTAATCACGCTGGCTCCTTCGGTCCGATTCACTGGCACTTGAATCCGCTCATCAAAGACGTAGCAGGTCCCTTCATATTGATCCCCTTTCACTTCATCGTCCTTACCGTAAGTCACGATTCCTCCATGAAGTTGATAGACATCTTCAAAACCTTCATTGAGTAAAAAGCCACTAAACTTTTCACACCGGATTCCGCCGGTGCAGTAAGTCATGATTTTTTTTCCTTCGAGTATTTCTCGGTTGTCTCGCACCCACTGCGGTAGATCTCGGAAGTTTTTCACTTCAGGGAGAATAGCCCCTTTAAAGCGACCTAGCTTCCATTCATAATCATTTCTCGCATCGAGAACCACGGCGTCAGGATCATCCATCATTTCTCGGAATTCTTTTGGTGAGAGATGAGCTCCGGTCACTTCACCGGGATTAAGATCTTCTTCCCCCAGGCGTAGCGTGACGACCTCCTCCCGTAATTTCACCGAAAGCTTAGGAAAAGGCAGCTCTTCTTCCTCCCATTCATCGATTTTAAATTCAATCCCCTCTGTGATGGGATCGTTCTTTAAATAATCCATGTAAGATTGGCAAGCCAGAGGCGAGCCTGCCAAAGTGCCATTAATGCCTTCTTTGGCGATGAGAACCCTCCCTTTTAGCTCGAGGCTCTCGCAAAGCTCTCGGTGCTGTTGATAATAAGATTCGGCATCCTCAATCTTGGTATAGAGATAATAGAGTAAAACTTGTGCTTTCATGGGACAAAAAACGCAGTTGTAAGCAGCGTGGTTTGATTGTGATCAAAAAAATTACAATAAAGTCTCCTCTCGACACCAGCCTGTTCCTGATTATTCTTCGCACTTCTCGAATTTCATCTCCATCTCATGGCTAAGCAACTGCAACCACTCCCAGGCTTTCGTGACTTTGTTCCCCGCGACTGCGCGATTCGGAACTACATCCTAGAAACTTGGCGCCGTGTTTCCCTCCGTCATGGATTTGTTGAATATGAAACCCCTGTCGTCGAAGAAACCGAAGTCTACCTGAAAAAATCAGGCGGCGAAATCGGAACGCAGCTCTTCCGTTTCGAAGATCAAGGAGGCCGTGATATCACCTTGCGTCCTGAGGTCACTCCCTCGATGGCTCGCTTAGTAGCCTCAACTCAAAGCCGGGCCCCAATGCCTTTGAAGTGGTTTGAAATCGGACAGTGCTTTCGATACGAAAAACCTCAAAAAGGGCGTCTTCGTGAATTTTATCAATACAATGCAGACCTTCTTGGCTCAGATTCGCCAGCAGCAGATGCCGAATTAATGGCCTTAGCGATCGGTATGATGAAAGAGCTTGGCTTCGAAAAAGGCGACTTCGTTCTACGCCTCTCCGACCGAGAAGTCTGGACCCGCTTCGCCACTGAAAAAGGCATTAACTCTGATCAGCTCGAAGAATTTCTCTCTCTGGTTGATAAGGTCGAACGAATGCCTGAGGAGAAAATGAAGACTCTTCTTAGTAAGTTTTCCCTCACTTCTGAAGATCTTAAAACTTACATGGCTGACCAAGGAAATGCCTCCGAGGCACTTCAAGTCATCTATGCTGACCTTGAAGCTCGCGGGTTAGGTGATTTCGTTCAATACGATTTCAGTATAGTGAGAGGTCTTGCTTACTACACTGGCCCCGTCTTTGAAATCTTCGACCTAAAACATAACCTCCGCGCCATCGCAGGTGGAGGAAGGTATGATAACCTTGTCTCCACGATGTCTGACGGTTCAGTTGATCTTCCAGCTGTAGGATTCGGAATGGGAGATGTGGTGCTCCGTCACCTCATTGAAGAAACCGGCTCGGCCTTGATGCAAATGGAAGGATGGCTCCGCCAAAATGAAGGATGTGACCTCTTCATGGTCATCTCTGACGAAGAAAAACGCCCTGCGGCCTTAAAACTAGCCACTCAACTTCGGGAAGCTGGCCTCAAAACGGACCTTCCTCTCACAAGCGCTAAACTCGGTAAACAATTTCAAAAGGCCGAAAAGTCAGGAGCTCGAATCGCGGTTGTGGTCGGAAGCGACTTCCCTGAACTGACCGTGAAAATGCTGAATTCTCGCACGGAAGAAACGATCTACGCTAATACGAACCCCGTCACTTATCTTCAAAAACGGCTCAATGAGCCTGATGGACCTCTGCTCGCTTAGAATCTGATCTCTAGCTTGAACGAACGAAGTTCACGAATCCGTCTATTTAGGCCTTGCAGCTCAGCACGAAGCAGGGAAGCATCCGCAAAACCATTCACCACGAATTTTTTCATTTATTACCGTTATGCGCTCTCATCATTGTAACGAAATCCGCTCTTCTCACATCGGCACCGAAGTCACCCTTATTGGTTGGGTTAATACCGTCCGCGATCAAGGCGGTGTCATTTTCCTCGATCTTCGGGACCGGGAAGGAATCACCCAATGTGTCTTCCGCTCAGAAATTTCACCTGAATCGGCTGAACTCTCTCATAAGCTCCGTAGTGAAGATGTCATCCAAGTCACCGGAAAAGTTGGCGAACGGCTTAAAACTGCCGAAGTCGACACGACCAACGCAAACCTAGAAACAGGAGAAGTTGAAATCGTCGTTGAGAAACTCAAGATTGTAAACAAGGCTGAAGTCCTTCCTTTCCAACTTGATAAAGAACTTTCTAACGAAGACCTTCGTCTTAAATACCGTTACCTCGATCTTCGTCGCCCCAGAATGACACGGAATATCAAACTTCGTCACCGTGTTGCAAAGGCGACTCGCGATTTCCTTGACGACCAAGATTTCCTCGAAATCGAAACTCCGATCCTCTCAAAGTCTACTCCTGAAGGAGCGCGTGATTTCCTCGTCCCATCTCGAGTTCACCCAAAAAGTTTCTACGCTCTTCCTCAGGCACCTCAGCAATACAAGCAGCTCCTCATGGTGGGAGGGATTGAAAAATACTTCCAAATCGCACGTTGCTTCCGAGACGAAGATCTCCGTGCAGATCGCCAACCCGAATTCACCCAGGTTGACGTCGAAGCTTCTTTCGTCGATCAAGATGACATCATCGGGTTAGTAGAAGGTCTTCTCGGTCGTGTCTTTAAAGAATCTCTCGGGAAAGACATCCCTGTGAGCTTCGACCGCCTTTCCTACCAAGACGCGATGAACACTTATGGATCAGACAAGCCTGATCGCCGTTTTGATATGCGCTTTGCCGATCTCACTGAAGAGCTCAAGGATTGTGAATTCCGAGTCTTCTCCGGAACTGTTGCTTCTGGTGGCGTGATCAAAGCCATCAACGCAAAAGGGTTCGCTGACATCTCTGCTGGACAGATTGATAAACTCACAAAACTCGCTCAAGAAGCTGGAGCAAAAGGGCTCGCATACATTCAAGCCCGCGATACCGACCGGAGCACTTGGCGCTCTCCATTCGTAAAACGTATGACCGACGAAGAAGTCGAAGCTCTTCGTGAAAAACTCAATATCGAAGCAGGAGACTTAATCCTCTTCGCAGCTGACAAATGGGATAGTGCTTGTGAAGTGCTCGGCCGAGTCCGTCTCGCCGTTGCTGAACAGCTCAACATTCTCGAAGGAAATGAAGAGCTCAATTTCCTCTGGGTCACCGACTTCCCTCTTCTCGCCTTTGACGAAGAGAGCAATAAGTGGAATGCCGTTCACCACCCTTTCACTCGTCCACATCCAGAAGACGAGGCCAAACTCCGTGCCGGAGAACTCGAAGGTCTTCGCGCCATTGCTTATGACGTCATCCTCAATGGATACGAGCTCGGTGGTGGTTCTATTCGGATCCATGAGCGGGACTTACAAATGGCAATGTTCGATGCCTTAAGTGTGACTCAAGAAGAACAGGAAACACTCTTTGCTCACATTCTCGAAGCCTTCCAATATGGGGCCCCTCCTCACGGCGGAGTCGCACTCGGCCTCGACCGTGTTGCCATGCTCGTTGCTGGTGAGAAATCGATCCGTGAAGTGATCGCTTTCCCGAAAAACAATAAAGCCTCCGACTTGATGACTTCTAGCCCTGCAGAAGTAGACTTCAAACAACTCCGCGAGCTTCGCATCCAGTCCACCGTAAAGGAAAAGCCTAGCGGGCAGTAAGGAAAGCAGTCTTCCTTTTTCATTTCCCCTCTGTTGAGTCTCTGCTCGCAGGGGGATTTTTTTACCTTATTACAAAATAAAGGCCCCTTCGCGCTGAAACTCTAGATCCGAATTAATCCGATGTAGGAGTAACCTCGCTTTCGACAACGCCGTCATGGAAGCGGGTGGTGAGCTTTTTCTCCTCTCGAGCTTGTTTTGCCGAACGAATTATTTTCCCCTCTTCGTCGTAGGCAATCGAGAACCCACGTTCGAACGCCGAGTCCGGACCGAGAGCACTGCGCAAGCTCGCTAATCGCGCTAAAGTCGAAGTATGCTTTTCTAAACGAACGGCCATACTTTGCTGAAGCGAAGACTTCAACACCGAGAGAATTTGAGCTCTTCTTTCGACAAAATGTTGCGGATGCTTTGATCTTAATCGTAACTGAGCCTGCATGAAAGCTTGCGATTTGCGCTGCGTGTGTGAATGAAAAGCCGTATTAAGGGCTTGTTCGAGTTCCGCTAGACGCATTTGAGGCTCCTTAAGAACTCGCTCACTTGAACGAGAAAGAGCTCCTTCATGAAGCCGTTTTAGCTGTTGACTATAATTCGAAAAAACAGACTTCACATGACGTTCAAGACGAAGACGTTTCGCTTCAACTTTCACCAAAAGCTCTTCCCTATCAGGAACTACTAGTTCAGCAGCGGCACTTGGAGTAGGCGCCCTCTCATCTGCGACAAAGTCTGAAATGGTAAAATCGATTTCATGTCCTACGGCTGATACTAAAGGGGTCGGGCATTCTGAAATCGCACGAGCAACCTCTTCTTCATTAAAATTCCAGAGATCTTCGAGGGAGCCACCACCACGGCCAATAATCACCACATCCACTGCAGGCTCACCTTTCAAAGCAGCACTTCCAAAACGCTTAATCCCAGCGACGATTTCCTTTTCTGCTCCCTTTCCTTGGACTCGGCAGGGATAAAGAAAAACCTCCACCCAAGGCGCTCGACGTGAAAGGACATTGAGCATATCTTGCAAAGCGGCTCCAGTCGGAGAAGTCACGACCCCAATCCGATGCGGAAAGGGAGGAAGAGGCTTCTTCCGGTCCTGATCAAATAAACCTTCGCCGTGCAAAGCTTTTTTTAATTGCTCGAAGCGAGCTTGGAGATCTCCCTGCCCAATCTCTTCGACCTTTCGAACAATAAGCTGCATCGTCCCGCGGGCTTCATAAATCGAAACCTCCCCAAAGATCTTCAATTTCTTACCGTCTTCTAGATTCACTTTCGAACGCGCCGCTGAACCTTTAAAAAAGACGGCTGAAATTTGAGCATTTGCATCTTTAAGACTAAAATACTGATGCCCGCTTGCTTGCTTCCGTAAGTTGCTGATTTCGCCCTCGACCCAAACCTCACCAACTTCGATCTCGAGCACATTCTTCATGCGCCGAACTAAACGGGATACGGTAAGAGCCTCAGTAGACATCTCAATGAGCATGACCAATGGAATCTCTTTGTCCAACTTTAGAATCACACCTTCTTCCAGACGCTTAAGCATTGCAATCATATGGAATGCCTGCTTCGATCCCGCTTCATTAATATCGAATATTTTTCAAATGGCTGATCGCGAACATACTGACTCTGAAAAGATGGAGAAAATCGTCTCCCTCTGTAAACGCCGTGGTTTTATTTACCAATCCGCTGAACTTTATGGCGGATTGAATGGGTGCTGGGACTACGGCCCTCTCGGAGCAGAACTTAAGCGTAACCTGAAAGATTACTGGTGGAGAAAAACCGTTCAAGAACGAGATGACATTCTCGGCCTCGAAGGATCAATCCTCACTCACCACGCCGTTCTGACGGCCTCTGGCCATGTTGGTGGGTTTTCTGACCCCATGTGTGACTGCCTTTTGAGTAAAGCGCGCCTTCGTGCTGACCAGATTGACGCTCAATCGGGAACGATTTACTCATTCACTGGTGCCAGCCATGCTGAAAGCGGATGGTCAATCGAGAAAGAATACAGTGTCCTCGCTACCCCCGAACGAGATGAGAACGCCGTGCGCAAAGCTGCAAAGCAATTCTACTCTCAATACCTTAGTGACGAAACGATCTCTTTCAAAAAATTAGAACTCCAAGGAGAAAGCACCGCTGAAGTGCAAAACACGACACGATACAATCCTGAAAACGGATCCCTTCTCACGGAACCCCGTGAGTTCAACTTGATGTTCCAAACTAAAATGGGCGCATCATCTGATGAGAATGATCCGAATGCTGTGGCTTACCTTCGCCCTGAAACAGCTCAAACTATTTTCGTTCAATACAAGAACGTCCTCGATTCAAATCGCATTAAACTTCCCTTTGGAATTGCTCAGATCGGAAAAGCGTTTCGTAACGAAATCAATCCGCGAAACTTCACCTTCCGTTCGAGAGAATTTGAACAAATGGAAATCGAATATTTTTGTAAACCAGAAGATGGTCTTCGCCTAACTGAAGAATGGCTCGAAACCCGCCTTTCCTTCTACGAACAAATTGGAGTCCCTAGGTCGAAACTTCATGTCGTCGATATACCAGATGGAGAACGCGCTCACTATTCCTCGAAGACATATGATATTGAATATGAATTCCCGTTTGGGATCCAAGAGCTCGAAGGAGTCGCTTATCGAACTGATTACGACCTCACGAAACACCAAGAACATTCAAAAAAACCACTTGAGTATTTCGATGAAGAAACGAAAGAAAGGTTCATCCCTCACGTCGTTGAGCCCTCAGCAGGTTGCGACCGCACCATCTTAGCTCTCATTTGCGAGGCCTTTGAAGAAGAAGACCTTACACCCGAAGGAGGAAAGAAAGATGTCCGCACTGTGATGAGGTTCAAACCTTGTATTGCTCCGATCAAAGTTGCCATTTTCCCTCTTTTAAAAAAGAACGAGGAGCAGGTGAAAATCGCAAAAGAAATTAAAAACCAACTCCAACCTTTCATGAACGTTTTCTACGATGAAACTGGAGCTGTTGGCCGTCGTTACCGTCGCCAAGATGAAGTAGGAACCCCCTACTGCATCACTGTTGATTTTGAAACTCTCGGCGATGAGGGTGATGAACTTAAAAACACGGTGACCATTCGTCATCGCGACTCAATGAAACAAGAGCGACTCCCTATCACTAAACTCTTGCCTTGGATTTTAGAGAATCTTCGCTAACCAAGTTTAAAATATCATTAATAAAAAAGCTCGAGTTTCCTCATGAACTCGAGCTTTTTTTAGACCTTATTTCACTCGATAATCTTTAAGGCCCATCTGCTCAGCCATCTTTGTCACATCACTTGTCTCAGCTTTTCGGCCCACCATTGCAGCAACTATCCGAATAGAGTCTTGATCCCAATCATAGACCTTATTTTTGTTATCATCTCTAAATTCTAAAGCTACAACTACCGTTCTTTTGTTAGTCGGATTTTCACCATTTACTGGCCTCGGCCGGGCCTTAAAAAACACTAGCTTGGATATATCAAAATGTTGAAGATGCTCTCCATTTTTTAACACCACAACCGCATTGTTATCGGGATGAAAATCATCTCCAAATTGGTCTCCCTCTTGTAAGAGAAAATGAGCTCCCTCCTTTTCTCGTTGAAGTCCAAAAGTAACAATTGAACACCCAAACCTCACATCCAGCCTGAAATCTACTAATCTTTGATTTCCTAGATATATGTTATAGCTGAAATTTGAATTTTGAGGGCCACTCACCCCTTCGATACCTTTGATTACAATCAAGTCAGCTGTATTTACGAATTGGCGAATTCTTTTAAGCTCTTGAGATGGTAGTTGGAGTGGGTAAGAGGAAAAATCGGGCAGGTCAACTTTGGGAGCCAGAACCGAATCACCTAACTTAGACTTCACCTCTAGTGATTTAGCATAAATTTCAGGGCTAGCTTCTTTAACTTTTTCACTCAAAGTGGTTAGACTAACTTTTTCTGTTTCTTTTTTATTTCCAGATAATATGAGTAAGCTCGCTGCCATTACAGAAAACACCGCTCCTATCAAGATACCCCTTTTTAATAACGAAAACCTCTTCGCTTTTTTAGATTGCTGCTGATTAAGTGACCTTGCCCGAAAAGGAGGAGCTGAATTAAAATTGCTCAAATTTGACTTTCCGACCCTCTCTTCAGAGAACGAAGCCGATATTACTAAACTCCTTAAAGTGTTTTCATTAGGGGTAGCGCTAATATTTTTTCTTTCACTAAATTGATTATCGAGAGCTATTATCGCTTCTTGAGCACTCTGAAATCGCTCAGAAATATTAACAGCCATTAGTTGTCCCATCCACTGACTAAGTTCTCTACTAAGATCTGGACGTGCTCGAGCTAACGATTCGACCTTACCTTCGAGATGACACCTTACAACATTCGCATAGCCCTTTTCATAAATAGAGTAATAGCCCGTAACTAAATAAAATAAAACACAGCCAAGCGAATATAGATCTGACCTAAAATCTATTTTTTCACCTCTCAGCAATTCTGGCGCTGCAAAATAAACATTTCCTACTTCTTGATCAACACCGCCTTCTTGAAAAAAAACTTCTCGATCCCAGATATAACGCAGCCCAAACCTCATTAAAAAGGCTGAAGGGAATTTCGAATCTGAATCAACTAAACTAAAAGCGTCAGGATCAATTCTTCGGTGTTGAATACCTAGATCATGAGCATGTTGCAATCCACTGAGAACTGATTTTGCTATTGAACGAAACTGTTGCTCCGTAAAAACTTTTTCACCAAAAATATTTCTTGAAAGAGTTCGATCGAAATATTCTCTCACATAATAAGGACCATCTGCGTCATTTCCAAAAGCAACAACCTTCTCTATTCCTGGGTGTGGCTTTTCATGTATTAATGATAAGTCATGAAACATTAAAGATAAGTTGATTTTCTGATCAGCGAGATCACCTCCCGGTAAAACTCTTGATATCAAATATCGATGATTTGTCTTAGGGTCAGTAACTTGGTAAACCGAAGCGATTTCAGACGCTTCAACTTTACCATTGTATTCTAAAACCTCTGTATCAAATACATTCATATACTTTTATATATTTCCTCCCATACGAAATCATAACGAAGACGAATTAGCAATCGGCTCTTTACTTTCCTCAAATTATAAAAAATTAGCATTAATCTTCCCCTTTAATGAGCTAGTCCAAAATTCAGGAGGAGTTTTAGCAAGAGAGGAAATCCTTAGCTCATGTAATATTTTACACTATTATGTATAGTATAAGCTCTCCTTTAAATACAACTATGACAAAAAAAAGCCCTGCTATAAGCGTTAACTTATAACAGGGCATTAACCTGGCAACGACCTACTCTCACAGGACCTATCGTCCCACTACCATCGGCGCAAACGCGTTTCACTTCCGGGTTCGGAATGGGACCGGGTGGTTCCACGCTGCTCTGGTCACCAGAAGGCGATTATAAAAAAGTAAGCTTATACTTT
>CALFBI010000002.1 GCA_937951675.1 uncultured Verrucomicrobiales bacterium
CCGAAGCGCGACTTCCCCCCTTTCGGCTCCTACCAACCCTCTTGGCGAAAGCGTATTGTAGCCACAGTTTTTTGGGTCGGTGAGAATGCCACTACTCGCAATCCTACCCATAATCGCTCGAGTGCCTGGGAACCTAAATGGATGGAAGCCTATGGCGGGTTCGACCACCCTCATCAGCGCGATGGTTATCAACCCGCTGCGTTTTACCCTGAAACCAATCCTTTCTATGTCGCTCTGCCCTATAATGATCTCACTCGCGATGGAGCTTATCGTGCCGAAGCGTCAACGATGATTCCCTGGTTTTCTCGCTCTAAAAATATTTCAAAACATGGGAGAGCCCAATCTGTTTGCAAAGATCGATGGATCGCGATTCACCGAGAGGGCCGAGTTTGCTTTGCGCAATGGAAAGACGTTGGCCCTTTCTATACAGATGATTGGCAATATGTCTTCGGTGGAAAACGCCCTCAGCCCAATCCCAATCAAAACGCAGGGATCGATCTTAGTCCTGCCGTGCGAGACTTCCTTCGAATGAAAAGCGGCGATCACGTTGATTGGAAGTTCGTCGAAGCAGAAGAAGTGCTCAAAGGGCCATGGGAAGAATGGATGAGCTCTCGTGACACCCTCCCCGTCTACTCCTCGCGATAAAAAACGTATGATTAATAAAACGATTACACTCTTTGGCCTCGGATTACTATTCGCAGCTTCCACAGCCTTTGCCCAAAATACGGTTCGATTTCAACAATCAGGTCGACTCGACGAAAATGGAATCCCAATCAATCTGAGAGGGGCCACTTCGGTCCGAGTCTCAGATGACGAACTAAGCGCCAAAAAAACAGCCCAACCAAGCCAGTTTGTAACGAAGTTCGAAGGCCGCAAAGCCGAACTTCCTGAAAACCTAAGCATCTTGGGTGATATCTATGAAAACTCTGAAGTTCTCATCTATGGAGACTATCACACCATCGTTCCCAAAGGGGCTCTTATTTACATTCCCCCTACTTTCAAAAAAAGAATCTCAAAAGGGCCTCAACCTCAAAGCCAACTGGTCTGGTGGCCTGAGTTTTATTCTAAAAATAGAGGCTGGATCACACACCGGGAAATCACGATCGAACAAGTTGAAGGACGTGGCACTTTCCCTGAAGACGTCGTTGAAGTCATCTTAACAGATCACAAGGTTGTGGTCGCGACCCACGAACAAGGCCCGGTGACCTGCCTCACTCCTCTCTCTTCCGAAAAACAACAACCCAATGAATCACCATGAAATTTCTCACGCACATTCTCACCACTTACCTCTTTTTAGGAAGCCTCCTATCTCATGGGCAGGACCTAATACGACAATATAATTACTCCACTGGAACCTTTCGAGACGTCTATCTGAGCAATAATCAAGGAACCGTCTTATCTCCTATGATTGTGCCGAATCCAGGAGCCTGTTTTGACCTATGGGCTCGAGGGATTCATCCGGATAATTATTACTACCGATTAGACACCAAAGTCGTAGGGACTTACCTCCCTCAAGCCAGCATCCAAATCACCAGCGAAGATCCCTATCCTGCGACAAGGACACGAGCAGACCGCCCTTATGATGTCACGATGGTTATTTCAGGCCTCATCAATGATGATCCTTCTGCTCCTCTCGCATCCAAACGTGTTCTTTACCTTCGTCATGGAGAAAATTATCCGGAAGGAACCTATCGTATTCCGATGAATACTTCACGCTCCGTTTACGTCTTGGAAAGTTACGATGTGCCTAATGGAACGCATCAATCGACTCACTATAATAGCATCTCACCTGCTAACCCGACAGAAGCAACAGGTGAAGAAACTTACCGTGCTTATTCTTACCCAGACGCTTCCATTCCGGTCGCCTCTATCTTAGCCCAACAGGTGATTCAAATTTGGCCTGTTGCGAATGCAGAAGTCAGTGGTGTGACGGAAAATGAAAGATTTGTGGTTCGTCTTCCCGAACTCTCAATCAAGCTCACCGCCCTCTATCCTGATAGCCTCACTTATGTCCAACTTTACCAAGGGCCAAAAGCTTTGGGTCGAGTTGGCACCGTTCTCCCCAGCACTGTCCGTGATTTCGACGCCGATGTTCCTCAAGATGAAACGATCCTCATTCGAGATTGGGGAGAGCATCTACAGGAAGATGGCATTTATACCGTCGAAGTTCTTACGGTGACTCCTTTTAACAGCGGTAATCCTGAACGCCTAGGAGCTATCACTTTTGAGATCGACCGCGAAGTAGAACTCCGAGGCACCGTCACTTCTTCTGAAAATTAAGGTCTTCGCCCCCTGACTCTTCTTTACTCACTTAAACTTAAAATATGCTCATTCCGATAGATCAACGAATAAGTGGCTTCGCCTCGATGCCGAAGTTGATCGGTCACTTGGGTCAAAACGATTGTCACCGACAATCCGGGGGTGGCTTGGAATCGGTAAGACTCCGAAAAAGTCGCTACTTGAGATTTTTCAGTTTGCTGATGATGCCCCTTTTTCAAAGGGCCATAACGCTCCACCAGGGCCTTCCGCATTTTTCCAAAGCCTTCTCTCATTTTTTCGACCGTTTTCCCCTGAGGCAAGTAATCAATCTTCACCTCATAAAGCCGAGAAGCATGATAACGCGCCTCAATTCTATCTTCGCTTCCATTAGGAAGATCTCGCCCTCCAGCCTCAATCGTCAGCAGCAATTCGTCAGGGTTCTTTCCTGCCACGAATTCCGTCCGATCCAATTTTTCAGATTTTGCCCACTGAATGAGTTTCCCAGGGGGGTCTCCCCAGCCCAATCCGTATGGAGGAGGAAGAATCGATTGTGCCGATAACGGGATAAGACCACAAAGCGCCAGCAGGAGAAAACGAAAAAACATGAACCCATTTATATGATGAGATATCAAAGAACAAAAGCTCGAAAAAACGGCTACCTACTCGTGGAGGTTACGATCTCAATGATGTTTCTCTCTCTGCTTTCCATCGCTATTTTAAAAGCCTCCCTTAACGTGATCACGCCACAGAATTGGTCGATCATGCAGAATTTAACAGATGCCGCCCTGACCTATGAAGTCGCATATGCTCAGAAAATCCCTTTCGCCGATTTATTGGCAGACGACTCCGCTTGGCCAGAATACCCCAATAAAGTGGAAGAACCCATTATACTAGGCTCACGGCCTGGTGGGTCAGAAATTCAGGCCACCGTTGTGCGCACTCGACAGCCCACTAATGCGATCTCAGCCACCATTGGAAATGGTAGTGAACTCACCTCTTGGAAGCTTCAAAGCCATATTCTTTTTAAAAGCGGAGGCCGTGACTACATCAAATCAAGAACCATTATCCGCGTGCAATAAATGAAAATTCATCGCTCATCCCGCCCTCAAGGGTTCACTCTTTTAGAGATTTCTATGACCTTTGTCATCGGAGTTCTCATTGCTTCTGTTGGGTTGGGCCTGATGAACCAAACCGCTCATTTTTATCGGGCGATGCAAGAACAAGAATTTCTTAATAGTGATGCGCCCCTCATCAGCAACATCATGTCACGTTTTCTTGATGATGCTGATGCCTACCGGCTTCACACCTCCCTTGCCGACGCTCTTTCTGATACCAACCCTACCCTAGATGGCGCGAATACACTCGCCCTTGCTTCTAAAAATCCTGATGGCTCCACCCGGTTTTCTATCGTTCATATGGATAAGAGTAACGGATCTCTTGATTACTATTATTTAGAAGAAAATGGAAATTCGGTGAATCCAGCGTGGTCTATTTCAAGGCGCGTCACTGATGTAAATTTTAAAATTGAGCTCGGAATTCTACGCATGGAGCTCACCGGGCCAAACAACGAACAAATCACTTATTCAGGATCGATGAAATTATGAAAATACATGCTTCCCCTCATCGAACGAACCAAGGGTTTATCACCACTCTTCTTGTCGTTTCCATTGCTACCGTCACTCTCGCGCTTCTTTTCGCAAGCTTTCGAAGGTCTTTAAGTAGCCAGGAAATTCAAAGTCAAACGCAGCTAAATATCGATTACCAATATCGAGAGGCCGCCTTTTTAAATGCTCTTCTACATCATGTTCCAAATCATGCTATCGCCCTTATGGGGGAAAATTCTTCTTCGAATGCTTCTGACCTCACCTGGGAAAAAGTGTTTCTCAATTCCCTTCTAGACGCTCATGCCCACCAAGCAGTTGACACCTCGTTACTGACTGAATTTAACATTACCGCTCTCTCTAGTAACCCAGGTGATATTAATACCGCCCAACTCTCCCAATTAATTAGGGCCATCCCCCCTGAAACGGGTTTCGTTTCGCCAGGAGTCAACCGAGCGCTGACCGGCAAATATCCTAAGCCACTCACTTTCACTGATAACTCTAGCCTCGACGCCCTCTATCCTATTATCAGTCGCCAAAAAGAATTTGGCGATCTCAGCTCTGGTTATGCAAGCCTCCCTTATAACTCCTACCCGATTAACAATATCATTCCTTACCCTGATATTTCTTTTAACTATTTACCTCCCGGATCCCCTTTCATTGCGAAACGAAACTGGTGGGCGTTCAACCTCAAAATCGACCCCCAAAGTGCCGGAAGAAACTATGTCATATCGCTCTATGAAATCCCCAGCCAACTCCCTATTAGTGCTTCTGGAAATGTAGCGCTCGGAGTTCATGAGAATGGTGATGAATGGTCTAATATCTCGATTCAAGGGTCTGTCTTTGGGGCAAAAGTGCAGTCTGAAGGAAGTTTTAATTATAGTGGTATTAGCAGTCAAAAGGAGCTCACCTTTAACTCTTATACCGGAGCTGTCTCAGGAGAAACGATAACGACCGAGCTTCAGCAACAAGGTGCTAGTGAATCTTATCGAGTAAACAAAGGCGCCTTTCTGCCCATTTCAACTGCCTCTGACTCAGGGCGCATGAGCTTTTTCTCTATCAACCGGGGCCTGGATTTCTACGACTACCTTTCTGCCAGTGATGACCCAGACCGCGTCTCTCCTACTGGATGGGATGAATATAGCTGCGGAGCCAAACAATGTGTGATGCGTGTTCTTATTAAAGAAATGCAATCTGTAGAGCAGCAGATCCCCACCGAAATCGAATTTCAATATATGAAAGCGGGGAGTCTCACTACCGAAACGTTTACGAAAGGATCGAACTGGCCCAATTTTATTGATCCTGGAGGTGACCTCTTCCCCTTTCACCAAGAAGATACTGAAACAGGTCGCTCTTGTCTCGTTGTCTATTTAGGAAAGCTACAAAACTATCTCCTCACTGCTGGCGCAGATAATGCCACCGTTAACAATAGTATCGTCATTAATGTGGATTATGAAAGTGGCACAAATACGGTCAAACCCAGCTTCCCTACCCTGCTCGCTGATATGGCCGTCATGATCCGAGACTCCGAAGATCTTTCCTCATATAATCATGGCTTCTCTCTAGTCACTCACTCCAGGCTTTATCTCGCCGATGATCTTAATTTGGTCTCCACAACTCCCCCTTCTGGTTCTACTGCGCCCACTCCTTTCTTTCCTCCGATTTCTATCTTTGCTCCCGAAAAACGTTATGGAATTACCGCAGAAGCCCGTCTTATTAAACTCACCGGCCAACTCGGTAATCTTTCTAAAAATACCAATCACTCTCGAATCCTTGATTTAAAATCTGGGGCAGATGAGTTAACCATCACCGAGAATATTAAAGGGTCACTTCTTCAAATCACACATCCAGATGAACTTCCTCCTATTCATGTCAAAAACTGGTTAGTGACTGTCGAACAGGTTAAATGATTTTCAAGCGGCTTCTTCAATTCGAAGAAGGAAGAGTTCCCTTGGCCGGCAGAAGGCCTGGAGTTAAACTCGGTTGATTAGGCTCACTCATTTGCTGCGATACACGAAGGGGCCTGAATGATTCGCTATGAGTGTCTACCTGAAACTGCAAGCCTAATAAATCGCGATTCGCCTCTTTCATCTTCTGGTCCATCGCAACTTGTTTCGCATGGATACTTTCATAATAGCTCATGACGCGCTCAAACTGCTCTTTAATCACCTCATTATCCTGAGTGGAAGCTTTAGGCGTTTCTGCCTCACTCCCACTCTGATCAAACTCAATAACAGGAGGAGCCTCATAAGGAGCATAAACATATTCTTTTGCCGGCATCACCGACTCTGACAAACTATTCTGTTTCTCTAAATAAAAACTCGTTCCGACAGAGCCCATCATAGCCCCTATGGAAAGAATGCATAGTAATTGAATCGTATCTTTCATGGCTTAGGGTAAGATAATAATACTTGTTCAAGTTGATAAATAGCCTTGTCTAAATCTTGGCCTTTTTTCTTTAATGCTAATACTTGTTGAGTGAGTATTTGCTCCAGCTTTTCGCCTTCCACGGAAGGTTCAGGTAAAATATATTGACTTGGATTCCCTTCCGGCTGAAGGATTCGGTGAGGTAAAGTGATCCAAATTTTTTGCCCATTTTCAAGAATAAGGGACCGCTGGTATTTCGGTTGTTTATCATTGGTCTCCAGGAGCCAGCCAACCGGAAGGTCCCGATCTATTTCGGGGTTTGATAAAATAGAAATATTATCAACAGAAGCTAAGTGAAGCTCTTTCTTCTCAAGTAAAATATTCTCAAAAGGCTGAAGTTCTTGCGCTCCTGCCTCCAACAAAAAACATGGGCCTAACCATAAAAAGGCTCTCGCTATATTAATCAATTTCATAGTTTAAAGCATTAGAATTTAAAAAAGGTTCTTTTTTCTGATGAGGGGGCTTGCCCTCTTTTTCTAGACGAGTCCAGCTTTCTAGTAATTTTTCTGACTCTATCTCCAAATCTCGCACTTTTTTTCTTTGAGCCCGAAGGTCCTCCAGTATCTGATGTGCTTGCATCAGATGAGCGTGAGACCATACTAGTTTTTCTTTTTCTGCTAAAACCGGGACAGAAACTTCTATTTCTGCAATTTTTTCGCCTTCACTCTGGAGCCCTAACAAATAGTAATCCTTAGCGGCAGTCTCCGTATACCTTGATTCTTTTTGGTTTAACACCATTTCCACGGGCTTACTTTGAGAAACACTTTCCACCCTATCTTGATCAGCTACCTCGAGCGGCAAAGAAGCAGGAATATTCATATGATGATTCACTACTTGGGGCTTTCTTAAATCACCCTGGAACCACACATACGTCAATCCGGCACAGCATAACGTTGCGAGGAGTAGTGGAATAACCGACTGCGATTTCGGTTTTTTCGATTCGGAATCTTTATCTGGCCAAGATTCCGAATCGATCTCAAGAGTATGAATTTTATTTAGGTTGGGCCGATCCATAAATGGTAATAATTTGATTAGATAAAGTAGGGAAATGGGTCATCGAAAAATCTGAGCTTGTTAACCGAATATGTCTATATCCCGAAGAAGTTTCACGGGCTCCTTGTAGGCCTGCCCTCATAAGAAGTGCACGTTGCTCTGAATCAAGCTCTCCTATGCCTTTGTCATCATAGACTACAAAAGAGCTATATTGCCCCTCTTGATACTCGTAATAAATCATTACTCCGTCTGTAAAAATACTCACTTGGATTGGACTCACTTCAAGCTCAATGACAGAGCCTTTCACAATTTTTATTTTTTTACTGATTTCATATATGCCTACTAACTGCGCATCTTCCGGAAGAGAGGCTTTTATGGGGGCCACTGAAAAAAGTGACATGAGTAATATCAAAAAAGACTTCATCAAAATTTACCTACATCCCAAAGCGAATCTTCCGAAGAATCTGAAAGATCATAAACCCCTCCACTTCCATCATTGATATTAGCGGGCATCGTAGCAACGTTAATGGTTAAGACTTCATCATTAACTCCTTTAATCGTAGGGAAGCTTGTCACTTGATTTGGAAGATAAGGAAGAAGTTTTGCATTCGTTAGAGAGCTTACGGTCTCATGTGGGTGATCTGCTAGATAAGTTCTTTGTGCAACATAAACGGATCGTAAAGTTTCAGATGCGTCTTTCCCTAAACGCCATTCTCCCATTCCTCCGGCGACATGTAAGCTTGCTGACATCATCGCAATAAGAATAAAAATAACGAGCGAAATTTCGAGCAACGTCAGTCCTCGATTACGATATGGTTTCAACTTTATTCTCATAATACCCAACTGAGTATCTTACATGAATTTCATGTCATTGCGAACAAAAATCATAGCTTTCTTATTCTCTGAAATTCTTCCCATGCTTCATTAATAATTTTCTGATTTTCAGGTTTTGTGAAAAAATCATACATCCAGACTCCCAAAGTGAGCACTAAGAGGAATAAAAGCCCCAACCTTACAACCGTGAAGGTGAAACTCTCTTTTTTACGGCATAAACACTTTGATGCTAATGTATTTTTAGCTTTCACCGTCGAGGCGTAAAGTAACTGATTAGACTTCAGGTAATTAATAAAATCTTGAGCCTCTTTCCCACATTCAAAAATAAATTCGTATTGATACTTGGAAATCGAGGATTTGCTTGTCTCTTTTGGCTTGGGATACTTAATCCCTTCTGGCAAACGGTGCGTAAAAACATGAGTGCGGTAGGCATATTTTCTCTTAAGCCCTTGATCTAAACGAGTTTGCTGCATTTTCGAATATTAATTTTATAAGCCTGACTGCATTAATCTTGGCCCCATTAAGAAAATAGGAAGAAAAGCGCTAATAAAAACGGCCGCAATTAATGAGACTGCCGTGATGATCACAATCGCATTAACCACTTGTGTAAATGTTTCCATATAGTTTTCAGAGTCTTCTTTATACATGTCTGATAGAAGACCTAACTGATCATCTATCGACGCAGATTTCTCCCCAATAGCCATCATATGGCAAACTTGCTCATCGACTGAAGTGTAGGTTAAAAAAGCAGTCGATAAGGCTACTCCAGTATGTTCATAACTATCCGCTGCCTCAACGACTTCATCATAAAGAGCGCTTCCTTTCACACTCGTCGCACCGACTCGAATTGATTTAGCTAAATTAATTCCATTAGAATGTAATAATCGAATTGTTGAAAGTAATGTTAACTGTCGCAACGACATGATTAAATTTTTTAATAAACGCCATTTTGACATCATTAGATTTAAAACGAACGTCTGAGCATTTTTAGAAAATGACAGAGTAAGAATCACTCCAACTGCTCCCGCGAAAATCAAAGGCCAAAAATCTTGAATGAAATGACTCATCCCAAAAGCGGCTTTGGTAAGAGGGTCTGGTTCTTGCTTCACTTGACTCAGCATATCCTCAACTTGAGGCACAATTTTCACTTGTGCTACGACGAAAGCACCGAATAAAACGGGAATAACGATACAGGGAATCATCACTACTTTTTTGAGCTGCTTTTTAAACGTCATATCCGTTTTCATCCTAGCAGCCAAAGCAGCAAAAGCTTGGTCGAGGCGGCCAGCATCACTCCCTGAACGAATGAGACCCACGGTCATGTCATTAAAACAATTCGATCTACGAAAAGCATCATGAGTTGAAATTCCATTCATAATATCTTCTCGAATTTGATCGAGAGCTTCCCCCATTTTTTTATTTGGAAGACCATGGCTATAATACTTAATCGCATCAGCGGTATTAATTTGAGCTTTAAGCATCGAGCCCACTCCTCGGAAGAATTGAATCAGCTCTTTTTGCTTAAATTTTTTGACCTGCTTTTTGCCCGAAGACAGGAATGCAATCTCCCTTTTCCATAAAGGAGGCTTCTTCGCTCTTGTCATCGAACCGGAACCCGATTCGGTTGTTGTTTCAATCACCGGCATAAGTCATATCAATTACTTTACTTAAAGCAGCAAGGTCTGTTTTACCTTCCTTTAAAAATTTTAGCCCACTTCTTCTAAGGTTAGGCAACACCCCTTCTTTTTCGACTTTCACCTCAAGATCATAAGGTGAGATTTCTCCCTTAGAAAGTTGATCAGACACTTTTGGAGTAATTGGAATAATTTCCAAAATCGCACTGCGCCCTACATAACCTGTCATTCGACATTCTGGACATCCTTCCGCGCTACCCTGATAAATAGGAGTCTCTTCCCATTCTTCGCCTAAATTATAAAGCCGCCGATCATGGCTACTCAATCCTGCTTGCTCCATTTTACAATAAGGACAGAGCATTTTTATGAGACGCTGAGCGCATGCCGCTTTGAGAGTCTGCGCAATCTTCCATCGCTCAATCCCTAATTGCTCAAAACGTTCAATAATCTGTGAAGCTCTTGGGGTGTGAATCGTTGTTAAAACTTTATGTCCCGTCACCGCGGCCTCAATCGCTAACTCTGCGGAGTCGTAATCTCGAACTTCTCCCATTAGAATAATATCAGGATCACTCCGCATGAAGGAACTAATCATCGGCTTAAATTCGCTCGCATTTTTCAAATCACAATGAGTCACTCCCGCGATTTCATCTTCCACTGGATTTTCAAGAGTAAGGATATTGACCTCGGGACGGTTTAACTCTCTTAAAATAGCATTGAGAGTCGTTGATTTACCTGATCCAGTCGGCCCACTCATTACAATAATTCCCGCTGGGACTTTCATCACTCGATTCAGCTCAAAAAGAGTTTCTTCATCAAAAGCAAGAGAGCCCTTTCCTAAAGTGACACTAATATTTCCCTTATCGAGAAGTCGCATCGTAATATGATAGCCACGGTAAGTGCGGTGACGTTCGTATCGAATATCAATAGGCCGATTGAAATAGGAAATAGTAAACCTTCCTGAAATTCCTGGAGTGGTGTTCCGAATCTCGGTTGGAAGGTGCATCAGATTGAGAAGGTAAGCATCTAACCGGTCTTTCAACTTCATCGGGATCTCGATTTTTTCTTTGAGATCCCCATCAATCCTCAGCGTGTAATAAAACGATTCTTTTTCGACTTTGAAATGAATATCAGAAGCTCTTCTTTTCACGGCCTTCCCCATGATATTTGCCACTAAATGAGCAATAGGTTCCTCATAGGTTTTCGTGACATCAAAATCATGTAACTCATCTTCAAGGTCCTCAACATCGATTGCTTCGAGCTCTGTTTTCGATGGACCTGACGAAGTCGCCATTTTTTCAATCGCTCGACTAATCTCTGGGGCAATGGTAACAATCGGATCTAGTTCATATTCAGGAAACCGCTGTGTTAGATATTCTTCATAAAGCGCGTTCCAAGGGTTAACAATCGCTACAATGAGCCGCTTTCCGATGACTGCTACTGGCACAAAAAGCCCTCTATTTAAAATAGAAGGAGCGCATTTATCCAGTAATTTACTGTCACAAAATTCTGCCACTTTTGGCATAAATGCATGAGCACTACATTCTGCTACTGCAGACATAAAGCTGGACCGAGTCACTCGACTAGGAATTAATTCATGCGTGATGTCTTTATGATTAGGGTCATGTTCCGAAAGAATCACCATCAATCGCTGGCTAATCATTCCATTAAAAGTAATGCCATCGTATTCAATCATATCCCAAAATGTTTTTTATTTAAAAAACTCCATCCATCAAAATCTAAGCAAATTAAAGAAACATAAGGGGTAATCCCGGTCTCCTGTTTGACTTGTTTTATGATTTCTTCTCTTAGAATCATGGCCGCAATAGGATTGATAGATCCCACTCCAAAGCTTTCCATCTCTTCAACAAAAAGCACCGGACATTTAAGCCTCTTTGAAAGTTTCTTAATATCAGGGTAATTTTCGTAGAAGGCAGAAGGAGTCATCATCTTACTCGCAAAAGGAAGTAACGCGGCCTGGATTCCGGTGATGTCTATCATTTCTTGTGATAAAGCCAGCATGAAACCATTCTCTTTTTCCGCCAAGGGGCATACTTGCTTCAAAATATCCTCGGCAGGGTCTCCAAAGGATCTCGTTAGCACTTTATCTTCTCCATGCTGTTCTAGCCACTGAATCCATTCCTTACCGACCATTTCGGAATCCGCCAAGCAACGACCTGCACTTTCATAGCATGAACGATGAAGACGATCTATATCATCTTCCGTCAACATCACGTCACTAAAAGGGGGGTGATTTGATTCAATAGTAGACATTATCGTTTCCGTCGGTGGTATGATTTTCTTTTAGTTGATTTCACCGAGCGCGTATTTCCTCGAGAACTCCGCTTAAAAGGTTTCTTCAATTTACTAACGAAAGAATCCGGATTAGGATCGTGTTGACGCTGCGGAACATTGGGATCTATAAAATCATGCCCTGGTTTAATTTCTATTCTCTGCTTCGCTCTTTCTAGCTCACGATCGCTGATAATACTCTTCTCCGGAGAATAAGTTTTAGGCGTGATAACAAATACAAGAGAGGTCTTCTCTTTCCGAGTTTGAGAGCTTCGAAACATAAAACTGATTCCGGGAATATCACCCAGAATAGGAACCTTATTACTCTCCTCAGAGCTTGTTTCACCATAAAAACCACCAATGAGTAAAGAATGCCCATCTGGAACTCTTGAAATGGCTTCGATGGTTGACTCTGTCACTCGTGGGTAGCTATTTCCTCCCGCGCTAGTAATATTTTCGGTGATTTGAGCGGTTCGCGGTCGCATATTCATCCGAATGGTGCCATCCGGAAGTGCGGTAGGTGTGACCGAAAGTGTAATTCCAATTTCACGAGTTTGATCAGCTCCATCTGCAATCGTTTTATCACTTTCATCAATTTTATACCTCACATCATCCGTAAAAATCGTATCGTTTGCTGTCGTAGTTCGTTCTGTAATAATGATCGGAACACGATCAATAATCGAAATCGAAGCTGGCTCGTTATCTTCTGTAATAACAGTCGGGTTTGACAACTCTGTCGTCACGCCCCCTTCTCTCAGGGCCCGAAGAACGGCGCGTAACTGTATTGGAGATAAAACAAGTGAAGAAGAAGCCGTCTCTGTTGCCGCTGATCCATCTTCTCCAATCGCAGTCAATACCGACAAGCCTTCATCTACCGGGAAATTGAAGAGTCGCGCTAAACTTCCTGATAAAATAGTCTGAGCGCCTTCTCTTCCGAGCATGCTTGACCAATCTACCCCTTCATACTTCCCTACTGCAGAGCGCACTCGTAAAATTTTTGTTTCTACGATGATTTGCCCTTTAGGTCGGTCAATTTTCTGAACAAATTTTTTCACCTTCTCGATGTTTTTCGAGTTATCGATCACGATCAAAGTGTTTGTTTTTGTTTCATAATTGACACTACTTTTCCCCCCTGCGGTATCCGACAAGAAAGGCCTAATAATACTTTTAATTTGTTCGATATCGGTAGGCCGCAAATAGCGTAATTGATAATGCCATTCAGACGAAGGCATTTGCCCCATTTGAGATGGAGTCATTGCATAAACGGTATCACCTTTCTCATAAAGAGTCAGGCCATACATAAATGCCAATTCATCCATTTGTTTAATAGGCTCCCCTTCATTCAGATGGCCTGTTACTGAATATTCAGGTCCTGAAATTCTCGAATTATGAAAATATTGACGTCCTGCTTCTTTCGCCAAAAATTGCAAAATATCATTCAGCGAAGCATCTTGCATCAAAAAGCCTGAATCAGACTCTTGGAAGGCAGAGACAATGGGGTCACCAGTCTCAGGGTCTCTTTCGTAGATTGGCTCTTCCCCTGGCAAAATATTGTTTAACTCTTCTTGAGAGAAAAGAAATTGCGGGATTAAAAGTATTAATAATATGAGTTTCTTCATTATCTTTGATTTGTCACATCTGTAACTTTAGGTTGAATAATCATTTCCTGATTTTGCTTCTGAGCATTTGTATAAAAACCTTTCACATCGCGAAGAGTTCTTTTCTTTTTCGTCATTCCTTTCGGAATATGATCAAGATCTCTAACTATTTTTTTTCCGGAAGAAACATGCTCAAAAATGATTTTTCCCCTGCCAAATGATGAGAGCTTAAAAGTGCTTTTTTGATTCTGATAATTGATCGGAATCACATCGCCCAACCGAATGGGCCGGTTCCCTGAAAGAATCATTCTTTTTTCAGGCATCACGACGGTAATTGGAATCGCATCAATTATTTTTTGGAACGGAATCTGAGACTCATGTATTTTTTCTGGTGATTCCTGGAGACTACTAAGATTTACTTCCTTTTTCTCTACTTCTTCTTGATAGAGACCAAATGAATCAACAAGATCTTGATTGATCGTAAATGTTGCTTGTATTTTTTTTACTCTTTCCTCTGGGGTTTCAAATGTATAACGAGATTCCAGCAAATCAGCTTCTAACTGATCCTCCCCAAATACCTGAGAAAAAGTAATTACTAATAGTAAAACAGTTGATTTAATGATCATTTTCTCCAAACTGTATAATTCATTTGGAAAGATAGCCTCTCCTGCTTAGGGACCCGCGAAATAATCATCCGATCAAGCTGAAAATGCGGCAATTGGCTTTCAAATTCAACAAGAGCATTCTGCATCGCTCGATAAGTTCCTCGAAAGCTCAATAAAACTTCTGCAGAAGGGTGGCTTACCTTAGAGCCGAAACCCTTATTAACGCTATTGGCGCTGAAAGAAGTTTGCTGTAAATCTTTACTCGAATATTTTTCCTGTAATTTCTTCATGACTGCTGTCACTTGCCCCGAAATTTCTGCATCAAACAGCCCCTCCCACTTCTTTGAATATTTAAGAATCGCACGTGTCTCTTTCTCCGTTATTCTCAACTCCTCTTCCTTCGCATCTTTTTGTGCTTGTAGCCCTAATTGAACCTTATATTTTTTTGTGATTTTTTGTTTGCTCGAGATGAAAACAGACGTGATTACAATCACCGTAAGAAGCGGAATCACAAATCCAAATATAATAATTGCTCGTTTATAATTCATTTCACTTTAAGTGAGTTGACATCACTAGGTTCGTTTCTTTGTTGGATTTCTGCATCAAAAATAATAGGGTAAGACCCTGAACTTAAACTCGACGCTTTCGTGTTTATATTAACAACTAAATTTCTAGTTTTATAGTTTAAATTGAACGCGTCATTTTGAGTTTTTTCTGCAAGATCATTAAAAACCTTCATCACCCGGTCTTGACTATTTAGACCGGCAAGGTAGCTGCGAGATTTTTCTGTAGCTCTCCCTCTAATTTCTAGCTTTTTAATATGACCAGTATGATTGCCTTTCTCTGCCTTCAAAGGCGCAAATATATAAGTCACTTTTGATAGCTCTGTTCCTTTATCACCAGGGAATGCCGAACTCACTAGTTCCATAACCTCCCACCCTTCAGAACGATCTTCGAGTAATGAGTCCCATTTCTCTAGTTTGCTTTTCTTTACAGACGCCTTTTTCAAACTCATTTCTGTAATAGCAATTGCCTGATTTGTTAAACTCCACTCGGGAGTCGAAGTCATTTTAAAAGTTTCGTATAAAGACTTCCCTGAGATAGTAACGCATAGAAAAATAGCTATAATTTGAAGAAACTTACTTGAAGAAAGTAATTTCATCTCTGTATAAGAAGGATAAAGATTTAACTCTTCGTCTGGAATCGTCTCAAAATTTTGAACGGCCCAATGAGACACCATTTTTTTGTGCTCCATCTTAGACCATGCTGCAAACTCTAGGCGCTCTACTTTCAATTCTTTCCAATCAATAATCGACGTTTTTTCACGACCTTGCCTTTCTAGTTGGATTTTAAGGCGTGCCAAAATAGAGCCCTCTCCACTTGGACTGACTAATGAAAGATCGTAGTCGTCAATTTCAAGCTGATCGGCTGTTGTCTGAACTGACTGCAGAAAGTTATTTGGTATTTTATTCCCATAGTGAGAAATGGCCCGATAAAAAAGAGGGGTTCGAACTTCTCCATAAAAAAGAAGAAGGGTGAATTTATTATAAATAACTGCTACAATATGGGGCTTAGGGCTTTCTGGTAGTAATTCTGGAATATAATGAGCCAGTAAAATAGGGCTCACTTGTAATGAAGTGATAATGGGGATATTCAAACTTTCCCCTTTTTTTCTCCATTGTCTTAAAAAAAGTTCAAAGTCATCTTTGACCAGGCATACAAGATAAGCTGGCAAAGCTTCATTTGACCGAGCTAATGGTAAGGCTCTCTTCAGCGAGCCATCTTCATCAGCACGAGGATCATCTAAAACCTCCTGTGCTTGGCCTACAAGTAATTCATTCACCTCTTCCCACTTTTTTGCCGCATACTTACGGCGTCCTTCTTGTAAATTAAGTTCATGAGAAGCGTGAACAATAATTCCAATTCCTTCATTTGAATTAACCTTTGTATGAGCTAAAAGATTATCCGCAAATTGATTCCAATTTTCTTCTTCTAAAACCTCTTGCAGAGGGAGTGTCTTAATATTTTCCCACTGATCAATACCAGCACGATAAAGTTCAATCCGAACTTGTTCGGCATTAATAATAAAAAAATGAATCTGTGTGATTTGTTCTGAGGCCGAAAGATACCAACTTTTGTTTTTATCACGACTCGTGTTTTTTTTCACACGCTTCGCTTGCCTATAATTTTTATAAATCCCCACTGATTTTTATATAGAGTGATATTAAAGGTCTGCTCTTAATAAAGAGCAGACCTAAAAATAACATTCACTTACCAAGTCGTAATATCACTAGGAACGTGATTATCACTTGCTGCATTTTGGCATACTTTCCATAAAGTTCCAACCGCTGGAACGTTTCCTGCCGAATTATCGGAATAGGCATCACCATCTAAAGGGCAAGTCGCATCATATGCAGCTACTACAGGAGGAACCGCAGTAGCATCACCTCCCGTTCCGCCCATGAATCCTGCGGCAATAATAGCGTCGTCTGATACTGCAGAGCCAATATCTACCTCATTCAAGTTAGCATATGAACGAATTCCTTGCTGGAATGCTCTCAAGTTCAGAATACACGCCGCACGGTCAGAACCCTCTTTCCATGCTCTAGCGCCAATGAAGAGAACACTCACGAGTGATAATAATACAACGATAACTACGGTTAACTCAATAAGAGTTACCCCTTTTCTACTTATTTTATATGTTTGTTTTTTCATACTACTTTTGTTTGTTTTGTTTTTCTAAAACTAAGCCTTCCTCTAGATTTCATTTAAGTCATCTCTTGAAAGGCGGGCGTTTTCGAAAGTTTCTTGTGTGATTTTTCCCTCTGCTAAAAGGGATCCTAGCTTAATATCCCAGCGGACATTCCCAGTTCTCATAATGGCATCCTCTAAAGAGTTTGAACCTTTATCATAATGGGCGATTGCGGCACCTACAGAATCATCTGAGTTATGAAGGAACTCATAAGTCAAAACCCTTTGGTCAACTCCTTTAAGTAACCCTTGCGATTGGATGAAAATTAGAGTCTCTCCTAAACGGTTCAGAACGGAGGAATGACTTTCTTTAGGATACATTTCTAAAATCCTTCCGATTGTTTTTACGGCTCCTGTCGTATGCAAAGTAGATAAGACAAGGTGACCTGTTTGCGCCGCCTCCATGCAAGTCTCCATTGCTTTACGGTCTCGGATCTCACCTAGTAAAATAATATGAGGAGCCTTCCTGAGAACATCTTTTAATCCTTGGCTAAAATCTTCGATATCACGGCCCACTTCTTGTTGAGTCACTAAAGCGGGAGCTAATACCTTTTCCCCACTCGCTTGATCCTCCATATCAACCGGATAGGCATACTCAATCGGATCTTCGATTGTTACGATATGCTTATTATGATTTTTTCTTACCCAATCTACTAGCGCTGCTAAAGTTGTTGATTTACCTGATCCGGTGGGTCCTGTCACTAAGCATAATCCGGCTCTCTTCAACACGCATTTTTTCATCGTGTCAGAGATATCAGGATCTATACCCAAAATGTCAATTGAGGGAATTCCATCATTTAAAATACGGCAAGTCATTCCTAATCCGCTTGCACTCAAATGAGCCTGCACCCGTAATCGACCTGAAACTTTCCCCTTTCCATAAGGAACTCCAGGAGCAGAAAAATCTGCAACCATCTTTTCTGTAAAGCAAGAGACTTCACGGTCGTAAACAAGGTCAGGGGAAAGTGCTGTATCACTACTCTCTCCAAATCCATGACTTGCCGACTCTCTATTAAAGACGAAAAATTTGAAAATTCCTTCTACCTCTTTATGAGTCACAACTCCAAATTCCTCTAGACGTTCCATCCCATGATGCGTCTCGACATAAACAAATTGATTCGAACGAATTTGAATATCAGAGACGCCCATCTCTACTGCTACCTCAAAGAGATAGTTAATGAGCTCATTTGTATCGCGATGAATCACGTTACTGCTCTTTAAGTCTGTCGTAGAGGAAACCATCGTTTAATTAGCTGCAATTTTCTTGAGCATGAAATCGTTCGAATCTTGAACACTCATCATTCCACGAGCTCTTTGGCTCATGATTGCAATTTGTTTATGGGGGTATTGAATCTGCTCATTCTTATCAGCAAGAAGCTTATAAAACTTATCTAAGTATTCCTTAGCGGCGGCATTAACTCTTTCTGGATAAAAAGCTTTCCCTACCGTTCGATCAAAATTAACCAGGACATCGATCATCCCTTGCGCCGCGGCGGCGGCAGTTAGCATGGCGCGTGGATCTTCGGGGTAACGGTCACAAAAACTTATCGTTTCTTTTGCCATTTGAATTGCCGCAAAATAATCACGTTTTGATTTAGCTACTTCTAACTCTGTTAAAAAAAGATGATAGCAGCTATAATTCGCAAAATTAGTTGGATCTAATTTCCATGCTGTTTTTAAACGGGTCTCTACTTGCGCTCTCAAATAAGCCACATGTGACTCTTGATTGGAATAAGGGTTTGTTCGGTGGTTTTTAGCCGCTCCCATCGCTTTCAAATACCCTTTGAAAGTCCAAGGCTCTTTCTTTTTCTCAACATGATGATCGTGTCCGTGATGATCGTGTCCGTGATGATCGTGATCACATTCTTCTGAATGACATACATGACCTTCTTCCTCTTCATGATCATGAGGGCGGCCCTGATGCCAAAAAAGATCAATCGGCCCTTGCACTGCTGCTCCTAACGTTCGCCCGTATGGGCTTCCATAAAGACTCATAGGGTTAGGGTCTAAAGCCATTAATTTTTTCTCTTCTAAACTTTTACCATAATGCAGGTAAAATATAGATGATACTACGATCAATGCTGAAGAAATTATTATTTTCATCGTTTTCAAAAAAGGGGAGGGGAGGGTTAAGAAATTTTTAAAATAACTTATCGAGCACTTTTAATACTATAGCTCATTCGGCTCATAAGCAAGATGATTCCGCTCAATGATCCAAAATAGAAGATCATCTGGAAAAATGATTCTGTCTCGAGTGATCCCGCTTTGAAAATAAATCTCGGGGTCAAGTCAGCCAGATGATAATGAGGCGAGGCAAGCCACATCCATTCGATCAAAGGCACTGAATTTTCTTTAAAGAGTTGATCAAGATATCCTACTCCATAAAGTCCGTAGATCGCTAACGACAAGGTCACTAAATAACCTACTGTGCAACCGAATCGGTTTGCCAACGACAAGGCCAGCACACTGAGGGGGATGGTTACAAGGAGGAATAGCAATCCAGCCTGGATTGTTGTTTTCACCCAGTGTGCGGCCTCTGTTGCATCAGAAGGCATAGCGAATAGAAGAGTAACTAGCATCGCAGTTATTGCAATTGGAACTAAAAAAGTCATAACAACCAAGCTTAACTCCGCAATTTGACGAGAAGGGCTAAACCCTTTACTAGAAAAGTATTCACATAGTCCCGACTTTCTAAAATGATCTCCTATCGCAGCTGATTGATAAAAAACCCACAATAAAGAAACTCCCCATGCTAGCCCCCAAGCCGCTTGGGCTCGTGCTGGCTCAAGCAATCCTCGGTGAAACTCAACTGGACTCAAAAGCGGTAAAACTATAGGGCCTCCAATCATTACAAGTATTGCTACGATCCAGAGCTTGCGGTAGAGAACTACATTGAGTCCTAATTTATAAATAGTCATTTTTTCTTAGCTTAAAATTGTTTTCAATTCTTTCCATCGGATACCACTAGCATCATAGTGATGAATTTTACCCTCGTTGATAGTAAGAGCACTGTTGCAAACCATCCCATCATTATCGGGGTGGCAGCTAATGACTCTCAGGATATTTTTATTATTTTCACTCCAATACTGATAGATAGTATCTCGAGCGTTTTGATCTAATCCCGTTAAAGGCTCATCTAGTAAAATGATATTATCTTTATTCTTCACCTCGGAAAACTCAGAGATGATTAAAATCACTTTGCGTTTGTTCCCTGTTGAAAGCTTTCCGTAAGTCTTTGAGAGATCAATTTCTAAATCCTCAATTAATTGTTGCGCTTTTTTGAGAGCCTTTTTTGATAACAAAGATCTAAAAATAGAAGCTACCGTAAGGCTTTGGTCAAACTTAAGATCTTCTGACAAATACTGCATTCCTGAAAAGGTTTTATGCTTCCCATTAATGGGCTTGATACTACCCGCTAGAGTTCTAAGTAAAGTTGTTTTACCTCTTCCGTTACGAGCAAATAAGTAATGAGTTCCCTCTTCTAGCTCTATCGCAACTGGCGCTTTTGCAAGCGGCTTTTGATAACCAATCTCGAACCCTTCACTCAGCTCAAGCCTGCACTTCGTATCTTTTCTTTGATGCATGTTTTTTTGTGTTCACCATACATATCGGCTGATATGCAACGTAACTTATAACGGTCATCTTAGTTTGATACAAGATATATCTACGCTTATTTAATATATATCTTTTCTATATAAAAAATTATATTTAAAAAGGCGTTAGACCTCTCTGATTTTCAGCAAGTTAAAAAAAATTAATTATTTAAGCGTTTCTTTAACAAAAACTATAAAATTTTATAATATCGCCTTTTTTTAACCTTTTTTCCAAACAATAGGCTTCTTACGAAGAGGAAACATCTTGCGACAAAGAGGACAAGCCAGGCCATGACATGACCTTGCTGAACAATGCTCTCTTCCATAGAAGATGATTTGAAGATGGAGGTCATTCCATTTCTCTTTGGGAAACAAGGCTTTAAGGTCTCTCTCTGTCTGCTTCACATTTTTGCCATTTGTGAGCTTCCACCGCTGCGCAAGACGGTGAATATGAGTATCTACAGGAAAAGCGGGAACTCCGAAAGCTTGCGCCATTACGACTGACGCTGTTTTATGGCCTACCCCGGGCAAAGCCTCTAAACTCTCAAAGGAAGGCGGCACTTTTCCGTGATGCTCTTTTAAAAGAATCTGAGAAAGCTCATAGATCGCTTTAGACTTGCGGGGAGACAGGCCACATGGGCGTATGATTTCTTGAATTTCCTCTGGTCTCAAAGTGGCCATTTGCTCTGGGGTCGCCGCTTTTTTGAAAAGGCTAGGAGTAATTTGATTCACTCTCGCATCCGTGCATTGGGCAGAAAGGAGCACCGCAATGAGAAGCGTGTAGTGATCTTGATGATCTAAAGGGACCGGAGGATCAGGATAACGAGATTCTAATTCCTTCTGAATATAGAGAGCTCGTTCTTTTTTGGTCATTTTAGGGGTTAGCTTTGAGAAAGTGAAAAAAGAAAAAGCTGAAAGGTGATCCTTTCAGCTTTTTCCCAACAAGTAGTAGTATGAAAATTTAATTTGAAGCAATCTTGCCATTCGCGATACGCTTTTTCAAAGCGTAATACATTCTTCGACAATGCTTTGCATGAGTTCTTCCCGCAAGAATTTTACGACTTCTATGCCAGTCACCCCATTGCACAATCTCCAGCTCAATCTTGCGTGTATTCCACTTATTCATGAGGCGGAGACTCGGATGAAAGATATCGACCGTGTTGGTTCCCACAAGAGCTGATCCATAATCATCAACCACATAAGTGTGAGGGAGGCCTTTAATCTTAAACTTCGTCCCTAAAGGGTAGCGTGACCAGTCTGCCGCAGCACTCCGGATTGTTCTGCCGTATTTAAGGGTAGTTCCAGCCGCATTTTTACGTCCTGGGGCTCCTGGCTCATTTTCCTTGTGGGAGTAAGCAGTCGCCCGTGCGTAACGGCGACGAACCGAAACGGGATAAGTCGGCATTCCGTATTTGTCTTTCGAAAAACCAGCGGCCTTCTCACGCACTTGTGAAGAAACGGGAGCAGGATAGAAGCTTGAAGTCCATTTCTTAGCGGAGGATGTAGAAGCCTTCTTGGTCGAAGTGGCCACCTGCGAAGAAGTTGATGAAGGTTGCGCACAACTGAACAAAATACCCGCCGCAAAGCAGGTCAAACTCGTTTTGAAAAAGTAGTGTTTAATCATAATAATATGTTTTTTGTTGCATGCAACTTTTGGGAGGCTGCGGCTTCGTTTTATGAGCGCTCTCTCATCCTGGCAAGAAAAATTAACTCCCAAACAGATTCTCACTCATGGCTTTGCCCGATAAAACCTTGGATCGCAGCGGGAATAAAATCTGGCTCAGTAGCCTCTTTTACTGCAATTTTTGTCTGTGATTTGAGCACTTCCAGTGAAACTGGGGGATGATACCGGTCAATCGATTTGCGTAAAGCGGCTTCGGGAGACATCCCTTTTCCTTTGTGTAATCGATAAATCTTCACGACAAGAGCTTCGGCGGCTCCTGGTGTCAAAAATTGAGGGATTTGCTCCTTCACCGAAAGAGATAAGCCAGGAGGGTATTCGAGCCCCCGCTTCTTAGATAAAGCCTTGATAAGTTGCCAAGTTTCATCTGGGTCAGTGCTTGGGAAAAGAGGGATTTTAACATCGATTCTACCAGGTCTTTTAAGATCGACCTCAATCAAGTCAGGCCGACTGGAGGCTAAAACCCAGATCAGACGCCCCCGGTTCCTTGTATTCGACATCTCTTTAGCGATCATCGAGTAAACGCGGCTAGAAACACCGGAATCGCCCCCTCCTCCCGCTCGTTGACCCAAGGCTTGATCCGCTTCGTCAATAAAGACCAAGCAACGGCCAAGGGCATGCAAAAGGCTGAAAATCTTTTCTAAATTGGCCTCCGTGCTTCCTACCCATCGGTCTCGAAAGTTGCGTAAGGTGACCATCGGCACTTTCGCCTCTCCAGCGAGACATTCTGCCAGATAAGTTTTACCAGTGCCTACGGGCCCACAAAAAAGATACCCCATCGGTAGAGCTTCAAGCTCGTTTGCGTGCCAGAGCGTCATATCCTGCCTTAGCCATTCTTTAACCGGGTTGAGCCCAATTACATCATCTAGAGTGCGGTCAGGCTCCACAAATCCGATCAAATCATCACAATCAGCCTCGACTAATTTTCTCTTTTGGTCACTAAGGTCTTCTTCTTTAAGCGCTTTTTTCTCATGCTCATGACGCTTCAAAAGAGCCTCAATCGAACTCATCGTGGCTCCGGTAAGCCGCGAAGCGACATGATCAAAACGACCGGTAAAAGGCTCAAGCGCCTTGGGGTAATGAGGTGCTAAAAATTCAAGACACTCTGCAATTTTCTCTTTATTAGGCAAAGGCACCTCAATCGAGCAAATCCGTGGATTCTTAGCAACGAGAGGATGAATCCCATTAATCTGCTCCGTAATGCAAAACGCGACCTGCCCATGTTCTTGTAAGGAAATGTCAGACGCCCAGCCCTTTAGCGAAGAGGCTAGAGCATTAAGTTCATAATTAAGAGCATTGGGAATCGCTGGAATAATTAAATGTGTCTGACGAATCACCACCGCCACTTGAGGCGCCTTTTTTCCCATCGCCCTCAGATTCCGGCAATACTTCAAATAATGATTCACCAAACGAATCGCCGGGAGAGGCGCTCCTGGGAGATCCCCCGACTCTTGAAAAGACGGCCATTCTGAAAAAGTTTGTCCCCCTCTTTCCACTTTGAGGCCTTGCCCGATGTCATAAGAAAGCACCACGTCAAAACGCGGGAGCAACATCTCGAGAATGAAATCCTGTAAGCGCCCTAATTTCGTCTGCTCCGGCCGAGGCAACAGCAAATGATCATTAACGTTCCCGTGAAGGAGAAAGCAGCCCGAAACGCGACTCGAATAATGAGCAATCACTTCAGAAGCCCATTGAGGAAGGCGAGGAGCAGTCTTTTTCATAAAAAAAATCAGCCGAAAGGCTTAACAAAGCTTCTTCAGGCAGAAGTCGACTCCGAGTCAGGTCCGAGGGTCGTTTGAGAAGCTTGAGCTCCTCCTTCGGTCTCTGAAGAAGGTGTTTTTGAAGCCCCTCCTTCGAGTTCAATCCCTTGTTCTGCAGCAAAATCCGCAAGAGCCATCTCGGCAAGAGCGTCTTGCTCAGAATCTTTCATATTGATCTCTGACATATCGAGAGAATCTTTTGCGACTCGGGCTCGACCAGCGGCACGAGTGCGCTCTTCTTCGACAATTCCTTCGAGACGATTAAGAGAATCTCCAGCCCCCCCCATTTCGGTCACCATCCCCGCTGCCATTTCATTGAGGTCGGCCATTGCGGTCTGAACTTTCATTTCATCCATATCACGGCGAAGCTGCTCCATCCGCTCTTTCGCTTGTTTCACGGACACATCTCGTGCTTTAACAAGCTCATTATAACGAGTCTCTGCATCGGTGAGCTGAGAGCTTAATTCGTCGTGCTCTTGCTCCACATTCTTTAATTTTAAAGCAAACTCTCCCGCAAGCTGTCGATTCCCCGCATTCAGGTGCGCTTTTGTCTTCGTTCGAAAATCAGCTTCATCTTTATTGAGCTTCTTTACCTGCGTAATTAATTTCTCAACGAGGCCTGCGTGAGCCGCGAGACCTTTATTGAATTCTGAAATTTGCTTTCGAAGGTTTTCTTTTTCGACTTCGAGAAGGGCTTGTGGATTTTTTTTCTCAATACCACCGATAAAAAGACCGAAAAAACCCTTAATAAGATTGCTGATGCGCTTGAACATAGAAGTGATTAAAATTGAACTTCCTTAGCCTGTCGGAATCACTTCTCAGAAGCAAGAATAAGAGATGCGAGATTTTGTAATGGCAGATGAATTCTCTCAGCCAGAGCTAGGATGGTTAAAAAAGTGACTTCTTTCGGAATAAAATCGCTCTTGCCTATTCCTACAACTCCTATGGTTTTTAAAAACATAAATCTAACACCACATTGTTTAGCTGCAGGGGTCCTCGCTTGCTCGAGTATTGCTCATGCCTCACAAATCCGTATCACCCTTGAAGCACCTTCTAATCTCGGCCTCGCCCCAGGACTTGTTGCAGTCCACGACGGTTCTGTTGACTTTTTTGACACTGGTTCAGCAGCTTCAGCAGGCTTAGAAGTCCTGGCTGAGGTAGGAGACACAACTGTGCTGCAAAGCTCGCTCGCTTCATCAGTTAATAGCGTTACGATTGCCAATGGTGGTCCGTTTCTTCCGGGAACTAGTAATAGTGTCGACCTGAATGTCAGCCTTTCTAATACCATGCTCTCTTTTGCCGCAATGGTCCTTCCTTCAAATGATTGGTTTATTGGCAACAATGCCGCCTTTGATATCTCTGCGATTCTGAGTGGCGCTGTTGGAACTTCTATGAGCTGGGACTTCGGCCGAGTCTACGATGCCGGAACGGAAGCAGAAGATTTCGCCTTTTCTCCAGGAAATGGGATTATCGGAGTCACTACCCCTTCCACACCTGGGGGAGGAACTTCTACTGCAAATAATATCAGCCTTGTCAGTGCAAGTAACCCTTTCAGCGCTTTTTTAAATCCCTCGGCAGGATTTGACCCCACTACTTTTGACTTTAATGCTGCTGGCGTCGGCAATACGACACTTGGTCGCCTCACTGTCACTCGCATTCCAGAGCCAAGCTCAATCGCACTGCTTGCACTCGGTGGCCTTGGTTTTTTCACCCGGCGCAAACGATAATTACTGTTGCCCCTTCATTCCAAGCTTCAACCTCTCCGAAGGTTGAAGCTTTTTTTATCCATTAACTTTTTGCTCTCTTGAGAGGAGCAAGGTAGCTTTCACTCTATGGCGGAAGCACTCAAAGCTTATCTTAAAAACCTTCAGGCAAAGGGAGTCTCACATCTTTCACTCGATGAAGACTCTAAAAAACATTTGAGAACATTTTACCGCCAACGCAATCACCCGCAGCAAACAGAATCACTACCCCCAGTAGAAGTTCTACCCCTTCCTCCTTCTCATTCTCCTTCTGCTCCTCCATCCGCGATGGCAGCCCCCTCTTCTTCCCCCTCTGCGGCTCCCCAAAAAGCTAAGAGTCCTTCACCTCTTCCTCTCACCATAACGGGTGATACCCCAGACCAGAAAATCGCGGCAATCAAACAACAAGCTCTCGAAGCCCGCTTATATGAACACGCTTCGGTTCAGCTAAGAGAAAAACTTTGTTTTTCAACCGGAAATACTTCCGCCGACATTATGATCATTGGAGAAGCTCCTGGGCATCAAGAAGAGCTGCAGAGTGAGCCCCTTGTTGGTCCTGCAGGGCAGATGCTCGATCGTATCTTAAAAGCGATGGGCATTGAGCGAACCGAAGTCTACCTTTCTAACATCTGTAAACACCGGCCGGCCATTCCGAAGCAAACGATGAATAACCGGAAACCCTCTCAGGCCGAAGTCGACCTTTGCCTCCCTTACCTCAAAGCTGAAATCGAAGTAATCAAGCCCAAATGCTTACTTCTCCTAGGAGAGACTGTCGCTCAAAGTTTCCTAGGTGAAGAGTTCTCTCTCTCTTCCTCCCCGGAACAATGGCTTGATTACGATGGAATTCCTTTACGAGTTTCCTCTCACCCTTCTGAACTCTTGCGGACTCAGCACGCCAATCAGACGAAAAGAAAAGTATGGGAAGATATGCTCGCGATCATGGAGCTTCTTCAAATGCCCATTACGTCTAAACAGCGCGGCTACTTTCAGTGATTGTCATGCAGCCAGGCTTCTTTACTGGCCTGCACTCTCGGGAGAATCTCTTCAATTGACTCCCCTAAGAAATTAGCATGCCCCATTTTACGGCGGCCTTGAGCCTTTTCCTTTCCATAAAGATGGAGAAAAGCTTCTTGATCGGCAAACAGTCGCTCCCAATCAGGAGCAGTCGTTTCGTCCTCCCACATATCGCCTAACAGATTCAACATGACGACTGGAGAAAGAAGGCGAGGGGAACCCAAAGGAAGACCTAATACGGCTCGAAGCTGCTGCTCAAACTGTGAAATGGCACAGGCATCAATCGTATGATGTCCCGAATTATGAGGCCGAGGCGCCATTTCATTCACCAAAAGCTCTCCATCTGGAAGAAGGAAAAACTCTACTCCTATAATCCCACGATAATCCAGAGCTAGAACAACTTTTTCCGCGATCTGCTTCGCACGTAAAAGAATCTCGGGAGCAACTCTCGCAGGAACGATCGATTGGTCGAGAATGTGATGCCGATGAATGTTTTCAGCAGGGTCGTAGCTCACCATCTTTCCATCTGCTCCACGAGCGACCATCACGGATAACTCTCTTTCAAAAGGAATAAAGGCTTCAACCACCGCTCGCTCACAAGAAAAGTCTTCCCAGGCCTTGTCCAAATTTTCTCCCCCCTCAAGCTTGAGCTGACCTTTCCCATCATAGCCAAAAGTGGCGGTCTTCATCACGCAGACTGGGCCCACCCGCTTCACGGCAAGCTCTAACTCTTGCGCATTTTTGACCACTTCGAAAGAAGCACGTGGAATGTCATTTTCTCTCAAGAAAAGCTTCTCTCGCTCACGATGCTGGCAGGTCGCAATCGCTTCTGGTGAAGGATGAAGTCCAATCGCCGCGTCGACTTGAGCGAGGGTTTCCTTTGGGATATTTTCAAACTCGACCGTCGCGACTGTCGCTTTTTCGCAAAATGTCACACAACCAGCAGGATCATCAAAAGCAGCATCTACTACTTCATCCGCTATTTCAGAAGCAGGAGCTTCCAATCCTCCGGTCCAAATCACGGTGCGAAGATCCATTCTCCTCGCCGCCATGCAAAGCATGCGCGCAAGCTGGCCTCCTCCGATGACGCCTAATACTTGATCTTTTAGTCTCATGAGAGAGGAGGAAGAGACGCACCGAGAACGGTATCGGTCTGGTTCTGACGAAAGGCATCTAGCTGCGATGCCACCTCTGAATTTGTCGTCGCAAGAATCGCCGCCGCAAAAAGAGCGGCATTAATGGCTCCGGGTTTCCCGATTGCGAAAGTAGCGGTCGGAATGCCTCCCGGCATCTGCACGATCGATAAGAGAGAATCCACTCCCTTTAAAGTCTTTGATTCCACTGGCACTCCTAAAACCGGAAGCGGCGTCATCGCCGCGGTCATTCCTGGTAAATGAGCCGCCCCTCCTGCCCCCGCAATGATGCAACTTAAGCCCCTACCACGAGCCTCTTTCGCATAAGAACAGAGCTTTTCGGGAGTGCGATGCGCACTCACCACCTCTGCTTCCCAAGTTATACCAAGCTTCTCTAGTGTCTGAGCGGCATACTCCATGGTCGGCCAATCCGATGTGCTTCCCATAATAATACCCACTTTAGGTCCCTCTGCTTCCATGCGAAGAGCATAGAAGGATGAAGATCTGGTCGTCAATCATCTCAATACGACATCCGTCGATATTATGATTTTCGAGCTTGGCATTGCTTCTCATAGATTTTTTTTTAAGGCTCTCCCCAACGTTTATGGAGTTTATAGCAAGTCTTCCCTTCTGGGATGTCATCGAAAATGTGGCGACGAAGCCATGGCTTCTTTTAGCCTTGTTCGCTTTGATGACCTACTTCAGCGAAGACATGGCCTGTATTGGGGCAGGAATCGCAGCTGCAAAGGGTTGGATCCCACTGCCTGCCGCCGTGGTTGCCTGTGGAGTTGGAATCTGGACCGGTGACGTCTTTCTCTACCTCTCTGGTAGATTTGCTCAACGAACCGGAGCCCGTTGGAAATGGCTTCGTAAAATGGTTACTCCCACCCGCGTGGCGAGAGGTAAAAGTTTTTACGATACTTACGGGAGCTTCTGGCTTTTTCTCTCCCGATTTGCCCCAGGAGTTCGGCTTCCTTCTTATATTGCGGCAGGCTATGTCGGGTGGAGTTTCAAAAAATTCGCCTTCTGGCTCCTAATAGCCGTGACCCTCTGGGCGCCCTTTTTAGTGGGGGGCTCTTACTGGGCCGGCGAAAAAGTCTTCCACTACCTTTCCTTTTACGAAAAATGGGCTTGGCCCATTCTCATTGCTCTCATTCTGGCCCTACTATTAATCGTTAAAGTTCTTCTCCCGAGCTTTACTTGGCGAGGGCGACGACTTCTTCTAAGCTCTTTTTATCGAATTCGACGATGGGAATTCTGGCCGAT
Organism: uncultured Verrucomicrobiales bacterium; assembly: GCA_937951675.1. GTDB lineage: Bacteria > Verrucomicrobiota > Verrucomicrobiia > Verrucomicrobiales > Akkermansiaceae > CALFBI01. The sequence goes on from CALFBI010000002.1 coordinate 29,181, forward strand.
TTGGGCCGTCTACCCTCCTGTCTTTTTAGCAGTGCTCTGGCAGGCTCTCAAATATCGACATTTAACCCCTTTTACCGCCTCTAATCCAAGCATTCCTCAAAGTGGCATCGCTATGGAATCCAAGGGACTCATTCTCGATTTATTCACCTCTCCTCATCCTGAAAAGATGCGGGTTGCTCAATACCTGCGCCTCGAAGAAAACGAAGACTTAAAAACGCGGCAATCTGCGGTCGAATCATGGATGGCTCATTCCCAACTCGATTACCCGATCGTGATGAAGCCGGATCTAGGCGAGAGAGGGAAAGGAGTCAAAGTCATCCGCCATCAAGCCGCCCTGAACGAATGGCTTCACGCCTTCCATGGAGAATCCATCGCACAAGAATTCATCGGGGGGCTTGAGTTCGGACTCCATTGGTCCAAGTCACCTAGTGAAGCCAAGGGGCAAATCCGCTCTCTTTCCCAAAAAGTCCCTCAATTCCTCACTGGGGATGGAACAAGCACCCTCGAAGAGCTGATCCTCAATGACCCGCGAGCTGTCATGATGGCGCCTTACTATCTCGAAAAATACGGGGAACAGCTGAGCTCGGTCTTACCTTCTAAAAAGCGCTTCTCGCTCGTAGAAATCGGAACACATGCCCGCGGGGCCGTCTTTACTGATGAACGAGACCTCCTCACTTTGTCCCTCGCTGAAACGGTTGAAGCTTTCTCTTCCAAGCTGGTAGAATCAAATGGCATTGGGTTTGGCCGATACGACCTAAAAGTGCCTTCCCTGAAAGACCTGCAACAAGGCAAAGGGCTTGTCATTCTTGAAATGAATGGGGTCACAGGAGAACCGGCCCATATTTACCAACCTGGATACTCTTACTTCCGAGGTATGTGGGATCTCTGTAGTCACTGGAATCGAGCCTGTAAAATAGGAGCCGAATACCACTCCAAAGGATCTCCTACGACCCCCCTTCGAGCTATTTTACACACTCTCAAACAACACCGGAGTCACTCTTGGCTCGAAGCGGATGACTTAGACTATGGCTGATCAACAATCACAGTTTGGAGATCTTTCCTCCCTTCTCCCCATTCTACAGGGAGGAGGGTGGAAGGCCCATATTCGCGAGACAATTGAGAACCTACTCGCTCTTCCCCAAGTGCGTCTCACCCTAGCAGAAGCCTGTGCCTCGCGCCGAGAAAACGAAACCATTTTTTCCGCCACGCTACGGCTCCTGCAGATCACTCTCTCAGGAAACCGATTTCAACTTCCCGAAAGTGGTCCCTGTCTCGTCATTGCAAACCACCCCTACGGCGGAGTCGATGCCCTCGCCCTTGCCTCCCTATGTTCTGAACGCCGGGCGGATACTCTCATCTTAGCGAATGCCGAACTTGCGAAACTTCCAGGCATTTCCGAATGGATTCTTCCCCTCGATATTCTCTCCGGAAAAGAAGCCGCTCGAAGAAATATAGCCTCTCTCAAAAAAGCCCATCAACATCTTGCTGAAGGAGGTGTTCTTGGAGTGTTTCCCGCCGGAGCCGTCTCGCGCTGGGATTGGGAAAAAGGCGAAATTAGAGATCCAGAATGGTCCACGCATATTGGATCTTTCATCACCAAAACAAAAGTCCCCGTTCTTCCTCTCGCTTTTTTAGGAGGAAATTCTCCCTGGTTTCACTTCTTTGGAGAGCTTTCTCCCCTGCTCCGAACCATTTTGATTCCGCGCGCTTTTTTAGGTGCTAGAAAGCAGACTCTACGCTTTCTAGCAGGCCCCTTAACTCATTTTGAACATTTAGACCGATCTCAGGTCATTTTAGAGGCCAGAGAACTCGTCGAAAAACTTCGCAAGAGATCGTGAGGAATATCTTGCCGTTTTCTTCATCTCATAGCACAACTAATTCCGCATGAAGGACCTCATTGATGCCAACTGCCACTTTCTTTCTCAAGCGAGGCAACTCCTCCTTGAAATAAGAGAGTGTGATTTCGCGTGCCCAGCACCGACCTTTTATAACTCGACGATTGGCGGCCATCTTCGCCACTGCCTCGAACATTATCAATCTTTCCTAGATGGCCTTGCTCAAGGGAAAATTGATTATGACTGCCGACAAAGAGATTTCACTTTAGAAAACAAAAAAGAAGTCGCTCTCCAGAAAATCGAAGAAGTTCAAAAGGCTCTTTGTGACCTTAAATCGAAAAAATCTCCGAAAGAGTGCCCCATTGGCCTTCTTATTAAAATGGACTGTGGAGATGCTTCTTTTGACCCTTGGCAGCCTTCAACCTTGGGGCGAGAACTCCAATTCCTCGTCAGCCACACCGTTCATCACTTCGCCATGATCGGAGGGATCTGTAAAGGAGCTCAAATCGAACTTCCTCAACATTTTGGAGTGGCTCCCTCCACCCTCAAGCACCGTGCTGAGGCCTAAACCTTTCGCCGACTGATTGACTTCCTATTCTCCCCGAATTTTTTTTGGATTCTCTTCTCCTGATTTGATCGATACGATAGGGACCTTATCTCGTTTGTTTTTTACCACCGCTCTATGACACCTCATTCGCCAGTGACTCCTATTGCTGCTCCGATTGACCCCCTCATCCTTGAGGAGGAAATCTGCTCACTCCGTGGCAACAGCCAATACTCATGGGGGAAACAAAGTGATTTCGAAATTTTCATTGCTCCTCCCCTCTCCATTCCGAACATCTTACTTGAACTCGGACGCCTTCGAGAGCTCTCATTTAGACTCGTTGGTGAGGGCTCCGGAAACGAGCGTGATCTAGACCGCTTTGACGAGCACTACCTGCACCTTTTCCTTTGGGATACTGTTAAAAAACAAATTGTAGGCTCTTACCGAATGGGGCGAACAGATCTCATCCTCGCTGAATTTGGGCGTGAAGGGCTTTATACCTCGATCCTTTTTGACTTCGAACAGCCCTTTCTCGACGACTTAAATCCAGCCCTTGAAATGGGACGTTCTTTTGTCGCTCCCGATTTCCAAAAAAATATCAATTCTCTCTTAGGCCTCTGGAAGGGAATCTTTAGTTACATCGCTCAATATCCTCAATATTCGAGGCTCTTTGGGCCCGTCAGTATTAGTAACGACTACACCTCACTTTCTCAGGATTTCATGGTGCAGTTTCTAAGAAAAAACCGTTGGAACGATAAGCTTAGCCAGCACATTAAACCCACCAACCCTTACCTTTCAGTTTCTTCAGCAGAAGAAATCAGTCCGAATTTCGAAAGCATGGAACAGGTCTCTGCTCGCATCGCTGACGTAGAGCCTGACGGGAAAGGAATTCCAGTATTGTTAAAGCAGTATTTAAAACTCAACGCCACTATTCTAGAGTTTAACGTGGATCAAGATTTTCAAAACTGTCTCGACGCCCTGATTCTCGTCGATACCCGCACGGCCCCCTCAAATATGATCCGCAGATACATGGGCGTTCAGAATTACGAGCAATACCTCGGCGAGATCAAAGACTAAAATGCTGAATTAAATAATCAGCATGCAATCTCCATAGCTAAAGAAGCGATACTTCTCTTTAATCGCTGCTTGATACGCTTCTAGAATGAGGTCCTTTCCAGCAAAGGCCGAGACCAACATCAATAAAGTGCTTTGTGGTAAATGAAAATTTGTCAGTAAGGCATCTACTACCTGAAACTGATACGGAGGGTAAATAAAAATATCGGTGTTCCCTTCTGCCTCTTGCAGCTCTTTCCCATCCCGGCCGAGATGCTCTAAAACTCGTGTCACAGTCGTTCCTACCGAGACCACTCGAGTTGCCAAATGGATCCGTTTCACACTCTCGGCAGATAGGGCGTATTGTTCAGAATGCATCTCGTGATCTTCGAGATTTTCTGCTTTGACCGGGCGAAACGTTCCTACCCCTACATGCAGAGTCAAACTCGTTGTCTGAAACTGAGATAGTATTTCTGGCGTGAAATGTAAGCCCGCTGTGGGCGCCGCGATCGCTCCTTCATTCTGAGCAAATACGGTCTGATACCTCTCTCGATCATCCGGCTCATCATCACGATCCATATAATGAGGCAGCGCCAATTTCCCAAATTCTTCTTCATTTACGGGAAGATCCCACTCGATGATTCGCTCCCCATTCTCTTCGATCGAGATGACGGTTCCCGTGCTTTTACCAATCGCAACGTGTCGCCCCACTTTCATCTTCTTACCCGGCTTTACCAAGCATCTCCATCGAGTTTCAGAAAAGGCCTCGGTGCGAACTAATTCAATTTTCCCATCATTAGAAAAGTATCGCGCTGCCACGACTCGAGTATCATTTAAAACTAGAAGGTCGTCTGGACTTAAGAGAGAAGGTAAATCCTTAAACAAATGGTGAGAAATCTTCCCCTCTGCTCGGTTCACCAAAAGTAAACGAGAATCGTCACGCTTCTCCAGGGGATGGGAAGCAATCAGTTCTTCGGGTAGGTCGTAATCAAAATCAGCAGTTTGGAGCGACATCCTTGTCAATCTAGGTCAACTCACACCCAAGTGCCAACCCTTCCCTTTCGCGAATGCGATAAGCTCTCTCGACACTTCCATATGAGCTCCATTCGCCGACTCGATTCGCACCCAGAAAAAAGGGTTTTTCCCCTGCTCATTTGCCACAAAAAGGCGCACCCCGTTCGCCACGAGATCTGCTTCCCCTGAAGGGGCCCAACCCTGCTGCACCCATTCTTCGATAAACTCCTCCCGCAAAATCCCGCTCTGATCCCAAAATGCTAGAATCTCACTCTCAAACACGGGACGAGAGCGAGAAATGGACCTCAACCGGCGTAACGGCAGAGCTAATCTCCCCCCCCCCTGATAGCGAGCTTTGGCCCGTAGCCAGGGCTGTAACCATGAAATCCATCGATACAAGCAGCGGTCACGCCATGAAGCTTTCTCTAAAAGCCCCTCTCCTTGCTCAAAATCAAGGAGGCCTTGATAAGCTTCTTGGCTATAAAAACCATGATAAACACGGGCTCCATAACGCCAAAGCCTTGGAACTCCTGAATAGACAGAACCTTGCCATTTAATCCCCCCTTCCCCAAATTGCTCCGGGTGCTTCTGATAAAGCAAAGCTTCGGCACGACCATACCCCATCTGCTGTTTCAAATAACCAGAAAGGCTGGCCCGGCGATGGTGCCATACAAAAGCAGCAGGGTGAAAACCAAGTTTCATTCCCCGCTCACGTAAACGCCAACAAAAATCAACATCATCTCCCGCCGCCTTAAAAATAGGATCAAACCCACCAATCGATTCAAACGCCTCTTTTTTCACCGAAAGATTACACCCTGGCAAATGCTCTGCTTCCTGATCATCTAGCATCACATGAGTGGCGTGAGCAGGCAAACTCTGCACCAACTTCTTACCCCGATCTTCTGTCACAGGGCTCAAATTAGGGCCTCCTATTGCGTCATAGAGTTCCTCTTGATAAGCCCGATTTAGCCAGAATAACCAATGGGGGTCAGGTTCACAATCATCATCCGTATAAGCGAGAATTTCTCCTTTTGCGAAGTGAGCTGCTGTATTTCGAGCTACAGATAAACCCTGCCCTTCTTGATAGTAATACCGCACCTTCACATCATCTGGCACAAGACTCTCCAATCGCTCCTCTGAACCATCATCCACCAGAATGATTTCATAATTGGAATATTGCTGTGCTAGGCAAGCTGCCAAACAGGACTTCAAGTAGGTATGTCCATTCCGGCTACAAATCAAAATCGAAAAAAAGCGCTCTCGCAGAGCCTGCGGAGGCCAAGGTTGAGCCAATTTTTCTAACATTGTTGCCAACGCTTCTTTGGGCGCAAAAACCGCATCATTGATCCCAAACGCCCACTCCTGCATCAGGCGCTCTTGATTCCACCAAAGATCTGACCAGGAATAAACCGTCGCACCACTCAGCCCGCTTTCTTGCGCGGCTTGCCACATCCAGTCCAGAACCTCTCCCTGTTTTTTTTCACCATGCTGATTCGAGTCCATCCCGATTTCTGAAATCAACACCGGCCGGTCTCCTGAGAGGTGGGGTAATTTTCTTAAATAACTCCGAAAATCTTGCTCCGCCTCAAGATAGATATTCATCGCAGTAAAATCAGCAGGTGCTAACTCCAGGTATTCTGTAGTTGGATAATTCCCATAAGCTGCTGGTAGACCTGGAGCGACTTCGTGCACTAAATCAATCAGACCCTCGAGGCTTTCTTTCACTCGATCCACTCCGATCACACGCACCAAATCACTCGGGATCTCATTCCCAATCAAAACAGCACCCAGCGCGGGATGTTCTCCCAAATCTTCTAAAAAAGCTCTGAGCCGAGCTCGCCCCTCACTTAGATACCGAGGCACTTCTCTAAAATGCCGATAACTTTCCCATTCTGCCGCCGAAATCACGATCAGTCCTATCTCCCGCGCTTTCTCTAAAAAAACATGGGTTGGGAAAGAGTAAACTCTCACTCCATGGAAGCCTAATTTTTTAATCCGGCCAAGCTCTCTCTCATGATCAATTTCTTGCCCAGGAGGAAAAGGCCCGTAGGTCACCAAGCTCAGAAAAACTTGCTGTCCATGGAGCAAAAACATTCGCCCATTTATTTCTAAAGGCCTACTCACTCCGTAAAATCAATTTCATTAATTTCCATATTTGTCAAAGGCCCGAGACCTTTCTAGAAAAGCTCACAGCGCCCCTCAAAACTTGTTAGATTTTAAGCCCAGCGAAAAACTAGTCTTTGAATCGCTTTAGCCTAACCTCATGAAAGGAGACTTAGCGATGAAAAATGGTTGCGCGCCCCATTTAATTCGAGTTCGATTCTTCGACCTCTTTCATCTCACGCTCATCTTTTTCCCTTCTTTCTTCTGCGGTCAAAGCGACCACATCCGGTTGATTGGAGACGTCCCATTTTGCTTTCTCTTCGTGGCTTAAATAAGATTGCACTTCAGCTGTTTGAGTTTGCAGCCATTGGTAATAGGCTTCTCTATCACTATTGTAAAAAGCCTGCCCCGCATCTCCCAAAAGAAAGGCTCTCTGATCGGAGTCCCGGAGCGATAAAGCCAGCTCGAGAGTCAAAGCTGGAGTTTGATCCGACTGATCAATAATATATCTTTCGATCGCTCTTTCAAAATATTCAGCACCTTGATTCTGTTGAATATATGCCAAGGCTTGGGCAGGGTCTTCCCGCATCCAACTCACACTCGCTCCGGTAAGAAGCTCTCGTTTGACCTCTTCGCTTTCTACCGTTTGGAGGTAAGATAACAGTTTCTCTGGCTCTTTGTTTGCTAAAAGGCCCCCTGCTTCGCGTCCCGCCATCAGCCCAAAGATTTGATTTTCTGGTTTTTCCAAAAAATGGACTAATTCTTGAGGTTCCGCATTTTGGGCATGATTTTGTAAAAGAGAGACCACAAGTGGCTGATGTAGAACCGCCAAATCTTCCCTTAGAAATTCGATCGTTTCGATCACCTCCATCATCGGTGAGTCTTTATAAAAAGCGGTAAGAGCCTCCACCACCAAATAGAGATTATGATGATCTACATCAGTAACTAGAGCCTGCAGAGTCTCTTCAGGAGATCTCTCCATTGCACTTAAAAGCCTGCGGCGAAATTTTTCTCGGGCAGCCCCATTATAGACGTCTTCTTCACTCAAAGAGAAACGGGAACGAGCCTTCTCGTTCTTTGCTCTTTGTTGTTTCGATCCCTGTAATTTTGAGGAATCCCCCTCCTTCCTTCTGATTTCTTCTGCCCCCGTATTCGAATGTTTGATCTTCGAACGGCGAAAGAGATCAAAGCTCAGGCCGCAAACCCCAAAAAACAGACAAATAAATAAAAATTTCCAATAAAAAGGTTTCATCATCCAAAAAAAATGAGCTCCTATTTTACAGGGAGCTCATTTAGAAATTAAAATTAAATTTTCGGCTTATTGCTGAATGTTCACTGCTCCTGACACAGCTGTATTACCGACAATGACAGGACGCACATTGACTCTAGAGCTATCTCTTTCCCATAAAAAGATATCACGGAAAGCACGTGGATTCTCAAAACGATTATTCGCGATTCTCAAGTCCTGTGTATCTGTCGCCTGGATCGCAGCAACGCTACTCCGTGAACGAACTCTATTATTGCTAATATTGATACGGGAGCATGTTTGCGCAGCGTTCACATTAGAAGCCTCAACCGCTACCGCATGAGCACCACGCCCTGTCATATTATTGAAAAGCTCATTCCAGTTCACTACGATATTATCACTGCGATCTTCAATATGAAGGGCCTGCGTATACCCATTAATGGTGCCTCCTTGGCATTTGTTCGCCTGAACCAAAATATTTTTAGTTCGAGCAAGAGCAATATTCCATTCACCTGATGGACGAATCACATTTTTACGAATGAGACTCATCGCAGAACCTCCCGAACTATGATCAACACCCCAATCTTCATCAGCTGCACGCTCATTACCCCAATCGAGGTTAATCGCGGCCAGTGGTTGTCGCTGTGCGGCATTGGCCGTGAAAAAATCATTCCGATCAATCACGAAACGTCCATGCCAGCGCTTCGCTTTCTGGCTAGGGCCAAACCCATCTCGGCTAATAAACCAGACTCCATAATTTCTAATACGATGAAATTCACAGTCTACAATTTTCAACCCTTCAGTGTTTCCTCCAAATCCAACATCAATTCCATAGCGAGCTCCTTCAACTGTCACGGACTCAATTGAAACATTGAATTTTCCAAAGGTCGTAATACCAAAATTGTCACGATTACGAACTCTTAAGTTCCTGACAGTCACGCCATTTGATCCGATCGAAAGGGTTCGGCGCCCGGTCACTGACATTTCCAAAGCCGTTTTTCCTCTTCCTTGACCGATCACGGTCACATCGCGATCAATAAGAAAAGTCTTCGAAGAAGTATAGGTTCGATGACCTAGGATGAGAACGCCTCCATTCCCCGCGGCACGGACCGCATTTAAAAATTGGACATTGATAGGGAGGTTTGATTGGCCCGCCTGTGACCGGAATGCATCAAAGTTAACAGTAGCGGCATTGACGGGCGCCAAGAGTGCTAATGAAGTAAAAATATATTTATATTTTTTCGCCGGTAAAGCCAGAGCACTTAAAAAAGTAAGTTTGGGGAGGTTTATTTTTTTCATATTATTATACAAAGAGGAAAGGGATCTATATGCCCTGTCTCTAAACGGCTCAAGAATAATTTCTATGCAATTTATTTACTATTTATATCAATAAACAAATGTTAACTAACAAGTTACTCTTATTAAGCTGATATACTTTCAAACTCAAAAGTTTAGCTCCAAACTAAAAAACGCTCTGATAAATAGCCTATATATAACATTTTATGAGCTTTAAAATAAAAAACGTAGGTAAAGATTACTGATATAGTCTTAATCACCCTTTTAAACATCAAAATAGACTTCGTGCGGGAGCTAAACCTTTAAGAAAAAAATGAAAATTCATTAATAAAGAAAGAAGATTCGTTGCTAATATCAAAGACCATAGCATCTTATTAATGATATGATTTCAAAATTATTAAGCTGCCTGACCGCTCTTTGCGCAACAAGTGGCGCGATCGAGCTAGGGTCTGATCTTCCCGCTGTTTCTTGTCCTGACCAAGAAGGTAAAACAATCTCTCTCGCGGACTACCGTTCTGCAAAATGGGTCCTCGTCTACTTTTATCCAAAGGCTGATACTCCTGGGTGCACGAGCCAAGCATGCTCTTTACGCGATGCTTTTGCCTCTTTGGCCGAACAAAACGTGACCGTGTTTGGTGTTTCAAAAGACACTCCTGCTTCTCAAAAAAAGTTTCGCGAAAAATACAAACTCCCTTTTTCTCTTCTCGCAGACACAGAAGGAACTGTCATTAAGTCTTTCGCAGTTCCTACCTATCCTGGAGTCGGACTTTCTAAAAGGCAGGCTTTCTTATTCCAAAAAGGGAAATTAGTCTGGAGCGATCTTTCCGCCTCAACCACTAAACAGGCTGCTGACGTTCTGTCAGTTATCTCGAAAAAACAGCCGTAAAACAGGCTCTTTCTACTGCTCATTCGCGACCCTCAACATTTCTTTCGCCTCCTGAGTCGCCAACCTAATATTGGAAGCGGTAAGGAGGTCCGATACGATAACGGTTCGGCGCGCTCCTGCGGCAAGCACTTCAGACAAGTTTGTTCGCTTCACTCCTCCAATCGAAAAAACGGGGAGTTGCGAACCTATTGATGCTTGCACGGCCGCAAGGTCTTGAAGACCAATTCCAGGGCGACCTTTTTTAGTTGGAGTCGGGAAAAGAGGGCCAAAACCAATATAATCAAAATTAGTTGCGGCAAGGGCCTGCTCTGGGGAATGTGTTGAACGCCCCAAAATCATATGGTCGCCAACCCTCTCACGAGCTTCTTCATAAGAGCCGTCATCTTGGCCAAGATGGAGTCCGTCCGCATCAAGCTCTAGAGCGGCCTCAGCAAAATCATTCACAATAAATGGAATCCCAGAAGCTCGACAGTAATCTCTCACCTCTCCCCCCATTTCGATGATCTCACTAGGTTGATATCCCTTTGCCCGGAGCTGGAGAAGGTCCGCGCCTCCTGCTATCAACGCTTTCGCAACCTCAAAGAGCCGCCCTCGATCGACGTATCCAAGGTCTAGAATACCGTAGAGGGTTGCTTCTGCAAGGTGTGAGCGAATCATGATTGAGTTTCTTCGATATACCGGCCAACCCAGCCAATGTCATAATGACCAGAGGCAAAGTCAGGATGGTTAATGATTTCAAGTTGGAAAGGAATCGTCGTCTTGATGCCTTCGACCATAAATTCCATCAGAGCGCGGCGCATTCTTGCAATCGCAAGCTCACGCGTCGCTGCCGTTACGATCAATTTCGCAATCATCGAATCGTAGTGTGGAGGCACTGTATAGCCTGAGTAAACGTGGGTATCTACCCGCACTCCTTTCCCTCCTGGAGCATACCAGAGAGAAATGGTGCCTGGGCTTGGAGCGAAGTTGTTATAAGGATCTTCCGCATTAATCCGGCACTCAATAGAATGCCCGCGAGGTGTGGCCTCTAAAACGTGATGAGAAAGCTTCTCTCCTGCTGCGATCCGAATTTGTTCCTTAATCAGCTCACAGCCCATCACCTCTTCCGTGACAGGGTGCTCGACTTGGATTCTGGTATTCATCTCCATGAAGTAAAAATTCTCCCCAGAGGAATCGACCAAATACTCGATCGTTCCAGCATTTTCATACCCAATCGACTTCACGAGACGAACGGAAGCCTCTCCGATCCGTTGGCGAGTTTCATCGGAAATCAGGGTGCTTGGACACTCTTCGATGATTTTCTGGTTTCGACGCTGCATCGAGCAATCCCGTTCCCCAAGGTGAACCGCATTTCCATGACTATCCGCAATCAACTGAAATTCAATGTGGTGAGGATCGAGAACGAGCTTCTCGATATAACAATCTCCATTCCCAAAACAGGCTTTTGCCTCTGCTGAAGCCGCTTGAAACTGCGAAATAATCTCCTCCTCCGTAAATGCAGGCCGCATGCCACGCCCTCCACCCCCAGCTGTCGCTTTGATCATAACGGGCAAGCCGATCTCAAGCGCGACTTTTTTCGCATCCTCTTCGTCTTTTAAGATTCCTTTAGACCCTGGAGTCACAGGCACCCCATTTTCCATCGCTGAAGCACGCGCTTCATTCTTATCTCCCATTTTACGAATCACGGCAGGAGACGGGCCAATGAATTTGATCCCCGCATCTTCGCAAATCTCCGCAAAACGAGCGTTTTCGGAAAGAAACCCATACCCTGGATGAATCGCTTCCGCTTCCGTAATCTCGGCAGCAGCAATAATCCGATCTGGTTTCAAATAACTATCCTTACTCGGGCCAGGGCCAATGCAAACGGCCTCATCAGCAAGCTGCACATGCATCGAGTCCACATCGGCCTCTGAATAAACCGCCACAGAACTCACCCCGAGCTCACGACAAGCTCGAATGATACGAAGCGCAATCTCGCCTCGGTTCGCAACCAGAACTTTCTTAAACATATAAGTAGGAAAGCTTAGCTGAGACGATAAAGGGCATCTCCAAATTGAACCGGCGTGCCATCTTCTAAGCAAATCTCGGTGATCGTGCCTGATTTCTCAGCCTTAATTTCATTCATTACCTTCATGGCCTCAATGATACAAAGGGTCTGACCTTCAGAAATCGTGTCCCCGACATTAATAAACTCCGGAGCATCTGGAGCCGGTTTCCGATAAAAAGTTCCTACCATCGGGGAGGAAATTTCTTCTCCTGTAGGTGCTTCTGCAGCAGGTGCGCCTGCTCCCAAAACAGGAGCAGCGGCAACAGGAGCCGCCGCCACTTGGGCTGGAGCTGCAGAGACTGAAGGCAAAGAGGAGAGAAGCTCTTTCAAGTCTTCTCCGCTTGTTCCTTTTTTGAGTTCTATGCTGAACTCATCCTTGTCTAGAGAGAAGTGAGAGAGTCCATGCTCGTTCATGAGCTCTACGATTTTGCGAATGTCTTTGAGGTCCACGTGATTGTTTGAGTGATTGGTCTACTGCCTATAGTAAAAATGAGGAGGCAAATGCGTCAAGCATCGCGAAGAAAAATAGTGCTTCTAAATGAGGAACATGGCAAATAAACCGGCATGAGCACCTCGATTCGCCCCAGAAAGCGGGAAAATCACGAATTTATCCCGTCAGATTACTTCCGACGGCTCGAAAAAAAGGAGATTTTTGAAAATGAGGCACCCCTCGAAGTCGATTTAGGGTGCGGCGAAGGCACTTTTCTTCTCGATATGGCCGAAAAGTTCCCTGAGCGGAACTTTATTGGGGTGGAAAGACTCCTCGGTAGAGTCCGAAAAGTCAGCCGCCGAGCAGAACTTCGTGGTCTCACTAACGTTAAAGTTCTCCGCCTCGACAGTAAATATGTGGCGGAATGGTTGCTCCCCCTCAGTTCCATCTCGCGAGTTCACCTTCTCTGCCCTGACCCTTGGCCAAAAGAGAAGCACCACCGGCACCGTCTTTTCCGCCCCTCCTTTCTTAACTCGCTGGAAAGCATCCTCGAACCAGGAGGAGAATTCCTCTTCAAGACAGATCATGATGAGTATTATGAATGGTCGCTCGAGCAGGCTAATCAATATAAAGGCTCCCTCATTCAAGCAGAGTGGCCCGAAGACGCCTTTTTCTATCCAAAAACGGATTTTCAACGACAATGGGAAGCTGAAGGTAAAAGCTTAGACTCAATCCGTATGATCAAACCTGCGAATCTCTGAACAATGCAAAAAAATGTTTCTGCTTTGAGAATCTCTTGTGAAGTCTCCCCTTCTCCATCTAACCTGACATCACAGTGAAAGATATTGTCTACTTTGACCTCGAAACCAAAAAAAGCTTTGGAGACGTTGGTGGTGCCGCAAATAAAGATAAAATGGGTATTTCGATCGGAGTCGCCTACAGCACTCGCACTGGAGATTATCATCTTTACCAAGAACACGATTCAGAGGCTCTGATTCAGCTCCTTCTCAAAGCCGACTTGGTCGTAGGATACAATCACCTCTACTTCGATTACCCTGTTCTCCAAGGGCATACGATTCTCGACCTGGCTTCCCAGACCGTTAACCTCGATATGATGCTCGACATCGAACAACGCGTCGGACGTCGATTAAAACTCGAATATGTCGCAGCAGGGTCACTCGGCACCGGGAAAAGCGCGGCAGGGATTGATGCTCTCAAATGGTGGCAAGAATACAAAAAAACAGGCGAAATTGAACCCATGATGAAAATCGTCGAATACTGCGCCTACGACGTAAAGGTCACCAAATGTGTCCATGAGTATGGCGTTCAGCATGGACACATTAAATTCGATGACGGCAGCGGAAGAGTCGAAGAAGTCGAAGTCGATTGGTCGTAAGGAAAGAAAAGGGATTTCAGATCATTAGTCCTCCAGCTCCTCTTGGGGACCGAAAAATTCAAAGTGAATTTGATCATCTGGATGCTCGAATTTCCGGAGGGCGGCAAGCACATGCTTCATCATGATTTTAGGGCCGCAGAAATAAACCTCCGTTTGAGGGGTGATGAAATCCTGTAGGAATTCAGGCGTAAAATACCCCTCACTGTGATGATGCTGCTCTTGTTGATCCTGTTCCGTCGGGGTGCTGTAGCGGAAATGAGCTTTCGTATGACTTCGCTGAGAAACAAGCTCTTCGACTTCTCCTCTTAAAGCATGGTTTTCTCCAGAAATCGCTCCATGTAAGAAAGTGACTGGATTTTGGTCAATCTGATGAAGCATCGACATTAAAGGGGTAATCCCCACTCCGCCTGAAAGGAGTAAAATCGGCGTTTCTGGATCATGCTCTTGAAGGAAGAAGTCTCCACACGGAGGTCCAATCTCTAGAGAATCGCCTACTGATACCTTGGTGTGTAAATGACTCGAAACATACCCTTCTGGTGTGTCTGCATGGTGTGGGACTTCACGCTTCACACTGATCCGGTAGCAATCCCAGTCTGGGGAACCTGAGAGAGAATAATTCCGCAGGGTGGTGGCAGGCTCTCCGGGGGTATTTGAAAATGGGGTCGGCACTCTTACCGTCAAATACTGACCCGGCTGGAAGGGTGGTAGCGGTTTCCCATCCGTAGGCTTCAGATAAAATGAAGTAATCCACTGACTTTCTTGCTCTCGACGCACGACCTCTAAAAAGCGGAACCCGGCCCATCCTCCTACTTTGGTTTCCTGCTCTGTATAGATCTCATCTTCCGCCCCGATCATCACCTCTGCCAAAAACCCGTAGGCCTGACCCCAGGCCTCTAAGATCTCTGGGGGAGCAGGATTCAAAAGATCATCAATAGAGCCTAATAGGTGCTCCCCTACAATGGGATAATGCTCAGGCTTAATTCCAAGAGAAGCGTGTTTATTGGCAATCCGGCTCACAGCTGCTGCAAGCACTTCAGGGGTTTCGATATTCTGGGCAAAGGCACAAATCGCACCTCCTAATGCTCGCTGCTGCGTTCCCGACTCTTGATTCGAGACATTAAAGAATGCTTTCACCTCTGGATTGCCTTCAAAAAGTCTTTGGTAAAAATGGCGAGTCAAGGCCTCTCCGTTTTGTTGAAGAAAAGGAATCGTTGCTTTCACTGTTTCGATCGTGCTCTGTGATAAGTGGTGGCTCATATTGAAGAAATAGGTATTTTAAAGTCTTATTTAAAGCAACCTTTAAATACGCATTTTGGAATCTTATTTAAACTTGTCCCTTGAGAAAAAAAGCCTTACCCTTTTTTCCTATTCGACATGAGATTGAACTACGCCACTGAATATGCTTTTCGCATCCTACTCTACCTCCAGCTGACCGAGGAAGAGTCGGTATCGACCCGAAAAATTGCAGAGGCCTTTCAGCTCTCCGTCAACCACCTCAATAAAGTCAGCCAGGAAATGACCAGGCGGGGGCTGATCGATTCCACTCGTGGAAGAGGTGGCGGAATAAGACTCAAAGAAGAAACTCTCTCCCTCAAAATCGGTGATGTGATGAAATCGCTCGAACCGGCGGAAGAAGCGGCTCAATGCCAAGGAGCGGGAAAACTCCCTAGCTGTGTGATCTCGCCCGCCTGTCAACTCCGAGGGATGCTTGGAGGAGCCCAAAATGCTTTTTGGGAATATCTCAATCAATACCAAATTCGGGATTTGGCATCTCATCCCGCTGAGATGCGTAGATTACTATTTCAGCAGTAAAAATATTTGGAAAAAGCAGTCCCTCTATTTACCAAGAGCCCGAAACGCCCACATCGCGATCATCTCAGCAACATATTTCGAGTCCTCTTTTTTGGTGAGTAAATGATCAGATCGATCAAGTGCAATGAAAGATTTTGGGTGTGATAATGCGGAATAAATCACTCCTGCATTTTCTAGCGAAACAACTTCATCCTGCGGGGAGTGTAAAATCAATTTATGAACTCCGTCTAAACCTCGAAGGTGCTTTTGTTGATTATGGTCTTCGAGAGCTTTGAGGTAGCCTTCGCCGATCGTAAACGTGCGCCCAGCGAGAATGACTTCAGCTTTCCCTTTTTCTCTGATTTCAGAAATTCGATCTTCAAACAAATGAGTCACGTGAGCAGGATCCGCGGGGGCTCCAACCGTAGCAACAGCTTTAACCGAAGAAACCTGCCCCGCTGCTACAAGCGCCGCAGCTCCTCCTAAAGAATGCCCTACTAATAATTGAGGGCTTTCTAAATGAGACTCTAACCATTGAGATGCTGAAACTAAATCAGAAACATTTGTCAGGAACGAAGAATTTACAAAATCTCCTTCTGATTGCCCAATCCCAGAAAAATCAATTCGAAGAGTTGCAATCCCTTTTTTAGCCAGCTCACTTGAAAGTCTTTTCCCCGATAAGAAATCTTTGCCGCAAGTAAAACAATGTGCAAAAATCGCAGTTGCAATAGGGGGCGCGTCCGGCATCTCAAGCACTCCTGAAAGCAATCCTCTTTCTCCCTGAATACCTAAAGAGTTTGAGCCTGGTTTAAACACTTCTTTTTCTTCCAGACGAAGTTTAGGAAATAATGCCGCTCCCACATCTCCATCTCGTGCTACAAAAAAGGTCGATAAAATGATCGCACGTGCCGTATTGTCGCCACCCGCAAGGGCATTTCTACTTAAAGCCTCCTCAAATGAATCACTCAAATGAAATGCATAGTAGAGAATCAATGGAAATGCATCCTTTAAATGACAAGTCAGTCCGAACTCACTTGCCTCTGTCAAATGCTCTGAAGGGTCTGCCTCTTTTGCTTTTTGAAGATAAGTCAAAGGATCTAGAAAGTGATACTCCCCGTCCAAAGCTGCTTGCTCTAAAGAATGAGGAATAGATACTCCTTCTCTAATATGGAATACGGCACGCACAACAAACTCCGCTAATTCCGAAACTTCGGGAGCACCATGAGTCAAAGAAGCCTGTTGACGTGCTGCTAAAATCATCTCTTCCAAATCAAGAGGAAGGTCTAAAAGAGCAGCCAAGCGAGCGGCCCCTGAGACCTCGTCGGAATCTGATGGCGTCATTCCCTTTTGTTCTAAGGTCACTTTCATCGAATGATCCATATAACCATCATAATGAGAGATCTTTTCTAACCAGAAATCTCGCCAAAGATTCAAGTCGAAAACGCCATCGGCCCCCTCAATCGACTGCGCCAAAAAATAAGTTTGATCCCCAAGATGAGTTAGCTGGCCAGCCGAGCGATTGGGATGATAAGAGCTCGCGGGATCAGTCAAAGTATAGACGCCATCGGAATAAATCCTCGCGAGCTTATCTTGATTATAAACCCAATGAGGCCCGAGATTAAGAGCATCTGCTACTAATGCTGCTTTGGTATAAGAATTCATGAAAAAGATTGAGATTTAATTTGGTTGATCGCCTTTACTGCCGCCGCAAGTAGTGCCTCCGGAAGAGCTGGGTGAATATGGATCATCTTTGGGATTTCTCGAATATCATTTTTGAGATGCATCAGCATCAAAATTTGATGAATCATGGTTGACGCTTCCGGCCCAATGAGATGACACCCTAATATTTCAAAAGTCTCCCGGCGAATGATTAATTTTGTCCGAGGGTATGTCAGCTTCGTTGACATCGCACGAGCTGAGGCCAGCCAATCTTCTGTCACTGCTACATAAGGTAAGCCTTGCTGCTGGGCTTCCTCCTCTGTGAGCCCCACTGAGGCAATTTCTGGATTCGTAAACACCGCATGAGGCATGGCCCCTTCATTAAAATCTTCATCATGCCCTTTGAGTAAAATCTGGCGTAAATAATGAACCTCAAACCCAGCCGCGTGCTGGAGTTGATATTTTCCGGCAACATCACCAATCGCATACACTCCTGGGATCTTAGTCTGAAGCCGAGAGTCCCGCTTGATAAAACCACCCTGATCGGTCTCAATCCCAGTTTTCTCTAAACCAATATGGTCTGTATTAGGAATCCGACCAATCGCATACAAAAGAGCTTCCGATTGATGAGTCGAGCCATCATTGAGGCCCATCGTAAACTGCGAACCATCATAGCCAGCATCCACGATGCTGGTCTTTAACCGAACAGAAACTTTCTTGGAAAATTCTTCCGTAAAAATTTGAGAGATTTCAGCATCTTCTCCTGGAAGTAATCGCTCCCCTCTTACTAAGAGAGTGGTTTTTATTCCTACTGCAGAAAAGAAATGAGCAAGTTCTGTCGCAATGAATCCTCCTCCTACAATCGTAATCGAAGAAGGAACACTCCCCTTAAGAGGGAAAAGATCCTCACTCGTCCATACTGGTAACTCTGGATAAGGAGCTGGGCGTGGACGAGCACCTGTCGCAATCACAATCTGCCCTGCACTCAAAAGCTCCCCATTCACCTCCACTGTATGGTCATCCCGAAAGGAGCCTGCTCCCCGATAAAGAGTCACATTATCTGGCAGACGAGATTCGTAACGAGAGTCCACTTGTGATGACCACTCATTTGTTTCTTTAAACACCTGAGCCACATCAATTTCATTAATTGAAGCCTCAATATGATGAAGCCCAGCCTCTCTCACTCGTTGGGCGGCCTCGGCATAACCGAGTAAAAGCTTCGAAGGAACACAGCCTCGATTAGGGCAAGTGCCCCCGAGAAGATCCTTTTCAATCAACGCCACTTTCTTCCCTGCCTTTGCTGCTGCAATCGCAAGCCCAGAAGCCCGGCCTCCTCCTATGATAATAAGGTCGTAATGAAAAATCTGTGACATTGTAAAATGAGTATCTAATTGCTGAGAGAGCACAAAGCAGGACTTATTCCTCACGAAATCAATAATTGGGGATTAGGAAAAGTCCCACATAAGCGATGAGCTTGATTCAACGCCTGTCACACAGGCTTTGTTTCCAAACAAGAGCTATCGAGGAGAGGCAAATGAGAAATAATAGCCATATCAATTCAAATAATTTAAATAATCTTTAATCGAAATAGAGAAGTTTGAAAAAAACCGCTTTTTCTTTATCTATTGAACTCATGAATGAGCTGACCTTTCTTCACCAAAGGCCCAGTGCCTCCATTTGCTCGATGGCTTTGTGTGGCCACCCTTTATTAGCGGCAGGAGATGCCGGTGAAGGGTGCAGGATTTTACCGATATGAAATGACTGCTCCATTTTTTGAGCAACGAGAGTCAGCTTTTTCTCAGCGTAGGCTCCGACTCCAACCAAATGCTCGGGTTCCAGAATCTGGATGATCGTCTGCAAGTGCTCAAAGCATGCTTCTTCTACAGGCGCCATCACGGTCTTCGGGAGCTTATCAGGGGTAATATTTGCCCCCGTTTCACTCATCCAGACGAGAGGACAGTAATTCGCCACGAAATGATCTTTAAAAAAATCAGGCGCCTTTGGATAACGTTCTGCGAACATTCCCCAGAGCCGACGCCCGCTCACTTCAGATTTTTCGCATTCAAAACCCATAATGGGGCGTTTAGGATGCTCTCGCACCGGCTTCCCAACGGGTCCGTGAATCCCCATCCAATCTCGCACGGCAGGAATTTCTCCAAAAGGCACTCCCGTCTGCGCCATTCCCCAGGGCCCAGGATTCATTCCCAAAAATAACACTTTTTTACGCCCCGTTCCACAACGTTCCAAATAATCACAGTGCCTTTCCCAAGCGTATTCAAGAGGATTATAAGTCGCCTGCACAGGGGCAGGAAACGCCATTCCAGCTAACTTCTCCCGTAAATTATCTGCAGCATTAATCAAAAGAGGCGTGGTCATAAAGAATTCACGATAGATCAGAACAAATCTCTTTCCAGGATGAAAATAGGCTTCTGCTGAGTTCTCTTAAAATCCTTTCTTTCTTCTTGGCTTGGGTATTGACCATTGAGAAAGGAGTGCTATTGGTTGCGACGTGGAATCAGTAGCAATCATGACTTCAGGCGGGGACTCAGCAGGAATGAACCCGGCCGTAAAATGCGCCGTTGATTATTCTAGAAGTAAGGGGTTGAAGCCGTATGTCGTTTACGACGGTCTGCGTGGATTAATCGATGACTTAATCGAAGAGGCGGTTCCAAGTATTGTTTCCGGAATTCTTCACCGTGGCGGAACAATGCTCGGGTCATCCCGTTCAAAGCGTTTTTTCGAGCTTCAATATCGCGAGATAGCTTATCAGAACCTCCAAAAACGAGGCATTAATAAGCTTATTGTGATTGGAGGAGATGGTTCCTTTGGCGCTCTTAATCAATTCTATAACGATTTCGGCGTTCCTTTTGCCGGAATTCCCGCGACCATTGATAACGATATTCCTGGGACTGATTACTGTCTTGGCGTTGATACGGCCTTGAATATGATTCGTTCTTCGATCGATAGTATTCGCGATACAGCTCATTCCTTTTCCCGCGCTTTCGTTATCGAAACAATGGGACGACACTGTGGTTATTTGGCAATGGTCAGTGCCCTCGCAACAGGTGCAGAAATCTGCCTTGTTCCAGAAATGGACTACGATCTCGAAGCGATTGGTGAGCGCTTAAGAAAAGAACGAGAAAACGGGCGTCGATACTTTTTAGCGATTGTGGCCGAAGGAACCAATATGGGCGAATACATGACTCGTTGGTTTTCTGATACCTTGGATATGGACACTCGCTTAACAATCCTTGGTCACGTGCAACGCGGTGGCTCTCCTACCGTTCATGATCGTATCATGGCCTATAAATTTGCGGTTGCTGCGGTTGATAGCCTTCTCGAAGGACAGACAAATAACATTATGGTCTACCAAGACGGAAGCTTTGCTCGCAAGCCTATCCACGAAGTGACGGATGGAAAACATCAGGTCGATCCTGATATCGTCAAACTTTGCCGCCCTCTCTGCCACTAATCAAGGTGAGTCGAACCTCTCACATTTCCCTTTTCAGGAGGTAATGTGCGATTTGTTCAAGCCGATGAGCTTTCTTTCCTAATGGCTTGAGAGCCTCAAGAGCCTGTTGCGTCAGACGAGCGGCCTCTTGCTTGGATTCTTCTAATCCTAAGATCGAAGGGTAAGTGGCTTTATCCGTCGCTTCATCTTTCCCGGCGGTCTTGCCAAGCACTTCCGTTGACTGTGTGACATCAAGAATATCGTCAATGACCTGGAAAGCGAGCCCGAGATGATACCCAAAGTCTGTCAAAGCTTGCAGCTGATCGTCACTCGCAGCGGCGGACATTCCTCCTAGGCGAAGGGAACAAACCAGAAGAGCCGCCGTCTTTGCTTCATGAATTTTGATGAGTTCCTGATGCGATAAGGTCTTCCCCTCCCCTTCGAGATCCAAAACTTGGCCTCCGATCAGTTCACAGCTTCCTCCCGTTTTCGCAAACTGTTTGAGGTAATCCTTTACCGTGAAGGTATCATTCTCCGAAATACTTGCAATCATCGCGAAAGCTTCGGTGAGAAGAGCGTCTCCAATAAGCACTGCCATTCCTTCTCCATAAACTTTATGGCTTGTCGGGCGGCCACGGCGGAGATCGTCATCATCCATGCAAGGAAGATCATCGTGCACGAGAGAATAAGTGTGCATCACCTCGACGGCACAAGCCCCCGGCATCGCTGCCTCTAACCGCCCTCCACAAGCCTCCGCAGCAGCAAGAGTAAGAATGGGCCGGAGCCGCTTTCCCCCTGCAAAAACTGAATATCGCATCGCTTCGTGAACCAAGCTCGGAGCCAATGCGGCTTCCGGGAGGTAGTCATCAAGAGCAGCATCAACAAGAGCGATTTGCTCTTTCAAATAAGACTTTAGGTCAGACACTTGTGCAAAAAGGTATTTTAGAGAATTTCAGCAATTTGCACTGCATTGAGAGCCGCTCCTTTACGGACTTGATCTCCTACAATCCAAAGAGCGAGGGCGTTATCGACCACTGCATCTTGGCGAATACGCCCCACCCGGCAGTCATCCTGATTCGTCGTATCGAGAGGAACAGGATAAATTCCTTGCTGCGGATCATCCACTAATTGAACTCCCTGATAAGCATCTGTATAAACGGCCCGTGCTGCTTCTACCGAAACAGGCTTCTCAAACTGAGCGGTGAGTGAAACCGAATGTGACCGGTGCACAGGAACGCGCACGCAAGTGCAGGTAACGTTCAAATCTGGTAAATCGAGAATTTTACGCCCTTCATTAAGCATTTTCAGCTCTTCCTTGGTGTAACCATTCTCCGTGAATGAGTCGACATGAGGAATCACATTATAAGCGATCTGACGGGGATAAACATTTTGCTGAACTTCTCCCCCATTCGAAAGGGCCTTCGTTTGTTGGTCCAATTCGATAATCCCTTGTGCGCCACTTCCTGAAACGGCCTGGTAAGTGGAAGCAATAATCGATTTCAAACCAAAAGCCTGATGAAGCGGATAGAGCCCCATTAAGGTAATAATG
Organism: uncultured Verrucomicrobiales bacterium; assembly: GCA_937951675.1. Taxonomy (GTDB): domain Bacteria; phylum Verrucomicrobiota; class Verrucomicrobiia; order Verrucomicrobiales; family Akkermansiaceae; genus CALFBI01. The sequence goes on from CALFBI010000002.1 coordinate 51,481, forward strand.
GTGGTGCAATTAGGGTTCGCAATGATTCCTTTCGGGCGATTTTTCGCCGCTTCTGGATTAATTTCTGGCACCACTAAAGGAACCTCTGCATCCATTCGAAAAGCAGAAGAATTATCAATCACCACCGCCCCTGCTGCCGCCGCACTTGGTGCATACTCTAATGAAATCCCTCCTCCAGCGCTAAAAAGGGCAATATCAATATTTTTAAAAGACTCGTGAGTCAGTTCCTTAATCGTATATTCCTCCCCCTGAAAAGCGACTTTTTTCCCCGCAGAGCGAGCTGACGCTAAAAGAGTTAAGTTAGAAAAAGAAAAACCTCTTTGATCAAGGCATTCGAGCATTTCGACGCCGACCGCTCCGGTCGCGCCCACGATAGCAAGGTGAGGTGCGGCACTCATGAGAGGCGCACGATGCCTTCATCTCTCATGAAAATCAAGAAGGATGAGTAACGATCCGCGACTAAATCCATTCGACAGAATCACAGATCCCCAACCTTCTTCCCTTTTCAAGCTTGATCGATTCCCGCCCTTCTAGTTATTATCATCTTTGAAAGAGGCATTCTCTTTCTCCCAACCTTAATAACATCATACCTTATGAAATTACTTAAAATCACCCTTGTTACCTTATCTGCTCTGGCTCTTGCTACCGTTTCTTCGTGCTGCTCAAGTGCTGCTCCAAGCACCCCTCAAACATACATCGCACCTTCTAAGTAAACCCTTTATTTGAAACCTCTCCGGTATTTTTCCGCGAGAGGTTTTTTCTTTATTTCATATGAAAGCGTTTGGTTTATTACTCTCTTCTCTTCTCATTTGCTCGTGTGCGATAAACACGAACGCTTACGAATCTAAAAAGCTGCCAAGTCTTCCTATCGAAAACAACAACCATCATCAGGATCATCACTGATTCAAGTCTGGAAAAGAGAGTTTCCCACTTTCCTGTTTGACGGATCATCTGATTTCAGACTTCTATAGACTATTACTTATGAAAAAGATTGTTCTTTCTATCTCAATGGTCGCGCTCGCAATTGGATCTTTTAGCTTCACTTCTTGTGGATGCTGCACAGGCGAAGCAAGTGCTCCTGCATTACGCCCTCTTCCAACTTTCGGTGAAATCCCAACTGTTGATTACCACTCTGGTAAATAAGCGAAGTTAAAATTAATTTTTTCTCTCTTAGCGTGATCCTTCTGGGGTCACGCTTTTTTTTGATGAAGCCTCGCCTGCCTCCTGCAACCCCTCTCGCATTGGGATCCCTTCTCGGGGCTGGCTTCCAACTTTCTCTTCCTCTCTACCTCCTTGGCGTAGCTTTCGCCTTACAAAAGTCCTTCCGCCTCACCATTCCATTGCGAGTCTTTCTCGCGACTTGGAGTCTTTTTGGGCTCTTTTGCCTTCCGTTTTCTCAACCTCTGTCTCCTCATCAAACCATCACTGGTGTCGTTACTCAGAACCATCCAGATCGATTTCCTCCTCTGATTATTAAAAGAGACTACCGAAGGGAAACTGTCGCCCTAGCCTCTCGCCAACATTGGGGTGCCAAGACCCTTCAAAAAGGAGATCGAGTTCGGGTGCGACTCGGTGATCAAATCTCCATTCAAGCTCGAAATCCTGGCGAACGCCATTCGGCACAATGGCTTTCGCAACTTGGAGTTTCTGGCTACTACCACATCAATGAGCTTTGGAGCTCTTCTCGGGCCGCTTGGTGGCAACCTCTCTCCAAACGCTTAGATCTTACTCGGCAACAACTACGAGAAGCTCTCACTCATGGGGTTGAAGCTCATTCTCCTGCCGCCGAAGTGATCCTCGGTATGACATTAGGAATCTCACCAAATGATTCCAAGATTGCAAAAAGCTTCAGAGACAGCGGAACCTCTCACCTTTTCGCGGTCAGTGGGCTTCATGTTTCAATGATTGGAGTCTTACTCTGGGCCATTTTAAAATTTCTAACGGTTCCTAGAAAGGTTTCCGTTATTCTCATCATCTTAGGGGTGAGTCTTTACGCCATGATCGTCGGCTTTGAAGCCCCCGTTTTCAGAGCAAGCATCATGGCTTTCATTTATCTTTGCGCGTTTTTATTTCAGCGGAGACCGCACGCGCTCAATGCCGTTTTACTCAGTGTTCCCATTGTCCTTTTAATTGATCCTTCTCAAATTTTCACAGTGGGATTTCAATTATCCTATTTCGTCGTTCTCATTCTCATTCTCTGTGGCCCCTCTCTCTATCGAGGCCTACGATTTATTTATCAACATGACCCTCTTGTGCCTCGCACTCTTCTAACCCCCTTCCAACGTTATCGAGAAAAATTGGTGGGAGCAGGGTGGCAACTTTTGGCTACCTCATTACTCGCTTTCTTAGCTTCCTCTCTACTCGTTCTCTACCACTTCCAACGTCTTACTCCGATGGGCGTTCTTGCTTCTGCGATGCTCGTCCCTCTTGCTAGTATCATCGTGATGGGAGCTTTTTTAATCGCCCCTCTTTTCTTCCTTGTCCCTGGCATCCACGCCAGTTTGAACCAATTCATTGCTCTCACTGCAAATGGTGCTCTTTACTTAGCTGAGTCTGCAAGTGAGGTTCCTTCTTGGAAACCGACCTCTTCATGCCCCTGGGAAGGAGGCCTCGTGGTCTACGACCTCCCCGGTAATCAACGTAGCATGCATCTCGATAGCCCTAATGGAGGAATTCTTATCGACTGCGGGAAAAAGGGCACCTGGGAAAACCACACTCAAAAGTGGCTTCACCGCTATGGAAAAAGACCATCAACTGTTATTTTAACTCATTGGAAGCCTGATTGTGCGGGCAGCCTCTCTTCCTTAATAAAGGACCCTCATATCAAAACCATCTTTGGGCCTCCTCACTCTCAATGGGCTAATCACCCAAAATACCATGAAATCACCCAATCAACCCTCTTAAATTTTGGCCCCTATCATGTCTCTCTCTTCCCGGTTCCAGAGACTTCTCCTCGCAAGTCTCCTCCTCTCGGGTGTCTCGTGCAATTCGAAAACACCTCTTTACTATGGAGTGGTCGTCTCGAATACTTTCAAGAAAAAAGAATTTTCGAAAACATTGACCCTATCAATTTTTGGATTCGTAGTAGTAAACCTACTCCTCTTCCTTCACCGCATTTTATTGCTCCTCATCGAATCATTGAAACAGATACTTTTGGCGCCCTTCAGCTCACTCCTGAAATTTGGCAACAAAGCACATATGGCGCAATCATGATTGATCTTCGGCATCAAAAAATCAGTCCTTTTCTTGGAGGCGTTTTGAAGCCTTCTGAGGATTTTCCATAAACTCTTCTACGAGTTGTTGATACTCATTCTGTAGGTTTTCGAGGCGTTCTTTAGGTGTCACGAACTGCACCATAAAGTGAAATCCAAAATAGATGATGATGAAAAGAAGCGAACGCTCAATGCGATGCGGTAGATGATCCGCCTTCAGATTAAGCTTCCGGTCCCAAAACGATTTTCCGTTTTTAATCGTATCAAAACACATGAACCCCATGCTCATTAAAAAAAGCGGAGGGATCAAAAAGGCAACCCCAAAACACGTCACACTTAGAACAAGAATTAACTGCCTTAAAAAAGATTGCCGAAACGAAAGGGGGTTCCCATTTTCCTGAGTTACCGATAAGCCCATCACTTTTTTTCCCAAAGTCGCGCCCCATAAAGCGAGGCAAATAGTATCATAAAAAAAGAAAAATGAAAGCGTCACAGCCCATGAGAGTGGGCTCATTAAAAATTCAAGAAAAGGCTGCTTAGAGTAAACTAAAACAATGAGTAATAGTGAAGAATGAAGAGTCGAGTCTAACATTCTTGCTAAAAGCCTTCTAATCACAGGCGCTCCTTCTACCGAAACGACAGCTTGATCTTTTATAGGCGTGGTCGGCTCTTCTTGTTTTTCTGAAATCCTCTCGAAGGAGTCCTTAAACAAAGCAATCTCTCCTAGCGGTTTCCAGTCCTCGCAACCTTGATACCAACCTTTAATTTCAGGACCGAGCTCCCCTCTCGTAATTTTTTCTCTAATTTGATAAGCCTGTAAAGGACCCACCTTTTTTCCTTTTTCAATTAACCAAGTTTCCATCTGAAAGTATTATTAAGAGTTCTCAAACCGCGCGTAGCGAACGAGCTGGATCTTTGCGAGAAGCCATCCAGGCCGGGAGCCAAGCGGCAAGGACACAGGCTAAGAAGGCAAAAAGACAAATCATACTATTCTTAACCCAATCATAATGAACTGGAATTTCATCAGTCCCGTAGAAGTCTGACGGAAAGGGGTCCATCCCAATTTGACCTAAACTTGTCTGAATCTGCGTTCGCACCGCCAGAAGTAAAATAGCTCCTCCAAGTCCTAGTATCACTCCAATCGCTCCAATGATCATTCCTTGGTAAGCAAAAACGTTTTGAATTTGTCTAGGGGTCGCCCCCATCGCTTTCATCACTCCGATCTCTTTCTGCTTCTGTATCGTGACGGTGAACATGACAGCCCCAATACAAAAAGCCGCAACGACGATGATAATAGAAAGAACAAGATCCATCATAAACTCCTGTCTGCGAATCATCGTAAACCACATTTTATGTTGATCCATCCAAGCCGTAATTACTCCATCCTCCTCGTATGTTTTCTTTAATGATTCGCGGTATTCTCCGGCCTGGTAAGGATCCGTTAAATGAATCGCGTAACTACTCTGTCCTGGTTCTAATCCGGTTAATTCTTCAGCCGTAGGAATTGGAACAAAAATCGCAGGGCTTGGGGCGTAATCAGATGCTCGGTAGATCCCGATCACTTTGAGGTCTTTTGGTAATACAACTTCCTTAAGCTCTGAAAAACAGCGGCTATTTTCATAATCGTAATCAAGATTTTTCAAAAGAGCGATCTGTTCGTCAATCGCCACCATGGTTCCTATTGGAAAGACGCGGAGCCCTTCCTCAGGGCCATCTTTTCCAAGTTCGAGACTCGATAAAATATCAAATAAAATCTCCTTTTCTCCGGGGCGAAGGTTTTGGTCATAGACTTGAACGATTTGATTATAGGCCCGTATTAAGGCTTCATGAGAAAGGCTTTCTTCCTCTCCTTTACTCTCCACTTCCGAAGTCAATTGTTCTAAAAGGGCAAAATCGTCCGCAAATTCTTCGAACACCGGTTGTCGCTCACTTTGCTCATAGGCGGCGATTGCTGCTTCCGAATTACGTTGTGAAAACACCCGTAATTCATCCCCCACTGATAAATGGTAATTGCGAGCAACCACTTCCGAAACAACAACAGACTGATCAAGACCAAGATCAAAACTCCCTTCCTTCAACATCGACTCAAGCTGCCGAAATTGCTCTTCATTTCTGGTATCGATGCCACGCATTTGACCAGCCCCGTGAAGCCCCAAATGTGAAATAAGCACAAAATCTTCAATGAAAGGGTAAACATTCTCTACTCCCTCTCGTCCTAAAATCTCTTTCTGAGCCTCATCCCATAATTCTCCCTCTTGGCCCGCATAAGGCTGCACGAGAATATGAGGAGAATAAGCAAGAATTCTGGTTTTAATTTCACGCTCAAAACCACCCATCACAGCTAAAACAACGACCAGCACAAGCACTCCTACCGCCACTCCTAGTAAGGAAATAATGGTGATGGCAGAAAGATGAGTGCGTAACGGGTTTAAATACCGTTTCGCGAGTAAGAAACTAAAAGAACTCATAATTAAGAAAAGCTATACTGGTCTAGCGTCATCATAGCAATCCCCTGCTTGAAGGATTCCTAGAAGTTCTTTAAAGCTTCTCGCAGATGATCAAATTTCTTCATACCCGAATTCGCGTTTCAGACCTCGACCAAAGCATCTCATTCTATGAAAAGCTTGGTTTTCACCTCGGTGAAAGAAAGGATTCTCCTGCTGGTAATAAGCTTGGATTCCTTCATCTAGAAGGAAATGAGCACTTTTTAGAACTCTGCTATTCCCCTGAGTATAAACTTTCTGTCCCCGAAGACCTTGTTCATACGGCGGTGGGGGTTTCTGATATTATCGCCTATTGCACAAAGCTCGAAGGCGAAAAGATCGAAATTTGGCCTGCAAATTGGAAAGAAAAATTTTCGAGTGGAGGACGCAAAATGGCTTTTGTCACTGATCCCGATGGCTACGAAGTGGAAATCTTGGAGCGCTAAAGGAATGAAGGAAAACTTCTTTTCTCACTCCTTACCCATGTATTCGATCCATTTTTGAGCGCTTTCTCCATTCATCTGGAGCGTGCCTACCCTTTTTGAACGCGCAGCATGGAGAAGAGACGGCCGATCCGTAAAATACTTCTGAATGATCTCGGTTGGATCCAGCCTAGTGGACGGAAAAAAGGTATATCCAGGGCCAAGTTCTGCGAGCTTCGAGTCCCTCATCTCAAAATGAAGGTGAGCAAGGTATTTTCCCCCCGCCGTTCCTACCGTGCCGACCACTTCTCGCCGCTCTACGATCTGGAAAACATGGACTTTCATCTCTTCCAGGTGCGCATACATCGACTGGAGATACTTCCCATCAGGCATCCGGTGCGCAATAATGATGACCTTCCCCCAACTCGGTGAGGGCTCCCCTGCATAAACCACCATCCCATCTCCGACCGCATAAACAGGATCTCCGAGATCCGAGTTCATTCCCCCAATCCCATTCCAATCATCTCCGGTATGCCGGCCCCCACGTTTTTTATTTTCACTCCAATAGGGCTGAGCATTGTAGGAAAAAGTGCCATCACGTGCCCCAAGGGGGTAAGCCAAGCCGGTCGTCGTTGGGATTTTAAAAAGATCAACAGAGCGTAGCCTGATAAAGCGATGATCAAAAGGCGGTAATCTTTTTTCAGATCCTTCGCCAACCGAGTAACCGAGAGGCACATCTGTGGTTTGCGCAAAACGCTTATTTTGCAAGTGGCCCAAATGAGTTTTGGGTGCTTGTAGCACCGCATAGCCAATAAACAAAATCGCCAATGCAAGCGTGATAACCAGGCCTAGTGATTTCTTTGTCATACGTCTATTCTATCCTTGCTAGAGAATGTCTTAGAAATCGAGATATATTTCTGTTCTTCGGTTCACCTTCCTTCCGTCTGGATTATCAGAACCTTCCTGTGTTTGGTTTGGCCTACGAGGCTGAGTCTCTCCCTTGCCCTCTGTCACAATTTGGGCTTTAGGCACTCCTTGACCCAATAAATACTGGGCGACCTGCCGGGCTCGATTCGAAGAAAGACCAGTATTATAATCATTCGTGCCAAGAGAGTCTGTATGACCACTAATCACAATCTTTTTCTTCTGATCTACCTTTAAAAGAGCTGCTACAATTTTTAGCTGGTGCTGCTGACGCAGGCTTAATGTCGACTCATCAAACTCGAAAAAAATCACGATCGTATCACCTCCAGCAGGATTTTTGATAAGAGGACTGTAGTAGGCATCACCTCCAGCATGTCTTTTTGTATAATCGGCCAAGAGTGAATCTAAATTCACCTCATTCACCTTCCATTCCTTTTCTCGTCGGAGTAAAACACCTAACTCCGCCCGGTCTTCTGAATTCTTTGAGACAACTTTAGTAATAAACCCTGCTTCTTTTTCTCTGAGGAACATGGGCCGAAGCGGATTTTTCTTACGCAGCTGATACTGGCCCTCTTCAAATAGAATGCATAGACCTGCAATCTTAGCATCTGAAATACCCTCCGACAGAGATTGGGCAAGCGCGAAGTCCTGTCTTAAAGTAGCCTGTAAAAACCGGTCTGCAATTTCCAAAACATCTTTAGGGGTATCTCCCGTTTTATTCGAATGAATGACTTGCTCGAGCTTCCATTGATTATTTTCTTTTCTGTTAAACTCAAAATAAAACTTTTCTCCCTCTTCCAAATCAATAGCCCAGCGAGCTTGCCTTCTAAGCTTGAGCTCCCCAACCTCTCTGAGATTAACCATTGAAAGCTTCCCTTCCGAAGCCAGTTGAGTGAGTAAGTTAAGCTTTGCCTCCGTGACAGATCCGCTTTTTTTCAAACTTTGAATGACGTCTTGATCCTGTTTAGCTAAGCCTAGCACTAGATTTTTCATGAGCTCTTCTGGATCCGAAGTCTCCAAAGAAAAAGACAGCGACCGAAGCGTTTCTTGAGGAGAAATGACTTCTGGGTTTGTCGCTTCAAGAATACGCAATTTTTTATGAGGAGCCGAAACTTCTGGCGGATTCACTATTTCCTTTTTCTGATTACTGCACTGATAATAACTTAAAAGTATCACCAAAATGAGAACAAGGGATGCGATCCAAATAAATGGTTTCCGGTCCGAGGGACGTTTTTGTGAATAAGAGCTCATGTAAAGTAGGGGTGCTTATTATGGTTCAATAAAAATAGTTCCTCGACGAGACCCTCGAGCCACCTTAAGAGTGATACGCTCTTTAAGGTAGAATTCTTGAACTCGTTGATAAAAACGTTCAGGAGTCATCATTCGCTCTTGGTTTAAAAGAAGGATCGTATCATTGACTCTTAACCCTTTTTCGTCAGAAGTGCTATTAGGTGCTACATTCTCTACTACAAGGCCCTGCTTCCCTTGTGCAATTTCAGATAAAAAGGGTTGCCTGACGAGTAGCCCTAATGACTTTACAGCCGAGCCCAGCTCTTCAAAATAGTCTTCTGGTGTTTTCGTTACAAGATCCTCCATCTTTTTGGGCACCTCGATCACGCGCGCTGTTTTAGGTAACACTTTCCCTTTTCTCCAAATTTTTATGTTCAAAGGTTCCCCAATCGAACTCGAGCCAATGACTTTAATTAGCTGATATCTCGATTGAATTTTAACATCATCAAATTGCAAAATAATATCGCCGCTCATCAAGCCAGCAAGCGCTGCAGGAGAATCGTTCAAAACACGGTCTACTGCGACCCCTCCTTTGCCTTCATAGCCAATCATCTCACGGACTCGGAACCCAAGATCTAAAATCCCAATGCCTAAATACCCTCGGATCGGGCGACCTTTTTCTAAAATGCGGGTTAGCGTTTGCTCGACTTCATTGGAAGGGATCGAAAAACCGACTCCGTGAGAGCCTTGGTTCTTTTTATCCGGAGAATAAATCGCCACGTTAATTCCTATAATTTCTCCCCTTAAATTCACTAAAGGCCCTCCAGAATTACCAGGATTAATGGCGGCATCGGTTTGGAATAAATCACGCTGCATATCAGAAATCGCCCGCTCTTTCGCAGAAATATGACCCGCTGTCACCGTTTCCCCTAATCCGAACGGATTTCCTACCGCAAAAACCATTTGCCCGACTTGGGCGATCTCTGAGTCTCCAAACTTCAAAGCAGGAAAATCACCCCCTTCTCTCACTTTAAGAATCGCAATATCAAGCATCTGATCTGCTCCTATAATATCCGCATCATATTTTTTTCCGTCGGACATCGTCACCATGATTCCTGATTTATTTTGGATGACGTGATGATTTGTCACAATATGCCCTTCCTTCGTCACGATCACACCTGAACCAACCCCTTTCGTTCGATAGTTTCTAAGTTGAGTATTTCCAAATGTGTTTCTCACCCGAGCTTGCTCCGTTCCAATCGTGTCGATACTGACAACAGAAGGCACCACCGATTGAATTAAATGGGCATACTCTTGATTTAACCGCGCCAAAAGCTCGACATCCTTGAGCTCCACACTAGGAATTTTATTGAGGGTGTATGACTCTGGTCGCCGTTCTGCTTCTCGCTTATCGATTTCAGCAGACGGTTCAAAAACATACTTTTTCAAAGTCGAGACTGTAAAAAAGGTGCCTAGAAAGATCGCAAGAAGAAGAACAATTTTAGGGATAAATTTCATAAGCCTCAAAAAAAACGAATGACCTTATTGGAGCGGTTCCAACAGGCTCATTCGTTCAAAATGATATTCAGAAGAATGACGTTCCTTCAAGAACGCTCTGCAATGGGAGCCACTGGAGAAAGCTCCAAAGGTCCAACATATTTCGTCAATGGGCGGTAGAGACGGTTATCTTCAAGCTGCTCTAAAACTTGAGCGGTCCAGCCTGAGGCGCGTGCAATCGCAAAAATCGGAGTGAACAAGTCGGTTGGAATCTCCATTGAATAATAAACCGTTGCGGAATAGAAGTCGACATTCGCATTCAAGCCTTTGCGCTCTTTCATCATTTCTGCGATCCGCTCAGACATCTGAATCCACTTAGGCTCACCAAGCTCTTCAGTCATTTTCATCGCCATCTTACGGAGATGAGGAGCACGCGGGTCGAGGACCTTGTAAACCCGGTGACCAATTCCCATGATTTTCTTTTTATTCCTCAGGCAATCTTCGACATAAGCATCCACCGCTTCGAGTGATCCAATTTCTTGAAGCATCTTAATCACGCCTTCATTGGCGCCACCATGAAGAGGGCCTTTCAAAGTGCCAATCGCTGATGTGACTGCCGAATACATGTCCGAAAGAGTCGCTACTGTGACTCGAGATGAGAAGGTCGAGGCATTCATCCCATGATCCGCATGGAGAATGTAAGCAATATCAAGTGTGCGGGCCGCATGTTCACTCGGCTCCGCTCCATTGATTAAATAGAGAAAATGAGCTGCTTCTGAAAGGTCATCACGCACAGGAGTGAGGTCTTTCCCCTGTCTCGCAAGATGGTAATACGCGACGATCACAGGCATTTGAGCACAGATCGAAAGCGCAACCTTTTCATTATTAGCACGATTTGCCTCTCCTACTTTCGCTCGCTTATCAGTCAAACCAAGCATCGAAACAGCGGTGCGAAGCACATCCATCGGAAGAGCGTCTTTAGGAGCCCTCTTAAGGAATTCGATGACTCCCTCTGGAAGCTTACGGTCTTGGCGTAACTGCTGCTCAACAGAATGCAGCTGAGCTTGATTAGGAAGAGCCCCATGATGCAGAAGATATAAGACCTCCTCATATGAACAATGTTCCACAAGATCATCGATATGATAACCAAGATAGGAAAGACGACCGTCCTGTCCTTCCACTTTCGACAAACTTGATTCGTTTGCAATTACTCCTTCTAGTCCCTTAGCGTAGTCACTCATCCTTGATTTTCCTCTAAAAATTTTTCTATACAGAAGAAAGACAGGTTTCCCCTTCCAAGCAAGGGAGGAATTCAGAAATCGAGACATCCTTTCTTTCCTTCATGAAGATGTTCGCCCAAGATTCACGTCATGAAGCAAATTCTCGCAATCGAAACTTCTCTGGCAGATGGGTCGGTAGCGCTTATACAACAAGGAGAACTTCAAACGGGCTCTTTTCAAAGTGACCGACTTCATAATGCAGATCTCTTTCCCGCTCTCGAAGAACTGCTCCCTGCGCGCAAAAAGCTCGCGCTCGACCTTATTATCGTGGGAACTGGCCCAGGTAGCTATAATGGAAGCCGCATTGCTATCGCAGCAGCACAAGGAATCAGTCTTACTTACGGATGCCCGGTTGTAGGTCTCCCCTCTTTCCTTGCGGTTCCTTCTGTCGCTCAAGGAAAAACTCACACTTTTATTGGTGATGCTCGCCGGCAATCCTATTTTGCCATCTCTCTTGCTCAACAAAGGGTTCAAGGTGACCTTCAGCTCCTTGAAAGTGAAGAATTCTCAACTCATTGGGAACAATTCGTATCTCCCTTTACTTTCGAAGACCCTGCTCGCCTTCCTTTATCTGAAGAGCAAAAAAAGATGATCACATTAAAGATCCCTCAGGCTTCTGAATTAATAAACGTCTGGCATCAAATGGACCCAGAAGAGCAAGCTTCTTTTCTTAAGAAATCTCCCCAGCCCTTTTACCTTAGGCCCCCTCATATCACGAAAACCAAAAAAAAGCGCCGCTACTAAAAGCGACGCTTCTTTCAAAAAAGGATCCTTAACGTCTTACCGAAGCTCGGTATTCGATACTTAAATTTTGATCAATACTATCAAGGCTTCCAGTGGCCGCTTTTGGGGGAGCAGGAAGAACTTCTGTCACATTGTTGGGGTCTGGAAGCTCAGGAATATCATTAACATTTGGTAAAGCTCCTGGAATCTCTGTTGAAGAGCGAGGATCTAGAGGGCCTTCAAGCTGAGGAAGTGCTAAAGGAGTAAGAGAGTCGGACGATGAAGTCAGAGGAACCTCATTTGAAAGAGTGTTTAAACCATTAGGGTCTGCCACCCCACTAGTGGACTCCCGTTTCAACATAATCCCCGGAATATAACCAATCTCACCTGATTCTAGTTCAACTTTAACATAACTCTCTTTACTCGAAATGACTTTCACTGGAGTTCCAATCGCTAAAACCTGATCTGCTGTAACAGTGCCTTGTGGGTATTTTTTAAAGAAAGTAGCATTAGGAATCGAAGTATTGAGCCATTGGCCTGCTGTGAAGCGGATCGTTTTAGGAGCTTCTTTTTTCTTTTCCTCCTGCGTTTTTTTCTTACCAGGAAAGTCCAGAGGGTCTAAATCCGAATCAATCGGCTGCTTGAGTGATGAAATGAATGAGGTTTGGCAAGAAGCTAAAAGAACCATTGCGCTGGCCATCATCATTTGCAGGGGGAAACGAACACTTTTCATAAATCTAAAAAAATTTGTGACAGGATAGAGCTTATTCGTCAAGACATGGAAGATGGTGTCTTGAGACACAAAAAAAATGGTGCAGGAGGAGGGACTTGAACCCCCGACCGCCTCGGTGTAAACGAGATGCTCTACCACTGAGCTACTCCTGCTTGAGAATACGGGAAGCGAAGAATGGCTAAATCTTGATCTCATGCAAGACATTTAGAGCATAATCACTCGATTTTTTAGGCTTTTTATCACATCATTCAAAAATGAATTTAGACCCTCAAGAGTCCATTTTATCGGGTTGCTTTGATGTAATCAGAAACTTTGTGATTGTTCTCCTTTCATTGTCTTGGAGTTGTGTCATTTCCTACTTGGTTGCAAGGGTCTATTCTACCGCTGGGGTAAAGACTTATAGCAGTGGAAGCAGTGTCATTTTTAATCCTGAAAACTTCATTGCTCTTGCTGGGATTGCGTTTTCTTTCATCAGTGCTGTTTTTTGCCTCATTGGCTTATACAAACAAAAAATACCTGATGCGGTAGCAATGCTTATTGTATGCGTATTTAGCATGCCTACAGGATGGTTAATCGCGATGAGAAAATACCCTGACACTTCGATTCAATGGGAAAAAACAATGGGGGTTTCATTTGTTACAGTTGCGATTCCCGCCCTCTTTTACGGTTTCTATATTTGGCTTCGTAAAAGACAATGGGAAAGCGAACTCGCCGCTGTCTACAGGGAGAATCACCCCGATAAAGAAGACTAAGGAAAAGATCGCCTTTCTTTTTTCTCTCTCTTAAACTGTTATAATGATCAGTCGACGTAAGGTTTTGTATGAACCTTCCCCTGCACTTAACCAATATCTGAGCCAGTATCGTCGCCGTTTCGATATTCCTCTCGTTTATGATGAGCTTTTTCGATTCACGGGCTCTATTCCATACGAGGACCCTAAAGGAAACGAAACACTATGGTTACAAGTGATGTATTCTCCGGAAGTCATGCAAGAGCTCCGGCCCATGCTCACCAAAATCTATGCGACTTTAAAGATTGGAGGTGATCTTAGCGTTACAGAACACCTAACAGTTGAGCGTATTGATTTTGGAGAATTTGGAAATTCTCGCCCATTCCGGATCCGAATTACCAACCAGTTCAATGGGAATTCAGATTATTATTATGTTAAAAAAGCTGATGCCTCCAGGCTTTACGGGCTTGAGCTTGAACATATTCTTTCTCCAAATCGAATTAATTACCTCGTCAATGAAAACACTCTGATAGAAGAGCACATTCCTGGAGTCCCTGGAAATACCTTCATTTCCGAATACCTTCATCACGACCATTTGAATAAAGTGCGAGTCGCAAAAGAGTTTGTAAAATTTGCAGAGCGTTCGTTTATTAGATTATTAGGTGATATGAGAACTGTGAACTACGTCGTTGATATCACACCAGATTTTGAAGAAATTCAATACCGGGTTCGTGCTATTGACTTTGATCAGCAGTCATATGAGAGAAAAATCGAAGTCTACTATTCACACTTTTTCGAAGATAATTTTCCCGTGCGAGACATGGCTTTTTCTTTTTTAAACGAAATGACCATCAACCAATATCGAGTTGAAGAAAGAAGTCAAATGAGCCGACGTGCTAAGTCTGAACACACCCGCTTGACTGGACTTTTAAGCACCATGCGAAAAGAGATCCTGGCACCTGAGGAACATGTGGTTGAACTCAAAAAAAGCTTAGGAGAATACCACCAAATATCTGCTTTTGAATCCTGCCGCAGTATGGGGGACCTTACCGCCACCCAAATTCATCTTCTTCTTGAAGATAATAAAAATTATGTGCGGCCCCTCTGAATATATAAGACGCTCTCAACAAAGCATATAATACTTAAAAGTCCAGAGACCATGGCAACTCAGGACAAGCTACGGCTGCTTCTGTTAAGACCTGACCGGTTTCACCAGCCTTTGTTCCACAGTCCCTGGAAAGCGAAGGTTTATCAATTTTGCAAATTTATCAATAGAGAAATGTAGACTGAATCGATTCTTTTTGTTTCACTTCCCCTAACTATTTTATGAAGCAGCAGCTTTTATCCTCCCCGGTCTTTCAAATGGCGGTTGAACAATTTGAAAGAGTCGCCGATTTCCTAGAACTCGATGAAGAAATTCGCGAGCGCACCAAATGGCCAAAGCGCATTATTAGTTTCAGCATGCCGGTGCGTCTTGATAATGGCAAAATAGAAGTCTTTACTGGTCATCGAGTCCAGCACCACTTGTCTCGAGGGCCCGTAAAAGGGGGCCTCCGCTTTCACCCACATGTTGATGTAGGAGAGGTCGGAGCTCTTGCAATGTGGATGAATTGGAAATGTGCTCTGATGGAACTGCCTTTTGGGGGAGGAAAGGGGGGAATTACCTGTAACCCTCGCGAAATGAGCCAAGGAGAACTTGAGCGACTCACCCGTCGCTTTGCCTCAGAAATAGCTCCTTTCATTGGGCCTGAAATAGATGTCATGGCTCCTGATATTGGAACCAACGAGCAAACGATGGCTTGGATTCTCGACGTTTATTCTACTCAAAAGGGGCACCTTGTCCCAAGTGTCATCACAGGTAAACCTGTTGCCTTACAAGGTTCAAAAGGCCGAACGGAAGCCACTGGCCATGGGGTGGCCTTTTTAGCCTCCCGGGCTTTGTCAAAAATAGGCGCCAATCCCCAAGAAGCAAACGCTGTCATCCAAGGCTTTGGTAATGTAGGCTTTTATGCGGCAAAAACATTACATAGCTATGGAGTTCGTATTTCTGGAGTTTCCGATATCACGGGTGCTATTTGGAGCGATGAAGGTCTCGATCCCGACGAAGTCCAAAAACACGTGAAAAACACGGGAGGAGTCAAAGGGTTTAAAGGTTCTCAACCTGTTGATCCTGAATTACTTTTAATCCAAGAATGTGATATTCTCATTCCTGCTGCTCTTGAGCGAGTCATTCACAAGGACAACGCTCCTCTCTTAAAATGTAAAATTTTAGCAGAAGGAGCTAATGGTCCAACCACTCCGGAAGCTGATTTAATCATTGAGAAGCGAAACGATATTTTTCTTATTCCTGATATCCTATGCAATGCTGGAGGAGTCACGGTTTCCTACTTTGAATGGGTCCAAAATCTACAGCGTTTCAGCTGGTCTCGTCACGAAGTGCTTTCCAAATTAGAAACACGTTTACAAAAAGCCTTCGATAAGGTGTTAAATTTCGCAAAATACCGTAAATGTTCTCATCGAATTGCAGCTCTTTCGCTTGGTATTAAAGAGGTTGCAGACGTGAAACAACAACGCGGCCTTTTCCCGTAAAGCCCTCTTAAAAAAGTAATGACACCTAAAGATCTTGCCCTCGTGGCACATGATGGGAAAAAAGATGAGCTCTTAGCATGGGCCAAGAAACATCTTTCGACCCTTAAAAAGCATCGTCTCTATGCGACCGGAACGACGGGTTCTCTCTTAAAATCGGAATTAGGGCTCGAGGTCCATTCTTTTAAAAGTGGACCTCTAGGAGGTGATATGCAAATCGGGGCTTTTATTGCAGAAGATAAAATCAACGCTCTCATCTTTTTCTGGGACCCTTTGGAATCACAACCTCATGACCCTGATGTGAAAGCCTTACTTAGAATTTCAGTTGTTTGGAATATTCCCTTTGCAACAAATCCTGCCTCCGCTGATTACATGATTACTTCTCCTTATTTCGATAAAGAATATGAGGAAAAAACTCCGGATTTTACAGAGCATCTTCAACGTTTTGATCACGACCGTCAGCGAGACGAGTGATCATGTTTCTTGGTGTCACAACCACAGCTTTTTCCACAAGAAGAACTCTTCTTTTTTTTCACTAAGGAAGCCACCAAAATACAAAGAGTCATACTCACTATGAGTAAGGTTATAATTAATTGAGCCGACATTGTTATCTTATAATAATGAAACAATTTGAAAGGTAAGAAAAGCGGCAATATAAGCAAAAAAGCTCATTCCAAAAAGTTGCCCCAAAGCTAATTTCCAAGATTTTGTCTCTCCCTTTACCACCGCAGTAGTAGGGAGACATTGAAGCGCGTAAATATAAAATACGAGCAGAGAAAGAATCGAAGCTAAAGTAAAAACAGGGCGACCATCTGGCCATTTAGCTGCTTGAAGACGGTTTCTAAGGGTCTCACTGTCTTCCTCATCTTCGACCGCATAACTCACGCTCATCGACGAATTAAAGACCTCACGTGCTGCGAAAGAAGCGAGCACCGCTGTTCCAATGCGCCCATCCCAGCCCAGTGGCTTTACAACGGGCTCGATAAAGTTTCCAGCTCGCCCAAGAAGACTATACTCGTGCTGGCTCATTTCACTTTCTTCAGGAACTTTAGGGAATGATTCTAAAGCCCATAATAAGATAGAAATTCCTAAGATCAACGTTCCTGCTTTTTTCAAAAAAGCCATCCCTTTCTCCGCAACATGTCTCCATACAAAACTCAAATCAGGCCATCGATAAGGAGGGAGCTCCAACATAAAAGGAACGGTATCATCTTCACCAAAACGCGAGCGCAAAAGGCGTGCTGCAATAAGGGCGGTAATGGTTCCTAAAGCATAAATACCAAACATCACCCAAGTTTGATGATTCAAATTTGAGAGTAACAAAGGAACTAGCAAAAGATACACAGGTAATCGAGCACTGCAGCTAGTCCAAGGAAGAACCATCATTGTAGCTAAGCGTTCTTTGGCGCTTGGAATACTACGAGTCGCCATGATTCCAGGAATCGCGCAGGCATAACCAGAGAGCATCGGAAGAAAAGATTTACCACTTAATTTGGCAGTTCCCATCACTCGATCCATCAAAAAAGCAGCTCTTGAGAGATATCCACTTCCTTCCAGAAGAGCTATAAAGAAAAAAAGGATCAGAATCTGAGGAAGAAAAACAACCACTCCCCCAACTCCTCCTATCATCCCATCAATAATTAAATCTCTTAAAACCCCGGCGGGCATTAATTGAGTCACTTTATCACTCAATAAGCCAAATAACCCTTCAATCCAATCCATGGGATATCCTGCGTATTTAAAAATACTCCAGAAAATACCAAACATAATACTAGCTAATAACACCCAACCAAAGAAAGGGTGAAGCGCTACCGCATCAATTCGGTCATTCCATTTCATATTGCCATTTGTTTCACGGCGAATTGATTCTTTCCCAATCATCTTCGCACGAGAAAGGCGTTTTTCCTCTGCTTCTTTATTTTCTAAATCTTGCAGAGAATTGATTTCTGAAATGATATTTTTAGAACAGTGAGGAAAAGGAAGGCGAATTGATTGCTTTAACTCTGTCAGACCTTTTTTACTGTTAGCCTGGCAAGGAACTACTGGTATTCCAAGTTCGTCTGATAAAATATCAGGAGCAAATCGAACTCCACTTTTTTCAGCTTCATCAACCATATTCAAAACTAAAACCACTGGTATTTTAGTATCTATTATTTGATGAACAAGATGAAGCTGTCGTTCTAGACTTTTAGCATCTGTAACACATAAAATGAGATCTGGTTTTGACTCATTTTCTTGAGTTCCAATTAACGTTTGAGAAGTTACAAGCTCATCATCAGACTTAGGAGAGAGGGAATAAGTTCCAGGAAGATCTATTAATTCCATTTTTTGCCCATGAGGCGTATAGAAAGATCCAGTTACTTTTGATACTGTAACTCCTGTGAAATTTCCAATTTTCTGATTCGATCCGGTAAGAGCATTAAAAAGAGTTGTTTTACCAACATTCGGAAAACCTACTAACGCAACTCTTGGTAACGTCTCATCTGACACACTCATTTTTCAGTTTAATGGAGCAACGGTAATATGTTCCGCTAATTTTTTACTCAAAGCCAAACGTGTTCCACAAAGGGTGCAAATCAAATTTCTTCCATTTGAAATTTTACGAATTCTCATTTCTTCGCAAAATCCAATTTCTCTTAATTGCTGACAAACTTGACTTGATAAAGCTTTGATTTGAAATTCACAACCCACTTCAGCCTGTGACAAAGTCAGGGCTGAATCAATTTCAATTGAATGGGCGTTAAGTAAACTCACGTGCTCAACTTAATTCTATTGAGACTCGTTTGCAATAAGGAATTTTGCTGTTTCTTGACAGTCTCGCTCGAAGAGGCACATTTCTTGGTTATGCGTATTTTAACAGGCTTACAACCAAGTGGCCGACTTCATGTTGGAAATTTCTTCGGTGCGATGGAACCTGCAGTGAAGCTGCAAGAAGAAGGTGAGGCCTTTTATTTCATTGCTGATTACCATGCAATGACCTCCACACATGATCCTAAAATACTTAAAAACAATGTTTTAGATTTATCTATTGATTTTTTAGCCTGTGGCCTTGATCCCAAAAAAGCTTTCTTTTACCGCCAAAGTGCCGTTCCTGAAGTAAACGAATTAGCATGGATCCTTTCCACTGTTTGTCCGATGGGACTTCTTGAAAGGTGTCATTCTTATAAAGACAAAGTCGCAAATGGACTCGCTGCGAATCATGCTCTTTTTGCTTATCCAGCTCTTATGGCTGCTGATATTCTACTTTATGACGCAAATGTTGTCCCTGTCGGAGAGGATCAAAAACAACATCTAGAGGTGACACGGGATCTTGCAGGTAAAATAAATGATCGGTATGGTGAAAACACTCTCATTTTGCCTGAAGTTAGAATTCGTGAAAAATCAGCTAAAGTTCCAGGACTTGACGGACAAAAAATGAGTAAAAGCTATGACAACACGATTCCTATTTTCGGAGATGAAAAGGGGACTCGTAAACTCATCATGAAAAAAATCGCGACGGATTCTACACCGATGGAAGATCCAAAGCCTATTGAAAATTCCGTATTACTTGATCTCTTCCATCTATTTGCAAGCGAAGAACGTTATCAAGAAATGATTAGTGATCACCAAAAAGGAGGAAAAGGGTATGGTCACTTTAAACAAGAGCTATTTGATGCCTATTGGAGCTATTTTGAGCCGTTAAGGGCTAAACGCCTCGAGATAGAGAATCATTTAGACTATGTGCAGCAAGTGCTCGATGAAGGGGCTCAGAAAGCTCGTGAAGAGGCTTCTTTAGTTTTGACCCGTGTTCGCGCTGCTGTTGGGTTGAGTTAAGCAAACTTTTTAACATCTTTATTTAAGAATGAACTTTTTAAAGGAACCATCTCTTCTTCTTAATCATGTTAACAAAACCTTTTATTTAATATAAATAGTTTATTATTAATAAGTTAACTCTGTTTATATTATGGTTAATAAACAGGGTCAGAGCTTCGAAGAAAGAGGCTTTTACCTTTTATTAAAAAAGAATGCGCAATTTACTCACCACTTATTAACACCTTATCATCATGTTTCATCAAGAGACCCAAGCTGACCGGAAATGGATGCAGCTTGCGATTGCAGAAGCAAAAAAGGGACTAGGTCTTACAAGTCCTAATCCTCCGGTAGGTTGTGTTCTTGTGAGAGAAGGAAAACTTCTTTCTAAAGGTTGGCATCACGGAGATGGATTACCGCATGCAGAACGAGTTGCGATTGCGGCATCCGAAAATGAAAGTTTATTAGGATCAACAGCTTATGTAACTCTTGAACCTTGTTCGAGTCATGGAAGAACAGGTGCTTGCACGGATGCTTTGATTCAAAAAGGAATTAAAAAAGTGATCTACGGAGCAACAGATCCGCATTTATCACATTCAGGAAAAGCGGATTTAATTTTGAAGAAATCGCAAATAGAAGTTCAATCTGGATGTTGCAAAAAAGAATGTGAGGAGCTCATTCGTCCTTTTTCTAAAGTTCAAAGAACAGGTCTTCCTTGGGTGACTTTGAAATTGGCAATGAGTTTAGATGGAAATTTAACACGCCCTAAAAAGGAAGGTTCTTGGTTGTCTTCAAAAGAATCTTTAATCGATGTTCACCATTTACGCTCTGAAGTAGATGCTATTATCACTAGCGGTAAAACAGCTCGTGAAGATCACTGTTCTTTAACAATCCGTCATGTAGAAATGAAAAAAGGAAAATTACAGCCTTGGAGGGTCATTTTATCAAATGGTGGATCTCTTCCTGAAGACCTTCCTTTATTTAAGGATCAATTTTCGTCTCGAACTTTAGTTTACCAGAAAATTTCTTTAGAAAAAACGTTGAGAGAACTTGTTCGAGAAAGAGGAGTTAACCATGTTTTATTAGAATGTGGAGGAGAACTTGCTGCTGCTTTTTTAGAAGAAGGGTATTTAGATGAACTTGTGATTTATCTTTGCCCGATGCTAACAGGGCAAAACTCTCCCGCAATAGGGGGAAAGGGGATTCAAGAATTGAAGGATCGATTTAAGCTTCATCAACTTCAGTATACAAAGATAGGAAATGATATGAAGTTAAGAGGGCTTTTAAGACCTTGAGGACATAATTAATTTTATTAATGTTCCACGTGGAACAGCACCTTTCACTTGAGTTTAAAGTCTTCCTGAGGCTTTTTAGCGGTATCTTATGTTCATTTATCCAAAGACATACGACGTTTTAGTCATCGGAGCAGGTCATGCTGGTGTAGAAGCTGCTTTGGCAGCTTCTCGATTAGGGGTTCAAGTTGCCATGCTCACCCAGAACCTTGATACGATTGGCCAGATGAGTTGTAACCCAGCAATAGGTGGTCTTGCGAAAGGTCATATGGTGCGGGAAATCGATGCGCTTGGAGGTGCAATGGGTCTTAATACAGATGCTACAGCGATCCAATGGCGAATGCTTAATGCTCGCAAAGGACCTAGCGTGAGGGCCCCACGAGCTCAATGTGATAAGAAAGCTTATCAATTCCGGATGAAACACCTCATCGAGTCTGAAGATGGTATTGATCTTCATCAGGGAAATGTAGCAGAATTAATAGTTGAAGAGGGAAAAGTTTGTGGGATTAAAACTTCTCTCCAGATGCAAATAAATGCTGCTACCGTCATTTTAAGCGCGGGAACCTTTATGCGTGGTTTGATGCATGTAGGTTTAAAGAATGAAAAAGGGGGAAGAATGGGTGACGCGATCTCTACAGTCAGCGATTCGCTTAAAGAACTTGGATTTACGGTCGAACGTTTTAAAACAGGGACTCCTTGCCGGATTAATGGACGTTCGATTGATTTTTCAAAATGCGAGGCTCAAGGAGGAGATGATGAGGTTCCTCATTTTAGTTATATGGCGGATACGATTTCACGTGAAGCAAATGATCTTTTCACCTTAAATCCTTGGGCTGATAAAACGTTCCACGTGGAACAATTATCTTGTTGGATTACATACACAAACCCTGAGACCCACGATGTAATTCGCGAGAATTTACACCAATCTCCGATGTATTCAGGAAAAATTGAAGGAGTCGGGCCACGATATTGCCCTTCTATTGAAGATAAAGTTGTTAAATTCGCTGAAAAAGACCGTCACCAAGTTTTTTTGGAGCCGGAAGGCCGTCATACTCATGAATATTACATTAATGGGGTTTCAACTTCTCTTCCTTACGACGTTCAGCTTGATTTCATAAGATCGATCTCTGGTTTGGAGAAAGCGGAGATCATTCGTCCGGGATATGCTGTTGAATACGATTATTGCCCACCAACACAGCTTCTCCCGACTTTAGAAACGAAACTTGTAGAGGGACTTTACTTTGCTGGTCAGATTAATGGGACTTCTGGTTATGAAGAAGCTGCCGCTCAGGGATTAATGGCTGGAGCAAACGCAGCACTGAAGACGAAAGAGGAAGAACCTTTCATTCTAGAGCGAGATCAAGCTTATATTGGTGTGATGATTGATGATTTAGTTACGAAAGGTTGCACCGAGCCTTATCGGATGTTCACCAGTAGAGCGGAATACCGTCTTTTACTTAGACAGGATAATGCAGACCTAAGATTAACCCCCTTGGCAGAAGAACGAGGTCTCGTTTCAGGTGAGCGAGCCCTTCGAGCTAAGGAAAAACAAGAAAGACTTGATCAGGCGATGGAATATGGACGGAAGAAAACATATGAGTCTATTAAGCTTGATCATTGGTTTAGAAGAGAAGGAAATGAGTGGTCTCAACTTCCTGAATCGATTCTTGAAGAGTTCCCTTTATCTTTATGGCCTGTTATAGAGACCGACTTTAAATATGAAGGGCATATCGCAAGACAAGCTCAGCAAGTGAATCAGATGAAACGCCAGAATCATCGTAAAATTCCAGCGGACCTTGATTTCATGTCGATTTATGGAATGAAATTAGAAGCGAAGCAGGTTTTAGCTTCCATACAGCCACAAACTCTTGGCCAAGCTTCTCGGATTGCTGGAATCACACCATCTGATGTGACGCTTCTTTCCATTTGGCTTGATAAACTGAAGAAATGAAAAAGTTCTTTTTCTAAAAGAGAATGCCAGGACTTCTGATTTGACAGGGTAGGGGAAAACGCTTTGATAAAGAGCTACTTTCGCTTTCGAGAAGTTTTTTATAATGAGCACTGCTGTTAAACTATCCTATTCCATTCTTGGACTGATCGCCTTTCTTGAGTTGGGCGCAGTAGGAGTGGCACTTGCTGTGAGGCAGGCTCCAGGATTAGAAAAAGTTTCTACGCCACTCAATTCTCAAGAAGAAGAGAGAAAAGGGGTTTCTGAAAGCGATCCTGAAGTGACTCGTCTACTAGGTGAGTTTTCAGGCTCGACACTCGATTTTTCAACAGCTCCTGAACTAAAACCATTACCTCTATTAGATGCTAATGGGCAGGAACCGGATTACTCTAAAAATTTAGCCCCTCGTCCGATGACAAAGGATCCTGTGCAGGAAAAACTCATAAGAGATGCTCAAACAGCTCATATTGCGGGGGATATGCGACAAGCGATTCTTAAACTTGAAGAAGCGGCCAAAATAAATTCTCAAGATCTTAACCTTCTTTATGAATATGCCTCTGTTTATGAAGAAATGGGTCTGTATGACCAAGCGTCTGACTATTATCTCAAAGTTTATGAACAAGGTTCGCAAGAAGGAGGGGAACTTTATCAACTTGCCGCTTCAAAAATTCGAGATGGGTTTCTGGAAAAAAAAGAGAGTTTAGTTTTAGGCCGCGTTCGTGTTTTTAAAGATAGCCGCGTTCAAACCGGAGAAAAAACAATTCTTTCCGTTCCGATTAAATCTTCTCCTGGTGAAGTGATTGAGCAGAGGCTCCTTTCTGTGGAGGTTCAACTTTTTGATAAGCTCCATGGAGATGTGGTCAGAGCGAGTTCAGCCAATGAGCCAAGTAACGAATGGATCTCTAAACCAGTTAATTGGAATAATGGCTCAGAAGAAATACTGCAGATTAAGTATTTCATACCAGGTGTTCAGACTGATACTTACTCAAATGAAGGAAAGCGGTCTTACCATGGCTATCTTATTGATCTTTATTATGATGGGGAACTTGTAGATCAACAAGCATACCCACGAACTCTTTCTCATTTTGGCCGATTAGTTCCAGAACCTATGTGGGATCAAATTCCACAGGAAAGTTACAATCCTGAAAATCCGCTTTTACCACCTTTAGAATAAACCGATGCAAAAACTTTTCTTAATCTTTTCATTTCTCTCTCTTTGGAGTCTTTCACAAGCAGGAGCTCAGATAGAAATGCAGATCAAAACTCACCGAAACCAGTTTATTATTCATGAGCCCCTCGTATTGGATCTTAATATAACCAATCGGGCCGGGAAAGAGCTCTTTCTCCACCAAGAAGGCTTAAAGCCCTGGTTAAACATCATCGTAACGAATTCAAAAGGAACTCCTTTGACTCCTTTAAAAAAACTTAATTTCAAAGCTGTTAAAATTCCATCTGGGAGAGCCCTTCAGAAATCAATTGATCTAGCGCAACTCTTTCCACTTGATGATTATGGTTCTTATAAAGTTTACGCAATGGTGCGTCTACCTGGGCAGGGTCGAGAAGGGTTTAATTCAAATACAGCTAAATTTATAGTGACCACGGCTCGTATCATCGCTTCTCAGCATTTCGGGATTGGTGCTAATTTGCGTGAATACAAGCTAATGTCTTTTACGGACGAAAAACAGAATTCCCTTTATTTTGCACTTCATGATAAAGCGACAGATCGAAATCTAAAGACCTACACACTCGGCCCAGCCCTCACTTTTGAAAGGCCAAAAACGATGGTTGATGGGAAAAACAACTTTAACATTCTCTATCTTGTGAAACCCAATATCTATGCTCATTTGGTGATTAACTCTAAAGGTGTTCTTAAAACACGTCGTTATCATCAGCGAGGTGCTTATGAAAAACCTAAATTAGTGGCTTTTGCGAACGGAGAAGTGAAAGTTTCAGGAAGTATCCCATTTGATCCGAATGCGAAAAAAGAAAAACGGAAAGGGCAACGTAAAATTTCTGACCGTCCAGGGATTATTTATCGTTAAAAAAGAAGAAAGTTTTTAATAAACCGGCTCTTTTTTTAAAAAAAATCGCGAAATGGGCCGTTTTTTTAAAAAAGCGGTTTACAAAAAGGATTTAATTAATTAAGTATTCTTAATAATAAATCTTAACGTATTTCTAAATCTAGTGAAAACATCATCCCGCCTTTTTCTTTTCTCTTTATTCGTCCTTTTGACGGCGGGTTTTTCACAAGCTAAGGGTTTTCGAACGATCGTGATTGATGCTGGCCACGGTGGTAGGGACCTTGGAGGAACCACACATCGCGTCTACGAAAAGCATTTGGCCCTCGATACGGCCTCAAGGCTACAATACCAATTAAAAAAGCGGGGTTATCGCACCGTGATGACTCGCCAAAGTGATCGCTTTATCTCTCTTTCAAAAAGAGCGGAGATTGCAAATCGTTACCGTAACTCGATTTTCGTGAGTATTCATTATAATTATACTTGGAAAAAAAGCGTCAGCGGCTTGGAAACTTTTTATTATTCTAAGCGAGCCAAACCACTCGCACAACTTGTGCAGAAGGGAATGTTACGTAAGGTGAAAGCAAAAAATCGAGGTGCAAAATTTGCACGGTATTATGTTTTAAGAAATTCTAGAAACCCAGCAATTTTAGTAGAGGGCGGCTTTGTGAGCAATTCAAGAGAGCGTCAGCGTATGAAATCAGGGTCTTATCGAAATGCGATTGCAAAAGGAATTGCGAATGGCATCGATCGTTATCAAAGAGGTAGAAAACGTGGTTACTATCATTGATTCTCGTTTAGATTGCCTTTTAAAAAATAAGGTTTTATAAAGTGTCGACACTAAATGAGCTTGAGCAGTGGGGCGCGGATGTTATTTTTGGGCGAGCTCGTGGTTTTGGAGCGTGGGTGGCTCGGCAGGTGTTATATGGATTTTCTTTTTTATTCCGCTTTGGAGTAGCAGCCCGTCTATATCGGTATAAATCCGGCTTCTCAAAGCAAGCAAATCTGGGCACCGTTGTTGTTAGTATTGGAAATCTGACAGTGGGAGGGACAGGAAAGACTCCGGTTGTAGAATTATTGAGCAAATCCCTTGCGAAACGGGGCCGTAAAGTGGCTATTTTAAGTCGAGGTTATAAAAGTAAGAAGCTTGACCAAAAACAAACCTGGCAGTGGAAAACCCTTTTCCCTATGGATGCGCTGCCTAAAATTGTTAGCACAGGGAATGACCTTTTACTTGAGGCAAAGTATGCAGGTGATGAACCTTACATGCTCGCTAAAAACCTAGATAATGTCGCAGTGATTGTGGATAAAGATCGAGTGAAAGGCGGAAGCTTTGCGATTGGGGAGCTTGGTTCAGACACTCTTATTCTCGATGATGGTCTACAATACCTAGCTCTGGAACATCAGATTGATATTGTGCTCATTGATCAAAACTCCCCTTTTGGCACAGAGAGTCTTCTTCCACGAGGAACACTGCGTGAGCCGCCACGAAACTTGAAAAGAGCGAGCTATATATTTATTACTAAATGTAAAGGCGAGACCAACCCAAAGCTGCTGCAAAGAATCCGTCGCTATAACCCTGTTGCCGAGATTATGGAATGCACGCATGGACCTAAAATATTAGAGAATGTTTTTACGGGGGAGCAACTTCCTCTCGAAGCCCTTAATGGCAAATATATCGCAGCGATCAGCGGGATTGCAGTCCCGGAGAGTTTTGAAAATCTGCTAGAGAGGCTAGGTGCTAACCTTTTATTTCATCGCACTTTTGATGATCATCACAACTTTGTGCAGAAAGAAATCGATCGTTTCATGGAGCGCGCTTTGATGCGGGATGCTCAGATGATTGTGACAACAGAAAAGGATGCTGTTCGTTTTTTGAAACCCACCGAGCTTGATGTGCCTATTTATTTCCTCCGTATCGAAGTGGAAATTATTAAGGGGCATGACGTTTTTGAGAATTGCGTGAATCATCTCTGTCGTGACCGGTATCAGAAACCAAGCAGTTTAGCCGAAGAGCGTTGGAGATCTCTAGAGCATGATTCCGATTGATTTAGTAGGATCGATTCTTGAGCTTTTGCTCTTTAGCAACTAAAAGTGCAAAGATGCAAGAAGTTAAAACAAAGTGGAAACTCAAAGAAGGTGCTAGGCATGCTTTAGACACGGAAGTCTATGGCAACCTTCCTCCCATTTTGTGGACTCTTTTGAGCCAAAGAGGAGTGACAGAGCCTGATCAACTCCGGTGTTTTTTAGCACCTCGCCTAAGAGACTTATCAGATCCTTTTCTTATTCCTGAAATGCATCAGGCGGTGCGTCGTATTTTTCAGGCAATTGACGAAAAAGAAAAAGTCGCGATTTATGGTGATTATGATGTCGACGGTGTTAGTTCGGTAGCGCTTCTTAAAAAGACACTGGAAGCTTATGGAAATGAGCCCCGTCCTTTTATCCCGATTCGTGGGACAGAAGGTTATGGTTTGAATGAGGCGGCTATGGAGCGTTTTTTCAAGGAAGGAGATCAACCTTCTTTGTTAATTACGGTAGACTGTGGAACGGTGTCTTTTGATGAAATTGCAATGTTGAAAGCAAAAGGCATCGACGTGATTGTGATTGACCATCATGAACCAAGTGAGCGAGGAAAGCCCGATTGTGTGGCTCTTGTAAACCCGAAGTTTGGGGACGATTTTGGATACCTCTGTGCGGCTGGGGTTGTTTTTAAGGTGGCTCATGCGATGTTAAAAACACGTCATTTAGAAGAGTTTGATCTAAAAGAGGTTCTTGATATTGTTGCGGTTGCAACCGTTGCAGATATTGTTCCTTTAGTAGGAGAGAACCGTCTTTTAGTTCGACATGGATTATCTCTGATTCGGCAAAGCACGAATTTAGGTTTGCTGGCTCTTTTAGAAACAAGCGGAACTCAGGGAGATGTTTCAAGTTCGGATATTGGTTTTCGGATTGGTCCTCGCCTTAATGCGGCGGGAAGAATGGATTGCCCTGAAGATGCTTTGGCAACGTTGATGACGAAATGCCCGGTGGAGGCCAATGTTCTTGTAGATTGTTTAGATCAACATAATCGAGAACGACAGAATTTAGAGCAAAGTATTTTAAAAGAAGCCCTTCTTCAATTAGAAGAATGGTTTGATCCGGAAACATCCCCTGTGATCGTAGTGGGTTCGAGATCATGGCATCCAGGAGTAGTAGGAATTGTGGCTTCACGACTCATGCGTCAATTTCATAAACCAGCTTTTGTGATTTCGATCGACAAAGAAGGGGTAGGTAAAGGTAGCGGACGTAGTATCGAAGGAATTTCTTTGGTAGAAGCGATTCAATATGCGGGAGACTTACTAATTACAGGAGGAGGCCACCATATGGCAGCAGGCTTAAGTGTTCATGAAAAAAACTTGAAACCCTTTCGAGAGTCTTTTGGTGAGTTTGTTAAAAAAGAAACAGAGATTAAAAAGATTGTTCCAGAGGTTTGGGTCGATGCCGAAGTGAGTCTAGAGGAACTTTCTTTAGAATTCCTGAAGAGCTATGATTTACTTCAGCCTTTTGGTTCTCATAATCCGCAGCCCGTTTTTATTAGTCGGCGTGTTTGGCTTACAGAGTCACCACGAAAGTTAAAGAATAGTCATCTGAAACTTTTTCTTCGTCAGGATTATCATGAAAGGGATGCTATTTTCTTTGGAGGCGGCGACCGGGATCTTCCTCCGCCCCCATGGGACATTATTTATACCATCAATAGAAATGTCTTTAGAGGGAGGACTAGTTTACAGCTAACTATTGTTGATGTGAGAGCGGCGCACTAAAAAAATGGCAGGTTTTCTTAAAGAGCAGCTAGATTCTTACCTTGATCAAAAGAGTGTTGTTAGTTTGCAGAAATATGGAATCGAGAAGGTCGAAGACCTTTTAAGGCACTTTCCTAAGAGATACGAAGACCGTAGTCATTTTCAGCATTTTCCTGCACAAGCTGGAGGAGAAGAAGTTTGTGTGAAGGGGTTGATTATTGATCATCAGGTTAAACGCTTTGGTGGCAAACGCCGTATCGATGAAGTGATTGTAGAAGATAGCACGCATTTCGCTCAGAATCGCGTCACTTGCCGATGGTTTAATATGCCCTATATCGGCAATATTCTGGCGGCAGAACAAGAGGTGATCCTTTATGGGAGACCGAAAGAAATCAAAGGTAGATTATATATTGATCATCCCGAATTTGAAATTATTTCGGTAGGGGAGCAATCACTCGTTCACCTTGATCGCATTGTTCCTGTTTATCCAAATATAAGTGGTGTTTCACAAAGAAGACTGCGAGAGATCCTGTTTACTCTTTGTTTTCATAAAGAAGTGGCGGCGCTTCCTCCCCAAGACGAATTTGATTCTTCGTATCCATTGGGGGAGGCTTTTCAAGAGGTTCATTTTCCAGGTCACTTGGAATCTGCCCAAGCAGCAAAACGTTATTTTGCCTTAGAAGAATTTACTTCTCTCCAGGTGCATGTGCTGTGGAAGAGGATGCATTACCAACAGAAGCGGGGATATAAACAGGCGCAAGGGATGGGGCTTCTTAAATCTTTTTATGAAAGCCTTCCGTTTGATTTGACTGGTGCGCAGAAAACAAGTGTTAGAGAAATCATTTCGGATATGCGTTCTTCGATTCCAATGAATCGTCTTTTACAAGGTGATGTCGGATCAGGGAAAACATTTGTTGCCATGTGCGCGATGATTCTTGCGATTGATTCAGGCCATCAAGCCGCTCTAATGGCTCCGACTCAAATTCTTGCGGAGCAGCATTACCTAACTTTTAAAAAGTGGTTGGAACCTTTAGGCGTTAGGTTAGGCCTGGTAACGGGAAGTAAAGTTGAAGGAGATGAAGAACCACAGATGGTGATCGGAACACATGCGCTTTTATTTGATAAGATCTCCTTTAAAAATTTGAGTTTAGTAGTGGTTGATGAACAGCATAAGTTTGGGGTGTTACAGCGAAATCGCCTCGCTGAACGCGGTCAGCAACCTGATGTCTTAGTGATGACAGCTACCCCGATTCCCCGTAGTCTCGCTTTAACGATTTATGGAGACCTTGACGTGTCTGTGATTGATCAACGACCTAGTGGCAGGGGGAAAATAGTAACAGCAGTAAGGGTCAAACCAAAAATTTCAGATGTCACTGCCTTTCTAAAAACGCAACTTGAAAAAGGAAGACAATCTTACCTTGTTTACCCTTTAGTAGAAGATAGCGAAAAACTTTCGGCGCAAGCGGCAACAACAGAATACGAAAAGTGGGTGAAGCGCCTCAATGAATATGAAGTTGGGCTTCTTCACGGGAAGCTTCCCCCTGAAGAAAAGGAAGAGATGATGACGCGGTTTAGAGACCATGAGGTCAATGTGCTTGTTTCAACGTCTGTGATCGAAGTAGGAGTTGATGTTGCGAATGCTAATTTGATTGTGATTTTTAATGCGGAGCGTTTTGGTTTAGCACAGTTGCACCAGTTGCGAGGTCGAGTTGGGCGAGGAGAGCATCCCAGTTATTGTATTCTTGTCACAGACGGGAAAAATTCTGAGGCACTTCAGAAGCTCGAAGTTTTAGAAAAGAGTAATGATGGCTTTGTGATTGCAGAAGAAGACCTTAAAATCCGGGGCCCGGGCGACGTTTTGGGGATCATGCAGAGTGGTTTAGGGCACCTTCGCTTTGGGGATTATTTAGCAGACCCTCATTTATTGAAAGAAGCTCGTGAACGGGCGCAGCAGATTTTAGCGAAAGACCCTTCATTAAGTAGCCATCAACGATTGCGAGAAGGTTTGGAAGCGAGTTAATTTCTTTTATTTAAAAAAAAGGAGAAGTGAGGGAATAAAAGAAAGGAGAAGGACTCTTACCCCTGTATGAAAAAATTATTGATTACAATGATGGTCATGTTGTCTGGTCTTTTAGGCTTACAAGCAGCAGGTGGAGCGGAAGAAATTTCACTCGGAGATTTGAAAACAGCGATTGAAGCAAAAACAGCCACGGTTCTCGATGTGAATGGTGCAAGCTCTTATAAGTCTGGGCATATTCCAACCGCATTGCATTATAGTGCTGTGCAAAAGGATCTTGCCGCGAATCTTCCGAAAGAAAAAGACGCGCTTATTGTAGCTTATTGTGGTGGTCCTTATTGTGGTGCTCACGGGCAAGCAACTAAGGCGGCCCTCGCATTAGGTTATACAAATGTTAAATACTTCAAGGGAGGCATTTCAGGCTGGAAAAAAGCTGGTGAGCCGACTGAAAAGAAATAACACCGTTTAAGATACACTTATAAAAAAAGCCCTTTGGAAGTGATTCCATAGGGCTTTTTTGAATATGAGGGTTAAGTAAAGATACTGAGCCTCTATTAAGGGGCACGATTTTGTGATAGGCGTCGACTTCCTCAGGGTGAAGAGTTTCAAACACTCACCAGTCCGCTTCGTTTAAGAAGGGCTTCTTGATCAGGGTCTCGGTTCATGAAGTCTCGGTAGAGTTCTTCAGCCGGGCGTGAGTTTCCTTTACTCAGGATCGCATCGCGGAATGCTTTACCTGTTTTACGATTGGTAACACCTTCTTTTTGAAAGCGGGTAAAGGCATCGGCATCGAGCACTTCAGCCCATTTATAAGAATAGTAACCAGCAGCGTATCCAGTCGGGCTAGAGAAGAGGTGAGAAAAACGGCGCGCAATGGTAGGAACCGGACGAGCGAGTTCGCTCTTATAATCGGCCAGGATTTCGCGATCAATTTCGTCGAGGTCACGGTGTAAGTATTTTTCGGAATGAAGATGAAGTTCGAGATCAAGTTTACCGAGTGAAAGTTGTCTCATGAATCCTGAGGCACTCATGAAATTTCTTGCGGCAACCATCTTCTGAAAAAGTTCTTCGGGGATCGTTTCGCCTGTTTCGAAATGGCGAGCAAAGAAGTCAAGAGAGGCACGATCCCAGCAGAAGTTCTCCATGATCTGGGAAGGAAGCTCAACAAAGTCCCATGCGACATTGGTTCCTGAGAGAGACCTGATAGGAACGTCACTGAGAAGTTGATGAAGGAGATGCCCGAATTCATGGAAGACAGTTTGCACTTCGTCGTGGTTGAGAAGGGCTGGTTTACCGTCAACGGGTTTGGTCATATTCCCACAGATAAGACCAAGGTGTGGTTGTCGGACTTGTCCATTGAGGCTTGGGAGACCTGTTTCTAGACAGTTCATCCAAGCTCCACCGCGTTTACTTTCTCGGGGATGCCAGTCTGCATAGAAATAACCGAGTGTTTCTTTGTTGTCTTGATCTTGAATCGCGTAGTATTTGACTTCAGGATGCCAGACTTCGGGCAGTTCACTTTTCTGGTTACTACCAGGTTCTAAATAGATGGAATCAACCTCAGTAATTTGGATACCGAAAAGTTGAGTTGCAATGTCAAACATCCCAGTCATGACCTTATCGACTGCGAAGTAAGGACGGAGTTCTTCATCGCTAAGGTTATAATGGTCTTGGCGCCATTTCTCTGCCCAGTAGCTTGCTTCCCATGGTTCGAAAGGGCGAGGTTCGTGTCCACTGACTTGCCCTTTATAGGCTCGAAAAGAGGCGTTTTCTTCCTGAAATTGAGGCGCGATCCGTTGATGAAGGCTTTCAATAAAATGGAGTGCGGTGCTTCCATTTTTAGCCATGCGACGGCGAAGGCAAAGGTCGGCAAAGTTTGAGAAGCCGAGGATCCCGGCTTTTTCTTGCCTGAGTTCGATGATTTTCCAGAGAAGTTCGCTATTGTTATGCTCTCCGGCATTACCAATTTGACTTGACCCTTCCCAGATTGCTTTACGGACCCAGTCATGGTGCGCGTATTGCATGATAGGGAACATGCTTGGGAACTGCAGAGTGAAACGCCATTTAGGGGCTTCTTCTGTCGCGAGGCCTTTTGAAATGGCCTCTGCGAGAGCCGCTTGTTTGGCGGACTCGGGAAGGCCATCTAGCTCCTCTTCATTATCGATAATGAGTTCAAAGGCGTTGGTAGAATCAAGAACGTTTTCTGAGAATTGCTGGGTGACTTTTGAGAGCTCACTTTGCAGTTCCGCAATACGGGTTTTTTGTTTCTGGGGAAGATCTGCTCCAGAGTTAATGAAACTATCATTGGTTTCCTCAACAAGTCGTTTTTGAAGAGGGGAAAGTGAGGAGAAAGCGGAGCTTTCGCTGAAGGTTTTTAAGACGTTCCAGAGCTTAGTATTAAGAGGAATTTTCGCGTAGAACTCAGAAACAACTGGCAGCATTTTATTGAGCGCTTCACGTTGCTCATCAGAATCACGAACGGAGTCGAGGTGCTGGAGTCTTCCCCAGCCGAGGTCCAGTTTTTCGGTGGCATTTTCAAGCGCTTCGTAAGTTGTGGCATAGCTGATCTGATCAGGGGGTGTGGCGGCGATGGAGTTGATCGCTGTTTGAGCCGCTTGCAGAGCTGCTGTGATTTCTGGTTCGATGCGCTCGGGGGTGAGTTGGGACCATTTGACGGCGAAATCGGTGGAACAGAATGACATGCCCTATCTATCGTCATTGTAGGGAAAGATGGCAAAGAAATATGACATCTTTTCACTCTTTAGAGGGTCTTTAAGAAAAGGTCTGTAGAGTGGAGAGTAGGGTTTTGGGCAAAATAGGGGCTTTCTTTAGAATAGGCCCATTGAATGGACTCAGAGTCTAAAACGATTTCGCTACGGCTCCATGTTTGTGCATCGGGTCGACACATTCGCACCGTATGGGCGTTGAGAGAGAGTCCCGTGCTGAGGTGGTAATCGTGTAAGCTTTCAGGCAGCAGAGAATGGAGATTTTTATATTCTTTTCGGCGGGATGCCGAAACTTTTTCGAATTGAAAAGAAGAGGAAGTGAGAGGTTGGCGAATGTGTTCAGCAAAGAGTTTGCCATCGCTCCAACCCCAGCTTTTTTCATTTTCTTGATTGAAGGCAATAATAGTAAAAGGATTGGTATGCCTGAGTTCTGAAGAAGATAATGTTTCTTCGAGTTTTTGTAGGCTAGGACTAGAGCTGAGGGTCGACATGAGTTGTCCTCGGCTGACGGGGGGTGCCTTGGCGCGCCATTCGTTTTCATGCCAACGATTGAGCAGGCAGGCGATGATTCCATATTCGTTGGCAAACATCCAAGTGCCTCCTGCATCAGGATCACGGGGTGAGAGAACTTTTACCCCATCGGTCTGCTGGAGAGAGGGGGGCTCTGCGATACTACGTGAGCGAAGTTCGTCACGATTAAAAAAGAGATGAAGTTTTTTCTCCTGTCGATACCAGGTTAGGGAACACATAGAAAGGGTCTCTTAGTCATAAAAAGAGGCAGATCGTTTTCATGATCTGCCTCTTGAAAATCAAAGGTAAATAGGTTTATTTTTCCTTATTCGCCCGTTGTGATGGGAAGGTTTGCTGGTGGAACTGTCTCCGTCGGCACGGCACAAGCTCCACTTGCACAAGTGGGAACTCCAAGTGCGGGAAGAACCCAATGAGTGAGGAGAAGATAGACAGCGACGATCGAGATCACGAACCCGAATTGTTTCAGAAAGGAATTTGATTTTTTAGTTTTAGAATCACTCATAATTAAAAAAATGAAGATTTAGATTAAAAATTATGAAGGGATATCGCAACTACCTCCGGAACAGCAACCACTGGTGAGCTTGCGATCGAGACTGAAAGCTCCGGCTCCTTTGATAAGAAGAGCAATACTTAGCACCGCAATCAAGATTGGAAGAAAGACGGGAGGTAAATTTGCGGCGATTTCAGGATGAGCGACAGGATCAAGGGTGAAATGAGCATAAAGGGCCCCTAACATCGTTGCGATAGCGAGGAGAGCTCCGATTCGAGCGAAGAATCCGCTGATGAGGAGGGCCCCTGCCACCACTTGGAGAATGGGAGCAAGAACCGCATTAAGATCAGCCATCGGCATGTTGACCGCTTCTAATATAGGTTTCAAAGGTGCTGTGCCGAGAAGGTGCTGTGCTCCAATCCCGAGAAGGGGAAGAGCAATGATGATTCTCGCAATACCAACGGCTTTACAAGAGCATGTCTTTTGGATGGTTTTCATAGGATCTTAATTTAAGGGATGAGGGGTATTTAAGATTTAGAGAGAGCTGCCTCCCCAGAGTTTAGAGTATTTTTCGCAATGGATAATAAGAGACTTGTAATCTGCAGGATTCAGGTTGTTGGGAATGATATATTCTTGATTTCCTTTATTGGATTTCAGGAGTGCGATTCGGGTCGCTCCATTGGTAGCATTTTTTCCGTTGAGAGAAGGAAGGGTCTTCTTTGAAAAGAAAAGCTTTAAGTCTGGGGCACTTTTAGTTTTCAGTCCTTTTAATACCAAAACTTTTTGGTTATTTCGAGAAGTGATTTCCCATGTTCCGTCGATGGAGTGAGACTTTTTGGTCCAAGTTCCGGACTGAGCAGAGGCGATAGCGGTGAGAGCGAGGCTAAGGATGATAGGATATAGACGTTTCATTGTTTTATAGGATATTGTTTGGTTACATAAATAAGAGTTTTGAATGCTTCTTTTTATTCCAAAAAAAACGAACCTCTCGTAAGAGGTTCGTTTTAAAAAAGGTTTTTAAATGAGGGAAAAGCGCTTATTTCTTCAGAGAATCACGAATTTCAGTAAGAAGTTCAATTTGTGGATCTGGCTTTTCAGGTTCTGCTTCTTCTTTCTTTTTCACTGCATTAGCGACGTA
Organism: uncultured Verrucomicrobiales bacterium; assembly: GCA_937951675.1. Lineage (GTDB taxonomy): Bacteria > Verrucomicrobiota > Verrucomicrobiia > Verrucomicrobiales > Akkermansiaceae > CALFBI01. The sequence goes on from CALFBI010000002.1 coordinate 87,027, forward strand.
TTTCACGATGAGGAAGAGTGAAAACGCGATAATAATGAGGTTAATGAAGTCATTCATGAAACTACCGTAGGCAATGACAGAAGCGCCTGCTTCACGGGCCTTTTCGATCGATTCATATGTTTTTCCATCCAAAGTGCGGAAGAGCGTTGAGAAGTCAGGTAATTTGAAAACTCCGGCCACGAGAGGCATCATGATGTTATCGACGAAGGATTTGATCATGAGGCCAAAAGCTCCCCCAATGATGATTCCAACCGCCATATCAATGAGGTTTCCTTTGAAAGCGAATTCTTTAAAGTCTTTAAGCATAATAAATAGTGGGTAAGGGTTAGGTAGATGAATAGGAGAGCAAATAAAATAAAGACCTGTAAAGTCTAATTCATGTTTCTAAAGCCGAGTGGTCCTCGGGTTGACTTTTGAGTGAGGAGCCGCCAGTTTCTTTTTGGCTTTATATAAGAAGGCTTTAGAGAAACTAATTTTACCGATGTCATACGATCTTATTGTTATTGGAGGAGGCCCTGCTGGCTATGTTGCAGCGATTCGCGCAGGACAGCTTGGGAAGAAAGTCGCTTGTGTTGAAATGGAGCGCGCGGGAGGCACCTGTCTCAATTGGGGTTGTATCCCAACGAAGGCGCTTTTGAAAAACGCAGAGCTTTATCATACCTTAACCCATAAGGCGAAAGAGTTTGGCCTGAGTTTTGATAACCTGCAATATGATTGGACGAACGTGGTTAAACGTTCGCGTGATGTTTCTGGGCGCCTTGCGGGTGGGATTGAGTTTCTTTTAAAGAAAAACAAGGTGGATTACGTGAAAGGGTTCGGCTCCATCATCGACGGGAAACATGTCGAAGTCACCGCTCAAGACGGAACCAAACAAGTTTTAGAAACAGCGAATGTGATCATTTCAACAGGCTGTAAATCACGTGACCTTCCTGGTCTTCCTTTCAGTGAAAGTGTGATTAGTTCTAAAGAAGCGATGATTCTTCCTACGCAGCCCAAAGAGCTCGTCATTATCGGAGCGGGAGCGATCGGAGTCGAGTTTGCTTACATCTATAACGCTTTCGGAACGAAGGTCACCATCATTGAAATGATGCCAAACCTCCTTCCTGTAGAGGATGATGAAGTAGGAGCTGAACTTGGGAAGTCTTTCAAAAAAGCGGGCGTTAATATTTTGACCAACACCAAAGTGATTGGAACCAAAGATCATGGTCAATCGGTTACCATTACGGTTGAGAACAGCAAAGGGACCCAAGAAATTGTTGCAGAGAAGTGCCTCGTCGCCATTGGGGTTTTACCCGTTCTTCCTGGGGGGCAACAACCTGCTCTGACGGATCGTGGTTACATTGCAGTGGGAGATCGTTATGAGACGAACATTCCAGGTGTGTATGCGGTGGGAGATATTTCAGGACCTCCATGGCTTGCTCATACTGCTAGCTTCGAAGCAGTTCAGTGTGTTGAAGGTCTCTTTGTAGAAGGTCATACGCCGAAAAAAGTCGGGAATTTCCCAGGTTGCACCTATTGCCACCCACAGGTGGCTTCCGTGGGTAAAACAGAACGCGCGCTCAAAGAGGAGGGCGTTGACTACAAAGTCGGTAAATTCCCATTCCAAGCGATTGGAAAAGCTCAAGCAAGTGGCGAGACAGAAGGTTTTGTAAAACTTCTTTTTGGGAAAGAGCACGGAGAGCTTCTCGGAGCTCATATCATCGGTGATAATGCGACTGAATTGATTGCTGAAATGGGCTTGGCTTTAGAGCTCGAAGTGACCACGGATGAAATTCATGATACCATCCATGCTCACCCGACTCTTGCGGAAGCGATTCACGAAGCCACTCTCGACGCAGATGGGCATGCGATTCACTTCTAAGAGTTTTTAGCAAAACTCATTTTTAAAAGTAAAAAGCCTCGGTATGATTACCGAGGCTTTTTTGGGTCACACATGCAAAAGTAGTTATGAAATTAGACAGTGCGGTCGCTTAACATAATAGGAGCGTCACAAGTCTCTTCTTTTGTGGAAGAATCTTTTTTTTGAGTGGCGGCTTTAGCTCCAGCGTTTTTCCCAGCTTCCATTCCGCGATTGATTTGCTGGCGCATTTCCTCTGGCACGAATTCCTTAATAAAGGCACCTAGAAAGGCAGAGCCATAGGCAGCTCCGTAGGCACTTTCATAGACGGCGGTTTCAATCGCTTTTTTCACTTTAGGCGCTGCTTCCTCTGCTTTTGACTTCGCATCGTGGCATCCGCTTTGGAAGGCCTCTTTGGCTTGGTCAAAGGCTCGCTTCACTTCTTCTTCAGTTTGTTGGAATGTTTTTTGGTTCATAAATAATCTGATTTGTTCACTGTATTAGAGCATTTCTACCGGAAAATATTCATGGTAAAGATCATCTCATTTTATAACGGCCCAATGATGAATAAATGCCTGCTTCATTAAAGAGAGCGATGACGAGGAGTTTTTTATTGTGATAGAGAGGAACTTTCCTTTTTTTTGAATAGATTTCGAATGAGGCTCGTCGAATGGGGTGACAATCAACAACAAGTCAGTATCAATATGAAAAAATTACTTAGCACTCTTATTCTTGCTTTTGCCCTTCTGGGGTTAAGCGGTGTTGCGGAAGCCCGCGACTATCATAGAACTCATACTTACCGTTCCGGTTATGCCGATTGTGGATGTGCCGTTTATAAGAAAAAGATTTTTCGTGGATATGACCGCTGTGGTTATCCGATATACCGTAGAGTAGCGATCCCGATAAAACATCGCTGTGGCTATCATAAATCTCGCGTCAATTATCGTTCGGGAGGGCTTTCAGTCCGCTATGATTATCCTAGATCATCTTACCGTCGCTATGATCGTTCGAGATCTTATAGAACGAGCCGATCATGTAATATTGGGTATTAAGAAGCGTTCTTTATTCAAAAATGAAAGTAAGCTCATTCGATCTTCCTGCTTTTTAGAAGCAGGAAGATTTTTTTTTTGGCGTAAGAGAGGGAGGTGTTATTGATCTAAGGCCTTTGGTTGGCCAAACGCCTTTCGGTATCGCTCCCAAGAATCAGGGAGTTTTTTTGGTCTGCCCTCAGGCATCTGGACAAGCGCAAGTTGCTGGCGACAAGTGACCAATAATTCTTGGTCTGAATCTCTGCGCATTTCGAAGGCACACCAAAATCGAACTCGGTCCACTTCCGCTAAAGTGCCGTGAATGGTAAGCTCGTCTCCAAGTTTACCTGGTCGCCGATAATCGACTTCAGTGCGGACTAGAACTGGGAAAACTTGGCTTTCGCTCATGCTACGCAGATCCATCCCGAGCTTTGCGGCAAGCTTTGTCCGGCAAGTTTCGATCATTCGCAAATAAGCGAGATTATGCACGACAGCACCGCAGTCGGTGTCGAAGAACATCACTTCTTCATGAGTGGTATAACTTGGGCGTTCCATAAGAGAGTAAGGGAAGGTTAAGAGACCAATTCCCCAAAAATCATTTGTCCAGACTGGGTCTGTAATTTACTGATGATCGCAATTTCTTGAGTCGTCCCGATGAAGCCCGCACCGTGGTTCACAACGATCATGGTGCCATCACTGAGATATCCCACCGCTTGGTGATCTTCTTTCCCGGCCCGGACCAGTGCTAAGCGTAATTTTCTTCCGACGTTGAGTTGGGGGATGAGTGCCTCGCCGAGATCATTGAGATTGAGAGCAGAGACTTGTTCCAGCTTGGCAAGTTTGGTGAGATTTGTATTACAAGTGAGAACCCGTCCTCCGAGGAGACGCGTTGTTTCAAGGAGGCGGTTTTCAATGGTGTCACCATCTCTGGTTTCAGAGCGTGATTCATGAATGGAGACGTTGATCTCTTCTCGATTTTTCAGCTCTTCTAAAATTTGCATCGCTCGTTCTCCAGATTGCTTTTCATTGGTGTCGTTGGACCGAGTTAATTCCTGAATGTGGCTCAGAACGTATTTAGGAATCACGATGCGCCCCCCAATAAAGCCTGATTCGAGTAATCCTACTAAACGGCCATCGATTAAGACTTCGGAATCGACAATGGTCGGGGTCTTGCGGCCTTCTTCTTGCCGGAAATGAAGATAAGGAATCACGAGAGCAAAGTCGTCTTTACTCGTGCGTAGGGCGAGCACGGTTCCGATGAACCCAAGCGAGGCGAAAAGTAAAGAATTCGTCCATAAAGAGACCGATTCCGCCATTCTAGCTTCGAGCTGTAACCCTTCAATCACTAGGCGGTCCAGATTCACTTTGGTTAAGAGCCAGGCGCAGAATAGACCCACCAAAAGCCCAAAGGTCCCGGTCGAAAATCCTCGTAAACTGAAAGAACGCATCAAGGTTTCGGCGTAGATTACAAAGGACGAAACGAGCAGCCCAACGAGCACTCCTAACCATACCGGAATATGTGGTTCTTGGTCTTGAGTGCTCAGCGCGATGGCGATTCCGGCCAATTCACAGACGAGAACGAAGAGGACTCGAGCAATATTCAGTGATGATGCAGATCGAGGAATCATAGATGAGATCTAATCAGAGTGCGAAGGGAAAGGGAGGAGCACAAGCTCAAGATTCTTGAGTCGGGAGAAAACGAATTTCAACAGGTTTCTCCTTTTTACCAGGAGTGACAAAATCGCTCACATCCTTACTCGTCACATAGATCATAAATGAAATAAGAATCAGAGCAAAAATCGTTTGAATTCTTTCTAAAAAGACAGGGTTCAGAGGTCGTTTGCGAATTGCCTCGCCAAGTGCTAATGTGATGTGACCTCCGTCAAGCACAGGAAGCGGGAGCAGGTTTAGGATACCAAGATTCACGTTAAAGAGAACTAGCATTCCGAGTAAGCGTCGCAACCCGTCTTCGGTATCGAGGAGGCGGAACATTGCATTGCCAATTCCCACTGGCCCACTGAGATGTTGCACTCCAATATCAGAATGAGGACTCGCTACTTTTGAAATGGTCTTCCACATCGCCATTCCACTTTCTTTAAGAGAACTCCAAGGAGAAGGGTGAACGAGATCAGTATTGAAGTAATCACCCATTCCAAAAATAACTCCAATCATTAGTCGCTCTTCGGTTCGAACTTCTGGGAGGCGAGCTTGAAGAGTTTTTTCGATTGTCTTTCCGTCTCGTTCCAAAATAAGAGTGAAGGCCTCTTGGCCAGAAGCTTTAATGAGCTGAGTCAAGTGAGTCGAAGAGAAAGGC
>CALFBI010000003.1 GCA_937951675.1 uncultured Verrucomicrobiales bacterium
GAGGAAGGAGAGAATATTAGAAAGAACGATGCTTGCAGCTCCGAAGAGAGCCATCGTTTTTCCAAGTTCAATATTAGCGAAAACGTAGAGTTGCCCCATCGTCGCAATTTGCCTGATGAGGAGGTAAAGGAGAAACCATCCGCCTAGAAAGGAGCTCAGCGTAAACCCTTTTTCTTTCATCGCGGAACGGCCGATAAGATCCGAAATGGTAAAAAGGATCTGAGTGACAATGATGTAGAGGTAAGGAGATTTCCACCAAGGCATCATCAATTCTTAACAGGGGAGGGCCTATTTGCAAGGAGCTCGGTGATTCCTTTTAGTTTTCACTTCTTTTTCATTGATTCAGAAGAGCGCTAATGAAAATGATCTGGGAATGATGTTTACCTCAACACAAGAAGCCTTAGAGCAAGTCTTCGGCTTTCCTTCTCTCCGGGAGGGGCAAGATGAGGTGATCGATACGATCATGTCGGGTCGCGACGGAGTAGTGATCATGCCGACAGGAGGTGGGAAATCATTATGTTATCAGCTTCCAGCCTTATGCCGAGAGGGAGTGACCATTGTGGTGAGCCCTTTGATCGCTCTGATGAAGGATCAGGTCGACGCTTTAAAGTCTAAGGGGGTTTCGGCAGAAATGATTAATTCGACGGTCTCGTGGGAACGGCAGGTGGAGATCATGGATCGAATGCGGTCGGGCGAACTCAAGCTCGTTTACGTCGCGCCTGAGAGGTTCCGAGTGGAAAGCTTTTTACAGACGATTCAGAGGGTGAAAATTAGCTTATTGGCGATTGATGAGGCGCACTGTCTAAGCCAATGGGGGCATGACTTCCGACCTGACTACATGCGTTTGGGTAAGGCTCGTCATTTGTTAGGGGATCCACAGTGTGTTGCTTTTACTGCGACTGCGACCGCGAAGGTTCGAGATGATATTAATCAGGTTTTGAGCCTCAAGGATGCCTTTTCAGTGATTAGTGGATTTTCGAGGCCGAATTTAAGTTTTAACATCAATCATCTCGATAAGCAGCTGAAGAAATTTCAAAGGATGCGGGAGATCGTGGCGAAATATAGAACTGGTATTATTTACTGCTCGACTCGTAAAAAAGTAGAAGAAGTGGGGGAGCTTCTGCATGACTTAGGAGTTAGGGTCGTGACTTATCATGGCGGGATGAGTGATCAAGACCGGGAGCGCACGCAAAATGCGTTTATCAAGAAAGAGGTCGATGTGGCGGTAGCGACGAATGCTTTTGGAATGGGGATCGATCGCTCGGACTTACGGTTTGTGATTCACTATGAGCTGCCTGGGAGTGTAGAGGCTTATTATCAAGAGGCTGGTCGCGCAGGCCGAGATGGGGAAGATGCCTATTGTGAGCTTTTTTTCAACTATGCTGATACCAGGACTCAGGAATTTTTCATTGAAGGGGTGAACCCTTCAGCTTCTTTAATTCGAAGAGTCTATCAACTTTTAGTAAATAAAAGTGATGGACGAGGAGAAGTTCGCTTGAGGATCGAAGATATTTCCAATGAGCTTGATCGAGCCAATGGGATGGCGGTGAGTTCGGCGATTAGCTACTTATTAAAGAGCCAAGTAATTGAAAGGTTTGACGTCGAGGGGCAGAGAGTGAAAGGCACCCGTATTTTAAATACCTCTTTGCTGGCGCGGGACCTCCCGATTAAAGAAGCGGCATTGGAGGAAAAGGAGAGAAGGGATCGGGAGAAACTCAAGTCGATGGTGTCTCTTTGTTACGATGATCGCTGTCGTCAGGAATGGATTCTCCATTATTTTGGTGAAGATGAGTCGACTCCTTGTTTGCAGTGTGATCAATGCGTCTCAGGGGAGTCTTCCGAGCAGCGTGAGCCCTCGGAGGAGGAGCACCTTTTGGTTCGCAAGGTTTTGAGTGGGGTGGCAAGAATGAGTCACCAAACGACAGAGGGGTGGAAGCCCCGGTTTGGAAAAGGGAAAATGGTGCAGGCTCTGACCGGGAGCCAGTCTCAGGAGATGTTCAAATTTGGGCTGCAAAACCTTTCCACTTACGGTATTTTAAAAGGAGAGAAAGTGACGTATCTCAATGCGGTATTAGGAGCTCTAGAGCGAGCGAGTTTGGTGCGCACAGAGGTCGGTGATTACCCTTTGTTGACTTTAACCGAATCTGGAGAAAAGGCGATGAAGGGAAATTCTCAATACCGCTTAGTCTGGCCGTCGCGTCAACAAGCGAGCATCTCATCGATTCAACATGTTTTAAGTGACTGCGGCTTTGATTCGCAAGTTTATGACTCGCTTTGTCGAGTGCGGGACCGTTTAGCAAAGGAAGAAAAAGTGCCTCCTTATCGGATTTTCTCTAATAAAACATTAGAGGAGTTAGCTCGCTACCGGCCTACTTCGAAAGAGGAGGCTTTGCATGTGAACGGGGTGGGGCCTCAGAAAGCGGATTCTTATGTGGCGGCGTTTTTAGAAGAGTTGCGTCGTTTTTCTTGAGAATTCATAAGGAGGAGGATTTTTCAAAAAACGAAATAATTAAGACGACGAGAGTGATTACGATAAAGGCAACGAGATAGATCATCAGTTGTTGCATGACCCCTAAAGAACGAACTGTTTTTTTGGTTAGGAAAGGATCAGGATTGATGGGTTCAATCCCTTCAGAAAGAAGTGACGGAGGATCTAGTAAGGAAGGGTGACGTTCGAGTAAAGATTCGAGGTCGGGGATTTCGATTTGGAGGTATCGGCAATATTGAGAGAGGAAACTTTGTGGGTAAGGAGGGGCGAAAGCTTCTCGATAATCACCAGCTTCCATCGCGATGATCTTGTTGAGGGGGATTTTTAAGGTGTGAGAAATGTCTTCCTGGGAATACCCGCACTGATGGCGCCGTTCCTTGAGGGCTTTTCCGATTTGGTTGAGCTGGTAGGTGGGGGATTGGGCAGGGGGCATATGATGAAGTATAGCAAAAATGATCCCCTGGGGCAAGATGGTGAGAGCTGAGTTGACTTTTGTGTGGGGTTTCCTTCATTCTTTGGAAGATGTCTGAAAATCAACCCACTGTTTTATTTGTATGCACAGGCAACACTTGTCGCAGTCCGATGGCTCAAGCGTTGTTTGAAAAAAAAGCATTACAGATCAATTTAGCGGTAAAAACTATTTCGGCAGGAGTGGCCGCTTACCCGGGGTGTTTAGCAAGTCCTGAGACCGTGACGATTATCGAGCAAGAGAAAGGAAGTCTGGAAGGGTTCAAAAGCCAAGGAGTGACGTCTGAATTGCTCGAGTCAGCCACTCATATTTTTTGCATGACAGAGGGGCACCGGTCCCAGTTGATAGATCAATTTCCAGATCGAGCGGATGAATATTTCCTTGTGACCGACTTCGCGGTGATTGAGGGGCGGGCAGGGCGAGATGTTCCAGATCCTATTGGGATGGGGATGCCAGCTTACGAAAAAACTTGTGAGGTCCTTAATCAGGCTCTTGACGGGGTCCTCACCTATTTGAAAAAACTTTAATTGATCCCTTTTAATGTCTGATAAGAGTCTCGATTTATATGACCTTGCGGTCGAAGCTGCTCAAAATGGGGATCTGCCAAAAGCGTTAGAGCATACGGAAGCTTCTCTCATGGAAGATTCTCAAGATGGTCAAACATGGCAGATGTATTCGGTTCTGCTCCAGGCCGCCGGACGAGAGGAAGATGCTGAAAAGGCAAAAGCCAAGTGTTTCGAGTTAGGAGGGGACGATACCGATGTCTATATGATGAAAGCTTCGGAGGCTTTAGCGCAGGGGAAGCCCGGAGCCGCGATCACTCATTATGAGGATGCGCTTGAGCTAGATGACACTCGGGTCGAAATTTGGATTTCTTATGCGATGGTGCTGATGGAAGAAGGCTATCAAAAAGACGCCTTAGAAGCCTCTCAAAAAGCGGTTACAGAGGGCGTCGATCAGCCTGAGGCTCATTATGTGAGGGGGAGAGTTTTGCGTTTATCAAAACGCCCTTCGGAAGCCAAAGAAAGCTATTTGAAAGCGATTGAATTAGGCTCGACGAATCCGATCACCTATCACGAGCTGGGAATGGTTTACTCCGAATTAGGTGAGATCTCATTGGCCCGTCAGTGTTTTGAAAAAGTGCTCGAAAAAGTGCCTAACGATCCAGCCGCTCTCACCGCGATCGATCTTTTAGATAAAAGGTCGAACCTTTGAGGTCGAGAGAAGGGTTGGTTTAGAAAAGAAATCTCACAGTTCGGATTTGCTTTTTTGTCGCTCTGGGTGCATGACTTTTGTCAGACCCAATATGAGCAAGGAAGCATTGAGAATCGCAGTAGGGGCCGATCACGGCGGGGTAGAGCTTAAAGTAGCTGTATTAAAGGCTTTGAATGAGGCCGGTCATACGGTTGTGAACTTTGGCACGGATTCTGAAGGCTCTGTTGACTATGGAGATTTCGCGAGCGAAGTCGCACGAGGCGTGCACGAAGAAAGGTTCGATTTAGGTATTTTGATCTGCCGTTCAGGGATCGGAATGAGCATTGCTGCGAACCGTTTCCGTGATGTCAGAGCCGCTCGTGTTGTTAATAAAGCTGAAGCCATTTTAACCCGTCAGCATAATAAAACTAATGTTCTTTGTTTTGGTTCAAATGATTTAAATGCGGCGGAGTCCGTAGAAGTGACGATGGCCTTTCTTGACGCCGAATTTGAAGGTGGAAGGCATGAAGTCCGCTTAACGAAAGCTTCGGGGAGCCGCTTAGCGTTGACGGACCCAGATGTTTTTGCAGCTTTGCTCGATGAGGAATCTCGTCAGCGCAATAATATTGAACTGATTGCTTCTGAAAACTTCGCAAGTCCAGCCGTGATGGAGGCGCAAGGGTCTTTGCTTACCAATAAGTATGCGGAAGGGTATCCAGGTCGTCGTTGGTATGGAGGATGTGAAAATGTCGATGTGATTGAAACGCTTGCCATTGAGCGCGCGAAGGAAATTTTTGGAGCGGACCATGCGAACGTGCAAGCTCATTCAGGTTCGCAAGCTAACACCGCAGTTTACTTTTCGGTGTTAAAGCCAGGTGATAAAATTCTCACAATGGATTTAGCGCATGGAGGACATTTGACTCATGGGCATAAGGCTAATTTCTCGGGACGCTTTTATGAAGTGACCCATTATGGCGTGGATGAAACGTCCGAGCAGATTGATTACGATCACCTCGAGCAAATTGCGAAAGAAGTGAAACCTGCGCTCATCACGTGTGGCGCGAGTGCTTACCCGCGCACGATTGATTTTGCTCGGATGAGTGAAATCGCGAAAGCGGTAGGGGCTTATCTCTTTGTCGATATGGCTCATATTGCAGGCTTAGTTGCGGCGGGAGTCCACCCGAGTCCTGTTCCGTATGCTGATTTTGTGACTTCGACGACGCATAAGTCGCTTCGAGGACCACGTGGTGGAATTATTCTTTGTAAGGAAGAGTATGCTAAAAAAATCGATTCCCAGGTATTCCCAGGTATTCAAGGTGGCCCCCTCATGCATGTGATTGCAGCGAAGGCGGTTTGTTTTAAAGAAGCTCTTCAAGACGGCTTTAAAGAATACCAAGCACAGGTTGTTAAAAATGCGGTCGCATTGGCAGCACGATTGGCGGAGCATGGTTACCGGATTGTGTCGGGCGGAACTGATAATCATCTCCTTCTCGTTGATTTGCGTTCTGCAGGCCTTAATGGGTCAGAAGCCTCTCATGCTCTTGATCTCGCGGGAATTACCGTGAATAAGAATTCGATTCCTTTTGATACTGGTTCTCCAATGAAGCCAAGTGGGATTCGGATTGGAACTCCTGCGGTGACGACACGTGGGATGAAAGAAGATGATATTCGTCAAGTCGGAGACTTCATTCATGAGGCTATTCAGAATCGATCTGATGAAGCAGCCTTGGCAGGTATTATGGAGCGTGTGCATGCTTTCAATCAGCGATTCCCACTCCCTTTCTAAGTCATTTGAGGGCATGACAGGGAAGGACCTTGTCATGCTTTTAATTTCTCTCTATTCCGTTCTATAACGTTTATGAATAATCCATTTCAAGAAGAGCTCGTTGCGCGTTCGAGTGCTGAACCATGCAGTGTCGTCATTTTCGGTGCGACAGGCGATCTCACTCACCGGAAGCTTATTCCGGCTCTCTATAATTTAGAAATAGACGGGGAGCTTCCTCCAGGTGTGAAAATTATTGGGTTTGCTCGTCGTGAAAAAAGCGATGAGGTGTTCAGAGAGGGACTTGAAGAGCTCAATAAGGACGTTTCACGTAGTGGCCATGATCCTGAGGTTTGGGCTGATTTTGAAAAGGAAGTTTATTATCACCAAAGCGAATTTCAGGATGTAGACGGTTATAAACGTTTAGCGGAGCGTCTTGATGAGATTGATCGTGAGCGAGGGGGAAAAGGAAATCGACTTTTCTATATAGCAAGTGCTCCTGAGTTTTTTGACGATATCCTCCTTAATCTGAAAGAAGCAGGTCTGAACCAAGCCTCCGAGGGGTTTTGGTCTCGGGTGATTGTGGAAAAACCCTTCGGAACGGACCTTCCTAGTGCTCAACATTTGAACAAAGTGGTAAGTGGCACTTTTGAGGAAAAAGACACCTATCGAATTGATCATTATTTAGGAAAGGAAACGGCTCAAAACATTATGGTATTACGGTTTGCAAATGCCATTTTTGAACCTCTTTGGAATAAACAATCGATCGAACAAATTCAAATTACCTGCGCTGAACCGCTTGGAATGGAAGGTGGTCGAGGAGGTTATTACGATAAGTCTGGGGCGCTTAGAGATATGGTTCAAAACCATTTATTGCAGCTCCTGAGCCTTGTCGCAATGGAGCCACCTACAGATTTATCTGCTGATGGAGTTCGAGATGAGAAAGTCAAAGTGATTCGCTCTCTTCGCCAGTGGAATACGCCTGAGCTTGTTGCCGAAAATGTGGTTCGAGCCCAGTATACGGCAGGTCATATTAATGGGAAGCAGGTCGTCGGCTATCGCGAAGAAGACCGTGTGAATCCAGAGTCTCAAACCGAGTCTTATGTTTCTCTACGTTGCTTCGTCGATACTTGGCGATGGAGTGGAGTTCCTTTTTATGTCCGCATGGGGAAACGCCTTCCTAAGAAAGCGACTGAGATTTCGATTCACTTTAAAGAAACCCCTTCGGTCCTCTTTAATGCACTTCCTGGTGGAGTGCCTGGGGGGAATGTGCTGGTGCTTCGGATCCAGCCGGATGAAGGGATTTCCTTGCGAATGAACTCGAAACTGCCTGGAACAAGTCTCCGGATGGAGCCCGTGAAAATGGATTTCCGTTATGCGACGAGTTTTGGTAAATCGAGCCCTGAAGCATACGAACGACTGCTCTTAGATGCGATGGCTGGAGACGCGACTCTTTTTGCTCGCCGTGATGAAGTTGAAGAAGCCTGGAAATTTATAGATCAAATCGAAAAAGCGTGGCATCAAAGCTCTGACCCACCAGCCATGGCTGAATATGTGGCTGGTTCATGGGGGCCCGTTGAATCTGACGAAATGTTAGCAACGGAGGAGAACCTTTGGAGACGCCTCTAATGTTGAATGCGCTTGCTATGAATACAGAGCTTTTAGGGAGAGAAGTCGATTTAGGAACGATTGGAAAAGAGTTAAGAAAGCTCTGGGATGAAGATGAAGCCCGCACTAATGCTTCTCTGATTAATTTGGCTGTTTACTCGGAGAATCCAGCTTCTTTAGAAACAAATTCAAAACTAGTTTCGAAACTTACGAAGGAGCATGCCTGTCGTGCTTTGTTGATCGGAATGGATCGTAATGCTCCAGAAGCATCAATTCGTTCTTGGATTACGGCGCATTGTCATCTGTCTCATGGGCAGAAGTCTGTTTGTTGTGAGCAGATTGCATTCTTACTGACAGGGAAAGCCCAAGGCCGTCTTCGTAATACAATTTTCGCCCATTTGGATAGTGATCTCCCTCTGGTTTTCTGGTGGCAAGGTGCTATTTCTGATTTGTTTGATGACCGTTTGTATCGAATTATTGATCGCTTCGTTTACGATTCGACAGAGTGGGAAAGTCTTAAGGATGGCTACGATAAGATTGGTGAAGCCATGGAAAAAGCAGGACGCTCTTTAGTCGTGCAAGATCTTGCTTGGACCCGAAGTTATCATATTCGTCTGAGTATCGCAGCTCTCTTTAATGACCCTAGAGCTAATGAATCGTTATCGACTCTTTCTCAGGTTAAAATCACCGCGAATGAAGAACAGTGCTCGACTGCGATGCTGCTTCTCGCCTGGGTGGCAACACAGTTAGGTTTTGGTTTTGAGCAAGGGGCGACAAGTGAAGAGGGCTTTGTTTACCAATTTACCCATCAGGATGGGCGCCGCTTCGAAGGGTTGCTATCTTGGAAAGAAGGAGCTCCTGTGAGTGCAGTGTCTTTATTGAGTGATCAAGGAGAAGTTCGCATTACAAGAGAAACAGGTTCTCCACATCTTGCTTTATCTCTCAATTATGGAGATCACCTCGTGAAGCATTCAGCACCAGCGAGCTCTATTGATGCCAGCGAACTTGTGGATGATCAGCTTTCTCGGGGAGGGAAAAACTCGCTGATGCGCAAGACTTTGCCGCTCTTTAGAGAGATGTTAGGCTAAGGGAGGTAAACGGCCAGATAAGAGGCCGAAGAGGTGTTTTATTTTGTTTCGTCCTGACGCGTTTCAAAACGAGAGAGTTGATCTAGCCCTCTTTGAATTAATTCAGTATTGGCCTTCTCCGATTCCTGGACGTCGAGAAAAATACGATAAGGAGATTCTTTGATGTCGATGACATGGTAACTTTCCTTTGGTTCATTTAAAGCCGCTTGCAGATCACTAAGGTGGCGAATAGAGATGTCATTAACCTGTGTCACAATTTGATTACTGATACGGTCGTATCCTACGGTCGCCGGAGTTGGAATGATTTGGCTTAAGATGATGATGCGATCTCGGTCGGTTTCGTAATCTTCAGGGTTAGCAAGCGCATCAAGTAAGGTGATCGGAGCCCTACTTTCCCAATCTTTGCCAAAACCTTGGAGATAAGGTTTTGATAATTCGGTGAAAATAAGCCCTCCATGGATCAGGTAAGAGGGGTCAGAGGCAAAAAAGTCTTTTTGAATCAGGGGCTTTTTACTACGAGCTAAGATAGCTTGTTTTTTAATGATTTGATCATTTCTTTTGATCGTAATTTGGATTTGATCGCCGCTGCTTTTTTCGCCTCTAATCAGGTGTGTCCAGTAAATACGATGGTAATGAGGATGCTGATAATAGCCTTTACGATCGATTTGGTTGCCATCGATGGATAAAATGACATCGCCTTTTTTGAGTCCTGCTTTGCCTGCACTTGAGTCCTCAACCACTCTTGTGATATAGATGCCGCCTTGTTCGGGGGCGAGGTTTAGCCAAGAACGGAAGTGAGGATCTTCCGTTGTAGCGGCAGAGATTCCTAGTGACGGAAACCCGTCGTAAACAGCGTCTTCAGTATCAGCGATGAACTGTTGAATGACTTCAGGTGCGATGACATCGCAGATTTGGTCGTCGTTATAATAGCTTGTTAGAATACCCAGAAGTTTTCCTTCTTGAGTAACAGGAAGAGTGTAGCTGCTTGAGGCACTTTGCATGGATGCCTTCACACGGTAGGTCAAAAAGTAATGTCCAGTTCCAGAGGTGGAAATAATATCAGTAGATTGAATAGAACCTTCTGTTTTTAGAGGAAGACCACTGCTTTCAATTTGCCAAATAGTGACAGGTCCGCGGGGTTTGACTCCACTTTTTTGTAATTGGATCGGGACGAGTTCGTCGAGAAATGAAGGTTCTTCAGTATTTGTAGGCTCTAAGATGGCGAGGTTACATTCATAATCAACAAAGACTGTTTTTGCTGGGACGGTCTTTTCCTCATTTGCCGACTCTAAGGAGATGAAGGTGGCTTTTGCTGCAATATCAGCAGTGGTTAGAATACGGTTTTTACCAAGTAAGATACCAAGGCCTCTTCTGCTGCTGGGTGGCTCTTTTTCCCAGGGGCGTGTCGGGAGGTATCCTTGTGAGGTTGCATTCACTCGGACAAGGGATTGTGCGGCCAAGCTGTCTTCCTGCTGAGTGTTTGATTTTGGAATTTGTTTTTCACATGAGGCGAGAAAAACAAGAGGGAAGCTAATCAGGAAAAAAAGGCGTTTCATAACTGATGAAGAAAAATGGAGGTAATGATAGGGGTTTTAATTTCCCAAATAACGGTCTTTAGAAATGCCGTATGTTTGCATGATTTGCGCAGAGGCTTTTTTGGCCTTCTCTCGAGGTAAGACGAGAGGTTGGTGAACGCCATTGAATTCAAAAGTCAAAAACTCTTCGCTTTCAGGAGATTGATCAATGACTTCGCTGAGTTGCTTTAAACTCGATACACGTGTTCCATTGATAGAGTCTAAAACGGCGCCCTTAAATTTCGAAGCATGTAAGGTGATTTGATCATCGAAGACTTGAGTAAGAACAATAATATCCTTTCGTTCTTTAAAAATACCATCATCCATGTAGTGCTGATAGATTTTACGGACGCGAGGGCTGTTAAACCTTTTGGCGGCATAAAGATTTAGGTCGAGGGGCTGAAAGACCAGTCCAGCATGATAATAATATCGAGGTCTTTTACCGTATGTAATAGCGTAAAGGCGAGAGGCCGGAATGGTTGTTAGGGTAATGTTTTTTTGATGCGATTTTCCTTCTCGAAGAAAGGTAATAGGAATTTGATCTCCTGCGAACTTTCGCTCTGCGATTTCGTAAAGCTCCAGTCTTTCTCCGTCGAGGTTGATCTTACCGCCCTGATCAATAGGGTGACTATCAATACTGAGTAGGACATCGCCAGGCTCTAAGACGCCATCAGTAGCGCTTTCCGGTGTTACGGAGGAGACGAGCACTCCACTACTGTTTTGGTCAAGGCGAAGAGCCTTTCTCATGGCAGGGTTGTAGAGAGGGAAAATACTCGCGCCGAGTTCGACGTATTGATCATATTTTCCGTCTTCAATATCTTTTAAGAACCGTTTGATGACAGGAGTCGGGATCATGTATCCAGTATTGTCTGCGCTGCGGAGCCCCTGGAAAGCGACTCCTACAACGTTTTCTCCCAAGAAAACAGGTCCTCCTGAATTTCCTGGGTTGATCGCCGCATCGATTTGAATGACAAGGTGGGAGTCTGCTCGAGAGTGTGAATAAGGACGGAAATCAATTCGTGAGACGACGCCTCGGGTAACAGAAATTCGGTCTCCTCCAACTGGGTAACCAATCGCACTGACAGTGCTCTCAAGGGGAGGGACTCCATCTAGTTTAAAGTGAATGTAGTTTTCAAAAGGAGAAAAGTCATCCACTTCAAGTAAGGCTAAATCACAATCATGTGCGATATGAACAACTCGGGCAGGATGTTTACGAGAAGATCCTGGCTGAGTAATTAAGATTCGACGGGCATTAGAGACGACATGAGCATTGGTCAAAAATTGATTGTCTCCAATAAGGAAGCCAGAGCCTATCCCACTCGAAAATCTTCCGGGGTTCCACGGGTTTTGGTAGTCAGGAGTTTGAGAAACGACTTCGATTCGAACAATGGATTGGTATCGCTCGGCCTGAGTGAAATTCTCTTGAGCAGAGGCACTTATGATCAGGGCCGCATGGAAAAAGAAGAAAACGAATGCTTTCATGGGAAAGATAAGATGTTGTGTGATGGGCAAGTTGTCAGCAAGAATTCAAGAGATCGGAGCGAAATGTTATTTTGCTCTTGGAGCGATCCCGATCAGCCGTTATGTCTATCAGAAGTATTATACTATATTGCTGAATGTCTCAACAGAATCATCGCCCAAGAATTGACCGTAAGAAATACTACCTTATTTCGATGCTGTTTGGTCTAAAAATAGTGCTTATAATCATCGCTCTTTCGGCTTTACTCGCTGTTCCGGTTCTTGAAGAAGCACTGCAGAAAAAGAGTCTTTACGTGGCAGGTGGAACTTTTGCCTGTTTTGTTTTAGTGGCTTTGATCATGGCTATTGAGAATAGCAGTGTCATTTGCCCCTTATGTCGGACTTCTTATTATAAAGCGACAAAGTCAGTGAAACGTTCTCACCGTAAGATTTTGGGGAGTCTTCGCTTAGCCACAGCGTTGGATATTTTATTGCATCGCCGTCGAATCAGATGTCTTCATTGCGGTGAATCTGTTCGTTGGAGAGAAGATAATCCTCGTGAAATCCAGCAGCGTGAAGAGGCTCAAAAAGGTGAAGGGCCTCGTCGTAGGACTAAGAGAGTTAAACGTTGAAGCGGAATTCGATCACATCACCGTCAATCACGGTGTATTCTTTTCCTTCGATTCGTAGTTTTCCTGCATCGCGTGCGGCGGCTTTTGTTTTGAGCTCACTGAAATCATCAAAATGACAAATTTCAGCCGCAATAAAGCCTCGTTCGAAATCAGTATGAATCACACCTGCCGCAGCGGGCGCCTTATCACCGGAAATGATCGTCCACGCTCGAGTTTCTTTCTCCCCTGTTGTGAAGTAGGTTCGGAGTCCTAGGAGTTGATAAACGCCACGAATGAGAGCAGAAACACCGGAATCTGTGACACCAAGGTCGGCAAAAAACTCGTTGGCTTCTTCAGGGCTGAGGTCGATGAGTTCTTCTTCGATCTGAGCTGAGATTATAATGCACTCAGCTCCTTGGGTTTCGGAGGCGTATTGAATGACTTTCGAAACAAGAGGGTGTTCGCTTGGAGCGGCTTGAGCGGAGCCTAATTCGCCCTCGCTGACATTACAGGCGAAGATCGTTTTTTTGGAACTTAGCAGGAAAAAGTCTTTAATCAGAGCGGTCTCATCATTATTTAATTCGAGTGAGATCGCTGGTTTTCCGCTATCGAGGTGAGGAAGAAGCTTATCAATAAGGTCTATTTCAGCCTGGGATTCTTTGTCTCCTCCGCGTGCTTTTTTTTCTCGGGATGTTTTCCGCTTAGTGAGTGCCGCGATATCAGATAAAATCAACTCGGAGTTAATGATCTCAATGTCACGAGTAGGATCAACGGTGCCAAGCTCATGAATGATATCTTCATTTTCGAAGCAGCGAACGACTTGCATGATCGCGTCGACTTCTCTGATGTTTGCGAGGAATTTATTACCAAGTCCGGCGCCCTCAGAAGCTCCTTCTACTAAGCCAGCAATGTCGACAAATTCGATTGCAGTGGGGATGATTTCTTTTGATCCTGACAATTCGGAGAGGACTTGAAGACGGGGATCAGGAACGGTGACGATTCCAATGTTGGGATCGATGGTGCAGAAAGGGAAGTTAGCCGCTTGCGCCTTCCGGGTTCGGGTCAGTGCATTAAAAAGGGTTGATTTCCCAACGTTTGGTAGTCCTACGATTCCTGCTCTCAACATAAGAGAGCTGTATAGCGTGTCTTGAGAGACATGCAAACCCGAAGCCTTAGAAAAAACTTTTTGATGAAAGAGGGGGGCTTCTTTCTTGCGAGCGATTACTCTATTTTCAGCAAAGCCTCTGGAATATCAGGCAAAATACTGGGGCTGTTTTCATCTTCTAAACTTGGAAGAAGCGAAGCATTAGCGTCCATGCTGATGTCAGGTAGGGGCTGGTTCCAAGCGAGTGCTTCACGTTGTTCTTTCTTGATTTGCTTTTGCCTTTCAATCTCTTTTTCTCGCTTTAAGAGAGCGTAATGATTTTTAAGGTATTCAGAATCGTTAAGAGTCAGGGTATCAGGGTTTTTACGAGAGAGGTCCCGAAATTTAAACGTCTGTAAGTCTGCTAAAGTTGGCTTCGGAATGGAGCAACTCGTTGTTATAAGACCAATAAAAATAAAGAGATGTTTCATTTTTTCTTAATACCAAGGCAATAACGAGTAGGGCTGAGGGGACTGAGAAGAAAAGGGTGACGTTTTCCATGACTCACCCAGAAATAAGAAGAGTTTCCCTCAGATAGCTGTAGGGCAGAGTGAGTTTTGAAACCTCGGGTGAGGGTGGTTTCTTTCAAAATAGAGCCTAATTTAGCAAGAGAAGTGGGAGGGCAGTAAGCGAGGGCCCAAGTGTTTTTTCCGTCGTGCAAAAGTAAGGTTCGGCGAGCAAACCTGCTAGAGTCAAGATTAGCAGAAAGGTTGCCGTTATAGAGTAGAAAGGGGCCTGTTTGAACAGCGAGGTTGAGGGAAGGTTTGTTTTGAAGCTGGAAGCCTTTTCTTTGAGTAAGGTGGATTCCTTTAAGGTCTTGGTAGTAAAGACCTTCGTTCCCCATTTGGGGAGGGGTGAAGGGCTTGATAACGGTTTGGTTTTTAAAAATAAGCCCGGAGGCCTCTTGTTGCTGCGCATTGATGGCGGCCAAAAAATCACTATTGGTCTTTCTCAATGTCATTAAAGAAGTCTTTTGGGCAGAGAGGTCGATCAGCTCAAGCTGAACCTTTTGATCATTAAAAAAATAAAGATGCAGCGTTCCTGATTGACCACGACTTCCGGTAGGCACTTCGAGGTGCTCTTGTTGAGCGGAGAGGAGTTCAGAAGCACAGAGAAGGAGGGTGCAGAGTAATCTCCATGTGGGTTTTAAGAAAATCATGTGCGCAAAATTGGGTTTGATTCCGGTCATATGAGAATCTTAATTTGGTTTTAAGACAAGGTAGTTACGGACCTGTTTATTCCATATTTGCCTGGTATTGACTCCTCCTCCTGAAAGTTTGGAGCTTGCCCAAAGATCTGAAGAACGGCCCCCGTCTAGGTTAAGAGCTTCTTGGATCGGAAAGACTTCAAAGGGAACTTGTTGAAGTGATTTCGATAATTCCGCGAGACTAGCACTGGAGCAGTAACCTAGAGCCCAACGGTTTTTTCCGTCCCAAATTAAAAATGAACGAGGACGGCTTCGGTGATTATTTAAACCGGAAATAGTCTTCCCTTTCTCAACAAGAAAAGGACCTGTTTGGAGTAAGCGTAGAGCCTTTTGATTAGCTTGTTTTTGGCGGACGAGGCGAGCTCCCTTCTTGATTTGTGAAAGGTAAACCCCGCTCGTTAATGACGAGTTTGCATTCCATGATCCGGAGAGACCTTGGGAAGCTCGGACTTTGCCAAGAGGTTCTCCTTGAGGATCAAAAAAACCTCCATTGATCGCCGCAATTCCGCCAAAACTTTGGGCCGCTTGCGCGCTTGTATGAGGTGAGGATTGCAAACCTTTTGGCTTATCGATCACTTCGAGGTGATGAGAGCGCTGATCGAAAGTGACTAAGACGAGTTTTAAACCCAAGGACTGAACCGTTTGGATGCGGGGAGGGTGAATCGCAGCCGGCGGTTTTTGAGTTGTAAGAGGAAGGGGTTGGCTTTTTTTAGGTTGAGCCGGAATCTTTTTTTCGGGGACCTTAGCAGGGGACTGAAAAGGGCGGGTAGCCTGAGAAGACGGGGCTTGACGAGGCGCCCATTGACAAGAGGCAAAACAGACAAAAGCCAGAAGCGAAAGGCTTCTGGCTTTGTAAAGTAAAGTGGTCATTGATGAAACCAGCGTTACAAACATACGCTTTTGTTAATCCGATCCTGAGACTCCTGTAGGAAGGTGGAATTGAACATAAAGAGGTGTTTCCTTAAGGATCCCTGCGTCTTCGACGTGCACGCGCACCACAAAATCACTGAAAATGGTTAAAGCGTCAGAAGGAATTCTGCGGAATTCATCTTCAGAAACGATTTGGCTTCGAAATCCACGTTCTAAAATTTCGATGTTAGAACGCATAATTTCATCACGGCCAATGTGATCGGTGCTTACTTGAATCGCTTCATGAGCGCCAGGGAATCTAAGTGGTATTTTAGTCATGCAATCAAGAGTGATCTTTTTTTATGGCAGAGGCAAGAATGGTTTGAAAATAAGGAGGTTTTTCCTCTCGATCGACAAGCGTAATCGAGAGGTCCTTAAATCCGGCTTGCTCAAGCATCTCGGCTATTTTCACCTCGCTGAATCCAAGCCAGCGGTCGGAATAAAGATCACGGGCTTCTTCAAAACGATGCTGGAGAAGGTCGAGAATGAGAACCCGCCCCCCCGGTTTGAGGTTTTCGTAAGCTTTTTTAATCGCTCTTTCAGGTCTTTCCGCATGATGAAGGGCTTGGCTGAAAATCATGAGGTCTACAGAACGAGGCTCAAGAGGAGGATTTTCGATATCACCAAGCCGGTATTCGAGATTATGAAGTCCGTGTTCTGCGGCTAAGGCGGTGCCATGTTCGACCATTTTTGGAGAAAGGTCGACGGCGATGACCTTTTTCGCTCGGGGAGCAATGAGTTGTGCGATAGTGCCCTCACCCGCTCCTAAATCGACTACAGTGTCATAATTAAGAATTCCGATTAACCCTTCCGCTAGACCCTTCCAAGAGCGCCCTGGCACATATTCTTTTCCGAATTTTCCGGCGAGCTTATCAAAGTAGGCTCGCGCTTTGTCTTTCCGTTTGCGCAATAAGTGTCGAAGAGCCACTGTATCTTGTTCGCATTCGGGAATTTCAGGTGAAGCTTTTTGGGCGATTAAGATAATATCGGGGCTTGCGGTGCTACGGTAGAAATGATTTTTACCCGATTTCTCATGATCAATCAGCCCCTCTGACTTAAGCTGAGAGAGTTGTGTTGAAATACGAGACTGTCCCATACCGAGAATTTCTTGGAGTTCTGCTACTGACAAGGACTCCGTGTGTAAGAGTAATAAAAGTCTTAGCCGAGTCGGGTCAGAGAGAAGTTTAAGAGATTTCAATATTGACGACATGATAGTTTGAATTAAGTTCGTATCAACACATCAAGATTTGTAGATACAAAAAGCAAGAATTATGAGCCAATCCTTTATCTTTTCTTCCGAGTCCGTCACAGAAGGTCACCCTGACAAAGTTTGTGATACTGTTTCCGACGCGATTCTCGACGCCTGTTTAGAGCAGGACCCAACAAGCCGGGTAGCTTGTGAAACATTTGTGAAGGACAATATGATTGGTCTTGCAGGTGAAATTACGACCGCTGCGAAGTTTGACTATTCAGAAAAAGTCCGCGAAGCCGTGGCCGAAATCGGTTACGACCGAGAATATGAAACCGAAGATTATTCATACGAATGCAAATTCGAAGCAAACTCAATGTTTGTAATGAATCTTCTGGGGCAACAATCCCCCGATATTGCACAGGGTGTCGATGCTTCAGCGGCTGATAATAAAGCAACGGTAGAGCAAGGAGCCGGAGACCAAGGAATCATGTTTGGATATGCTTGTGATGAGACCCCGGAGCTCATGCCTGCGCCTATTTCTTATTCTCATAAATTAGGCTCCGCTTTAACAGCTCTACGTAAATCAAGACAGCTTCCTTGGCTTCGCCCAGATTCTAAGACTCAGGTCAGTATGGAATATGTTGACGGGAAGCCGAGCCGAGTGACTGCGGTGGTCGTTTCTACAATGCATGCTCGCGAGATTTCAACTCCAGAAATTCGAGAAGCACTTAGAACAGAGCTTATTGATAAAGTGATTCCAAGTGAGTATCTCACTGATGAAACTGAGTTTCTTATTAATCCAACCGGGCTCTTCGTGATCGGAGGTCCAGAGGGAGATGCCGGATTAACTGGTCGTAAGATTATCGTCGATACTTATGGAGGCAGTGGTCGTCATGGAGGAGGAGCTTTCTCAGGGAAAGATCCTTCAAAAGTCGATCGTTCTGCGGCTTACATGGCTCGCTGGGTTGCTAAGAATGTCGTGGCGGCAGGGTTTGCTTCTAAGTGTGAACTTCAACTTGCTTACGCGATTGGACACCCTGATCCAGTGAGTATCCATCTCGATACATTCGGAACTGAGCAGGCTGATAATGCCCAGATCGTTGCTGCGATTAAAGAGGTGTTCTCCTTTAAACCTGCTCAGATTGTATCGCAACTCGATCTTCTCCGCCCGATTTACCGTCAATCGACAAACTATGGTCACTTTGGCCGTGAAGACGCAGAGTTACCGTGGGAGCTAACAAATAAAATCGCTGAGCTGAAATCAGCCTTACGCTCTCCTGCTTTTGCATAAACTGTCTCCTGTAAGAGCTTAACCTTTTTTAATAATACTATGTCTACTGCTACATTAAAACCTACTGCAATTCCTGATTACCAAGTCGCTGATATTACATTGGCGGACTTTGGACGGAAAGAAATCGAAATCGCCGAGCACGAAATGCCAGGCTTAATTGCTTCTCGTGAGAAATACGGACCTTTGAAATCCCTCGATGGAGTTCGGGTGATGGGGTCTCTCCACATGACAATTCAAACCGCAGTTCTCATTCAAACTCTCAAGGGGCTTGGGGCAGATCTTCGCTGGTGTTCATGCAATATTTTCTCCACTCAAGATCACGCGGCAGCGGCGATTGCGGAAGATGGAGTTCCTGTTTTTGCTTGGAAGGGAGAAACTCTAGAAGAGTATTGGGAGTGCACATGGAACGCCCTTCGTTTCCCGAATCCAAATGGTGATCTTCCTCTCGGCCCTCAACTCATTGTTGATGACGGTGGTGATGCCACTCTTCTCATTCATAAAGGATATGAGATGGAAGATGGATCGGACTGGGTTGATCAAGATTCAGATGTTTTAGAAGAACAGATCATTAAAGATCTTTTGAAAAAGATTCGAGTGGAATCTCCAGGGATCTTTCATGCTTGGGTTCCTGAACTCAAAGGTGTGTCGGAAGAAACAACGACTGGAGTTCACCGCCTCTATCAGATGCAGCGTGATGGAAAGCTTCTTTTCCCTGCGATCAATGTGAACGATTCCGTGACGAAATCGAAGTTTGATAACCTTTACGGGTGCCGTGAATCTCTTGTGGATGGAATCAAGCGTGCGACAGATGTGATGATCTCAGGAAAGGTTGCAGTTGTGTGCGGTTACGGCGATGTAGGTAAAGGATGTGCGCAAGCACTCAAAGCACACGGAGCACAAGTGGTGGTAACCGAGATTGACCCAATCTGCGCGCTGCAAGCTTCTATGGAAGGCTTCCGAGTTCTTACTCTCGAAGATACTCTTGGTTGGGCTGATATTTATGTGACGACGACAGGGAACAAAGATATCGTTACTGCTAAACATATGGAGCAGATGAAAGACCAAGCAATTGTTTGTAATATTGGTCACTTCGATAACGAAATTCAGGTGGAGAAACTTGATGAACTTGACGGTGTTCAAAAATTGAACATTAAGCCTCAGGTTGACCGTTATACCTTTAAAGATGGAAACGCTATTTACCTTCTTGCAGAAGGACGGCTGGTAAACTTAGGTTGCGCGACAGGGCACCCAAGCTTTGTTATGTCCAATAGCTTCACGAACCAAACTCTTGCTCAGGTAGCTCTTTGGGAGAGTAAAGAAACCCGCCCAATTGGGGTAGAAGTCTTACCGAAAGAGCTTGATGAGGAAGTGGCCCGTCTCCATTTGGAAAAAATTGGATGTAAGCTTACCGAGCTTTCGCAAGAGCAGGCAGATTATATTGATGTTCCTGTCTCGGGCCCTTATAAGCCAGAACATTATCGTTATTAAGCGCAGGATGGTTTGGTGAATTGAGATTCATCAAACTTCATTTCTGTTTGATTGTTTTTAAGCACTCCTTCGAAAAGAGGGGGTGCTTTTTTATAGAGCCTCGGATGGTATGGGCAGATCAAAAAAAGAACCTCTTATCTCAGGTGAGAAAAGAGGTTCTTTTGTGGAAAAGAAAAACGAATGGAATTACCACCCATCGAAGGTAGCGCGGCCTTGTTTCTTATGTTTTTTAAAACCAGGAGTGAGGACCGTTTCTTCCTTCAATTTGACCAGCTCTTTCAGAAGTGTCCAATCTCCCTCGTAGGCGTCTTCGAGCTCGTTAACAGTCGTTTTGTAGGTAACGATGTTGTCTTTGGAGTCCATCAAAATGATTGCATAGCCATCATGTTTGTATCCAATACTGGCTCCAGAAAAGGTGTAAACACGACCCTCAAGGCCATATTTATTCTCAAACTCTTTAAGGGAGCGTGAGAAACTACCTCCGCCTCCAATTTCTCCCGTAAAGCTTTCATTTGCAAGGATCACGAATTCTTTCTTTTTCTCGATGTCTTTAGCGAAGTGCATCACATAGGCCGTGAATTTAGGGCAACGCATGTTGTTATCAGTATTCGTGATGAGAAGCTTCGACGTAATACGCTCGGTGCGGTGGAAAGTGTTTTTATCGCGAACTTTTCCAACCGAAAGATTCAATTCAAGCTCCGGGAAAGGAGGGGCCAAATCTTTCGTCGCCTCTTTGATTCGTTTTTGGGAATCGGCGTCGAATTTCGTAATATCGAAGTTATTAAAAACTTTATCGTTTCCGATTTTTTTAAAGCTGATTTTTCCTTCGTGATGGGAAAGCACATCGACCGAAATGCTTTTTCCTGAAGTGCTCGTGAGGTCCATCTCAACCGCTGAAACAGGCATGATGCCAGCCATTAAAAGGAGTAAGAAAGGGTGCGTTTTCATAAAAAGATTATTGATAGTAGTTGGTTTAGCGTCATTTACAACTTTTTAAAGATTTTGTAATGAACTTATATCCGGCTGTCGTTAGTGAGGTTTTTTTTCAAGAGGTGATGAGATCCATTTTTGCCAACGTGTGATTTCGAGTCGACTATTTTGAATGGAAGGGGAACCTGGGTTGGTGCGCGCCGCAAGTGCTTTTTGAAGTGAGAAGACACCACTAGCACCAGCATCGTAATGGCTAGAAAGAGCAGGAAAGTCGAGTTCGTGGAGAGGGGTTTGGGTCTCAATCGATTTGGCAACAGCCATGCCGACGAGTTCGTGGGCTTCGCGGAAAGGAACTCCTGATTTTACTAAATAGTCTGCAAGGTCCGTGGCCAATAACATCGGGTCAGAAGCTGCCGCGAGGCAAACGTCTTCCC
This sequence comes from uncultured Verrucomicrobiales bacterium, assembly GCA_937951675.1. Lineage (GTDB taxonomy): Bacteria > Verrucomicrobiota > Verrucomicrobiia > Verrucomicrobiales > Akkermansiaceae > CALFBI01. The sequence continues at coordinate 20,848 of CALFBI010000003.1, forward strand.
GGAATGCCATTTCTTGAACCATTTCGGCATTGACTTTCAGCGCGATAATCATGGTGTCAATCGAATCAAAAAGCGGTTCTTTATCTTCTTGAAGATCTCGATTGTAAGTCAAAGGAAGCCCTTTGGCAGAAGTAAGAAGGGAAACAAGGTTTCCATAAAGACGGCCTGTTTTGCCACGAGTAAGTTCACAAACATCAGGATTCTTTTTCTGGGGCATGAGAGAAGATCCGGTGGTATGAGCGTCACTCAAATTCACGAACCCAAATTCAGCAGAGCACCAAAGAATTAAATCTTCACTCCAGCGCGAGAGGTGCATTCCCGCGAGTGAAAGGGTGAAGAGTAATTCTGCCATGTAGTCCCGGTCAGCAATCGCATCCATCGAGTTTGTAGTGACTCCATCGAAACCAAGTTCTTCTGCGATTTGATGACGATCAAGATTGATCGTTGATCCCGCCAGCGCTCCGGAACCAAGAGGGCATTTATTAGTCCTCTTACGGCAGTCTCGAAGTCGTTCGATGTCTCGAGCAAACATTTCGACATAGGCGAGAAGGTGGTGGGCCACGGTGACGGGCTGTCCTCGTTGAAGATGAGTGTATCCAGGGATGGGCGTTTCAAGATATTGCTCCGCTTTCGCTAGAAGTGAGGTTTGGAAGGTGAGGAAAAGATCTACGAGCACGTCGATTTGTTCCCTGACGTAGAGTCTAGTATCTGTCGCGACCTGATCATTGCGGGAGCGAGCGGTATGGAGTTTGCCTCCTACGGAACCAATGTCTTGGGTCAAGGCGGCCTCGATATTCATATGGATGTCTTCGAGCTCGATTGAGAACTGGAAATCTCCCTTTTCAATTCTTTCGCGAATCCGAAGCAGTCCACTTTCGATGAGCTCGAATTCGTCTGAAGTTAAAATACCAGCTTTGACCTGTGCTCTGGCGTGAGCAATGGAGCCAGCAATATCATGAGCATAAAGCCGCCAGTCATAAGAGATCGATTCTCCGTATTGTTGAACAAGATCGGCAGTTGCTTTTGAGAAACGTCCCTTCCACATAAAAAAGGTGATTAGCGATTTATAGTCAAAGAGACAAGCGCGATCTCATTCGGGTGGGATTAACGGCGCTTTTTGAGTTTCTTACCGCTAAGCCTGGCCGCAATGAGGTTCTCGCAACGACCTTGGAGGCGGAGTTTATCACAGCAAGCTTCGATCCGAAGAGTTTGACTGACGGCCTGAAAGCCAAGGCGCTTGGAAAGGCATTCGTTAAGAGTTTCTAAGTGATCGTCTTCAAATTCGATCACTTTGCTGCAATCAACGCATACTAAGTGGTTATGGCTAGGCCGATCCAGAAAATTAGGGTCGTAGGTGGTTAACTCATCCCCAAGATCAATCTCTTTGAGAAGATTCGCCTCTGTTAGCAAAGAAAGGGTTCGATAAACGGTCGCCCGGGAAGGGTGGATTCCCGTTTTTTTCATGCGGTCCATGAGTTCTTCTGCATTGAAGTGCTCATCGGTGCGAAAGACTTCTTCGACAATGGCATCACGCTGGCTTGTTTGACGAAGCTTTTTACTTTGAGCAAAAGCTAAATACCTTTTTTCAATTTCAGGGTGCATGACCCAAAAAGTATAATCAGATAAGTTTCGAAGATGAAACGTTGAATTTTAGTTTGATCCCTTCATTCTCAATCTATGTTGCGAATCGGAATGATCTTGGCGATCCTCATCGGATTGGTTTCTTGTGCGAGTAATTCTCACCCCCTCAAAGTGAGCTATGAATATATAAAGGACACGCAGCTGGGTTCGATCAGGAGTCAAGACCAGGCTCTATTACGGTCTGAGAAGCAGAAGCGTCTCTATGGAGCTCTCACCTCCAGAGAGCGTCAAGCCCGCTTGGGCCACTATTACACATTCCACTGGAATCTTAAAGATAAGGCTCTAGGTGATCAGCTCACTTTAAGGTTCGAATACCGCCAGGCGGCAACCGGAGAATTGGTTTATCAAAAGGAGAAGACGATTCCTTGGGATCAGAAAGGAAGGCTCGAATTTCAGGTGATCGGTGATGAATATCAAAACCGTGGCCGGGTCTTGGCATGGAGAGCGCAAATTTTGGTGGGGGAGCAAGTCGTGACCTCGCGAAATTCTTACTTGTGGGAGTAAGAATAAAGTTGTCATGAGCCTTGCTAGCAACTATGATAAAAGCACTCAAAAATGATTATTCGAGAGCAATAATGAGTTCTACTGGAGCGATAAAAATAGGAACCGATGAACAAAGCATCTGGGTGCAGGTCATAGGCAAAGGGAACTTCAATAATAGCCCTTCTCTTAAGGCGTATATCGATGCCTGTATCGATCAGGGGTGGCGAAATATCGTGATCGATTTAGGAGGGTGCACCGCGATGGATTCAACATTCATGGGCACTTTAGCCAGTTTCGGAATGCGTCTAAGAGATGTTCAAGGAAGTGTCTTTATTGCTGATGCGAGTGATTCCAATCAGAAAAATTTACAAGGGTTAGGCCTCCATTACCTTATGGTGATTAATCCTTCTCCTGCCAGTTGGGATGGGAGGTTGGATCTGATCAGAGCCTCGTGCGAGACTTCACTGGTTCAAGAAGAATCGAGTGCGGAGCACGTTTTGGAAGCTCATGAGACACTTTGTGACGCTGATGAGGCTAATATTGAAAAATTTGAGACAGTTCTCAATGTGCTCAAAGAAAAAAAGAGCTAAGGAAGGCTCGATTTGACGTCTAAGGGTTGACGATTGCTCTCCCTTCGTTATTTGTGTGCAGTATGAACGAAGCAAGTCAATCTGAAGAAACACCTGAGATTCAAGAGGAGCTCACTGATGATACTGTTGTCGAAGAGACCTCGTCTGAAAATCTTGGAGAAGAAGAGGCTACTGAGGAAATCGAAGAGGCCCAAAAATGGAAAGATATCGCGCTGCGTGAGCGAGCAGAGCTTGAAAACTTTCGGAAACGAATGGCTCGTGAAAAGGCGGACTCGATCCGTTTTGCCAACCAAAGGTTAATCGAGGAGCTTCTTCCTGTCTTAGATAATTTTGATATGGGGATGATGGCCGCGAGCCAAGACCAAGATTCCATGATCTTTAAAGGAATGGAAATGGTTCGTAAGCAGTTCGGAGATTTCCTCAATCAACAAGGAGTGAAAGAAGTCGAGGCAGAAGGATTGTTATTTGATCCTAATGTGCATGAAGCTCTGAGCCAGGAAGTGAGTGAGACCGTGCCTGCAGGCCATGTGATTCGTGTAATGAGACGAGGGTTCATGATGAATGACCGACTCGTGCGCCCGTCATCAGTCGTCGTTTCCCAAGATTTAGAAGAAGAGACCTCTAAGGAGGAAGATTCTCAGTCAGCGTAAAGGGAACTTTAACTCAGAATTATTTCGAATATGTCACAAGACCTTTATGAGCTTCTCGGCGTCGCAAGAGACGTGAGTCCCGCAGAATTAAAAAAAGCTTATCGGAAACTGGCGGTTAAATACCACCCCGATAAAAATCCGGACGATCCAGAAGCAGAAGATAAGTTCAAAGAGCTTGGGAATGCTTACGAAATTCTCAGCAACGAGGATAAGCGGGCAGCTTACGATCGTTATGGGCACGCTGCTTTTGAAAACGGAGGAGGGGGCCGTTCTTCGGGAGGAGGAGGGTTTCATGATCCGATGGATATTTTCTCTCAAGTTTTTGGTGGCGGAGGAGGTGGCTTTGGCGGCTTCGAAGATATTTTTGGAGGAGGCGGTGGACGCCGTCGCGATCCTTCGGGGAAACAGCGTGGGTCTGACTTACGTTATGATTTAGAGATTTCACTCGAAGAGGCTGCTACTGGAGTTCAGAAAGAACTCGAAATCGAAAAGCTAATGTCTTGTGACACTTGCAGTGGTTCAGGCTCAAAAAGCGGTTCAGGCCGGAAGTCTTGCTCGACGTGCGGTGGACGAGGTGCCGTGACTCGCCAAGCAGGTATTTTTGTGCAACAGACCGCTTGTCCAGAATGCCAAGGGGCGGGCCAAATTATTTCGGATCCATGTGGTGATTGCCGGGGAGAGGGCCGGATTGAAAATGAAGAGCGAGTGAAGCTTCAAATCCCGGCTGGAATTGATTCGGGAACACGCCTCAGGTCGACTGGGAATGGCGATGCGGGTTTGCGAGGTGGTCCAGCTGGCGATCTTTATGTTTTTCTGAATCTTAAAAGACATCCGATCTTTGAAAGAGAAGATAATAATCTTTACTGTGAGCTTCCGATGCCATTTTCGACTGCGGCTTTGGGAGGAGAATTAGATGTTCCTACGCTGGAGGGTAAAACTTCTATTAAAGTTCCAGCAGGCACACAGGGCGGCACTGTTTTCCGAGTGAGAGATCGAGGGATTAAAGATCTTTCGTCAGGGAGAAAAGGAGACCTTCACGTTGAGGTTCGAGTTGAAGTTCCAACGAAATTAAACGGGGGGCAGAAGGAAAAGCTGCAAGAGTTTGCAAATTCTATCGGACAGGAAAATTCTCCAATGCAGAAATCGTTCTTTGATCGAGCGAAAGAATTTTTCACTGGAGGAGACTAAAATGGATCGCTTTTTTTCCCCACCAGAACGCTGGGGGCGTGAAAAGATTTCTCTTCCAGCAGATGAGTCGCATCACTGTGCTCGTGTGATGCGCAAGCAAGTAGGAGCGAAGATTGAGGTCTTTGATGGTGTTGGTAGGTCTGTGGTGACACAGATCGACCAGATTTCGAAAACGCAAGTGGATCTTTCACTCATTTCGGAAGTGAAAGAATCTGTTCAAGCTCTTCAGATACATCTCTGCCAGTCGATCCCAAAAGGGAAAAATATGGACTTAGTAGTCCAGAAAGCGGTGGAATTAGGAGTGTCTTCTATACAGCCACTTCTTTCAGAGAATACGGTCGTTAAAGTTTCGAAAGAAGAGGCCGTGAAGCGCCAAGAAAAATGGCAGAGAGTCGCCTTAGAGGCCTGCAAGCAATGTGGCCAGAATCGTCTACCAGAGGTGAAGCTTCCTTGTTCTTTCAATGACTGGGTCACTACTTTAATAGATCTCAAAGGAGTGGTGGCCTCTTTACACCCCGGAACACAAAAGCTCCGCACGGTGCTTGGGGAATTATCCTCTGCTGATCCTATTGGGGTATTGATTGGGCCGGAGGGCGACCTGACTGAGGAAGAGGTCGAACGAGTCCTTTCGAAGGGTTGGAGTCCAGTCACGTTGGGTGATATTGTCTTACGTTCTGAAACAGCAAGTATCTATACTTTGAGTGCGATTTGCCATCAATGGGGGTAAGTCAACGAAGCTGGTTTAATTGTTTGTTCTGAGGGTTTATGATGAAAGTTAAAGGCGCTTAGAGACGAGGCGATGAGGGGGAGCTATCCGAAATTTGAGCTCAAAATGGAAATAGAAGTGCTTTTTCCGGGCTGAGCTGAGCTCACGGCTTGCCAATACCTGAAATAGTAGGCTAAGATCAGTTCTATTGAACTTCCTCCAACAACATTGGCGTGATGCCGTCGAGATCCTGATTCTCTGGCTTTGCCTCTATCAAGGTTATAGAGTTTTTCGCTCGACTCGTGGGGCTAGTATTTTGGTGGGCTTGGCGTTTGTTTTGATCGCCCTGACGTTGATCTCTTATCTTCTTAATCTTAATGTGATTTGGTGGATCATCACCCGGATGGCGGCTCTTTTAACAGTGACTTTGGTGATCATTTTCCAGCCGGAGTTACGACATGCTTTAGCACGTCTAGGGAGCGCCAATTGGTTTTCTTTTAATAGAAGTCAGAAGCAGGCCTTCTTTGAGGTTTTCAGTGACACGGTGATTTGCTTATCTCAGAAGCGCACAGGAGCCTTGATTGCATTTGAGAGAGGGATCTCACTTGGAGAGCATGCGGAAACGGGAGTTCGATTAGATGCGATTTTCAGTAAGGAGTTGGTGCAAACGATTTTCAACCCTAAGACGGCCTTGCATGATGGCGGGATGATTATTTCTAATGAAACGATCCACTCGGCGGGATGCGTTTTCCCTGTGACACAGCGGCATTTAAGCGATCGTTCCTTAGGGCTTCGGCATCGAGCCGCCATCGGGGTTTCAGAAGAAACAGATGCGGTCGCGATTGTGGTGAGTGAAGAAACAGGGAATATTTCGATTTGTGCAGATGGCAAGATGGAGCGCGCTATTTCACCGCAGGATTTTTTAGACCGCCTCCTTCTCCTTTTTTTACCTAATGACCAAGAGACTGAAGAACCTCGTGACGAGCAACCTGATCGCGAAGATCGCATCCCTCCTGCTAGCGATCGCGATTTGGTATCTGATTAAGGGGCACCCTGATCACAGCAGGACTCCCTTTCCTATTCAGCAAGGGCTGAGTCGCGAAATTTAATAAATTAATGGCTGGATATCTTATTACCGCTACCGATACCGATGCGGGCAAAACTCATGTCGCGACCATGCTCGTTCATTTTTTACGAGAGGCTGGAGTGAATGCGGTCGGTTTTAAACCGGTGAGCTGTGGAGATCTTGCGGATGCGGAAGGTCTTTGGGAAGCTTCAGAGCGAGTGGTGTCGTTAGAGGAGATTTGCCCGATCGCTCTGCAAACTCCTGCGGCCCCTTCGGTGGCAGGTGAAATCGAAGGCGTAGATACCTCGGTAAAGCGTCTCTTAGAAGGATATCACCATTTGGCCTCTCAGTTTGAGGTCGTGATTGTGGAGGGAGTCGGAGGCTGGGAGGTTCCTTTGACCGCAAAGGAAAGTTTTCCTGATTTCGCAAAAGCGCTCGGTTTACCTGTTGTTTGTGTGACGGCGAATCGCCTGGGAGCTTTGAACCATACCATTTTAACGACGAAGGCGATTCTGAGAGAAGGGCTCGATCTGAAAGGAGTCATTTTAAATTGTATCGAAGAAGAGCAAGACGTCGCGACAGTGACGAATCGGGCTCAGCTGGAAACCTTTTTATCAACCCCGATCCTAGGAGAGATTATTTATGACGCTCCTTACCTTGAAGAGGGGCTTTATGAGGCTTTGATTAGCCCTTTCGTGAAAGAAGGCTAAAAGGTAAGAGAAACGCTTTAAAATGACAGCGAGTGGAGCCTTCATTTTTCCAGTGTGGTCCCTTGTTTCATTCTTAAATTTAAAGGTGCAATAATTGAAAAAGGAGATTAAGTTCGCCGCGTGAGCCAATCATCTTTCGCGACACTACCCGACGCAGGCGGACATTTCGGTAAGTTTGGAGGCATGTTTGTGCCTGAAACATTGATGACGCCGTTGCTTGAACTAGCAACCGAATATGAAAAAGCCAAAGCGGACCCTGCGTTTCAGGAGGAGCTTTCTTTTCTTCTCAAGAACTATGTAGGACGAGAAACGCCTTTATATTTCGCAGAACGCTGGACCGAAAAATTGGGTGGGGCGAAGATTTACCTCAAACGCGAAGATTTACTCCATACCGGCGCCCATAAGATTAATAACGCGCTTGGGCAGATTCTGCTCGCCAAGCGATTAGGAAAAACCCGGATCATTGCTGAAACGGGGGCCGGTCAACATGGCGTGGCTACCGCGACAGTGTGTGCTCGGTTTGGAATGGAATGCGTCGTTTATATGGGCGCGGTCGATATGGAACGCCAGGCTTTAAATGTGGCCCGGATGCGGCTCATGGGGGCAGAGGTTCGCAGTGTGACCGCTGGGCAGGCGACTTTGAAGGAGGCGGTGAATGAGGCGATGCGTGATTGGGTCGCATCCGTAGATCATACTCACTATATTTTAGGTTCAGCTCTCGGAGCTCATCCTTTCCCGATGATTGTTCGTGATTTTCATCGTGTGATTGGGGTGGAGGCTCGTCAGCAAATTTTAGAGAAAGAAGGGCGTTTGCCTGACCTTCTCGTGGCTTGCGTCGGAGGAGGCTCTAATGCCATAGGCCTTTTTCACCCGTTCTTAGATGATGAAGAGGTTCGGATGATCGGAGTAGAGGCCGGTGGTGATGGGATCATTCCAGAACGCCATGCCGCTCGTTTTCAAGGGGGAAAACTTGGCGTGTTGCAAGGCACTAAGACGTGGCTTTTGGCAAATGATGATGGTCAGATTGAATTGACCCATTCAGTCAGTGCCGGTCTAGATTATGCGGCGGTCGGGCCAGAACATGCTTATTTACAAGATCTCGGAAGGGTGGAATACACCTATGCGACAGATGAGGAAGCTCTGAATGCTTTCAGAGAGCTTTCTTGCACAGAAGGGATTCTTCCAGCTTTGGAGAGTTCTCATGCGATGGCTTATATAGAAAAGGTTGCGAGTAGTCTTCCTCCAGAGTCTATCATTATCGGAAATCTCTCCGGACGTGGAGATAAGGATGTCGAGCAAGCCGCCAAATATTTGTTAAACGAAGAGGGTCTTTGATTTTTCATTCTCTCATTCGCGAAAGCCTGAAAACTTTTTCGTCATGAACCGGTTGTTTTGGGGCGAATTTATGGGGACCTTTATTCTCGTTTTTTTCGGGATTGGGTCAGTAGCCCTATCTCTCGTGTCGGAGGTTTTAGAAGGAGCTTTTCAAGTCGCTTTGGTATGGGGGATCGGTCTTACTTTAGCCATTACTATAACGAGGCCGATGTCCGGTGCTCATCTGAATCCGGCTATCACCTTGGCAATGGCTTCGTGGGGTGATTTTCCGTGGAGAAGAGTAGCGCCTTATTTTTTAGCGCAGTTTGGAGGGGCCTTATTGGCTGCGATAGCTATTTGGGGCTTTTTTAATCATGCTATTCTCTCTTTTGAGGAGTCGGCAGGGCTTATTCGAGGAAAGGAAGGTAGCGAGGCTTCAGCTATGATTTTTGGAGAATACTTCCCAAACCCCGGAGGGCAACCACTAGGAAAGCTTCCAGAATCATCATTTAAAGTGGCTTTCGCAGCTGAATTTTTCGGAACTGGGCTGTTAGCTTTTTTTGTTATGATGTGGGCTCACCCAACCAGTTCTTTTGTTCTTTCCGCAAAGTTGATCCCTATGGCTTTAGGTTTAACTTTAACGGTTTTAATTATTCTGTTCTCGCCGTTGAGTATGGCAGGTTTTAATCCGGCGAGGGATTTAGCTCCTAGAGTTTGGAGCGCTTTAGCGGGGTGGGGAAGTCTTCCATTTAGGCTCAATGGGCAGGGATGGTGGCTTGTTTACCTAGTGGCTCCATTTTCAGGAGCTTCCTTCGGTTTTTATCTGGCAAAGCGTTGTTTTCAGAAGCGGAGCGATTTTTGAGGGGTGAGACAAATTAACCTCAAAAAAAGCCTTATTTCTCTTTTTTGCTTCCAAAAAAACAAATGAAGAAAGATTTATTGATTTGCTTGATTGACAAACGCCACCTTAAGGCTAGTTTTCTCGCCCCTTGATATCGTTATGACGGTGTTAAGATTTAACTTTTGAATCGATTTTCTGACTGATGAAAAGAACTTATCAACCATCTAAAAGAGTTCGCAAACGCCAACATGGCTTTCGCGCCCGTATGAGCACTAAAGCTGGTCGCGGAATTCTGCGTAACCGCCGTAAAAAAGGCCGTAAGCGTCTCCTTCCGAAAGGAGCTGAGATTCATTACAAGCGCCATACGGTTCAGAACAATACCAAGTAATCTTTTGAGGCGAGTAAGCTTCTGAGAGGTTGATCTCATGAAACTTCCTCGTCGATATTCGATGAATCAGCGCGCGGAGTTCCTCCGGGTGCGACAAGAAGGCCAGTCTCGTGCTGGCCGTTTTGTTATTGTGGCAACTCTGGCAGAAGAAAAGCTGTCTCATCCTAAGCTCGCTTTCGTGACCTCTAAACGAGTTAGTAAGAAAGCGTGTGAGAGGAATCGAGTGCGTCGTTTGCTCAGAGAGGTCATCATCAAGCACGGTGATGACTTTCAATGGCCGCGTTATATCGTGACCATTGCTCGAACTTCTGCGGTAGAGGCGACTTTTGAAGAGCTCGAAAAGGATTGGCTTCGTCTCGCTCGGAAACTTGATATTAAAACCTGAATGATGAATCAGGTCATTGTCAGTTTTTTAAAAGGTTTGGTTTGGTTTTATCGCAAAGCTTTAAAGCCGGTGCTTCGAGCATTGAGTGGAGGAAATGATTCCTGTCGTTTCGATCCTTCATGTTCACAATATTTTCTAGAAGCGATCGACCTTTATGGGCCATGGAAAGGGAGTTGGATTGGAATTCGTCGCATTTTTCGCTGTCATCCATGGGGGGGCTTTGGTTATGACCCTGTTCCACCAATCGAAGGTTCGCCTTCAAAGACTCCGAGTGGGGAGTAATTCTTTATTTTTTTAATCACATGAAACTTGATAAAATCAGTTGGGTCGGGCTCGTAGCCTGTGCCGTCGCGCTTTTTTTCTACATGAGCCAAAGCGCCAAAAATGAGGCGATTCGCCAGAAGCTTAAGGCACAAGAGGCTCAACTTGCGGAAGCTCAAGAGAAGCCTGCTGTGGCAGGAAAACCAGTCACTAGTGAGGCGCCAGTCAGAGGTTTAGAGGCACTGCCTCCAGAACCGGCTCTTGCTGAAGAATTAACTCGCTTAGAAACAGAAACCGCGAGTTTCGTTTTCACTAACCGTGGGGGAGGGATTAAATACGTTGTTCTCAAGAATCATCGTGCGGTCAATAACGAGGAGGTAAATGTTCGCCTTAATGGGAATTCGGCTCTCGCCATTGGAGAGTTAACCGGGAGAGGTGCTGCTCGGCTTGATGGTATTTATACGAATCGTTCAGAAGCAGAAGGCACGATTGATTATGTTGGGAAGACTCAAACTGGCTTATTAGTTCGTAAAGTTTGGTCGATCATTCCAGATGAAAGTGCTCCAGGGCGTGGGTATCGTTTGAATTTTGAAATCACTGTTGAGAATCCATTTGAGAATGGATCCAACTTGGCTGATCTGAGCCTTTTCTCCGGAGAAGCAACCCCGCTTTACCAACGGGAGTGGGATCAACAAGTCGGTTTGGTTGTTGATAATGGAAAGAAGATGAAGTTTCGGAATGTCGGGTATTTTGGGAAAGGTTTCTTTCGCGGAGAGCGGAGCTCTTTATCAGAAGACTACGATGAGTTTCGTTTCACAGGAGCGACGAGTCAGTTTTTCTCAACAGTCTTTTCGGCTAAGAATCAGCAAGCCACTCAAGTTTGGGCTAAGCCCGGCAGTGTGATCATTCCTGAGGAAGCAGGGGGAGGCGAAAAGAAGACGGTTTTAACAGGCTTCTCCTTACCGAATCAAATCCTCGCTGGAGATGGTGGAAAGCAGGCGATTCAATATGAGCTCTATGCGGGCCCTAAGAAAAACATTCTCATCCGTAAGCTCGATGGAGGGCGTGGAAACATTATGAACTACGGGTTCTTTGGCTGGGTGAGTAGCCCACTCAATTATGGTCTTAATTTTTTACACGATAAGATTTTTGCGAAGATTGCAGACAATTGGGCGTGGGGGCTTTCGGTTATTTTAATTACAATCTTAATTCGAATCGCGCTCTGGCCACTTTATAGTAAATCACAGGGCACGATGAAGCGGATGTCGAAACTTCAGCCGAAGATGAAGGAGCTGAAGGCGAAATACCCAGATGATCCTAATAAAATGAACATGGAGCTCATGAAGCTCTATAAGCAATATAAGGTGAACCCAATGGGTGGCTGTTTGCCAATGTTCCTTCAGATTCCAATCTTCTTTGGGTTCTACCGGATGCTTCAGTATGCAGTTGAATTACGAGGAGAGTCGTTCTTGTGGGTAAAGGATCTCTCACAGCCAGATACGTTAGTGAGTTTTGACCTGCCTTTCAGTCTTCCATTTCTCGGGAATGAATTACCACTGAACCTTCTTCCGATTTTAATGGCGGTGACGATGTTTATTCAGATGTCCATCACGCCGAAGACGGGCGATAAGATGCAACAGAGAATCTTCATGCTCATGCCCTTCATGTTCTTCTTCTTCTGTTATAACTTTGCTTCAGCCTTAGCTCTTTATTGGACGACTCAGAATATTTTCTCGATCTTCCAGACTTGGCTCACGCAGAGACTTCCAGAGCCGGAGCTCCAAGAGCGTGCTCCCGCAGTTGCCGGGAAGGCTTCCTTTATGGAGCGGATGCAGGCCCGTTCAGAGCAGATGCAGAAGCAGCAGTCCGACATGCGTAAAGCAAAAGGACGAGTGACTTCTAGCGAGCAACCAAAGAAAGTGAAGAAGCGCGGCCCTCGCACTGGAGGTTAAAGTCTGATTTTTTAAAAGGGGAGCTCTTCGCTTAGAATAAGCGTAGAGCTCTCTTTTTTTGGTTCGCCAGAAGGAGCGAAAAGCTGTCTTCTAAAGGCGATGAAAGATCGTTTACTGTCGGTTCATGAGGTTGATGCTCTCATAGAGGCTGAATCCTTAGAATACGAGATTGAAAAGGTTTCTATAAAGGAGGCTTTAGGCAGAGTGCTCCATAGTCCTATTCTTGCGGATCGCCCCTTTCCTCCATTTGATCGAGCCATGATGGATGGGGTTGCTGTGAATCGAGAAGCTGAAGAATTCTCTTTCAAGAAAAGAGGTATGGTAGCGGCAGGCCAGCCAGAGTTCCGCTCTTTGCAGCTTCGAGAATGCGTGGAAATCATGACTGGTGCGGTGGTTCCGAAAGGAGCAACACATGTCGTTCCCTACGAGGAAATCGAAATCAATGAAAAGGAGGAGACCGTCATCGTTCATCGCGAGCGAGTGTGGGGGGCTCGTTATATTCATGAAGAGGGGGCAGATCTTAAAAAAGCTGATGTTTTATTAAGCGAAGGGTTGCGGTTGAATGAGCGCCAGTTGGCGATCGCGGCAAGTGTAGGGGCGACCACTCTGGAGGTGAGGCAGAAGCCTAGAGTCGCTTTACTGACGACCGGAGATGAGGTCATTCCTCCCGCCTCTATTCCTGAGCCTCATCAGATTCGGCGATCACATGATACTTTGGTGAGAGGGATCTTAGAAGGGCGTCACTTGGCGATCGTTTCTCATGAACATTGTCTAGATAAGAAGGCCGCGCTTCATCAGGCCCTACAGTCAGCGGTTCAAAAGAGCGATGTTGTGGTGATTTGCGGAGGAGCCTCGAAGGGGAAGTATGATGCGGTGTCAGAGGTTCTTTCAGAGTTAGGAGTTTGCTTGTTTCATGGCGTTTTACAGCGTCCAGGGAAACCCTTAGGTCTTTGGAAGCTTCCTTCCGGTTTGCTTTGCTGGGCCTTACCAGGGAATCCACTTTCGGTGCTTCATGCGGTGGAGCGTCATTTGATTCCCTTTTTGAGCAGATCGGCAGGCGAAGTGATTTCGCGACGCTTTCGCGTTTCTTTTGAGTGTGAGCAAGAGCTGGCGGCGCCTCATTTGACCCGATTCATGCCAGTGCGGCTGACAGAAGAAATGAAAGCTCAGCTTGTCGAGTCGAACAATTCTGGTGATGATACGACCGTTGGTCAGGCCGATGGCTTTTTAGAAATTCCTTCTGGGGTGACTTCGGTGAATCCAGATCAACAATTTGACTTTTATTCTTATGGCTCAATTCACGCATCTTGATGATCAAAATCAACCTGGGATGGTTGATATCTCGACCAAATCAGCAACGCAACGCACTGCTACGGCGCAAGCCATTGTGCGGGTGAATGAATCCGTCGCAGCGGCTTTTCAAGATGGTGAGATTCAATCTAAGAAAGGTCCTGTATTTCACACCGCAGTCTTAGGGGGGACGATGGCGGCAAAGAAAACTCCGGATTTAATCCCTCTTTGCCATGGTCTTCATTTAGAGGATTGTGATTTTGAGATTCAACTCGATGGGCAAGAAATCGTGATCACTTGCACCACGGTGACGACTGGGAAAACGGGGGTGGAAATGGAGGCCATGGTCGGAGCCAGTCAGGCCGCTCTTACGATTTACGATATGTGTAAATCGATGGATAAAGGGATCGTTATTCAGGAGGTAAAGCTTTTGAAAAAAACGGGTGGAAAAAGTGATTTTATCGCCTCATGACTCCACACCAAGATTCTCCTTTGAAAGGGTTGCTTCTGGTGGGCGGTAAAAGCTCTCGGATGGGGAAAGATAAATCTGATCTTGTTTACCAGGATGGCTTGACCGCTCGTGAGCGAGGGGCCGCTTTGCTCAGATCGGTATGTAGCCAAGTTTACTTTTCTCAACGTGAGGGAGCGGGGGATGGTGTGATTTCAGATGCCTATGGCGAGATCGGCCCGATGGGTGCTATTGCGAGCGCGATGGATATGGACCCCGAGGCAGCTTGGCTCGTGATGGCCTGTGATTTACCTCTTGTTACTACCGAGACTTTAAAATTGTTAGTTCGTGAGAGGCAAGATTCCGCTACCGCTTTTCGTGGTCACTTTAAGGGCTGGCCTGAGCCACTTTGTGCGATTTATGAACCAGCAATGAAGAAGAAAGTTTTGGCCGCCATTCAAGCTGAGGATTATTGCCCTCGTCATCTTTTAGAAGGAACGGCACATCTCGTGCCTCTTCCTTTTCCTTCGGCCTTGGATAACGCTAATACTCCAGAAGAGTTTGAACGCATTCAAGCGATTCTAAATACTGGATTCAAGAAAGAGAAGCGTGCTCAAATTTACCATCTTACTTTTTTTGCGAAGTTGAGAGACGAGGTCGGGGTGAGTGAGCTTTCGCTGGAGAGCTCCGCTTGTAATCCTGCCCAATTATTTGAGGAGTTGAGAGAAACATACTCGATCTCGCTTCGCACCGATATGATCCAAGTGGCCGTGAACGATGCTTTCGCTGCGTGGTCGACCGATCTTCATCATGAAGATCGGATTGTTTTTATGCCTCCGATGAGTGGAGGTTAATTTATTCAGTCAAGTCATGTTCAGAATTGTGAATCAACCCATCTGCACTGAGTCTCTTCGGGAGCAAGTGCTCGACCCAGCCTCCGGAGGATTTGTTTCCTTTGAGGGGTGGGTTCGTAACCACCATGAGGGGAAAGAAGTCAAAGCCCTCGAGTATGAATCCTATGAGCTTTTAGCGAACCAGGAAGGGGCCCGGATTTTAAAGGAGGCGGTTGAGAAATTTGATCTCAAGTCCGCGGTTTGTGAACACCGGGTTGGTTATTTGGAGATCGGGGGAATGGCGGTCTGTGTGATGGTCTCTGCCGCACACCGGGAAGAAGCCTTTACCGCCTGCTCTTATATCATCGACGAAGTCAAAGCCCGAGTTCCAGTTTGGAAAAAGGAGTATTACCTCGACGGACCGAGTGAATGGGTCGGCTGCCACCGATGCGCCGAGAAAGGGCATCGGCATTAAATGTGAAGCAATGGGGCTTAAGCTTCGGCGGCCGCTTTAATCTCTTCGAGTTCTTCCCATCGAGCATAGATAGCCGTGACTTTGACTTTATTCTCTTTGAGTTCGTTTTCGAGCTTTTCCCAGTCCTGACTATGTTTTTCGTAGAAGTTCGGTGCGGCGATCTTGGTTTCGAGTTCGCTGACGGCGGTCTCTGCCTTCATGATGTCATCTTCCATCGTTTCGAGTTCTTTCTCTTCGGCCCACTTTAGTTTTCGGGAACGTTCTTTTTTGGCTCCTTTTTGAGGTTTTTCTTTAACTTTGAACTCTTGATTTTTGACCTCCCGCTCTTTTTTCTTGTCGAGGTAGTAATCGTAGTTTCCGACCTGGTAGATGACTTCTCCATGGCCTTCGAATCCTAGGATGCCGGTGCAGATTCGGTTTAGAAAATATCGGTCATGGCTAACGACGAGAACGGTTCCTTTGAATCCGAGGAGGGCTTCCTCTAGAATCCGGAGAGTGGCGAGATCCAGGTCGTTCGTTGGTTCATCAAGAACGAGAACGTTTCCGCCTCGCTTTAAAATTTTAGCGAGCAGAACTCGACTTCTTTCACCACCACTTAGCAGCTCAATTTTAGTATTAATTCGGTCGTCGTCGAAGAGGAAACGGCGAAGATAGGCCCGGATCCCAATAGATTCGTTACCTAGTTGGACGTGGTCACTGCCTTCTCCCACTTCTTCGTGAATGGATTTCTGATCGTCTAAGGTCAGGCGGTCTTGGTCGACATAGTTGATGTCGGTTTTAGCTCCGAGAGTGACGAGGCCCGAGTCGGCTTCCATTTTATTGAGAAGGACTTTGAGTAAAGTTGATTTTCCTAGGCCATTTCTTCCTACGATCCCGAGCCGTTCGCCTCCTTCCAGCTTCATGGAGAGATTGTGAAAGAGTGTTTTTCCTCCAAGGGATTTACTGATTTCTTCCGCTTCTAGAATTCTATTAGAGAGCCTGCCTGCTGGAGGGATGATGAGCTCGACATCGAGCTCTTCTTCGGGGCCGTCCTGTTCTTTTGTTTCAAAGAAGCGATCGATTCGGTCTTTTGCTTTGGTTCCGCGGGCCTTCGGGCGACGACGAACCCAGTCGAGTTCTTTTTTGAGGAATTTTTGCCGCTTGTGCTCCTCTTTTTCAGAGACGGCATCACGTTCGGCACGGGCGAGGAGGTAGTCGCCGTAGTTTCCTTCGTAAGAGTTGAGCTTGCCAGCGGCGACTTCGATGATACGAGTCGAAATACGGTCGAGGAAGTAACGATCGTGAGTTACAAAGAGGCAAGTTCCTCTATATTTTGCGAGGTAGGATTCTAACCACTCGATCGCCTCGGTATCAAGGTGGTTCGTCGGTTCGTCGAGGATGAGGAAATCGGGCTCTGCTAAGAGTGCCCGGCAGAGGCCTACTCGTCTCCGTTCTCCTCCAGAAAGGGTGTTCACAATCCGGTCTATGTTCGGAGCGTGGAGGTTATTGATAAGAGATTGCGCCCGCTGCTCAAGATTCCACCCATCGAGGAGGGTGATTTCCTCGATCAAATCGGCACTGCGGTCACTTTCCGGGTCGACTTCGTCGTATTCGCTAAGAAGAGCAACCATCTCAGGTGCTCCACTGAGCACGTTTTGGAGCACGGACTCCTCTTCCTTGAGGTCAAAGTTCTGAGGGAGGTATCCAACAACTAGGTCTTTTCGGAAGACAAAGCTTCCGGAATCAGGCTCAAAGTCCCCGGCTGCAATTTTAAGGAAAGTTGACTTTCCCGCCCCATTTCGGCCAACAAGACCGACCCGATCATTTTCATGAATGGCAATGGTGGCTTCGTCGAGGACGGTGTGGGTCCCGTAACGGACGACGAGATCAGTCGCGCTAGCAACGGAGTGGACTTTGGCTTCTGACATGAGGGAGGTGGTGAATTAAGGTAAGAAAAGGTTATGAAGCGACAAGCTCGCGGTAAGCGATCAGCTCTTCGGCGGGAACATTCGCGCGCATCAGAGCTTCGCCAATTAAGAGGGCATTGGCTCCGGCATTAAGGGCTCGCTGTCCGTCTGCAGGGCTTTTAATCCCAGATTCAGAAACGAGAAGAACATTATCAGGAAGTTCTTCCGCTAATACTTCGGTGACCGATAAATCGGTGGTGAACGTTTTCAAGTTTCGGTTATTTACTCCGATGAGATCGGCCCCGAGATCAACCGCACGCTCAAGCTCTGGTAAATCATGGACTTCGACGAGAACATCGAGTTGGAAATCTTTCGCGGTTTGGTAAAGGCGTTTCATGAGCTCGTCATCTAGCGCCGCCACGATGAGTAAAATGGCATCAGCACCTGCTACGATCGCTTCGTAAATTTGGACCTCATGCATCATGAAGTCTTTACGAAGGAGAGGGATATTCGAAATACGTGAAATCTGAGTGAGATAAGAGAGGGATCCTTGGAAATATTTCTCATCCGTTAAGATCGACATACAATGAGCCCCGCCATCGAGATACATATGGGCCTGACGAACAGGGTCGAAATGAGGGTCGATGATTCCTGCAGAAGGGGACGCTTTTTTGATTTCCGCGATGATTCCAAGTTGATCAGGTCCTTGGTCGAGAGCAGCCCGGAATCCTCCGAAGTCATTCCGTTGCAAAGCGGAAGCTCGGAGCTTCTGCAACTGAGGCAGAACTGCCTCTACTTCCTTTTTTTTGTGAGCCATGATCTCAGCAAGCTTGTCCATGGCGTTACTGTAGCGAGCTTCTCAAACTTTCAAACTCCGAAAGCTTAAAAAAGTCTTGCATCACTAGATAAAAGTTGCGAAGAATTCCGCCCCTTCCCAGATAACACTTTTAAGCGGGTGTAGCTCAGGGGTAGAGCGCAACCTTGCCAAGGTTGATGTCGGGCGTTCGAATCGCCTCACCCGCTCCATTTTAAAAAAAGCCTCACAGGATTCTGTGGGGCTTTTTTAGTTTCAACTCACAGAGTAGGTGATGATTTTGGGTTGCCAGTTTTTGAGCTGATTTCAGGATTTCGGATCAGGGGGTGGATCTCGACCGAGACTGGCTCTGCAATAAGGGCGGATAGGGGAGGTGTTTGAGGTTCCTTGAAGCCGCAAAGGGTAAAAAGTTGGGTAGAGTAGTCAGTGATTTCAATTTTTTGAAATTGATACGGCTGATGATGCACGAGTCCACTAGAGATTCTTTGAGTGCGATCGACACTGAAGAGACGGTAGCGCTCTAGGAGGAAGAATTCCAAGGACTTAGGTTCTGCGGTTTTTGGTTGGGTTTGTGTTATAGGGTAGGTAAAGGTTTGAAGCGTGTCGTCGCCCTGACGTTTGGAAGAGTAGATGAGGTTTCCGTTTTTTCTAGTAGATGTCATCTGAGCGTGTTGGTAAGGGAGGCCAAAGAGAGCTCTTGCGCATTTGACAGCAAGCCATTGATTACAATCGAGTGTATAAAACCAGACTCCTGGTCGCCCCTGTTCATCATAAACATAGGTGCGCAGGTTCAGCTCTTGAAACCAGGAAATCCCTGGCACTGGAGGGAGGTAGGAAGGTCGGACTTTTTCCATGAAAAAGGGGACGATTCCAAGAAAGGCTCTCCCTTTAAAAGTGTCAACGGTAAGCCCAGGGGGAAGCGTCGCTTGAATCGTGGAGGGAGGAATTTCCCAATGAAGAAACAAAAGATGTGTCCAATCTTGCTTCATGATGACAGGCGAACTCGGCTGCTGTCTTTCGGCCAGACGTTGGGTAAGGGTCGGGCGACTCATTGTTTTTGAGCTTTGGCGTAAGGGAGGCGTGAGTGCTCTGTCAGGGTGAAGTAAGTATTGAGTGCAGTGGAGGCCAGAGAACCTTGCTCCACAAGTGAAATAGAGCCGTCTGAAGAATAGGATTCGTCAGGAAGTTCGACGAGGCAGACTTTACCAATGATGAGTTTGGTCCCATTAGAAGGAATATCGATGAGGTCCTCTAAAGTAAGAGCATAGCGGACCGGGCACTCTTTAACAAAAGGTGCGATGATGCCTTCATGACGGAGTTCGCTGAGTCCGGTGGTATCAAATTCCGAAGTTTCGGCGGGGGAACGTGCCGAGCATTGATGTGCTTGTTTCACCGTTTGAGCAGTGACGTGGTTTAAAGTCCAGGATTCGGTATCAATTATGTTTTTCAGAGTATGGCGTTCGACAATATCAGGACGGGTCACCATTCCGATGAGAAGGGGAGAAGAACCGAGATGGGTGATACTGGAAAAAGGAGCGAGATTGGTAATGCCTGTGATGGATCGTGTTCCGACAAGGCAGATCGGTTTGGGGCCAGGTAAGGTTGTCGCGAATTGAACGCGTTGCAACTTATCCATCTTTTCAATATCAGCAGTATGAATGATCACACTTTAAACTAGCCATGATTGCTCAGTTCGCAAAAACTATTTTAGGCGGGCTTGGTTGATTTTTTGAAAACTGGTGTGATGATACTTTATGACAGATCAAGAGATCGACCGGGTAATTCGAATGGCGTGGGAAGATCGGACCACTTTTGAAACGATCGAAAAGCGAACGGGGCTGTGTGAGGCTGAAGTCATTAAGGTGATGAGAAAAGAGATGAAGGCTTCGAGCTTTCGAATGTGGCGTAAGCGAGTGAGTGGTCGTGTCACCAAACATGGGAAGGCCTTTAAACAAGACCGGCAAAAGATGAAAAAGGTGTCAGGCCGTCATTTGTTAAGAGAAGATTGATTTTTCACGCGGGGGAGCGAGCTTGCGGTGTGAGCAAATAGGAAAATTACGACGGGAGATTTTTGATGGCATCGAGATAAGCGTTTTTCGGCGCTTTTTTTTCGGGTGAGGGTTCCCGTTCATGCATGTGGGCGACAGTTTCGCCACTGGTGGCGATGAGCTCTTTGATGATGCTAGCCTCCGGAAGATTTTTCCAATATTTCTTGGGCATTTCAGATTGCATTGCCTTTATTTTGACTCGCGCTGGATTGAATATGTGACGGTAGTAAGATTTCCAAAGTTCGTCTTGTTCGTCGGCCGAGGGAACGAAGCTTTGATCAGCACCTGGGGTGAAATGAACCCGTTGGCCATTCCAGTGCATGCATTCGTCTGGCGTGAGAATAGACCAATTCATTCCCGTGAAGCGTTTTTTAAAAAAGCCTGCGGTCAAAGGCACAATTTTATGGTCGGGCTCGAACCAGGCGACGAATTGTTCGCGTCCTGTTTCGGGGCAGTCATCGACTTTCCGAAAGCGAACAAAGGCATGCATTTTATGAATATCACGGCGGATATGTTTTTCCATACTTTTGAGATGATGGACGTCTTTGTCTGAGGAGAGAGATAATAGATGGCGTTCGCCGTGAGTGATTCTCCAGAGTGCTCTGTAGAGATGAAACCACTGTCTGCCTGAGCGATGAACTGCGACGGTGTTCGCAAGACTGAGAAATTCTTTTGATACCTTAAAATGAGAATGAGCTTTGGGGTCAGTGACCGGGTTGATCGCAAAGAGGGTGTTCTGTTCAGGGGATTGCCAGAGAACTTCATCAGGAGGGACTTCTCGTGCGAGAAGTTCGCGAGCCAGCTCGCGCCATTCCAAGAGTCCTTTTGGATAGATGCAGATTTCCATGAGCTTAGAATTCGCCTCCAATGACAGCCGATTTAGGAACTTGAATGGACGGGGTTTGAGTAAAGTTCATTTCTAATTGCGCGGGGGGAGGGGCGTAAATGGCGCGAAGCTTTTCACTGTCTATTTCTAATCGAGCCGGTTGATGATCTGCAGTGATCATGAAAGGGAGAGCCTTTTTAAGGCTGACCCGTATTTTGATGAGGTCCGAAGTGCTCACGGGAAAGTGCCTTCTCATTTGAGTAATACGCTGTGCATTCCGGACTCCTAAACCTGGAATCCGGTAGAGCATTTCACGAGAGGCGCGGTTGATATCGATGGGGAAAAATTCACGGTTTCGAAGGGCCCAGGAGAGTTTAGGGTCGATATCTAAATCAAGGTTAGGCTGCTCTTTGGTCGTGATTTCATTCACACTGTAACCATAAAAACGCATGAGCCAATCGGCTTGATAAAGGCGGTGTTCACGAACCAGGGGAGGGCTGACGAGAGGGAGGCGTTGAGAGGCGTCAGGAATAGGACTAAAGGCGGAGTAGTAGACTCGGTTCAATTTAAAATTACCATAGAGGTCGCCGGCTCGTTCTAGAAATGTGGCGTCATTGGAAGCATCAGCACCTACAATCATTTGAGTGCTCTGCCCGGTAGCAAAAAGGCCTTTTTTTCGTTGGCGGCGTGGAGTATTTGGTTTGGAGGCTCGGGGTTTGAATTCTGCGATTTTTTCTCCAATGGATCCCATCGCTTCGCGGGTGCGCGAAAGGTTTTTTTCAGGGGCAAGGTGGTCCAGGCTTTGTTGCTGAGGGAGTTCGATATTGATACTGATCCGGTCGGCGTATTTCCCAGCGAGCGCGATGAGTTCGTCGGAGGCTTCGGGAATGGTTTTGAGGTGAATGTAACCCCGAAAATCATGATCTTCTCTTAGGCTACGAGCAACTTCGACAACTTGCTCCATGGTGTAATCGGCGCTGCGGACAATGCCAGAGCTGAGGAAGAGGCCTTCGACGTAGTTGCGTTTGTAAAAATCGAGTGTGAGTTGCACCACTTCTTGGGGGGTGAAGCGGGCGCGGCGCACATTACTTGATCTGCGGTTAATGCAATAGTGGCAATCATAAAGGCAGACATTTGTGAGAAGGAGCTTTAGTAATGAAATGCAGCGCCCGTCTGGAGTGTATGAATGGCAAATCCCGGTGCCATTAGTTGATCCCACGCCCTGATGGTTCGGGGCGTCCTTTTTTCTGCCACCGGAACTGGCGCAAGAGGCATCGTATTTAGCGGCATCAGCTAGGATTTCGATTTTCTTTTGCGTGTTCATAAGTTTAGTGTTCTAATGAGTATCTTTTATTCATTCGTTTGACAAGTTTGTTTCTGAGCCATTTTCAGATAAAGTATCAATTGACAACGGGGCGAATCGTTCAATTTTAGTAGAGATGGAGTTAGCTCTTATTTACCCCCACCAGCTTTTCGCGAATCATCCCGCTTTGAAGAAAGGGAGGCAGGCTCTTTTAATAGAAGATCCTTTGTTTTATGGAACGGATAGTGAACACCCCCTGCGGTTACATGCGAAGAAGTTGATCCTGCATCGAGCTTCCATGAAGCGGTATTTTAAAGGTTTGGACCATGCCGACTATATCGAAGTGCCCAACGAACCCTGTCGGTCAGATGAACTTCTTGAAAAAGCGGTAGAGGCGCAGGTGACGAAGTTAGTAATGGTGGACCCGGTTGACTATTTACTGGAGCGGCGGATTCGCCGCTTTGTAGCTCAGCGCGGGATTTTATTAGAGGTCTTACCGTCTCCGATGTTTTTGACCCCAGATGACTGGATGGCGGAAACGATGGATGGAATGAAAAACCCCTTCATGAAAAAATTTTATGAAGCGCAGAGAAAGCGGATGGGAGTCCTCCTGGAAGAGGATGGAAAGCCGGAAGGGGGTAAGTGGTCTTATGATCTTGATAATCGCAAGAAACTTCCAAAAAAGATCCCGATTCCAGAGCCTTATTCTCCCCCGAACCATCCTGAAGTCGTGGAGGCGCAAGCTTGGGTGAAAGAGCGGTTTCCAGAGGCGCTAGGTCAGAGATATTCTTTTCATTACGGGATTTCCCGTGAGGATTCAATAGAGGCCTTAGAGCTTTTTTTAAAAGAGCGGTTTGAGCAATTTGGTGATTATGAAGACGCTATTTCAACGAGCCATAAAGTCGCCTTTCATTCTGTATTAACCCCCTATTTAAATATAGGAATTATTACGCCACAAGAAGTGGTTGAGAGGTCACTAGAGTATGCCTCGGATTCTGGGAAGGTTCCCTTAAATTCCTTAGAGGGCTTTATTCGCCAAATCATTGGGTGGCGAGAATTTATGCGTATCATTTACCTTCGGCACGGAGTCTATGAGCGGAAAGAAAATTTTTGGGGTTTCACACGCAAGATGCCCACAAGTTTTTACACAGGCACCACAGGGGTTGAGCCTATTGATCATGTCATTAAAAGTCTGCAAGAAGAGGCTTACTGTCATCATATCGAAAGGCTTATGGTCTTGGGGAATTTTATGCTGTTATGTCGGATTGATCCAGACGATGTTTATCGCTGGTTTATGGAATACTTCATCGATGCCTATGATTGGGTCATGGTGCCAAATGTCTATGGGATGAGCCAATTTTCGGATGGGGGTGTTTTTGCGACGAAGCCTTATCTTTCAGGGTCGAATTACATTTGTAAGATGTCGGACTTCAAAAAAGGAGAATGGGCTGCCGTTTGGGACGGTCTTTTCTGGACCTTTATTGAAGATCACCATGCTTTTTTTCTGAAGAATTACCGCATGGCGCAGATGGCCCGCATGCATGATCGAATGGATGAAGAGAAAAAGGAGACTCATCGCGAAAACGCAAAGAAATTTTTAGCTTCGTTGGATTTATGAAATTATACCCAGCTACTCGAGAGGCAGCTTTTGCTCGCTTAGCACAGTTTGAGAAAAAAGCTTCTCGCTACAGTTCTCAACGTAACTATGTGATGGAGGGTCATGAAAATGTTTCAAGGCTGAGTGCGGCCGTGAGGTATCGATTGATTTCTGAAAAGGAAGTGACGGAAGGCATCACTCAACGATATGCTTTTTCGACAGTGCAAAAATTTGTCCAAGAAGTTTACTGGCGGCGATACTGGAAGAGCTGGTTGCGGATGCGGCCTCATGTGTGGGATGAGTATACGGAGTGGTTGGTAGATTCGCCTGAGCCTTCAGGCCTCATGAAGCGCGTTATGGGTGGAGAGGGTGAAGTAGCGATCATGAATGCGTTTGTTAAAGAATTAATCTCGACGGGTTACATGCATAATCATGCTCGGATGTGGTTTGCTGCTTACTGGGTCCATACTTTGAAGTTTCCCTGGCAGCAGGGAGCTGATTTTTTTTACCGTCATTTACTAGACGCGGATCCCGCTTCGAATACTCTTTCGTGGCGTTGGGTGGCGGGGCTCCACACAGCGGGCAAAACTTATTTGGCACGCCGAAGCAATCCGGGCAAAACTTATTTGGCACGCCGAAGCAATCTCGAGAAATACCTGAGTCCTGAATTATTAGAAAGGCACTCGGCGGGCTTAGAACAACTGGAAGGTGGAGTGGCTTTAAGATTAGAGGAAGAGGTCAAACCTAAGGCCGTTAGGCCTGATTTGAGTGAAGAGGAGGTGGATCAAAATCAAATGACTGGGTTTTGGGTGCATGAGGACGACCTGAGTGCGGAAACGTTCATTAAAGTTGCCTATTCACAGGTTATTTTGACTAACCCTGAGGGGCCTAAAGCGGAAGCGGCTAAGCAAGAGTGGTTAGAGGAGGCTTATGTTGACACCGTAAAACGCCTTTCGGTTCAAGTTCATCGTTGCGACTTGAGTGTAGATAAAATGGTTCGCTGGGCGCAAACCTCAGGGCTGACTCAAATCGTTTCAATGCGACCAGAAATCGGGTATTTGAATGATTCTTTGGCGGAACTAAAGAGGGGCTTAGAACGGGCTGGGATTTTATTAATTCTTTTAGATCGCCCTGAAGACCTTACGGTTCTTCCTCATGCGCAATCAGGCTTTTTTAGTTTTTGGAAGAAGATAGAAAGGCAGGTTCGATCATTCAAAGCTTCATAAAATTGATTCAGAATAATAAGCTCAGTCTTCTTCAATGAAAGGGAGGTTTCCTTTATTTTCTGGCAATGATTTAATGTGAATGTCGGTTTGCGGAAAGGCTATTTCGATTCCTTCTTCGCGGAAGCGCTTGTCTATTTCGTAGTGTAGATCGCTAGGCACTGCGATGAGTTTTTCAGGTCGTGCAACATAGCCGCGGACGAGGAAATCAAGGGTGCTTGCTCCGAAATTGGTAAATAAGACTTCTTTTTTCTCATTAGGAAGAATGTCAGGATGTTTCGACATAATATCTAAAAGCGTATCAGTTACTTTTTTGGTGTTCGTTCCGTAAGCCACCCCAACTATAAACTCAAAGCGTAAGACGTTGTCGCTGAGGGTCCAGTTAATGAGCTGCCCTGTGATGAACTCTTTATTAGGAACAACAAGCTCTCGGTTATTAAACTGTAATATAGTAGTGGCGCGGATTTTGATTTGAGTAACTTTCCCCGAGACATCGCCTACAGTGACAATATCGCCTAGGCGGAGAGGTCGCTCAAAGAGAAGAATAATCCCTGCTACAAAGTTAGCGAAAATTTCTTGCAGACCGAAACCAATTCCGAGAGTTACAGCGGCGGCCAGCCATTGCACGCTCGACCAAGTCACCCCGATTTTCTCGAAAGCAATGAGACAGCCAACAACAATAATAAAGTATTTGAGAACAGTTGTGACGGCATAGTTCCCTCCTGGCTTGAAATCTAATCGACTCAGAACGGAAAGTTCTAATAGCCCAGGTATATTTCTTGCTGCGATGATCGTGAGAATGATTATAAAAATAGCGGTTAAAATATCCTGCAAGCTAAGTCTACTATCTTCTTCCTCAATGGTGAGTAAAGAGGTCGCTTTGGGTGATTCGGGTGCTTTTTCAGTCGTTGGATTTGAGAGAGGGTTAGTGATTCCAGGTAAGTTTTGTTGCAATGGTGCTACTTCGCTGGTTCTTTTTTCACCAAACCTAATACTATCTAATGCTTTTAGTGCAGGGAGTGATGGGGACCAGATATTCCAAAAAGCTAGTGCGATAAAGACGTAAACTCCTACTCGGACTAAGCGAGTAGTTTGCTCTTCAACGGAGACAATATTTAAAGCATTCGCCTCAATTTCTTCAATTGTAGGAAGATCCTCGGCAGAGACCTTCTCTTTTTCTTTTGCGGCGAGAGTAGCCTTATATTTTTTAATAGCCTGATCTTTAGCGAGTCTTCGTCGAGAGACTAAAATCCAACGTAAAAGAAGTCTTCCGATAAAAAGAGTTATAAGTGTGGTAATTAAAGTCGTAATAAATTGAATTCGAACCGTTTGAACCGATGTGATATACCCTAAGCTGAGACCTATAATAAAAATGATAGGGACTCCCACTCCTATGATGTAAATTAATTTTGCCCACTTATCCGAATACCTATTAAAGAGCCCCTTACTAGGTTGAAGCAATAAATGCATAAAGGTGATGATGACCATCAACATAGCAATGAAAAATAGGCGACCTGATTGAGGAAAAAGAGCTGAGCTGAGTAAAGAAGTCGTGCTTAAAATAAAGAGAGGAATTGTATAATAAAACCAGTTGAGTTGTTTCGTAACGTGTAGAGCTATTTTTTTATTAAAAGAAAAATGAGAAACTAATAAACCCTGTGGTTTAAAGAGAATTCGGAGTGCTCCAAAGACCATAAGAAAGAAAGCGCAATCCCGGAAAGCTTTGCTGTATTCACTTGGTTGATCGATTCGCCATGCTACTAAGCCGAATAGTAGAGGAAGAGGAAGAGCTAGGAGAAATGTGACCCAGACAGCTTTGAATGTGGGTGTTATTTTTAGGCAGCTCTTTTTCTCTGTGATGGTTGCCGTTTCGATTAAAACTTGTTTGTAGCGATTTCTTCGGAATGTTAGAAGAATCATTATGCCAGAAGCTAAGACCCATATTAAAGGGTGGCTAGATAGGTCTGAAATAAAAGATTGCATCCAATTATTCAATCTAGTTTTGCTCGTGAGATTTTTAATAGATTCTACTTCTTTAGCAGGGTCTTTTGTAGAGATCGCTTGAGCACTGGGGATCCAGAGAAGTCGTTCATCAAGAAAGAGGCTGTAAGACTTCGCTTCTTCAGCAGCGAGTCGTGTTTCTTCGTTAGAGACCTTGAGAATCGCGATATAAGCAGCGATGTCTTGATCAAGGGAGAGGAGTGCAGAGCGATGTTGCTTGAGTAATTCTTCTATCGCTTGATGAGTGATTTCTTTATTGGTGAGATTTTTGTGAATTTCGGTGGCGTGCGCAGATGTATCGATAGGTGTTTTACGGAGCTCTTCTTGTATTTCAAGTTGTGTGATTTGAGCTTCAGTAGATTCTTGAATATGCTGTTTAAGTTCTGAGCGGAGTTCGTGCTGAGTAGGGATTTGAGCTCGTTGATTTCTTAAAAGCCGTCCCGTTTTAGCATCGATAGGCAGTTTTGATTTTTCGAGGAGTCGAATACGCTTCAGAGCATTGGTTCGTTGGCGAAGGATGAGGGCGCGTTGAGAAATAATTTTTTCTTGGTATGCCTTACTCAGAGCTGACTCTTGATTGATTGTAGCACGAAGATTGGTGAGCTCGGCCACTTGTTCTGCGATTTTAGCCAAAGCGGGAACATTTTGATATGTAGTTACCCATTTTTCCGCATTTTCTTGAGCGAGATTAGTGACTTCAGAGGTTTTTTCGGTAAGAAGTTTACGCCATACTTTGACGATGCTTTTTTCTTTATCTAGTTGCTGGTAAGCAAGCTGTTTTTGACTGATGACAAGTTCGGATTGAGTCGAATAGAGCTCAAGTTCCGTTTTAAGCTCATCAATTTTGGCCTGAAGCGCTTCGCGTGAAGCGAGAGCTAACTCATAGTTAAGAATTGTTTCAGAACTTGCTCCTGCGAGTGGTGCTTTTAGTTCATGAAGATTACTTAATTTGACCTTAGCTTTTGCTAAAATTTCAGGAATTTCGGTGAGACGTTTTGATTTTTGGGCTTCAGCGAGTATTAAGCCTTCGATCAGTTCTTCGGATTCGTTCACTCTAGCATCATATTGAGCGACTTGCTCTGAGATTTGAGCTATAGAAAGATCTTTTTCGATGACGATTTCTTGCTCAGGGTTGAATGCCTTTAATCGTGCAACGGCTTGTTCTAGCTTTGAAGGGGCTTCATTGATTTTTTCCTGATACGCTTTTTCGAGGTTTCTAGATACAGTGGTGAGGCTCTTTGTTTCTTTAATATTTTGGCGAATAGTTTCAGAGAGAGTTGGCTCTTGAGAATGAGCACTGAGAGAGAAAAAAAGAGAGCGATTATTACTTTAATTGGGGTATCAAAAGTCCTGTGTAAGAAAGTGTTATTCATGGATGTAATGGATGAAATTATATATATGAGAGGGTCCTTTAGAAAGAGAAGAGGGCCTGAGTTGGTTACCTTAGTATTAAAAGAAAGTGCGAGCTCATAGATTCACTCTGAGGTGGAAGATGGTTGAGATGATTTAGAGCCAGCCTCGTTTTCTGAAAAAGCGGGCAAGAGAAAGGCCAATTGTTATAATAATAATCAATAAGGTAGGGTATCCCCATTTCCAGTGTAGCTCAGGCATCACATCAAAATTCATCCCGTAAAGGCCTGCAAGAAAAGTGAGAGGTAGAAAAATCACGGAGATGGCGGCAAGCACTTTCATTACTTCATTCATTCGATGACTTGTGGTGGTAAAGTAGAGTTCACGAATACTAGTAGCATGTTCTCGAAGAAATTCGGTGCGTTCGACGGCGAGAATCGCATGATCATAGAGATTTTTGAAATAGGGGGAGGAAGTGTTGTGGATGAGAGAAGATTCGGTATGGCAGAGCGTATGGGTAATTTCTTTAAATGGCCGAACTCCTCGGTGAAGTTTTGCGATTTCCCGACGTGTTCCATGCACGGTTTTTAATTCAGGGAGCTCTTTATCGAGAGAAATAGAGTCTTCGATCGCTTCTAACCGTTCTTCAATTTGATCAATAAACGCGAGAGTATTATCTGTAATAACATCTAGAATTGCACAGCCAAAATAATCAGAATGACGTTTTGTGAGACGGTTGTTTGGGGCCGATAAGCGTTTATGTATAGGTTGAAATACTGGGAGTTTATCTTCTAGAAATGTAATAGTAATGCGCTCTGCAATTATTAAGCTAGCTTGTTGAATTCGGATTATACCATCATGATCGAGTGTCGAAGTTTTGGTGGAAATGAAAATGTAATCATCGTATTCTTCGACCTTAGGAAAAGATTCGGTATTGAGTAAATCTTCGATAATAAGAGGGTCGACCTTGAGAATTTGGCAGATGGCTTCAATTTCTAAATGGTCATGAAGGCCCGACACTTCAATCCATCGTTGAAACCCATCCACGAGAGGTGAGAGCTCTGAAATTTTGGGAATTGTCTGAGTGGTTACCTCAGAGGGGCTATAATCAGTGATTTGAATATTAAGATTTTCCAGTCTTCTGGGTCCAACATGAATTAACGTAGCAGGTGGAGCCCCAATCGCTTTTTGAGCCGGAGAAAGATTGTTGGTTACATTCATTATGTCATCTTGTCGATTCATCATTGGTAATGAAAAATTGAGATTAAGTCTGTTGAGGCTCTTTAAAGAAGAGGAATTAAAGTAATAAAAAGTGTCATGCTTGTAATTGAGAATTTTTTCCAATAGATACAAGTATTCAGATGAGTAGATTAATGACAATAGGTTGGCGAGAATGGGTTTCGTTTCCTCATTTAATGACCCATAAAATCAAAGCTAAAATTGACACGGGGGCTCGCACATCTTGTTTAGATACAGATCATTATGATTTCTTCGAAAACGAGGGGGATAAATGGGTTCGTTTTTCTTTACAATCCGATCGTAAGAATCCTGGAGATCTATTAACGTTTGAAAGCCCCTTATCGTCTTATAAAATCGTCCGAGATTCTGGAGGGCATGAAGTCTTAAGGCCTTTTATTAAAACGCAAATGAAGATCGGAGATCTTTCATACGAGATTGAATTAAGTTTATCTAATCGTTCTAAGATGAAGTTTGGTGTTTTAATTGGGCGCGTTGCTTTGAAAGACCGTTTTCTTGTTGATGTTGGAAAAGATTACCTCATTGGTCAAAAAGGCACCACATCAGATCCTTAAATATGAGACAAATAATAAAAAAATGAAAATCGCGATCTTATCTAGAAACCCTCGTCTTTATTCTACCAACAGCTTAGCTCAAGCAGCTAAGAAGGCGGGGCACGAGGTGCGTGTGATTGATTATCTTAAGTGTCATATGAATATCGCTTCGATGCGACCGACCATCTTTTTAGGAGACGAGGAGTTGGTCGGTTTTGATGCTGTTATTCCTAGAATCGGTGCTTCACGCACCTTTTTTGGAACAGCGGTTGTTCGGCAGTTTGAGATGATGAATATCTATTCTGTCAATGAGTCGGTTGCCATTTCTCGCTCAAGAGATAAACTTAGAAGTCTACAGCTTTTAGCCCGTAAAGGCATTGGGCTTCCAGTGACTGCTTTTGCACACGACACAAAGGCAACAGGTCATATGATTAAGCTCTGCGGAGGGGCTCCTATCGTGATTAAGCTTCTGGAGGGCACGCAAGGAGTCGGCGTTGTGTTAGCTGAAACAACTAAAGCTGCTGAATCTGTGATCGAGGCTTTTCGGGGGCTCGATGCTAATATATTGGCACAAGAATTTATTAAAGAAGCAGGAGGGGCTGATATTCGTTGTCTAGTTGTTGGCGATAAGGTTGTTGCTGCAATGAAGCGTCAAGGAAAAGAAGGAGAGTTTCGTTCTAACCTTCATCGAGGGGGAAGTGCAGAAGTGGTCAAGATTACGCCGGAAGAACGGTCTACGGCTGTGAGAGCTGCTAAAATTATGGGATTAGAATTAGCGGGGGTAGATCTTTTAAGGTCTAATCATGGTCCTGTTGTGATGGAGGTGAATTCTTCTCCTGGATTAGAGGGAATCGAGACTGCTACAGGAAAAGATGTGGCAGGCCTCATTATTAAACATATCGAAAAAAGCGCTATGGTTCGTGGCACTAAAACTCGAGGTAAAGGTTAATTCCATTAGGCTAAATTATCAATAATTTCATCATTGAACTCTTTAAAAAACAAAGCTTTTGAATTAGGCGGGCAGGCGGTCCTTCCTGGTGAAACCCGACAGATTTCGTTGTCGGTAGGAACATTTTCAACACATGAAGAGCTCATGGTTCAGGCCACGGTGATTCATGGGAAAAAGCCTGGCCCCGTTTTACTCATTATGGGCTGTGTGCACGGGGATGAGTTTAATGGTGCTGAAATTATTCGGAGAGCTTTGCGCTCGAAACAAATTTTCAAGCTCAAAGGCACATTAATAGCAGTTCCTATCGTAAACCGACCTGGTTTTATCAGTCGCTCGCGATATATGCCAGATCGTCGTGACCTTAATAGGCTTTTCCCTGGTTCGGCGAAAGGCCCTCTAGGGGGGCGATTAGCGAAGGTTATTACGGACTCTTTAATTCAAAAAAGTGATTGTGTGATTGATTTTCATACCGGTGCAGTTAATCGAGAAAACCTTCCGCAGATTAGAATTAATCCAGATGACGAAAGAGCTTTAGAGCTCGCCAAAGCCTTTGGGTCACCAATGATTCTTAGCTCAAAGATCATTGAAGGGAGTGTGCGTTCAGCTTGTCATTCACTTGGTAAGACGAGTCTTCTTTTCGAAGGAGGAGAAGCCCTTCGGTTTGATGGGGCCTCTATCCGTTATGGCGTGCAGGGGATTGTTGCGGTAATGAGGAGTTTGGGAATGCTTCCTCAATTAAAGAGCAAGAAAATTTCACCACAGAAGAAGACGGTTTTATCTTATCAAAGTTATTGGGAAAGAGCCCCTGAAGGAGGACTTTTCATCCCACTCCAAGTGCAGGGGAAAGCAGTTCGAGAAGGAGATCTGTTAGGGCTCATTGGAGATCCGCAAGGAGACCAAGAGGTAGAGATTAGGGCGAAGTTGGCAGGTATTATTATCGGCAGAACTAATGAAGCAGTGGCAGACGAAGGGGATGGTCTGTTCCATATTGCAAAAAGTGCTAACTTGGTTGCGGCGGAATCCACGATCATAAAATCGACAGACGCGATGGCTTACGAGCTTGATGAAGCCAATGATGACCATCCTGTTTGAAGCCTAGAGTAAGGGGGCTGGTGGATTTTAGAATGTTTTGTGCTTCTTTCTGGCGGTTTAAAAAAACCGTAGGAAAAAAAGGGTAAGTCCTTGTTTCACGGTGAATGAGAGTTGCGGTTTGCGTGTTTTATGGCTTTGATTCTGATCATGTGGGTTTGGTCTAAGTTATCAGGTGCGAAGTGGGAAGATGCTTGGGAAGAGCGTTTTTATGGAAATCCGAATGTGGTGATTTCTCATTTCAAAGATAAGCCAACGATCAGGATTGAGGTTTATGGTCCTTCGGAAGCGGCGGCTTTGGAAATTCAGGAGCAATTTGGGGGATCGATCCGGAAGGTGAAGGAGCAAAATTGGGCCGCTTTGAGTCCAGTGCAGGCTCCACCCTTGAAGATTCGAGATTGTTTATTGATCACGCAAGAGTCGGAGAAAGAGAAATTGGCGGCTTTACAGGAGGATTTTCCGGACCGTCAGCTCATTTCGATCCCGCCTGAAATGGCTTTTGGAACGGGGGATCATGCCACGACTTCGACCGTGCTGCGTTACCTTGTCGATGAAGCGCGCCGGAGGGAGGGGCAGAGTTGGTCATGTCTGGATCTCGGGACAGGTTCAGGAATTCTCGCGATTGGGGCTTCTTTAATGGGCGCGGTCGGAGGACTTGCGCTTGATTATGATCCGAAGTCGGTAGAGGCCACATTAAGAAATTTGAAGCGTGCCGAAGTCACTCAGTTCGAGGTGGTCGAGGCGAATGTTCTCGAGTGGGAAGCACCTGCAAAATACGAGGTTCTTTTTGCGAATTTGTTCTCTGATGTATTACGAGGGTCTTTCCCGGGGATGGCGCGATGGATTAAGCCTGGTGGGACTTTGATAATTTCAGGCATTTTAAAAGAGCAGTGGTCGATCACGAGAGAAGCGGCTGAGTTAGCGGGGTTTGCGTTGGCTGAGGAGAAGGCGATTGGGAAGTGGGTTTCGGCTCGCTTGACTTGGGAATCTTAAGCGGAGGTTAAACTCTCTCGATTTCGTTGTTTATGCTCTTGCATGTCGGGGCTGACAGGCTAAGTTTCGATCCTCTTCCGACGAGCCAATCGGTGAATCATCAGATTACTGTTCCGTGGGAGGAGTAGCTCAATGTCACCTAATCATATGGATAGTCTTTCGTCACGCATTCAACAAGTTACGCCGTCTCTTACTCTTTCTGTTACCAACCAAGCGAAGGCTCTTCGTGAGCAAGGAGAAGAGGTTTATGGTCTCGCCGGAGGGGAGCCAGATCGCGACACGCCTCAGTTCATCAAAGATGCCGCAATTGCCGCATTACAAGATGGCAAAACTAAATACACTCCTGCGACAGGGGTTCCAGAACTCAAAGCTGCGATTGCTCAAAAGCTCGCGACTGAGAATGGCTTAAACTATTCAGCTGATCAGATCTGTGTGACGAGTGGTGGCAAGCAAGCTTGTTACAATGCAATCCTCGCCGTTGTTGAAGAGGGTGACGAAGTGATCATCCCAGCTCCATATTGGGTGAGCTATCCAGAAATGGTGCGTCTTGCTGGTGGAGTTCCTGTGATTGTTGAAACACAGGAGTCTAATAAGTGGAAAATCACAGCGGATCAGTTCGAGGAAGCGATGTCTCCTCGCACCAAGATGATTATTTTGAACACTCCTGGGAATCCAACCGGGATCGTTTATTCTGCTGAAGAACTTAAGTCGATCGGAGAAGTCGCGACTTACGAAGATATTATCATTCTTTCCGATGAGATTTATGAAAAACTCGTTTATGGTGAAACGACGCATACGAGTATCGGTTCTCTAGATGAAGAAATCGCGAACCTCACGGTAACAGTTGGTGGCTTCTCAAAAGCTTATGCGATGACAGGATGGCGCCTCGGTTATACGGCGGCTCCAAAGGAAATTGCAGAAGCCATTGCGAAGATCCAAGGTCATACGAGTTCTAATGCGACAAGCTTCGCTCAGTATGGAGCAATTGCAGCTTTAGAAGAAGCCGGCAATGCTTTTATCGACGAGATGCGGGCTGAATACGATGTTCGTCGTCAGTTCATGCTCGGGAAACTTCGCGAGATTAATAATATTTCAGTAGTCGAACCTCAAGGTGCTTTCTACTTCTTGGTGAACTGCACGCAGCTGGGCATTAGTTCCGTTAATCTCTGTGACAAACTGCTTTCTCGTTATAAAGTAGCAGCGGTTCCAGGAATTGCTTTCGGTCATGATAAGTCGATTCGTTTGAGTTACTGCACTGATTTTGAAGTTCTCAATGAGGGGATCACCCGCTTCGAAGAGTTCTGCCAAAGCCACTAATTTTACTTTAATGATCAGCCTCACCTGCATTTGAGTAGGTGGGGCTTTTTTCTACCCCTATTATTTTATCTTTCATGGTTACTATTTATCAAGGCCTCGATCTTCGGCCTATTATTGAATCGGCGCATCAAGCGGGCTTGGCCATGATGGAGGTTTACGCTCGTGATTTTCAAATCGACTTCAAAGAGGATGAGTCTCCCCTTACGGAAGCGGATCAAGCTGGGCACGCTATCATTTTTGCGGCTTTGACGAAACAGTATCCAGAGATTCCCATCATTTCTGAAGAGTGTGCTCCGCCTGCTTATGAGGAGAGAAAGCAGTGGGATCGTTATTTTTTAGTCGATCCACTCGACGGCACGAAGGAATTCATCAAACGCAATGGGGAATTTACGGTTAATATTGCTTTGATTGAGAAAGGAGTGGCTGTGGCAGGAGTCGTTTATCGGCCGGTGACGGAGACGACTTACTTTGGGATTGTTGGAGAAGGCGCTTGGAAGTCGGAAGGAGATACTATTAAACCGTTAAAAGGAGGAGCTTTTTATAAAGATCTTGATGTTGTGAAGGTTGTCGCGAGTCGCTCTCATATGACTTCCGAAGTAGAGTCATTTGTTGAAGATTTGAAAGCAGAAGGAAAGCAAGTGGAGTTCCTTTCGGCCGGAAGTTCGTTAAAGCTCTGTTTGGTGGCTGAAGGGGCGGCAGATGTCTACCCGAGGTTTGGTCCGACGATGGAGTGGGACACGGGGGCCGCACATGCCGTAGCGGTGGCTGCAGGTCGGTCTGTTCTACGAGCTGATGAAATGACGCCGTTGACTTATAATAAGGAGAATTTATTAAACCCTTACTTCATCGTGCAATGAGTGAAGGCGGAAAGGTTCGTATTTTTACCGATGGCTCTTCGCGAGGGAATCCGGGGCCGGGAGGGTATGGGGCGCTTTTGATCTCAGGCTCTAATGAAAAAAAGATTTCAGGTGGGTTTCGTAAAACCACGAATAACCGGATGGAGCTTATGGCTGCTATCAAGGCCTTACAGTCATTAAAGTTTCCTTGTGAAGTGAGTCTTTCTTCCGATTCTCGTTATGTCATTAATGCTTTTGAGAAAGGCTGGATTTATGGGTGGAAGAAAAATGGCTGGGCCAAGGCAAAAGGAGCTGAGCTTCTTAATGCTGACTTGTGGCAGGCTCTCTACGCGGCTCAACAACCACATCAAATGGAATGGAAGTGGGTTAAGGGGCACGCTGGGATTCGTGAAAACGAAATTTGTGATGATCTAGCAACTCGAGCAGCAGCCTTAAGAGAGCTCCCTGTCGATGAAGGTTTCGCTTCAAAGGGGTCGATTAATAAAGACCTTTTTGGTTGAATCGTTAAATCTATTGGTCTTTTTTAGAGGTATGTATTTCGTCAGGTCTGAAGCACTGAAGCAGCGTTTGAAGTCGAGGGAGTTTTCTGATCGGGAGACCTTACCTTACCTCATCGCCTACGTATCTTTAGGTGTTTTGTTGATGGGCGTTTTAAACCACCCTGTATTAGTGACTCCATATAACTCGTGGGATTGGCTTTCTGTTGGTTTGAGCTCCCTTCTTGGAATTGCTGGGGTTGTTTACTCTTACCAATGTAATGGGGGAAAGGAGGGCCACGATTTGATCCTGAAATACATTGTTCTTGGCTGGGTTGTATCGATCAGATGCGTTCTCGTTTTGATACCTATTTTAATATTGGTTTACATGGGAGGGTTATTATTTGGCTGGGCAGGGGAAGCGACAGGATTGTTTGATGTGCTCATCTTGTTTGTCTTCGAATTGATTTTATATTGGCGACTAGGAGAAAATATGCGCGATACAGTAGATCTTCTCTAGTTCGGTGAATAAAAAAAGCTGAAGACGTTGAACGCCTTCAGCTTTTGTAGATTGTTTTTTGAGTTCTAAGAAAGAGTTTCAGAGTCTTTCTCGGATCCATTCAGCTCCAACTTCAGCTCGTTTGGCTCGGGACCCACCTCGAAGGTTCGCAATTTCTGCAATACTAGAGTCGAGTTCAAGTATCTGGCCGAGGTCAGACTTCTCTTCATCATGGTATTCGGTCGTCGTGCCACAAGAAAAGTGCCAGCTGTCATCTTCTGCAAAGTGAGTGACAATTTTAATAGGAAGGCCTTCTTCAAGCACCTGGCGTGTAATGATGGCCTCCGTGAAAGGAGGCTGACGAAACGGCCATTTAAATGATTCAATTCCCATCTGATCAGAATACGATAATAATGAAAAAAAGCGATTAAGAATCGTGATCAATTGAGATCATGGCCTTGATCTGTCCTTCTTGTTTGGTGATTCCTTCGAAAAGGTCTCCGACTTCTTCGAGTTTCATTCTCTGAGTGATCCAAGGGTCGGTGTCTACTTTACCGGATTCAACTGCTGCAATGACTTTTTCGAAAGTGGATGGGAGCGCGTTGCGGCTCGCCATGAGGGTGAGCTCCTTACGGTGGAAGGAAGGGTCGTCAAAGTTAACCTCTCCAATGAAGAGACCAAGGAAGACAATCCGGCAACCATGTCCAGCAAGGTTGAAGGTGTTTTCCATCGATTTTTTATTTCCGGTCGCATCAATAATGACGGTTGGGAGTTGACCTCCACAAATCGCACGAAGCGCTTCTTCGGAATCGCCTTCAAGTGGGTTAACGCTCGCGTCAATGCCAAGATCTTTGCGGCAGAATGCGAGGCGATCATTACTGATATCCATCGCAATGACGTGGGCGCCTTCTGCTTTTGCAAATTGCATCGCTCCGAGTCCAATAGGACCAGCTCCGATAACGAGAGTGTGTTCACCCTGACGAGGGTTCGCACGTTCGACAGCATGAGCTCCGATGCAGAGAGTTTCGACAAGAGCGAGTTGATCAAAACTTAGGCTGCTAGATTTATGAAGTTTATCAGTAGGAAGAGTGAAGTAAGGACGCATCCCCCCATCAACGTGCACACCGAGAACTTTCATGTTTTCACAGGCGTTCGTCACTCCAGCTTGGGAAGCAGGAGATTGTGGGTCAAAGAGGTAAGGCTCGACGGAGCACTTATCTCCTACTTTGAGACCTTTTGGGTTCTCTGATCCAATTTCAACGATTTCGACTCCAAGCTCGTGTCCGAGAACACGTGGGTATTCGAAGAAGGGTTGGCGGCCAGCAAAGGCGTGCAGGTCAGTGCCGCAGACTCCAACTCGGTGAACGCGAACGAGCGCTTCATTAGCGCCGCAAGTGGGATATTCCTCTTCCCGGCTACCAAAGCGGCCTGGTTCTTCTAAAGTGACTGTTTTCATGACGCTAGATCGTTATTTTTGGGAAGGCCTGAAGCCCAAGTTTGGTTCATTACTGGAGCAAGGATTTCTTGCACTCCGGCGAGAAGTTCTTTGTTGGTCTCTTCGCTAATGAGTTTCACGTTATTGATGATTCGCTCAGGGTTAGCGGTGCTGACGGCTGTCGTCGGAATCCCGGGGTGAGCCGTCGAAAATTGGAGTCCAAGCGTAGAAAGGTCACCCCCGTTTTCACGGCAATAAACAGCTGCTTTCTCAGCAGCATTTTTTACTTCTTGAGGTGCAGGATGCCATTCTGGAGGTCCTTGGTTCGTGAGGAGTCCCATACTGGTTGGGGCCGCGTTAACGACCGCAATTTTAGCCGCCTCAAGAGCGGGAAGGATGTTTGCCAAGCCAGTATCATTGAGACTGTATCGGCAGTAGGTCATGATGATGTCGATGAGTTCTGGCGCATTTGCGATTCCGTTCTCGAATGTTTTGAGAGGGAGTCCAGAAATACCAACGTGCTTGACCTTTCCTGTTTCTTTCAGTTTGTGAAGAGCCGGGAGGGTTTCTTCCCAGATTTGCTTTTGGTCGACGAATTCGATATCGTGGCAGAAGAGAATATCGATGTGATCAACATTCATCCGAGTAAGAGATTCGTCGACACTTTTGATGACGCGTTCTGGCGAGAAGTCGAACTCATTCATGTCATAACGACCACATTTCGTAGAGAGAATATAGCGGTCACGATCAATGGTTTTGAGCGCTTTACCAAGAACAGTTTCGGCCTTTGTGAGGCCGTAGAAAGGGGAGCAATCGATGTAGTTGATTCCTTGATCAAGAGCGGTTTCGACAGTTTTAATGGCCTGCCCTTCGTCGATGTTTTTGAAGACTCCTCCGAGAGAAGAAGCACCAAACCCTAAGATTGAGACGTCCAGGTCAAGTGGTCCAAGTTTACGGTATTCCATAGAGATAGAGTGTTAAGTGTTATCCGAGGATAGGTTTGATGTGGCGATCGAGAATGTTTTCGGTCACGTTGCGGTTAACAACCACTTTAAAGGTTTCGAGAGCATCGAGATAACGAGGTCCCATTTTTGCAGCGACCTTGAATCCAACATGAATCAGCTGGCGAAGGCTGTTGTTGTATTCGGGATGGTCTGGGCAATGGCGAAGGGCGTTAACAAATTGATCACTATTCCATGCGTTGACGATGGAAGGGTCAGGAAGTTGGGCGTGATCGATGTTGATGACGGTTGCGTAAGGAGCGCAGAGTTCTTCCGCTTTTTCAAAAGCACCTTGGTAGATTTCTTTGGCAAGCGCGAGGCCATCTCCACCTGCTTCAGCGAGGCCGATGACTTCTTCAAGCCAGGTCGTTCCTGCTGTTTTAACGTGAAGTCCAGCATCATGCTTTTTGATCAATTTATTAATAATCGGGTAGATCGAAAATTTATCTGAACCAGAGTGAACGGAAAGTTTGAGAGTCTCAGGGAGACCAAATTCAGCAATGGCAAACTTGATCACGGAGAGGTCTTCGTCGAACTCTTTTTCGAAAGCAACAAGGTCACCGACATAGTCGACACCTTTGTTGAAGCGGCCAGTAAATTTCGGAGCAATCGTCTGAGCCGGAATATCATTTTGAGCAATCATTGCGAGCACGAAGAGGAGTTCTTCCGGGGACTGAGGCTTGTCTGTTTCATCTGCTGAAACTTCAATCGCGTAAGTGCCTTCTTCTTTATTGGCTGCGATATGACGATAGATTTTCCCTGCTTCCTGAACGGCTTTGAGGAACTGGCTTGCCGCTTCACGAGCCGAAGCTTCGGTTGGGTGAAGAGGTTCTGCTAATCCTTCAATTGCGAGTTCCTTGAAGTAAGGTTGCATCTTGGCAACGAAAGCATCGATATCAGCAGCTGGTGCTGATTCTCCAACGAAGTCTGCAACATCGAGAGTGAAGAAGTTGCTTCCAGGGATGAAGGCGTCAACAGTTTCGAGTTTGATGTGATCGGCGTCGATATAGTAGTCACCCTCGTAGTTGAGAGCCGCTACCGCAGCATCAGCTTCTTCACGAAGTGACTGAGGTTCAGTTCCGATAATCGTGTGTTCTCGGTGAGATTTGTTCCAAGTTGCGGCAACGTCGATACCGAGTTTGCGGCCACCCATAATCGCGGCGAGTTGAGCTTCCCCTTGTTTTCCAAAGCGGTCACCCATTCCGAAGGTGTATTTTGCGAGTTTCATCATGGTTTTTTAGTGTTTTTTAAAGTTGGTAAATGCGTTTGGCGTTTCCACCCCAGAAGGCCTTTCGCTCATCAGTGGAGAACGCGCTGGTGGCGGTTTCTAAAGTATGAATCCATTCAGCGTAGGTGGTGCGGCATTCGCACACGGGCCAATCTGAACCAAAAAGGACACGATCCGCTCCAAAGACTTCAAAGCTGTGCTCAAGGTAAGGACGGATAAGATCAGGAGTCCATTTTGTTCCTTGGACTTCGGTGACAACACCGGAAATCTTACAAGAAATATGAGGGCGTTTAGCTAGCTCACTCATTTGGCTTTTCCAAGCGCTGTCGAATACATCAGCAGTAATGGAAGGTTTAGCAATGTGATCGAGAACAAAGATTTGATCAGGGTGCTGATCAACGAAGGTCACGGTGTTTTCTAGATGCTTGGCGAGAATGAGGACATCATAGGCGAGATTGTATTGCTGGAGGCGTTTGATTCCTGCATTGAAATCTTTCCTTAGGATGAAGGCATCGTCAGCTTCCGCTTGCACGACATGACGGACTCCTTTGAGCCACTGATTTTGAGAGTATTTCTCGAGATAGGGCTCACCTTCTTTTTCGCAAAGAGGCACCCATCCTACAACACCTCGGATTTCTGGAGTTTTGTCAGCCAAATTGAGAATCCAATTTGTTTCTTCGATGATTTGGCGAGCTTGAACAGTGATGGCTCCATCGACCTTTCCGGATTGAAGAGCTGCTTGTAAATCAGAGGGTAAAAAGTCTCTCCGAAGATTGGCCATACTTTCGTCAAGCCAGCCAAATTCGACCGGGTCATATTCCCAAAAGTGATGATGTGAGTCGATGCGTTCCATGTCAGTTAATAAGGGCGGCGACACTGGCCTGAAATAAGAAATTTGACCAGCCCGAAAACACACTAAATTAACAGCTTAGTGGCGATGAAGGCGCTTGGTCGTGAGGAGGCCAGGAATCTTTAGGAAAAGAGCTGAAGGCCGGTATTATTTACCTTGAGAAGAATTGTTTTTAACGAGGTTTAGTTTTTTTAAGGTGTTGGTTTTAAGTTGGTTGTTTTTTTGAGAAGAGGGCTGGCACGGAATATGAAGGTAGGGTAGGTGCTATGAAAAATGGAAATACCAAATTAAGTTACCGGAAATCTTTAGGGATTTGTTTTTTTGTTCATGTGACATTAAGCCTTTCGCAGCAGGGGAGGGCTGATCCAGTGCCCTTTGATAGGCAGCCCAACTTTTTTCAAGTGGTTTCAGGGCAGTTAAATTCCTTAGATCCTCGTGATGGTGTGTATACCAAAATAGGGTCTAAAAAAGAGAGCTATAATGCCGCCGGTTATAATATAAAAGATGACCTTGCTTATGCTTGGGGTAGATATTCCCCATATAAAGATCAACTTGTTCGAATTCATGGGGACGGCTCTTTTGTTGCTTTAGGAACCCCAACAACTACTGGTGATCCTGTCCCAACTTTCCGTATTTATGCTGGTGATATGGATTTGAGGGGCATTTGTGGGTTCGGGGAGATCGTTTTTATAGTCCCGATCTGATGAAGATTAATGTCGAAACCTCTACTTATGAAATGGTTCGTTTTGAAGGGCCAAATCCAGGAGGTGTCGCCGATATTGTTTATCAAGAAAGGGAGGGATCGAAATACTTCTTTGGGGCGAGAGATCAAAATCTGTATGTTTGGGACCTTTCTACTTATACAGTGCAAAAAATATCAGTGAAGAACCTTCCTGAGGTTCGAATTGCCTATAGATCCGCTTACATAGATCAATCTGGAAATTTGTATGTAAGTAGTAATAAGGGAGGCGTTTATCAGATTATCAATTATACGACTTCTGATCCGCGAGCAGTGTTTCTCCTTGATAGTGTTTTGTTACTGGTAATAATGACGGAGTCAGCTGTCCAGTGACAGAGAGCCCCTTAGTGATTCCAAAAAATTAACCTGCAGTCATTACGATGAAATAGGTGTTCATAGTAATATGGGGAAGACGCGATGTCGAAAGGCATCTTGAGAGGTTAGTGATGAATCAAGCTGAAACTGAAACTTTAGACCAATTGTTAGCTTCACCAGTGAGTATTGAGTTTCTCGAAGATCGTAGCTTAATGAAGTCTAATTTGTGTGTCTTTGACTATGATAAGGAGAAGCACTTAGGCTTAAGCTATTTAGAGCTTTGTAGGGGGAAATGAATATGTGTAGAAACGAGCCAGTTTCTTGGATTGAATAGTTTTTATGTAAACTTAATTCAAAATTTTATTTATCCAAACTAGATAATATAGAAAAAATGGTACGCAGGCTGGGATTCGAACCCAGGACCAATTGGTTAAAAGCCAACTGCTCTACCAACTGAGCTACCTGCGCTTTTGTTGGGGCGATTTGTTTAAGGTGGCGTTAAGGTTTTGGCAATAAGTTTTTGCGTAAAAATGGGTTTTTTATTTAAAATAGCTGTCAGATTTTTGAGAAGATTTATTCTTATAAGCTATAAAGGGTTGTTTCTACTTGCTTTTGAGATTGCGGGCACTTACTTTTCTGACCAGAAACTCAAGGATGGTCCGAGAGTGGGTTGAAAGACCCGCTTTTTTTTGTCCCTAAAACTCAAGAATTTACCATATAAAAGATATGACGAACGACATCGTTGCCCTAATTGATTTTTATGAGCGTGAGAAAGAGCTCGAGCGAGAGCGTGTAATCGAAGCTCTCGAATTTGCTTTTATTTCAGCTTACCGAAAAATGGTGCCTGGTGCTGATAAAATTGAGAAACTCCGTGCGGAAATTGATACGAAAAAAGGAGAAACAAAAATTTTCGCAAGTTTACTTGTTGTCGCTGATGATGATCACGTAGATAAGTTTAATGAAGTTCCTCTTGCTGTTGCTTTGAGGCGAGATGCTGAAGTTCAAATTGATAGCGAGCTTGATTTTAATGTTACCCCGAAAAATTTTGGGCGTATTGCGATCCAAACTGCAAAGCAGACAATGATGCAGCGTTTGCGGATGGCAGAGAAAGAGATGATTTACGAAGAGTTTAAAGACCGTGCTGGAGACATTGTGAGCGGCACCGTTCGTCGTTTTGAGAAAAGTGACGTGTTAATTGATCTTGGTAAGTTTGAAGGTCGAATGCCTTCGAGGGAAAAAGTTCAAACGGAAGATTATAATATAGGGGATCGGATTCGCGCTTATGTTGTTGCTGTCGAAAATGAGGCGCGAGGTCCTGAAATTATTCTTTCAAGAAGTCATCCTAATTTTGTTCGTCGTCTTTTTGAGGCTGAAGTTTCCGAAATTGCAGATAGAACGGTTGAGTTGAAAGGTGTAGCAAGAGAAGCAGGCTACCGAACAAAAGTCGCTGTTTTCAGTGAAGACTCCAATATTGATCCTGTAGGTGCCTGTGTTGGGTTACGTGGATCGCGTGTTAAGAATATCGTTAGGGAGCTTAACAATGAAAAAGTTGATATTATTCATTGGAATGATGACCCAAAAGAGTTTGTTTTAGAAGCACTTAAGCCTGCTCAGGTTAGGAGTATTGAGCTTGATGAGGAAGAAAAAATCATTCATATCACTGTCGATGAAGAAGATCTGAGTAAAGCTATTGGCCGTCGAGGTCAGAATGCACGGCTCGCTTCCCGATTGATGGGGTGGGATGTTCAAGTCCGCAAAGATGAGAGTAAGAAAGAGCAATATGAGGCTAAAGTTGCCTCAGCATCGGAACATTTAGCTGATCAGTTACAAATTGAAGCTGAATTGGCTGAGAAACTCTTTATGGCTGGCGGAGCAACTCCTGAGGTCATAGTGGGCATGCCTACGGATTATATTGCGAGTGCTTTAGGTGTAGCTGAAGAACAAGCTCAGGTGATTTTTGAAAAAGCCCAGGTTTACGTATCTGGTGGCGCTGGAGCTACAGCAGAGTGAAGTGAATACAACTTCATATTGAGATTAGAAATCCCGAGTAAAAGAGAATTTATATAAACATGCCTGATTCCCAAGACGATCAACCGCAAGAAAAGAAAGAGGTCCTCGATCTCCTTAGTGGAGGGGCGAAAAAGCCTTCTCGGCGTGAACGCCAGCGCCAAGAGGCGTCTAAGACCAAAACACTTGCGGATCATAAAAAAGAAGCTCTCGATATTTTCGAAGAGGAGGGTAAGAAAAAGACGAGTTCTATTCGGAAGAAGGTTGATGTTGAAGGTGGAAGGAAAACACTTCCGTCCATTTCGAAATTCCAAGAAGAATCTGCTGTTCCTGAAAAAGAAATAAAACAGTCTAGCTCCGAACCTGTAGAGTTGGAAGTGTCTTCGGTTGAGGTTTCGGATGACAAGGTTATTACCTTGAAGCCTCCAGTTATTGTCAATGAATTGGCAAATATGATGGGGTTGAAAGTGTTTGAGATCATGAAGGATCTAGTAGCACTTCAGGTTTTTGTAGCTCCTAATCAAGCGATTGAGCCTGAAATTGCAGCGAAAGTTTGTGAAGCTCATGGTTTTGCCTTTGAACGTGAAAAGCGTGAAAAAGGAGGAGGCGTTCATAAAGTTGAAGAAAAAATTGAGGCGCCCGAACTTAAAAAAGATAAGCCTGTTGAAGAGCAAATGGATTTCCGCGCTCCAATCATCACTTTCATGGGGCATGTTGATCATGGGAAAACCTCTTTGATGGATTACATCCGTGGTGAAAAAGTTGCGGCAGATGAAGCGGGTGGAATCACTCAGCATATTGGAGCTTATCGTGTTGAAAACGACGGTAG
This sequence comes from uncultured Verrucomicrobiales bacterium, assembly GCA_937951675.1. Classification (GTDB taxonomy): domain Bacteria; phylum Verrucomicrobiota; class Verrucomicrobiia; order Verrucomicrobiales; family Akkermansiaceae; genus CALFBI01. The sequence goes on from CALFBI010000003.1 coordinate 65,491, forward strand.
CCCGATTACTTTTATTGACACTCCTGGTCACGCGATTTTCACAGCAATGCGAGCACGTGGTGCTGATGTAACTGATATTATTGTTCTTATTGTTGCGGCAGATGATGGCGTAATGCCTCAGACGAAAGAGGCTATTGCTCATGCTAAAGCTGCGGATAAAACACTGATCGTAGCAATCAATAAGTGCGATCTACCTGGTGCGGATCCATTACGCGTTCGCACGCAGTTGATGGAACATGGTGTTAATCCAGTAGATTTAGGTGGTGATGTCGAATGTGTGGAAGTTTCAGCAGCCACAGGGGATGGAGTTCAAGACCTTATTGATCTCATGGCCTTGCAAGCAGAAGTTTTAGAACTCAAAGCGAACCCGAAAGCCAACGCTCGTGCCTGCGTGATCGAGGCAAGTGTTCAGCCAGGTAAAGGGCCTGTCGCAAGTATGATTGTAGTGAATGGAACTTTAAAGGTAGGGAAACCGTTTATTTGCGGTCCTTATGCCGGAAAAGTGAAATCAATGACCAATGAGAAAGGCGAAGAAGTCAAAGAAGTTGGTCCATCTACTCCTGTAGAAATTGGAGGTTTTGCGGAACTTCCAAATGTGGGAGACGAACTCATTCAGATGAAGTCTGAGCGTGATGCTAAAAAGCTCAGCGCAGAACGTCTTGACGAGCTCCGTGTCGAACGACTTGAACTTCCGAAGAAAAGCAGAATGGAAGACATTCTTGCAATGGTAGCGAAGACCGAGAAAAAGGCAGAGCTAAAGGTTATTCTTAAAACAGATGTGCAAGGTTCGGTGCAAGCCATTCAGACCGCGATTAGTGAAGTTGAGTCGGCCAAAGTCGATTGCCGTTTCATTCACGCTGCTGCTGGTTCGATTACAGAATCTGATATCATTCTCGCAAGCTCTGCAGATTCCGTTATTTTAGGTTTCAATACCAAGGTTGAGAGTAAGGCCGTCGCTGTAGCGAAAAGAGAAGGCGTTCAAATCAAGCTTTTCTCTGTCGTATACGAACTGATTGATCAGGTGAAAGATGCCATGCTTGGCCTTCTCGACCCTGTTCTCCGCGAAACAGTTATTGGGCATGCTGAAGTCAAAAAAGTTTACAAAGTAAACCGAGGCAAAGCTGCGGGTAGTTATGTTTCTGACGGTAAAATCTTACGTTCCGCTCATGCTCGTGTGCTCCGTGGTGGGCTCCCTGTCTTTGATGGTAAGATGTCGACACTTCGTCGTTTCAATGATGAAGTAAAAGAAATCAAGCAAGGCTTGGAATGTGGAATTCGACTTGGTGAATTTAATGAATACGAAGAAGGTGATATTATCGAATGTTACCTTTTAGATAAAATTCAACAAACGCTTTAAGTAACACTTAATAGCGAACTTACTGAATGGCAACAAACCGATTAGACCGAGTTAATGAACTTCTGAAGCGAGAAATCAGTGCCGTAGTGCAACGTGATTTTAACTTCAAAGGAGCCCTCGTGACAATTAGTGAAGTGCAAGTCACGCAAGATTTAAAGGAAGCTAAAGTTTGGGTGAGTGTTTTAGGTAAAGGGTATCGCGGTGTGATTGCGAACCTGAACCTGAAGCGCGGACCCATTCAGTCGAAGGTGATGAAGCGAGTCGTTTTACGTAATACACCTGTTCTCACCTTTAGACCTGATGTTTCAGCGGAAAGAGGAGTAGATATGGTTAATTTACTCGATGAAGTCGCTGAGATTCCAACCGCTCCTCCTGCGGAAGAAGAATAACGTCCCTTCTACTTTTCTTTGTCGATGATTCAGGCAAACACTCATTTTGCAGCGATCATTCAGCAGCTGGAAAGCGCTGATAAAATACTGCTTTTGAGCCATATTCGGCCGGATGGTGATGCCATTGGCTCAGTTTTAGCTCTGGGCTTAGTGCTAGAACGTCTAGGTAAGGAAGTGGTGATGGCTAACCAAGATTCTATTCCTGAGTCCCTAAGATTTCTCAAAGGTCTAGATCGCTATCAACAAGGAGTTCGAGATGTTAAAAAGATCGACCTTGTTGTTGCTTTAGACACAGCTAACCGGGAGCGTTTAGGGACTGATTGTTTGGCCGAGATTCCTGGAAACGTGCCGCTGATTAACATAGATCACCATATTTCGAATGAGCTTTATGGTGACTATTACTATGTTGATGGAGACGCTCCAGCCGCTGGTCAGATTGTCTATGAGCTTGTGCAAGAGGCGGGTTGGGAAATGACTGCTGAAGCTCGCGACGCTATTTATGTAGCCCTTTCTACTGATACAGGTTCTTTTCGCTACCCAGCGACTAATGCTAGAACTTACCAGATCGCTTCCGAATTAGTGGAAGCCGGATTAGTAGTAGGAGATCTTAATCACGAGCTCTATAGTCAATATTCTTTACGACGGGTAGAGGTGTTACGAGCGCTGTTGGGAACTCTCGAGTTACATTGTGATGGCAAGATTGCTATTTGGAGTTTACCACAGGGCCAAAAAGACCGAATCGGAGTTGAAGATGGTGATACCGATGGATTAATTGACACCATCCGATCCATCCGCGGGGTGATCATTTCTATTTTTATCGAAGACCTGCCAGATCAAAAAGTGAGAGTTTCAATGCGATCTTCTAATGATCAGGTCAATGTCTCAGAAATCTGTCAGCATTTTGGAGGAGGTGGACACCGACTCGCTTCAGGAGTTCGAATGTCGGCGCCCATTTCTCAAGCGATTGAAATACTTCTCCCACGTTGCACCCAGTCCCTTTGTTTATAAGCTATGAATCCTCAAGAAACATCCCCTCCTAGTGGCGTTCTCGTCATCAATAAAGCTCCCGGAATGACTTCCCATGATGTCGTTGCCATTGCCCGTCGACAGTTGAATATCAAAAAAATTGGTCATTGCGGAACTCTAGATCCAATGGCGACAGGGGTGCTTATGCTGGTGATTAATAAGGCCACAAAATTGCAAGACTTGCTCATGAGTGATCGCAAGCAATACGAGGGAACACTTACCCTCGGGGTGACAACTTCCAGCCAGGATAAGGAAGGAGAAATTTTAACGAAGGAAGAGGTTCCAGATTTTTCTGAAACGCAGATCAAAGAAGCATTTGCGGCTTATGATGGTGATTTTGAGCAGATTCCTCCGATGGTTTCAGCAATTAAAAAAGATGGAGTCCCTCTCTATAAACTTGCGAGAAAGGGAATCGAAATCAAACGAGATCCTCGCCCTGTTACTATTTTTAAGCATGAAGTCACACGTTTCGAGGCTACCGAGGTCGATTTCATCGTTGATTGTTCGAAAGGGTTTTATGTGAGAACTTATGCGCATGACATTGGTCAAGATCTCGGATGTGGAGCTCATTTGAGCCGCTTGAAAAGAAGTCGCTCTGGAGACTTTGATTTGAGTAGAGCGGTGAATGCTGAAGACCTCAAGACGACTTCTCGCGAAGACCTCTTGGCGGCAATGATTACTTTGCCTGAAATTGCTAAAATGAGAGGAGTATGATTTACTCGTTGAGTAATGACGCCTGACTTTTCTATTTGGGATTCGATCGACGAACTCCGCGGCCTTGCTGGTCCCATCCACCTAGCGCTCGGAGTGTTTGATGGAGTTCATGTAGGTCATCAGGCTGTGATTGGTGCCGCTGTTCAGTCGGCAAAAAAAGAAGGAGGCCGGGCCGGGGTGCTTACTTTCGAGCCGCACCCGATTCAGTTTTTGGCTCCAGAGCGAGCTCCTCGTCGGATTTTAGCATCGTTGCATCATAAATATGAACTTTTTCAGCGGTTTGGGGCATCCTTCGTCGTTGCCTTACCTTTTGATCAGGCGAGGGCCTTTCAAAGCGCAGAAGCTTTCGTTGCTGAGCTCAATTCTATTTCAGCGCTGAAGCATCTTGCCGCAGGCGAAGATTGGCAATTCGGACACGAACGAGGAGGTGATATGGCTCGCCTCCAAGAATGGTTTACTGGGGAAAAAGTGAGTGTGATCCCTCCAGTCATGCGGCAAGGGGAGCGCGTAAGCAGCACTCGTATCCGGCAAGCGATCCGGGACGGTAGAATTGACCGTGCCTCAGAAATGTTGGGTTGGCCCTATGCTGTCAAAGGAGAAGTCATGCGAGGGCAGCAACTTGGCCGAACGATTGGTTTTCCCACCGCCAATCTCGATGTCGATAATGAACAGCTTCCCCCAGATGGAGTTTGGGTGGTGCAGGTGAAAGTTCGCGAGACCGTTTATCAAGGCGTTTCAAATATTGGAACTCGGCCGACCGTTAGTGATCAGAACCGCCGGAAATTAGAAGTCTATCTTTTTGAGTTTTTTGATGAAATCTATGGAGAGTATATAGAAGTCGAATTTCTCAAAATGCTTCGCAAAGAAATGGCTTTTTCCTCCGTAGAGGAATTAACCATTCAAATTAGGAAAGATGTGGAACAGGCTCAGAAGTTTCTCGAGCCTTAATCGATTTACTCAGCAGCTCCCTCAAGAATGGGAGTGTTGGTATAACCATTTTCTTCCGCATACTTACGGACATCTCCTGTGATTTTCATCGAGCAGAAGGTAGGCCCGCACATCGAGCAGAAATGAGCTGTTTTGGCACCCTCTGCAGGAAGCGTTTCATCATGGAAGGCGATCGCTCTTGCCGGATCAAGCCCGAGCGCGAACTGATCACGCCAGCGGAATTCAAACCGTGCTTTTGAAATGGCATTATCACGTTCCTGTGCAGCGGGGTGCCCTTTTGCGAGATCAGCAGCATGGGCCGCAATCTTATAAGTAATGACACCCTCACGGACATCATCTCTATTAGGAAGTCCAAGGTGTTCTTTAGGCGTGACATAGCAGAGCATCGCACACCCATACCAACCAATGTTAGCGGCTCCGATCCCACTCGTGATGTGATCGTATCCAGGAGCAATATCTGTGGTAAGGGGTCCGAGAGTGTAGAAGGGGGCCTCGTGGCACCATTCGATTTGCTTTTGCATATTCTCTTCAATGAGCTGCATCGGCACGTGACCCGGACCCTCATTCATCACTTGGCAACTTTTTGCCCAAGCGCGCTTGGTGAGTTCGCCTTGCACCTCGAGCTCAGCAAGTTGAGCGTAGTCGTTCGCATCTGCGATAGACCCAGGGCGAAGACCGTCTCCGATCGAGAAGCTGACATCATAGGCGGCGCAAATATCGCAAATATCGTCCCAATGCGTGTAGAGGAAGTTCTCTTTACCGTGGTGGAGGCTCCATTTAGCCATGATTGAGCCACCTCGTGAGACGATTCCAGTCATTCGGCGAGCAGTGTGAGGGACAAAGCTTTTAAGGACGGCAGCGTGAATAGTGAAGTAATCAACCCCTTGTTCAGCTTGTTCGATTAAAGTATCGCGGTAGAGATCCCAAGTGAGGTCTTCGATTTTTCCATTCACTTTTTCAAGGGCTTGATAAATAGGCACGGTTCCGATCGGGACCGGAGAGTTTCGCATGATCCATTCCCGAGTTGCGTGAATGTTTTTCCCAGTGGAAAGATCCATCACTGTATCGGCACCCCATTTAGTGGACCAACGCATTTTTTCTACTTCTTCGTCAATCGTTGACGCGACAGCAGAGTTTCCGATATTCGCATTAATTTTGACGAGGAAGTTACGCCCAATAATCATGGGCTCAAGTTCTGGATGATTAATATTGGCGGGAATAATGGCACGCCCACGAGCCACTTCTGAACGAACGAACTCTGCTGTGATGAGTTCAGGGATTTGAGCCCCATAAGTTTGCCCAGGATGCTGATGATTCATTACATTTCGCGAAACTTGTTTCATCGGGTCAATTTGAGAAGGCCGCGGCATCTCATAGCCTTCTGGAGTCGAATTTTTTTGACGGATGAATTCTTTGATTTGCTCAGAAGCATCTTCAGGAATTTCATCCATGCTTGGGTAGCGATCGTGAATCGTCTTAAAGACTTCCATCCGACCCATGTTTTCACGAATCGCAATGAATTCCATTTCCGGGGTAATGACCCCTTGGTCCGCATACCATTTTTGGGTGACAGGGTGGGAAATAGCGCGAAGAGGATTACGCTTGAGTCCTGGATACTCTTTAAGTTTGTTTTTAGCAGCCTTGTTTTCATTGTAGCGCTCGGCATGCGTTTGGGAAAGGTAGCCATTGTCAGAAGCTTTGATTTCGCGGCCTTCATATTCAGAGACGTCTTTACGATCTAAAATCCAGTCTAAGCGAAGGGCCGGGAGGCCTTGAGTCACATCCCCCTCGAAATTTAAGTCTCCCCATGGGCCCGAACAGTCATAAACTCGGATCGGTGGGTTTTCTTCGACTTTGCCACTAGGGTGCTCGGTTGGAGAAAGACGAATCTCACGCATGGGCACTTGCAAATAAGGGTGAATGGTCCCTTTTACATAAATCCGAGTGGAGTTAGGAAAAAGTGTTGGATCATTTTCGATCGCAGCAATTTCGTCAGAATTATCGATATCCTCGATGAAGTTCCCGGTATAGTCACTTCGTTGCTTCGAATTTTCTGGAGTGATGCCTTGTTCGTCTGGTGAAATCATAATGGTAAATTAAAGTCAGGAGCCTGAAAGGAAGTCGGGTAATACTGACTAGACCAGAAGACAGAAGCGAAAAAAGCTTGGAGAAACTTGATCAATGCCGTCTTCCTTCGTCGGTGCAAGCCGTATCAGGTTCGAAGGGTTGGGAATTGGAAGCTTCCCTCTCAGTTTGCTTGAATCAAACACCCCTGCGGACGTAGAGAACAGTGCTCCGAGAGAGCAAAACTGTCAAGGAAGCATCACTTGGAGGGTTGCAATCTCCTCGGGAACAGCGTTAGATTTTTCTAAGCATGTCAGATGATCTTCATACCCCAATAGTGCTTGATCTAGAATCTCCCGAACGACAAGTCCAGCCAAAGGGGAAAAAAACTCCGAGTCTCCTTGTGTCAGGGCTATGCTTGCTGGTTGGGGCAGGGTTAGGATTTTCGCTTGCGGTAGGAGGTTCGAAATCAAAAAGGGCGGAGTTGGAAGGGGCTCATCAAGAGCAAACCGACCTTCTCATCCAGGAAAAAAAAGGTTTAGGCGAACAGATTATAATCCTTCAAGAATCTTTAGAAGGCGCTCAAGCTCAACAAAAAACGCTTGAGTCAGAAGCTGAAGAGAAGCTTGCTAGCGCGAAGAGGGTTGCGAAGCGACTCAAAGAGCAGGCCGAGCTCTCACGGGTGAAGTTAAATAAAGAATGGGATCATTCGCGGCAGTCACAGCTCCGTTTAATCGAATGGGTGATGTCCAGTCAAGGAGGAGGCATGCCTTCTCTCAAAACGCACCCTGAACTCATTAAAGAATGGAAGACCTCTCTCTCAGAAGTGGTTAAAAGTCTTCCCGCAGATGCTATTCCACAGGTGAGAGCCCGTTTGAAGATGACGCAGCTTGAGCTCGATCTTGCGCCACTTGCAGAAGGGGATACTTTTCAAGAAGGTTACCTCAACCAGCTTAATGACGTCCTCGGGTTGGTCGGAGAAGAAGTCCCTCAAGATCTTTCGCTTCGTGTTCTCAGAGCTTACGCCCAGCTCGTTTTTTTGAAAACGAAGGAGCCCGAGCAAACCAATACGGTCTTAGAGCAAGCTGAAGCATGGGCCAAGACTCGAGTCACAGAGAAGACAGATGAAGTGAAACGTCTGAAAGCTGCAATTCAGTATGGGAAAGGAAAACACTTACGGAGCATTGGAGAGAAGGAACAATCTCTTGCTGTCTTGAATGAATCGATTGAGCAACTAGCGGCTCTTGTAAAAAAATACCCTGATCAC
>CALFBI010000004.1 GCA_937951675.1 uncultured Verrucomicrobiales bacterium
AAACCTCTCATACTGGCGCATCAGCTTCACGAAGTGCTCCTTTTCTTCATCACCGAAAATGAACTCCCGATTCACCACCCGTGAAACAACATGGTAAATCGCAGCCCGCCCCTTCAAAGCCGCAAGCGACCCCTTCGATAAATCATCCAGATCAGGAGTATTCTGCGCCTGCCAAGGGGCAATGTAACGTCGTTGTCGCATGGTTTCGTAAAGAGTAACGGAAAGGGAAGGGTGACGCAATCAGCTTTTCCAATAATTTACCTGTCCCTTTATTTTTAATGATATGCTTATTCAAATTGGGGTTTATTCTTCTGCCAACAAAAGAACCTTCATTTTGTTCTGTTAGCAGCCCCTGCTTATTCAGAATAGATTTAACTCGTTCTACGCCTTTATTGTTAGCACAGCCAAATAAAGGAAGTGAGAGAATCACTAATAAGTTTTTGACATTCCAAATCATCTCACTGATAAAGTTCCAACAAATTTTTCATTTCGATAAGAGTATGATCGTCCCCCACTAGTTCCCGTGATTGTTTTCGTATGCGGACTCAATTGAGCAGACAAGCTTAGCGTTTGCCCGAAGGAGCCATCATAAGTTCCAGTCGGACAAATCAAACACCCTGCTGAGTGGTTTTGACTATACCATCCTGCATGAATTCTAAATTGACTTCTACCAGAAGCGGCACCCCCATTGATTCGATCATTATATGGAACAGAATCTACTGAATCTAATATATATGCAGCACGGTTAAAAAATTTCTTAACTGGAGAGCCATGATTTCTGGTGTAGATGCGATAGTCTCCCTTGGGTAAGGGACCTGTTCCTTTTGCTGACTCATCGGTAGCACCATATTGACCCGATCTAAAGTCACCTGAAAACTGAACCCATTTACCTTTGAGGTGATCATAATATTTTAACGTTCCACTTGCTCTATCATGGACAAGCTTGACTCCTCTCCATTCATACTTACCTGAGCAAGCATTGCTTTAGCTTTGGCAGTTGCCTCCGCATTAAAAAGATGCTGGAAAGCAGCGGTGTAGGCGCCGTTTGCGAACTTGCCTCCACTAATTGCGGAAACTGTCCCTCCAATAAAGCAATAATTTACCTGTCCCTTTATTTTTAGTTGCTTATCTTCCTGCCAGGACTGCCCCCGATTTGGCCGTTGTTGAATTTTCAAAATAGAATCTCGTTGTTTTTTAAGCTTCTCTTAAAAAAAAGCTTCTCATCAAACGCGCCCTTTTTAACACTGCCATCATTATTTTTTATCGAATAGTTCACCCTCACAGAGTAATCAGCAGAGTGAACACTTACTTTTCGATCTACTATAAAAAAATATATATTAGGTTTGTTTTCTCGATCCTTTACTTTCAAAGAAAATACAACCTTACCGTTTTCGTCTACCAATTGGACATCGACATCAACCTTTACTAACTCATTATCTTTGTATGATAAATAAAATGAATACGGCGCCCCATAAACAATTTTGTTTCCCTTATCAGAAAGCTCAGGCGATAAACCAAAGCGAAATCCCTCAACACTGCCCACACTAAAAGTGTTATACTCGTAGACCTTGGAAGAGCAAGCGGTTATAAACACACTCAAAGCAATAAGTAATCTTTGCATCCTTCTATTAAAACCTTATAAACCCTTTTGAGCAATAAGAAACCTCCCGCCAAAGCCTGTGTTCCGCAATTGTTCTCTACGAAATTCATAAGTAGAAGAATCACTTGGCGAGTTCCCATATTTCACCCAAGGCACTATATCTTTATACACATGGGAAATACCTGAACCGCCATAATTATATGTCCCCATATTCATAGGATCCGTCACCAATTTTCCTGCCCCATTAACAACAATTTCTATAGCTCCATAATCATTACCATCATCTAACATCCATTTAACGTTTTTCCCATGTATTGACTGATCCCCCATACGATGAAATACATTTTTCTCATCTGGTGCAGCAGTAAAGGTATCCCCCGTATAATTCTCTCCTCTAAATTTTTCTTTCGTAAAAGAAAAGTTCGGGTCATCAATAGCCTCATCTCCAAAGATACGCCTAATACCGTCCTCATTCAATTTATTCCGTGCATAATGCACTTTTTTTTCAGCTGCTCTCTGACGAGCAATACGAGCTTGATTTCTACTCTGCCTTCTCTCATTGGAAGCAGCCAACTCATTAAACAAATGCTGCATCGCCGCCGTCCAAGCTCCATTGGCAAACTTTCCTCCTCCGACTGCCGAGGCGGTGCCTCCAATCACCCCTGCAGCGACAGCTTGAGAAGCTAAATCTCCTATTCCTGTCACTTTATCAATTGCTCCTGCAATTGCGCTTGTGATTTTCAAGAAAGTTGCCGATTTGGTCACAGCAGCAGAAAGGAAGCCATCTCCAAATTTCCCTCCCATTGCTACATTTGAGGCTCCGCCTACAACCCCATGAGCAGCAATAGCTCTAGCTTGTTGAAAAACTGTAGGATCTGCTCCTAGCGACCCTCCAATCCCTGCAGCAAGGGCTGCTTGAAGACCTCCGACGACCGCCCCTCTGAGAATATCACTCAGACTTCCTCCATTAATAGCAGCATTAGCTCCTCCCGCCACAGCTCCAGCAATCGCCGAATTGACAATAACACCTCCTTTGACAGCAAGTGTCCCACCACCAACTCCCACAATACCTACAAAGGCGTAAAAAGCGACAACGGCGATCACAATTGCAACAATCGTTCTCCAGTTCTCTTTGATCCATTTCCCGACTTTCTTGAGTGCTCTGCCTACCTTTTTGAAAAGCTTCTTTATTTTCTTAAAGATTTTCTTAAAGAAGTAACCGCTTGGATCCGTGTAGCTGACCGGATTGTTAAGCACATAGGTGTAGCGATTATAGTTCTGGGAGTTATACGGCTCTTGAACAGCGGGATCGGTCGAGAGAATACGCCCTAGCTCCGCGTCGTAGAGACGCCCATTCATGTGCACGATGCCGACCTCGTCGAGCATTTCATGACCTGTGTAACCACGGTTGGTTTCCTCGGTGGTGTAAACTTGGCTGGAAAGATCGAGAGCTTCCCAGTTTTCCGCATTTCGACGCTGCCCCCAAACATCGAAGCTATAACGCTCAATAGGTAAGCCGGCTTCGTCTGCTAGGGCGGTGAGAGAGCCTAAATGGTCTCCAAGGCGGTAACGGGTTTTGACAGTTTCGCCCTCTCCTGGAGTTTCGGTGAACGTCTTGATCACGAGGCCCGCAATGGTGTGGCGGTGCTCCGTTTTACTCAAGGTGTATGCCTCGCTTGGGGAGCCTCGAGTCTCATGCACGAAGCGCTCATAAGAACCGAGGTAAGTGGTAGTGGTGCGCTTTTGAGACTGCCCTTCCGTTCGGGTCGCAATCTGTCGCAAACGATTGAGATCCGCCCCATAGAGAAATTTCAAATGAGTCTGACCCGCATCAAACACTTGAGAGCCATCACTTAGCTTGCGTAGCTTCGGTGCCGCAAAATGGATAATCTGATCAGCTTTGCTAAAAGGTGTGCGAATGATCTGGCGGTATGTTTGCCCTCCGCGAGTTTCCTTCACCATGGCGCCATTAGCATCATACTCGTAGGCTCGATGCACACTGGAGCCATCTGAAGTGGTAATGGCGGTGACAGCATGAGTGCGTGAAGAGCCATATTGGTAAGTTCCTAAATCCCCTTTTTGGAGGATATTACCATTGGTGTCATAACGGTAAGAAAGGTCATGAACGCCTGATGAATTCGACACCGAGCTCTGAGTGAGACGGTTCTGGTCATCAAAAGTCATTGTCTCAGCAAGGTTATTGACGAGGTCTTTGCGCTGTTGAAGGTTCCCAATCGCATTCCAAGTAAACTCGAAATTCTGAAGCGTTGAACTCCCCTTCTCAGACTTAGTCCCAATCATCGTGCCTCGAGTATCATCGTAGGCATGGGTATTAATGACTCCATTACCGAGTTCTTCGGTGAGAAGTTTCCCTTGTGCATTATAGGTGAGAGGCTTCCAGTAAAGTTCCCCGGTATGGTAGTCGCGAACCCCCACGTTAAAACCAAGCGCATCATACTCATTAAGAATCGTGAGTCCGCCTGGGTTCGTTGTGGTATGAATCCGGGAGAGGTCATCAAAGGTCGTCTTACTCGAGAAAGATTCCCCAAAGACTTCACTGCGAGATTCGACGGCACGGGCAAAGCGGTCATACCGTGCTTCAACTCGAGAGGTAATGGTGCCATTGAGGCCTTCTCGCTTAATGGTGATATGGGCTTGCCCTAAAGCGGCACCCTGCGCGGTGTCGTAAGTGGTATGAATCGAAAATTCAGGGGTGCTAGCCCCTGGAGTGAATTGTGCTTGCTGCACTCCACGCCCAAGTTGATCGTATTCAAAAGTGGCCCGATTCCCAATAGCGTCACGAGTTTCGACTGTTTCGCCAAAGGCATTGTAAGTGATCCAGGATTGCCCGGCATCGGTATCATTCATCCAGATTTTCTGGTTAAAGACATTATAACGGGCTTCTACGGCATGACCACCAAGAGTCTCAGTGCGCACGGCATTGCCGTGAAGGTCGTATTCAAACGTAGTGACGTGACCACCATGATCAATCGCTCTGGTGGTTTGTTCTTGGCGATTGGTGACGCGCGTCTGAGTTTGCCCTCCAGCATTCGTTTGAGTCGTAGAAAAACCATCAAAAACGACGGTGTTATAAGATCCATCAGGCTGATTCACCCTCACAATTCGGTCATAGTCATCGTAGACTTGCTCGGTCCAATGAAGCGTCTCCCCAGCATAAAATGGAGCAGAAGAACGATAAGCTTCCCCTCGGTGATTATAATCAGTGCGAGTGAAAATTTCGCGCCCACCAAATCCTATGGATTTCGTCAAAACGGTGCGACCCTGGACATCTAAGTAAACTGTCGAAGATGGAGCCCCAGAGGTCTGGGCTTCGCGGATAAAGTGAATCCCATTAGCGCCATGAAGGGAATAAACAGAAAGATCTGTATGAGGAAGAGAGCTCGACGTCAAAGAAGAGTCCGAAGAGGCAAAACGTGTGATCTCGGCAGCCTCTAGCCCAGTAGGTCCTCGGGTTAGGATTTGAGTCCCAAAGAGGTCATAGAAGAAGTGAGAGCTCAGCCCGTTGGCATCTGTGCTTTTTAAAAGAAGAGCGCGAGTCTGGTCGTATTCATGAGTGGCGGTGTGCCCGAGGTCGTTCCATTCTTTGATAGGAAAGCGACCCGTCTCATCGTATTCCATGAAGGTGTTGCGGACTTGCCCTCCTGCCTTGGGCTGGACTGAGATTTGAGTCTGATTCCCAAAGGAGTCATAGGTGTATGTCTTACAAATCGAAAGCGGGTCTTCCGGCGAGGCACATTCCGTCTTAAGCATGCCATGGAAAGGGCCGTCTGAGTAATAGGAAAACTCACTGGATTTTGTGACTGTTTCTTTACCTGGAGCCGTATGAGTCACTGTCGCTCCGGAGAGACGCCCTAAAATCCATTTCCCCCCTGTTGTGATCGGAGCTTCGTAATGATTTAACGTTTCGGTGCGGTATTGATCCAAATCAGAAGTCACTGAAGAAACAAGATCCCCATGATCATTAAACCCGGTATTCTCAGTCGTCACCACATTGAGCAGACTCGCCGATACGGTAAGGTTAATGCCTGGTAAAGTGATGCTTTGTGGCGTGATGCTCGAAGCATTCACATCATAGGTGCGCCTGATCTGCTTGGTCTGAATGAGCTGACGAAGCGGACCACCGACCTTATCCGCCACTTCGCTCCGGAGACCAAATTCAGACTCATCCCAAGCAAGAAGAATCTCCCCCTCTCCTGAAGGATCGTCAAAAGTCTGAAAGCTGTGTTTAAGGTTCCCTTGAAACGGGAATTCTTGGTTAGCAACTTGATAAGAATGCACCTTATTTGTCTCATCATAAATTTCTAAAAACCTAAAGCCAAGATCCACTCCATTTTTTCGGTCAACCTTGCGACCACGATAATAGTGATAAGTTCGACGTTCTCCACCAAGACCATCTTTTTCCGCATATGAATCAACTACATAACCTGCTCCAGGAGCACTAATGATACCCTTCGCCGTCTCCTCGTCTGTGACGGGATCTTTTTCGTAAACTTTCTTCCCAAATTTATCGAGGCTCTGGTCGAGCATATGCTTGTAAGAAACTTCTAAAGGAGCTCCAAGACCATCTGTGATATGAGAAATAAACTCAGGCTTACGAAGATTATGATATCTCACTTTAGGGTGACTCGTTGCGATGTCTGACATAATATCAGGAGCTCCATCTGAATCTATATCAATGAAACGTCCTTTCTCACGCCCTTGAAGACGGTCATCCTTAGTCGGGAAAAAGGAAGTTCCTCCCATTTGCCATTTGGGATCTTCCTCATAAAAGCCTCCATAGTTCATATAGACTTTATTCCCTCGTTCGTCGGAACGAACAAAGTCCTGCTGACCATCTCCATTGAGATCGATCAAATTCACTCCATAGGCATTATACTTATCATCAATAAAAGGTTCAGGAAATTCATAGCGGCCGCCGGCGTAAGGATTAGGAACCCATCCGAGCCCTGTATTGAACCAAATGTTAAAGCGCTTATTGGAACTATTTTGTTCGAAATGATTTCGAACCCAGGTATGAGAAACGAATTTACCATTTGAAAGACGCACTGATAATCTCTCGTCGAATGAACTATGTTGCTCAGAAGATGGAATATTGACTCCGTCTTGCTCCAACACTTGCACAATTCTTGAGTCAGCAACCCACAAACCGTGTGGATTTTCTACCACTCCCTCAGTCAACCTCATATTATTATCAAAGAACTTTATAAATCCTGAGTCTGGAGATGGGTGATCATAAAGAAAGCGGCCTTGAGCCCCTGTTCCTACATTGGTGAATAAATAATACCGATGGTATTTATTTCTCTTACGGTAATGGTTCCAAGTAAATGACCACACATCATTTATACTTACCCCTTGAGGAAGGGAATAACGTTGGTCAGAAACAATATCTGTCAAACCATCCGCATTCACATCTACAAGCCTCGTGCCTAAATCACTTTTGTTCACATCATTAGTGGTAAGGTCAAAAGGCAAGGCGTAAGCGTCTGATTTTTCGAAACGCTTTCCTTCAACATTAAGCCATGTTTCACGAATGCTTGATGCTCCTTTCCGGTAAGCTTTAACAATATCAGCGAGGCCATCACCATTGACGTCCATCGCCTCAATCAAACGACGATTATTGTTATAGTCATCTGCCGAATCATAAACTTGCATACTATTATCAAGCTGGAACTCTGCGCTCTTCACAAAGCCTCCATTCCCATCATTCACAAAAACAATATTAGCATCTGGATACTTTGTGCGGTCCCAATGACTCACCATAAAATCGGGAAGCCCGTCGCCTGTGAAATCTTGATAAAATGCTCCTATATCTTTATTATGTGAGCCTACCATCTGAGCAGGAAAATTATATTCCTCTTTAACAAAAGGTTCTACAGAAGCCTGCGAAACTTTATTATAATAAACATTCGCCTTATACTTTGGTGCGATATTTCTTAAGTAATTTCTAGCCCATTCATCTGAAATGAATTTACCATTTGATAACTGAATTCCATCTGTGCCAGCGAGCCTATCATGCAATTCACTTTCTGGAATCTCAGACTCTCTCGAGGAAAAATAATTTCTAAGAGAAGCCTTTGTAAACCATACATCTGAAATTCCATAAGACAAGTAAGTCTCATATGTTTTAGGTGCTGTGTTATGATACGATCTGAAATCTTGCTTTGTTAAGTAATTAGTAAAAATAAGATATGTTCGATCAGGTCGCCCATGACGAACCGACCCAAGGCGCTCATGGTAGCTTTTATAGATCACAATATCAGAAGGATGAATCCCTTCAGGAATATCGAAATAATTTGTAGCTAACACATCTATCAAGCCATCTTGGTTCATATCTATCAGTCTATTTCCAGAGCTTTTACGATCTGAGCGAGCTAATTCCCTCGGGAGGAAATAATCTGAGCTCTTTCCACTATAACCTCTAACCCCACTCTTGAGAGGGCCGCCGCCAAGTCGAACATCGGACTCTAGGGTGCCTCCGTTCAAATAAGATTTCACAAAATCACCGATTCCATCGCCGTTAATATCAACATTACGAACTCCTAAATCTTTACCATCAGAACCAATTAATTGGGGCAAAATATAGTCTGGGTTCGGATCTGAATGAGCGGCTACTTCAGCAAAATAACTTGAATCCTCATTCACTTCATGAGTGGTCCACTCAAAATTTGTAGGAGGGAGCTCTGTCCCATCAGAAGCTCTACGAGTTACTGATATTAGCTGGCTTAAGCGAGACTGAGGGGATTGACGGTATTCAAATTGATAGTCATATAGCGTCTGCCCATGAGAATGGACCTCAATCGCCGCAACTCGCTTATCACCTGTGACACGTTCCCCTGAAACAAAGCCCATACTTTTGTCAGGACGGTCTTCCCAGATGAATTTAACCTGATTATAGGGGCTTAGGCCCATTCTTTGGTTTCCTGTATACTTCACATGATCGACTCGATAATCCAAGGCTCCAGCTTCCGAATCTCGTTGATAAATAACTTCATAGTAATTCCCTACATTATCGGTTACTTTATTAATCGACCAAACAAGAGCCCCTTGACTCGTTATATTTGCGACACATGAGGTAGAGCAATTCCCAAATTCCAAAGCTAATCCAGCTTTCGTCTGCACAGTCCAATAAGCAGGCCCCGAACCTAACTGCCCATGCGAAACAATACGATTGAAACTTTGATTAGTAGTTTCATAGACAGTGCCATCTGCTCCGTATTCTCCTTCCAAAGCGACTAACCGTTCACCATTCAGATAAAATCGATCATTTTCATCAAAATCTACCCCATCCACAAAACCATCAATTTCAATATTAGTTGGCCCCCGTGTAATACTCTGTAATCCACCAATACTGAAACCAACACCTAAATCGCCATTCCCTGAACCACTGGAGTAATTAATCGAAACACTTGGTTCGACTCCCGAAGTTCCTTTCGGGATTTGAATCGGAATACTATAATTAGCCGCCCCATTACCACCAACTGAAAGACTCCCCCCGACAGAGCCAATTGGGGTATGTTTTGCTAATAAGTCTGATACTGAATGAGACGCCCCATTCCCCGAAGATGGAGGAGTGATTCCGCTCAAAGTTTTCCAATTTCCTGTGCTCGAATCCCGGTAAGATAACTCAGCATCTCCTGGATCAACTGTAATATCGTTAATTGTTAAACCCGAGAGACGATCATCCGATAAAATTAACCCATATTCAAAAAGGTCTGGGAGGCCGTCTGGAGTCTCTTCATTATCAGCACGAACATCGAACGCAAAAATGGATTTGAGTTGCCCCAAATTCGCAATACTGCGGTTTGAGTCATCATCCAGAGTATCCGTCCATGGATATTGACCTAGAGTATTAAGATCATGGCCTAGTGATCCTAATTGCTCTCGCACCCAAGCTTCACTAATCTGATTTAACTCATCATAGAAAGCTTTCGCCACATGTTTCACCTGACCTAAGGTCGCGACTTTATAATTTCCTTTTGACCAGTCCTGATAACCTTCTTCGTAAGGAGCTTTGGCGTCGGCGAAAAGAGAATGACACTCGAAACTTAGTCCCTGAGGCAACAAAGCACTTAGTTCTTTATGAGTCTGTGTGGCGACCCATTTGAGTTGCCCAAGAGTCACAGGCACACTGTTATTAACCGCAGAATCTCCTGCTTGTTCTTCCGTGATCCCTCGATCTTTCCACCATTCAGGAATGGGATTATGATTCTGCGCAAAAAGATGCGGAGAGGCACCAATTGTCGACCACCACAAAATAAGGCTCGATTGTAAGCCTATCCCAAATTGACGAATCCATTCGTTACGGAAAAACATGAATTAAAGAGAAGTAAAAATTAATAAAGTGATAAAAAACGAACTAGAAAAGAGGCTCGATTATGAAGAGGCTTTCGGAAAGACGATCGGAAAAACTTGGTTGGATTCAATAAGATCGTAAAGAAGCCTAGGAAGTGTTTTAGACTTCCAGAAACTCTTTACTTCTTAATTTCACCCTTTTAATTATTCAGCGCCAAATACTCCCATTCCGATATCACCTGCAGGCTGAATCGTAATGGATTCTGCGGTGAGGTTTCCATTGATGGTGGTATCGTTGTCAATCGTAGTATTATCGCCCTCAATGAGTAGATTACCTCGAATTACTTTTTCAGCATTTGCCACACGACCGTAACCACTTTGCCAACCTCCATGCTTCACAACAGAGATACTTTCAAAAATTTCCACAGGTCTCATCTCGTTTCCATATTGATCAGATAACGTTTCAGGATAAGGAAGGTCTTGTTGATATTGACTATTCAAATTTGCCACTGTGTAAGTCACTGAAACATTAATTTCTGTTGTCGACGAACGAGTAGGATACTCTGCGTCATCATAATCTAAAGATAGCCACATCCAACCATGAAACATTGTTCCTTCTAAAGTAAAGTTACGAGCATCTCCATACCTCTTATGTTCCAGGCATTTAACTGATCCATGACGAGACGCCGCAAGGCTCCATTCAGCAGACTCGTAATTTCCGCCAGCAACAGTAGAAGCAATCACTTGAGCGTGACTTGCTCCACTGACTCTCCCTAGTGGCAAACGCAAAAAAGTGTCTCCTTTTTCGGTAGTCGTTGAATCTCTTTTAAAAACATAGTCAACACGGTATTGGTTAGGACCAATTTTAACAGGTCCATAAAATGTTGCTGTATCCAGTAATTGTTCCGCTTTCACATTCGGCATTTCAATCCCGGCTTGTGATAATGAGGTCGAACCTGAAATTTTCAGGCTCTCGTTCACAGATAAACTTCCTGACGTTAAGACTCCATTAACGGTTACATTATTTGAAGTCAAATCACCCGTCCCCAAATTAAGGTTCTGATCTGCCGAACGCTGAGTATAACGAAGGTCTCCACTTGATTGGGAAACGACAGGGCTTCCCAGGACATTCAGAGCGCCCTCAATATTCACATTTCCTCCACGAGACACCGAAAAGCGGTTCTGATAATCTCCTACCGTGAAAAGCATATCGATATTATATTCGCGAGTATCGTATCCACTTGGAATGGAGGTTGTTTCGGTCCAATCAATCGGAGCCCAACCACCAGAACTCAAGTTATCCGCAATAGCATACCTTACAGCCCCTGAACGAACCACAAATACCTCTAAATAACTTGGGGAGTGAATGTTACTTGCTTCTAGAATCCTTACTTTTAAAAAGGTCGATTGCTTATAAGACGTGTGCGATAATAGATTCACGCTCATTCGTGCCTCATCTCCAAAAGAAATACCGGTTCGAAAAACAGCGGTAGAGTGCCCCCCTCCACTGATATCATCCATGAGTGTGAATTGAGCATTTGCTCTCTTCGCAGCATTCTGAGACGCCGCAATTCGATACCATTTCCCTGCTGTCACATTGGCACTATTCCCTTCTCCTGCTTTGAAGTAAGGGTAAGGCTCTCCGTCCGAGTAAGTCTTTAAGGTTGAATTACCGAAAAGATCGACTTCTAGATCTTGATTACTATCGCTCTTACTCACAACAGGATCTTGCTCTCCTACTCCAAAAGCCAACCCTTCAGATGCGTCGACTTGATTCTGAGCTTGTGAAAGCAAAATCGAACAAGAAAGGGCCGTTGTGGCCGCTAAAAAAGCAGAAATAACGTTGTTTTTCATAACAGCTAATAAGGGTGCAGAGAAATAAAGAAGCCTTCGCTTTCATTGCCAAGCCCTAATTTCAGTTTTAGTGTCTTATTTATTTTAATTCACCGAGCACTCTCTCAGGTAACAAGTCCCCTTTAAGTCTCTAGTAGCAGGTAGCAGGTAGCAGGACACAAAAAACGCTGTGATTTTAAAAATCACAGCGTTTAAGAAAAGATGGTGGGCAGGGCTGGATTCGAACCAGCGTAGACTTGCGTCAGCAGATTTACAGTCTGCCGCCTTTAACCACTCGGCCACCTACCCGGTTTGGAGGGCGGCATTGATATAAGCCTACCTTGCCGAAAGCAAGAGGAAAAGTGGACGGTTGTCGCTTTTTCTTTCCGAGTGAAGATCTTCTCTCATTTTTAAGCTAATACTTGTCATCGGGAGTGTAATCCGATAATTGGGATTCACACATGCCAGTTGCAACACCAGAACAATACTCAGCGATGTTGGATGCCGCCCAAAAAGGTGGTTACGCGTATCCTGCCATCAATATCACTTCTCTCACCACTGCTAATGCGACACTTAAAGCATTAGCAGAATCCAAATCGGACGGAATTATTCAAGTCTCTACCGGAGGAGGTCAATTTGCTTCCGGTCTGGCGGTGAATGATGCCGCCTTTGGGGCGATCGTTCTTGCCGAGGCGGTTCACCGTCTTGCCGAAAAGTATGATGTCTTAGTCGCTCTGCATACAGATCATTGCCATCCTAATAAGGTGGATTCATTCCTTCGTCCACTCCTTGACGCTTCTCGTGAGCGCATTGCGGCTGGAAAAGGGCCTCTTTTCCAATCTCATATGTTTGACGGATCAGAACTTCCTCTCGAAGAGAATATGGCGACTTCACAAGCGCTCCTCAAGGAGTGCGCTGAACTCAATATCATCCTTGAAGTGGAAGCAGGAGTCGTTGGCGGAGAAGAAGACGGGCATGATACTTCAGGTCTTCCTGCAGATAAACTTTACACCACTCCAGAGGACATGGTGACCGTTTATGAGAGCCTTAATGGACTTGGTCGATTCATGTTCGCCGCAACTTTCGGAAACGTTCACGGTGCTTATAAGCCAGGATCTGTCAAACTAACGCCAACCATTCTTCGGGATGGGCAAGCTGCTGTGACCGATAAACATGGCGCCGAAGCTGAAATGGATCTCGTTTTCCACGGTGGTTCCGGTTCTTCCATCGAAGAAATTCGTGAAACACTCGGATACGGCGTGATCAAAATGAATATCGATACCGATACTCAATATGCGTTCACTCGCCCGATTGTGACTCACATGTGCGAAAATATCGAAGGGGTGCTTAAGATCGACGAAGAAGTCGGCAACAAAAAATGTTACGATCCACGCAGCTATCTCAAAAAAGGAGAGCAAGGAGTCTGTGACCGCCTCAAAGAGGCTTGCAATGACCTTCTTTCTTCAGGAAATAGTATTTACGGAAAAGTTTCATAAACGGCACTACTTTTCATTTCAAAACACTCTCGGGAAAAAACTCCCCAGAGTGTTTTTTTATGCCTCTACTTCCCTCTTGGCTTCATGTCCCTTAGCATGTTAGCCTCTCAGGGATATGAAAATAGTCTTAGCGGTTACTCTTGCGAGTGTCTTTGCTTTCATGTGGGGATTTCTCTCTTGGGAAGTTCTTCCTTGGCACCAACCACAGGCTGTGCAATCTCCTGAATCTTTTCAAAAAGTGCTTTCGGAGCAAGCAAACACTCATGCTGTCTATGCCGTTCCTAGCTGGGAAGCCTCCAAGAAAGATGGGATGAAGTCGTTTCGCGCCGGACCTTATTTCTATGGAGTGATTCGGCCCGGAATCAGTGAAGGCTCTATGGGGAAATCGATGCTGATTGGTTTCGGGACGCAAGTTCTCTCCGTTTGTCTCTTTTATGGCATCACGCTTTTAGGAACGTTTAAAAAATTCTCCAAATATTTGCTCCTCGGCCTCTTAGTGGGGCTGATTACCGGGGTTTCCGCCTCTATTCCTGCTTGGAACTGGCTCGAATACCCTGCGAGAGATAGCATTGCCCATTTTAGCGACTCATTGATCATTTGGACTGGAGTGGGGATTATTTTTGGAACCGTTTGCCGTAAAAGAAAAAAACGGTATTTTGCGGTCAATTAACACGGTTTGGTCTTGAGGTTACCCCCTCTCACTCTTCAACATCAGCCTGTGAGTTCCAGCAAACAACCTGAAAACCCCCTTGTTAACATTGTCGTTAACGTTCTTATCCCCGTCATCCTTCTGAGTAAGTGTAGCCAAGAAGGCCCTGAAATCTGGAATTTAGGGCCGTATAAGGCGATGGGAATCGCGCTAGGAGTGCCGATGGCCTTCGGGATTTGGTATTTCATAAAATACCGGACCCCTAATGCTTTCTCTCTCATTGGCGTTCTTAATGTCGTGCTCACCGGAGTGATCACGATTATTCTCTTTGAGGGGTCTGATTCGGTCAGGGCGAACGTCGCTCCTATTTTCGGAATCAAAGAAGCGATTCAACCCTTGATCCTAGGATCTCTCTTTCTCATCAGTCATCGGAGTAAGTCCCCTCTCTTCAACGCCTTCATTTACTCCGAAGGCCTCTTTGATATCTCCCGGATTGAAAAAGAAGTCAAAGAACGCTCGACGCAAGCTGATTACCAAAACCTTCTGTGGAGTAGCACGAAGCTCTTCTTTGGTTCTTTTGTGATCAGTGCTATTTTGAATGTGTTCCTCGCCTACTACTTTCTCAGAGACCTCTCCCCGGGTGCCGAAAACTGGAAAGTTCTTTATAACGAAGATGTTGCAAAGATCACAGGCTGGGGGTATCTTGTGATTGGAGCCCCTCTTTTAGTGATCGGAGGCTTTATTCTCTTCCGACTGATTAAGGGGCTTTCTGAAATCACGGGCCTTCAAAAAGAAGAAGTGATGATGGCTCGCTAAACTTTTTAAAAAAAATTTGAATTAATCGGCCCCTATCAACCTCTTATCATATCATGAAATCTGTTTTACTTCCCTTGTCTTTGCTCTGCCTCATCTTAGCAAGTTGCGCCCCCAGCACTCCATTGAGCCGAATCGAGAAACACCCGACCACTTTTAACCGACTGCCTCAAAAACACCAAGAGCTTGTCAGCCAAGGTAAAATATCGGAAGGCATGAGCACTGCGGCCGTCAGGATTGCGATCGGAAATCCAAGCTCTGTCCTTTACGGAGAAAACGAAAGTATCCCATTCGAGCGTTGGGACTATACTAAAATCTCACCGACCTCTCACTCTGGCATCTCTTATCATCACGGCTTTGGTCGACGTTATTATCGAGATGGATCTGGTCACCTTCGTCGCCGCTACCCTTATTCAGGATTCGGGTTTCACCAAAGCGTGCGATATCAACGTAAGCACTTTGCTTCCGTTTGGTTTGAAAATGGCCGGGTCAAACGTTGGGAAAAACGCCGCTCTTATTAAGTCGCTCTTTTTCTGCTACTTCTTAAAGCTATCCTTGTCAGACCCTCTCCCTGGAATTTACACTCTGGGAGATGAAAACATTATTCCTCCCGATCGTGGGGGCCTCTCTCATGGCCCTCTTAGCCTCTTGCGCTCCTGTCACCAAAAGCACTTCTGGTGAGGCGCTCGTGGCAGCTTATAACAACTTCGACCTTCCAGCGAGTCTCCCGACTAACCCGAGTGCGGTGAAAGTAAAGGTCTCGACCTCCAATCAAATGGTCTATGTTATGGAAGGAAACCGCGCACTCATGGTCATGCCTGTCACGGTTGGCACCGCGAGCACACCTACCCCGAAAGGCTCTTTTCGTATTTTCAAAAAAGATCACTATCACCGCGCCAACAGTCACGGATTTGCTTACAACGGAAGCCAAATCATACAGACTTACCTTGCTAAAAAACCTCGTGGTTGGAGCTTCAAAGGAACCCCGATGCCTTACTGGTGCGAATTCAAAGCGAACTACGGCTTCCATACTGGCTGGATGAAACATCGCCCTGCGTCACATGGGTGCATCCGGATGCATGAAAACCTAGCGCCTAAGTTTTACCGTCTTGTCAAAGTAGGCACTCGGGTCTCTATCGCCCACAGCCAACCTGAAGACGCCACACTCGGGAGAAACGTCCCTCGCCCTATCGACTCCTCCCCTCTACCGGACTACCCAGGTTCGTTCATGTTGAGTGACAAATACTTTACGAAGCACAAAGCGCCAAGCTACCGATAAAGAATCTTTCTAAATTTGAATACTAGCCCTCTGCTTTCTTCCATGAAGGCCGAGGGTTTTTCTTTGCTGAACCGCTTGGTCAATCAACACCTTTCAAGAAGCTTTTCACGAAAACTTCACCCCTTGAAAACCCTGATTCCTCACTAGACAAGCCCTGAGGGACTCTTTAGATTCCGTTTATTCTATCGAGACACCTTTCGAACTTTTAAGCACCACCTAACTATGAGCCTCTATCTAGACTATATCCAGGAAATCAACGACCGCAAGGACCAGGGATTGAACCCTAAACCGATCGACTGCGGAGATTTATTAGCCGAAATCGTGGCTCAAATTAAGGACACCGGAAATGAGCACCGGAAAGATTCTCTCATTTTCTTCATCTACAACACCCTTCCTGGCACCACGAGCGCGGCGGGAGTCAAAGCAAGCTTCTTGAAAAAAGTAATCCTCGGCCATGAAAAGGTTGAAGAAATCACACCTACTTTTGCCTTTGAGCTATTATCTCAGATGAAAGGCGGCCCCTCTATTGAGGTTCTACTCGATTTAGCCTTGGGAGATGATCCTGCTATCGCCAAAAGCGCTTCTGAGGTTCTTAAGACTCAAGTCTTCCTCTACGAAGCCGACACCGAGCGCCTTAAAAAAGCTTACAAAAAAGGAAACTCCTTTGCTCTAGAGATTCTCGAAAGTTACTCCAAAGCCGAATTCTTCACCAACCTCCCCGAAGTCGCTGAAGAGATCGAAGTGGTGACCTATGTTGCAGGCGAAGGCGACATCTCGACTGATCTCCTCTCCCCTGGTAATCAAGCTCACTCAAGAGCGGACCGAGAGCTTCATGGCCAATGTCTCATTTCTAAAGAAGCACAAGATGAAATCATCGCCCTCAAAGAAGCTCACCCTGGAAAAAGTGTGATGCTAATTGCGGAAAAAGGAACGATGGGAGTCGGCTCTTCTCGTATGTCTGGAGTCAACAACGTCGCGCTCTGGACTGGTAAACAAGCGAGTGCTTATATCCCCTTTGTTAATATCTTTCCCATTGTAGCTGGAACGAACGGAATCTCTCCGATCTTTTTAACCACAGTGAGTGTGACTGGAGGCATCGGGATCGACCTCAACAACTGGGTTAAAAAAGTAGATTCAGATGGAAACACCGTTCTCAACGATGAAGGTGAGCCTATTCTTGAGCAGACTTATTCCGTAGAAACGGGAACAATCCTGACCATCAACACCAAAACCAAGAAGCTCTACAATGGAGATCAAGAGCTCGTTGATATCTCCCCTGCTCTGACGCCTCAAAAAGTCGAATTCATCAAAGCGGGAGGATCTTATGCGATTGTCTTTGGTAAAAAGTTACAAAACTTCGCTGCACAAACTCTGGATGTTAAATTAAAACCCGTTTTCGCAGCCTCTAAAGAGATTTCTCATCCCGGGCAAGGGCTCACCGCCGTTGAAAAAATCTTCAATAAAAACGCGGTAGGAATCACCGAGGGAACAACTTTACACGCCGGCTCGGATGTAAGAGTGGAAGTCAACATCGTCGGATCACAGGACACGACTGGCTTGATGACCTCACAAGAACTCGAAGCGATGGCGGCAACTACTATTTCACCAATTGTAGATGGAGCTTATCAATCAGGGTGTCATACCGCTTCTGTTTGGGATAAAAAAGCGCAGGCAAATATCCCTAAATTGATGAAGTTCATGAATGACTTTGGGCTCATTACTGCACGGGACCCTGAAGGAGGCTATCACGCCATGACCGACGTGATTCATAAAGTCCTCAATGATCTCACGATCGATGAATGGGCCATCATTATTGGAGGAGATTCCCATACCCGAATGTCAAAAGGAGTCGCTTTCGGGGCTGATTCAGGAACCGTTGCTCTCGCTCTTGCGACTGGAGAAGCCACCATGCCTATCCCCGAATCTGTCAAAGTCACCTTCAAGGGAGATCTCCAACCTCATATGGATTTCCGCGATGTTGTTCATGCGACTCAGGCTCAGATGCTGCAAAAGTTCAAAGGTGAAAACGTTTTCCAAGGGCGTATCATCGAAGTGCACATCGGGACTCTACCCGCCGACCAAGCGTTCACTTTCACCGACTGGACTGCTGAGATGAAGGCTAAAGCCTCAATCTGTATCTCACAGGACAGCACCCTCATCGAATCTTTAGAAATCGCAAAAGGCCGAATTCAAATCATGATCGACAAGGGGATGGACAATGAAAAACAAGTTCTCCAAGGGTTAATCGATCGGGCCAATCAACGCATTTCAGAAATTCAATCAGGTGAAAAACCAGCTCTGACTCCAGATGCTAACGCGAAGTATCACGCTGAATTTGTAGTCGACCTGGACCTTATCAACGAACCGATGATCGCTGATCCTGATGTCAACAATGATGATGTCTCTAAACGCTACACGCACGACACGATCCGGGAGCTTTCTTACTATAAAGGCTCAAAAGAAGTTGATCTTGGCTTCGTCGGCTCATGCATGGTTCATAAGGGCGACCTCAAAATCGTTTCTCAAATGTTAAGGAATATCGAAGCAAGCCAAGGAAAAATTTCCTTCCAAGCTCCTCTCGTAGTGGCTGCTCCGACTTACAACATCATTGATGAACTTAAGGAGGAAGGCGATTGGGACATGCTGCAAAAATATTCTGGCTTTGTCTTCGACGATAACAACCCGAAAAGCTCCTCTCGCACCGAATACGAGAATATGATGTATCTCGAACGGCCTGGTTGCAACCTCTGCATGGGGAACCAAGAAAAAGCAGCAAAGGGAGACACTGTAATGGCAACCTCGACACGGCTTTTTCAAGGAAGAGTTGTTGAAGATTCAGAAAGGAAGAAAGGTGAATCTCTGCTCGCCTCAACCCCTGTCGTCGTTCTTTCCGCAATCCTCGGAAGAACACCTAACATAGAGGAATACACTGAAGCGGTCAAAGGGATCAACCTAACCAAATTCGCTCCGCCTCTCAAGGAACTCATAACGACTTTCTAAGGTTTCTAACTTAAGGAACGGACTTTACTAGCCCCCTGCCTCGATGAAGCAATTTCATCGAGGCAGTTTTTTGAAAAAAATCACCGTCCTCAGGGCTCAAGAGAAGACATTCAAGAACCGAGACCTTTTCCTCTCAAAACAAAAGCTGGCCCGCTTTCGCAGACCAGCTTTTACAAAGTAGAATGAATTTTAACTCTTAGTGAGCTTTGCAGTTACAGGCTTCGCCTTTTGCCGCACAACTTGCGCAACCTGCTTTTTCAGAGCACCCAGCTCCACATTTACCAGTCGCACAACCTCCTGTTGAAGTAGTGGCACAACTTGCGAGTGCAAAAGCTGCTGCCCCCATCACAATCATTAGTGTTTTTTTCATCGTTTATTTATTCAGTTTTAACATTTAAAGTCTTAATGACCGCTACATGTAGAACATCCTGGTGAACCGTATCCACCGGAATATGGAGCGCAACTCGACATTAAAGCTCCGACTCCAAGTAAAACGGCTACTGCTACAACTTTTGCTTTCTTTTTTGTTTTCATACAAGGATGAGAGAGCCGCAAACGATTTTTATTCCTTAAAAACAAATAAATTAAGGAATTTAATGAAAAAAAACTCCTAGCACCTATTAAGCGCCTGAAAGAACTCCCCTCTGCCGCGCAACTTCATACAAGCAAACCCCTGTTGCCACGCTCACATTGAGGCAATCAATCCGCCCTGCCATCGGGATTTTAATCAAATGGTCACACTTTTCTTCCGTCAAACGACGCATTCCCGTTCCCTCCGCACCCATTACGATTGCGGTGGGGCCTGTGAAATCAAGATCATAGAGGCTCTGGGTGGCCTGGTCAGAGGTTCCAGAAAGCCAGACTCCGAGCTCTTTCTGCAAATAAGTAATCGTGCGAGATAAGTTGGTGACCTGAACAAAAGGAACGAGGTCTGCGGCTCCGACTGAAACCCGGCGCACCGTTTCGGTGATGCCAGCCGACTTATCTTTCGGCGCGATCACGACATCGACACCAGCTCCATCGCACGTTCGGAGAATGGCACCAAGATTATTCGGATCCTGCACACAATCGAGAATAAGAACCAAGGGGGCTTTCTTCCCTCCTAATAACTGGGGAAGATCGTCTTCGGAATAACGACTACGAATCACTTTATCACGCACATGGCGGTTTTCGCGTGCTTCACGTGGACCTCGATCTTCTTTTCCTCTGCTCATGCTGACGTTCTTACTCAAGCTTTCAGCCCCTGCCTATGATTTCTTTTTCCGATAGCTCACTTTTTTCACTACCTTCTTTGCCGGAACCGCAACATCTTGAGATTTCATACGGTTCTGGAGCTCTGAAATCTGATCACGTAAATGCGCAGCTCTTTCAAATTCTAATTTGCCAGAGGCTTCCAGCATTTCCTCTTGAAGCTGCTTGAGGACCTCGACTGCATTATAAACAAGCTCATCTTCCGCCACCAGAGAAACGCTTTTAGCTTCAGCCGACTGCTTCGTCTCCGAATATTGTTGAAGGCTCTCTTGCACTGCTCGCTTCACACTTTGCGGCGTGATCCCGTGTTTCTCATTATGGGAAATCTGCCGTGCACGTCGACTATTTGTCACTTCAATCAGGCGTTTGATGGAATCTGTCATTACATCACAGAACAGCACACAACGACCATTCAAATGACGAGCAGCTCGGCCAGCGGTCTGGATAAGGCTTGTCTCATTCCGCAGAAAGCCTTCCTTATCTGCATCCAAAATACATATGAGTGAAACCTCCGGAAGATCCAAGCCTTCTCGAAGTAAATTGATCCCAACAAGAATATCAAACTCCCCTGCACGCAAAGCTCGTAGAATCTCGACCCTCTCGACAGTATCGATATCGGCATGAATATAGCTCACTCGTAAACCCGCTCCCTGTAGATATTCACTGAGATCCTCTGCGGTTCGTTTCGTTAAAGTTGTAATGAGAACTCGCTCATTCTTGGCGACACGATCATGACAAAGCTCGATCGTCGCATCGATCTGACCTATCAGCGGTAAAAACTCAAGAACCGGGTCTAATAACCCTGTTGGTCGAATAATCTGCTCCACAATTAGCTGCCGATCCCTGGCTTTGGGGTTAAACTGATCGATTTTTTCAAAGGAAGTGCTTGGCTGAATCTTTAAATCTCGCAACCGAATCGGTTCAATTCCTCGCTCTTCATCAGCTATCACCGAAAGGTAGCCTTTATTATCTGCCCGTGAATTCACGATCTCAAAAGGACCTGGCGTTGCGCTCACATAGAGGCGCTGACAGGTTTTATCCATAAACTCATCAAACTTGAGTGGGCGATTATCCATCGCACTCGGAAGCCGGAACCCGTGCTCTACAAGCACTGATTTACGGCTTTGATCCCCCGCATACATTCCTCGAACTTGCGGAATAGTGGCATGACTTTCATCTATGATCACAAGGCTATCTTCCTTAAAAAAGTCAAGAAGGCTATAAGGAGTATCTCCCGGTTGACGTCCTGTAAGGTGGCGGGAGTAATTTTCGATCCCTTGACAAAAACCCATCTCTTCCATCATCTCGAGGTCGTATTCAGTCCGCATTCTGATCCGCTGAGCTTCGACGAGTTTTTTCTCTTTCTCAAAGGCTTCGACAGAGCTTTTCATCTCTTCCTTAATTTTCACCATCGCTGTTTTCATCACCTCTTTCGAAGTCACGAACTGTTTCGCAGGGTAAAAGGTGTGATTTTCAATGCGGTCTATCACGGTTCCTGTGAGAGAATTAATAGAAGAAATCCGATCAACCTCATCTCCAAAAAATTCTACCCTAATCGCCGTATCATCAAGATAAGCAGGATGAATCTCAACCACATCTCCTCGCACTCGAAACTTCCCCCGCCCGAAAGCAACATCATTCCGCTCAAAGAGCAAACTTACGAGCTCAGCTAAAAAATCATCACGCCCAATCTCTTGCCCAACCCAGCAAGGAAGCATCATCCCCTTATAATCATCTGGAGAGCCCAAACCGTAAATACAGCTTACGGAAGCAATCACAATCGTATCATTCCGAGTCAGTAATGACCCCATCGTGCTGAGACGGAGGCGTTCGATCTCATCGTTGATCGAAGAATCCTTTTCGATATAGGTGTCGGAACGCGGAATGTAAGCTTCTGGTTGATAATAATCAAAATAACTCACGAAATATTCGACCGCGTTGTGAGGAAAGAAATTTTTGAATTCAGAATAAAGCTGGGCGGCAAGCGTTTTATTATGACTCATGATGAGAGTCGGCTTCCCGATTTTCTGAATAATATTCGCCATCGAAAACGTCTTCCCTGACCCAGTTACCCCATAAAGAGTCTGATGCCGATTACCTGCCTCGATGGACTTTACAAGCTTTGCAATCGCCTGCCCTTGATCCCCTTTTGGGGAATAATCACTGCTAAGCTGAAAAGGCGAAGACATCTTATTATTGATAGGTTAAGAATACTTACTTTCAAACAGTTTTCCGGCGAAACTAGAATTGCTATATTCACCAAAACGCAAAGGTGATTAATAAGAAAAAAATGGAGGCGGAGGTGGGATTTGAACCCACGAATGTCGGTTTTGCAAACCGATGCCTTAGACCACTTGGCCACTCCGCCTTCTTTTTCCCTAAAAGGGATGGCTTTTCTATGGGCTCCTCAAGAGATTGTCAATAATGCAATCTTGATGTTTTCGAGAATCCCCTATGCTTCGGGCTTGCTCAAAATAACCAGATCAGACCAGTATAAGTTATTCTATCATGATGAC
Organism: uncultured Verrucomicrobiales bacterium; assembly: GCA_937951675.1. Lineage (GTDB taxonomy): Bacteria > Verrucomicrobiota > Verrucomicrobiia > Verrucomicrobiales > Akkermansiaceae > CALFBI01. The sequence goes on from CALFBI010000004.1 coordinate 22,751, forward strand.
TTCTTACACTTCTCTTTCTGAATGGGTCGATTCTATGGCCACTCTTTGTAACCCGGCTGAAATCCGCTGGTGTGACGGCTCCGAAGCAGAGTGGAAAGAGCTCACTTCTCTTTTAGTCGAGCAAGGCACCCTCACTCGCCTCAACGAAGAAAAACGTCCTAATAGTTTTCTAGCCCGCTCTTCTCCCTCTGATGTCGCGCGAGTGGAAGACCGGACTTTCATCTGCTCGAAGCGTAAGGACCAAGCTGGAGCAACAAACCATTGGATGGATCCTCAGAAGATGAAGGAGCTTTTAACTCCTAAATTCAAAGGCTCCATGACAGGTCGAACCATGTATGTCATCCCTTTCTGTATGGGCCCACTTGACTCCCCTCTGGCCAAGATCGGAGTGCAAGTCACCGACAGTGCTTATGTCGTGGTGAACATGAGAATCATGGCGCATATGGGAGCTAAGGTTCTCGATAGACTTCAAAAAGAAATCGCTCATGAAGTTCCAGAGACTCGTGGCGGGCACGGACGATTCATCCCTTGCCTTCATAGTGTCGGAGCTCCATTAGAAGAAGGACAAGCTGATGTGGCCTGGCCATGTAATGACGATAAATACATCGTTCACTTTCCTGAGACTCGAGAAATTTGGTCCTATGGTTCCGGCTACGGAGGTAATGCTCTTCTCGGTAAAAAATGCCTAGCGCTTCGCATCGCTTCTAACATCGCTCGCGAACACGAATGGATGGCAGAGCACATGCTTATATTGGGGCTTGAATCACCTGAAGGCGAAAAAACCTACATTACTGGAGCTTTCCCTTCCGCTTGTGGGAAAACCAACCTTTCCATGCTCATCCCCCCTCCGCAATACGTGGAAGCAGGTTGGAAAACAACGATCGTAGGAGATGATATCGCCTGGCTCTGGCCTCATGAAGACGGCACGCTCCATGCCATCAATCCAGAAACGGGCTATTTCGGTGTCGCTCCAGGCACTTCTTGGGAGTCGAACCCCAATGCGATGGAATCCATGAAGGCTAATTGCATCTTTACCAATGTTGCTCTGACGGATGATGGCGATGTCTGGTGGGAAGACCTCAGCAAAGAAGCTCCTGACCATCTGATCGACTGGAAAGGGCAAGACTGGACTCCTGCTTCAGGCACTCCGGCCGCCCACCCTAATGCTCGCTTCACGGCACCTGCCGCACAATGTCCGACAATCGACCCTGAATGGCAAAATCCAGATGGGGTCTCGATCTCTGCGATCATCTTTGGAGGAAGAAGGCCTACTACGATGCCCCTCGTTTACCAAGCATTCAACTGGTCTCACGGTGTTTACATTGGAGCCACTATGGGATCTGAAACCACCGCCGCTGCCGCAGGAGCTACCGGCAACGTCCGCCGCGACCCAATGGCGATGCTACCATTCACTGGGTATAATATGGGAGACTACTTTCACCATTGGTTGGAAATACGTCGTAAAATCACTCATTTACCCCGGTTTTTTCATGTGAATTGGTTCCGCAAAAATGCTGAAGGGTCTTTTCTTTGGCCTGGATTTAGCGAAAATATGCGAGTCCTTGAATGGATTGTAAACCGTTGTCACGGAAGGGTTGCTGGGCATGAAACCCAAATTGGCTGGACTCCTCATTTCGAAGATTTTGAAACCAAGGGGCTTCCTGACTTTACTCATGAAAATTTTGATGAATGCATGGCATTTCACCCCGATGAATGGAAAAATGAAATTCTATCTCAGGGGGAACTTTTCTTGAAACTCTATGATCACCTTCCCAAAGAACTCGTTTATCAGCGCGAACTACTTGCGGCGAGATTGTCGTAAAATAGGCCTCACTCTCGCAGTCGCTTTCATTGGGCTCTGCAGGGCGGAACCATTGGAAAACACCGTAGAAGCAAACGAATCTTCTACTCTACATCAACGTGTTTATCTGGAAGAAGATCTTAAGCACCGACGAGATCTGCGCCAACAACTCGAAAAAGAAAATAAGGAAAATCATACCGAAATGAGTCCTGAAGAAGTCGGTAAAATCATCGACCTTAATTCTCATTTACGAAAGCTTCATCATGCTCTGAAAGAGGCTCCAGCGCCACCAAGTAGCAAATGGCCTACCCCACATTTCAAACTCCTCCTTCCTGAGCAAATAGCTACCGAAAAAGTAGCCTCTCTTCCTCACCAACAAGCGTATCAAAGTCAACATTACCGGATTGACAGTAATGCTGGTCTTACGCTTGAAGAAGCACGCCAGATTCTTTGGTCCTTTGAAATCATCTATCACATTGCTGCCGCTCTGCCGCTCGATATTAAAAAGGCGCAGCTTCCTGAAAAAGGCCCTTATCGACACCGGATCGTGGTGACTGACACCAAGGAACGCTACCTCAGGGAAGGTGGAAGTAAGGGCTCCAAAGGTATTTACCTCAATCATTTAGACTCTGTTCTTCTCACTGCCGAAGACGCCGGTCTTTACTTAGATAAAGAGAATAAACGGCATTACTCCCGCCCGCATGCGACCTCGGCCTTACCCTACCTCGCGGCACAACAACTCTTTCGTTACGAATACCTCACAGATCGCCATACTTACTGGTATACGCAAGGGCTCAGCCTCTATCTCGAAGCCATTTACTGGATGTATGAAAATTACAACGAAGCCGGAATTAACGAAGGTATTAAAAGGTTTATCAGCGCCCAAACAAAACAATACGGAAACGCTCTCAATTTGGAAAAAAAGTTCATGTGGCCTCAAGAGCTTACTAAGGCTCCGAGCCATTCCTTCTTTGAACAGATCGAAGCTCATCAACACGCTAAAGCACAATATCAATATGAGTGCCTCTTAACCTTAACTTACCTTCTTCACAGCGGATCTGACGACCCTCGTTCACCACTCCAAAACTATTTACAAGCCATTCAAAAAGGAGAACAGGCGAAAGAATCCTTCCGCCATCTGATTAAAGAAAGCTCATCCAAAAACCTTGCCCTGGAAGTTTCAACCTACTGGAGCCAATATGGCCTCAAATTTTCGTATGACTGATTTAATAAGGACCATTACTCTCATCCTCTTTTCCTTTTCCGGGGGCCTCTCTGGGGAAACTTGGGTGAGTTCAGAACAAAAAAAACTTGAAGCTACATTTGTAGAATTATCAGCCACCGAGAATCTCACTCTCCTCCGAGAAAACGGCCAAGAAACGTCTTTTCATCTTTCTAGATTAAGTAATGAATCGCAACACTTAGCAAAAATACGAGCTCTCGAGAAAAAAGAAAATGAAGCCCGTAAACTTCTCGAGAAGCGAAGGTATTTTGAAGCGTTTAAAGGCCGGGGGGTTTCTGAAAAAGATCTAGAAAATATTATTACAGTCAGGGAACGTCAGGAAAAACTAGAGAAAATTTTTTCCAAAATCCCTGATAACTTTGAGGCCCGGTGGCCTGATCGTATCACCCTTAAAAAAGATTACCAAATTAGCACTCAACAACCCTCGCCTCAGCGAAAAGAAGAAATGCGGAGTTACATTCATGTTTATGAGTCTGACCATTTCCGATTTGAGTGCGATCGGGCCCTGACTCCTTACCTTGTCAAAAAATTTTGCCACCTTTTCGAAACGACTTTGCAAATCTGTAAAGCTCTCCCCCTTTCTCTCAAAAAATCTCAATATCAGGAAAAAGGCTATAAACATCGAGTCATTCTAACCGAGTCGGATAGCGACTATTATGAATTTGGTGGCCCTCCCTATACCGCCGGAGCTTATTTCCCAGCGCAAGACTTGATCATCATTCCTTTCAGTAGCTTAGGGGTCAAATACTCTGGAAAAAAATTCACCTATGATCGTAAAGGGGACAATAAAACGCTGATCCATGAAATCGTCCACCAACTCACTGAAAAAACCTACTTCTCACATGGAGGAATGGGATGGTTCACGGAAGGGCTCGCAGAATATGTAGCCGCCATTCCTCAACAGAACCACGTCATTCGGCTCGATACTGACTTCCTAACAAAACATGTGAAGTCTTATGTTTGTGATGGCCCAAGCTCTTCCCCATCAAGAAGGTCTCATAAACATCATGTCGGTCGCAGGCTCGGCACAAATATCAAAGTCTCATCCTTCCAGAGCTTTGCTCTTCAACCTTATTCAAGTTTTTCTCATCCTGAAGACGGAAACAAAAATTACGGAGTCTCTCTTCTCTATATTTATCATTTCCTACACCTTGACCGAGATCGAAACCGGAAGCCGCTCAAACAATTTCTTCTCGCTCTCAAGACAGGTAAAACAGGGGAAAAAGCCCTCGAAGCGCTTTACGACGGACGTTCTGAAAAAGAACTGCAAAAAGAGATTTTCACCCAATGGAGAAAATATGGCGTCAATTTCAGTCTAGAGAGACCTTAGCGATTCTCCTTTTTTCAGGCTCCTTTTTTTATGTTATGGTGTCTCAATCAACTCATGAAAAAAGCCCTCTTTTTTGCCACCTACTTCTTCTCTTCCTTCTTTAGCTGGAGTGAGATATGGATCAACCAAGAGGGCAAAAAAGTCGAAGCTCATTTCATTTCGCTCAGTGCAGATGAAGTCGTTACCTTCGAGAAAAAAAACGGGAAAGAGTTTCGATACGCGCTCTCGAAACTGAATGCAGGCAGTTAATCCCGCATCAAAAAACTCGCTCAAAAGCAATCTTTCGAAAAGGAGTCCCCAACCGCACTCAAAGCAGAACTTCAGCATTTCGACGGACCTTGGCCAGAAGTGATCAAGGTTAACAACAAACAAGAAATTCAAATTATTTCGGAAGATCCTAATAAGAATGAGTTTGTTTATGAGAGTGCCCACTACCGATATATCTGTGACGCCCCATTAAAAACGAGTCTTGTTCGCAAGTTCGCGACTCTATTTGAAGCCACTCGTGAGTTCTGTAAAGCGATTCCGATTTCTTCAAATAAAGCGCACTACGAAAACCCTCAGAAAAAATTAATGGTTCACCTCGTTGAAAAAATCGAAACCTATTATGAGAGAGGAGGCCCTCCTGGATCTGCCGGAGTTTACTTTGGAGGAAAAGATATCGTCCTCGTCCCCCTCAGTAGCCTCGGGGTTCAGAGAGTTGGAAGCAGCTACATGTTTGATCACAGCAAAAGCAGTAAAACCCTTCCCCATGAATTAGCGCACCAAATCACTGACTCGGCTTATTACCAACTAGGGGCTCGAGGCTGGTTCAGTGAAGGGCTTGCCGAATACATTGCGGTCTCACCTTATCGCAACGGGAAAATCAATGTGAAGTCAAACCGTAATGACATCGTCAACTACGTCACTGAATACGATTCCAAAAAGGGCGGGCGCAACCTTGGAGATGAAATTCGATTGCGAGACCTTAAGAGCTTTATGACAATGAGTTACCAAGAATTTACGCTCAATGGTAATAAAAACTATGGAGTCGGATTACTACTCACTTATTACTTTTTTCACCTCGACCAAAATGGAGACCGAGTTGCAATCACTCAATTCCTGAAAGCTTTAAAAGCAGGAAAACAAGGTGATGAAGCCCTCTCTGCCCTCCTCAATGGGCGCACCTGGGATGAACTTTCGGACCAGATTTCGAAAAGCTGGCGAAGCAAAGGAGTCAAACTCCTATTCTAAAGAAGCGTTCAACGACCCAATAACTTGAAATCATCATCATTCCCCATCCCAAAGTCTTGATAAAAAACCGGTGGTATTGGGAAGGGATCAGGTAATGACTGATCAGAATAAGGCTCACAACCACCACAAGTTGGCCGACTTCAATCCCAAGGTTCACCCATAAAAGAGGCCACCATGATGCCATCGCGCCGGAATGAAACTGATCTCCTAGAGAGGAAGCAAAACCGGCTCCATGCAGTAGGCCGAAACCTATTAAGCTTCCCCATAAAAATGAAGTTGGAATTCGATTCCTTCCTCTCAGTCCAAGCATCGCAGCCAAAAGAACTGACAGGGCAATCCCGAATTCAATCCAGGCTGTAAACGAAACAAAAAGAGACGTCATCAAACTCACCCAAAGAGTCACCGAGTGAGCTAATGTGAATATGATTGAGTCCCGTAAAGTCACTTTCCAAGAAACAAAAATAAGAGCCATGCAGGCAAAAAACAGGATGTGATCTAGCCCCAGAGGAATGACATGCTTCACGCCTTTCTCAAACCAAGCCAACGCGCTCATCGGCTTCGCTGCTGTAAGAGTGATTTCTCCCCCACGCACTAACTCGATGACGCCCCCTTTTTTGGGTAAGATCACGAGATCGAGAGAAGGGCCTAATTGAAATTCAACTCTCTCACCTCCCAGAGGGATCTCGAATAAAACACGAAAGTAAGCCCCTTCATTCCACACCTCTGGAAAAGCGGGAGGAAACGCATCCCAGTCTGGAAAAAAATACTGAGGGTGAACAATCGTATCCCCATTCTTAAACAGCCATTCCCGTTGTAAATACGCCTCTGTTTCATTTTTTAACATCTCCTGATGTGCGGCAGACAAACCTTCTAACCAGCTCTTGGTAGGTCTCTCAAAAGAAGCTCGATAAACGGGGTCGACCCAGCCTGCATCCATCATCAAGGCTCCTGAAATTTGATTTTCTGACACTTGAAAGTCTTTCACTAATAAATGACTGACTTCATGAGCACTTACCCCACTGATCCATATAAAAAAAAGGACTAGAAACCGCGCCATCACGAATCACAAACGTTCTCAATCGCTCGCTCGAAAGCACGAAGCATTAATACAAGCTCTGCCTCCGTGATACTCAAAGGAGGCATCAAGACAACTGTATCTAATATAGGGCGGGTTAAGAGCCCCCATTGGCGCGCCCTCATACAAACTTGTGCTCCGATCTTCTGAGAAGGATCGTAAGGTTCTCCATCACTTTGACGAAGTTCCACCCCTGCGATCAAACCAAGCTGGCGCACCTCAAACACAGAGTCAAACCGCGCGGCAAGATCCGCTAAGCCACTCGCTAAAATTGGCCCCAGTTTCTCAACATTTCCGAGTGTTTTTGCTGAACGAAAAAGATCTAAATTTTTCAAAGCCAAAGCACAACCAAGTTGATTAGCAGTATAACTATGACCATAATAAAAAGGGTTCCCTTTATTAATCGAATCGTAAACTGCAGCAGTTGTCAAAGTGGCTGCCATGGGCAAATAACCTCCCGTCAAACCCTTCGCGATACAAAGAAAGTCAGGAATAACCCCCTCCTGCTGGCAGGCAAACATCGTTCCAGTCCGACCGAACCCGGTCATAACCTCATCTAGAACCAAGTAGATCTGATGCTGATCACAGAAAGCTCGAAGCTCTCGGAGCATTCCTTTGGGCCAAAGCTGCATCTGATTCACCCCTTGTATTAAAGGCTCGATCACCACCGCGCAAACCGTCTCGAGAACCTCTAAAGAAAGCTCCTTTAAATGAGCTAAAGAGGACACATGCCTCACCGACTGCTCCTTGGTCTGGAATCGTTCAAAAAAAAGGGGCACCCCACCAAGTGCGGCCGCTCCTGCTGTGTCACCATGGTAAGCTTGGTCAAAAGCAATAAAAGTGCGTCGCATTCCTCGCCCCTCTTCCTGTCGGCTTTGAAGGGCTAGCTTCATCGCTACCTCAATCGCGGTTGAGCCGTCATCCGAATAGAAAACGCGCTCTAAAGTATCTTCTGGGAAAAATGAAGTCAGCTGCCGAGCTAATTCAGACGCCTTTGGGTGAGCAAACCCTAAGTAAGACGTATGAGAAACTGATTCTGCTTGTTGAGCAAGAGCTTGATTCAACTCCGGGTGTGAATGCCCATGAATGTTAGTCCAAATACTAGAATTTCCGTCAATATAACGATTCCCTTCTGAATCCTCGAGCCAAACACCTTCCCCCTTCACGAGAAAAAGAGGGGTCTCCTTTTCCCATGCTTGCTGGTCGGTGAAAGGATGCCAGCAATGCTGGTGATCCCAATGAATCCATTCTGGTTGTGTCATGATTCTTCCGAAAGCTTCTCCAAGCGTTTATCGATTTTCACGATTAAATTCCAAGGGCAACGTCCTCGTTGATATTTATTAAAAAGAACCTCCCGAAGCTTTTTCCAGACCTCCGTGGGAACAGGATCATAGTGCACCTTTTCTTCCTCTGGATCTCGTCGGCCCTCTCCCCGGATAAAAGAAGAAATCGTCCAGTTCCCTCCATGATGAACTGCCCGGTAATAGAGATGAACCCCGTCTTCTCTTTCTTCTCGCCACTCATGTTTTGTCATACCCTTATCTTAAAGAGGTTCCCCCCGTCTCGAACAAAGAAAAAGAGAAGATTCGTTAAAAAAAAATAAAAATCTCGCAGAAATTGTTATTCCCTAATTTCATCCCTTTTGTTCCACTTCCTCGCATTGAATCCTATTTTTTCCACTCCTGCGGCTAAGCTCCTGGTCTATATTCTGGCTTCCTTTTTGCTAGCTGCCGCTCTTTGCCCGTGGGTTTATGACCTTGGCCAGTGGTTTTCAGGGATTCACTCGAATTCAACCGGGCTTCCGGGCTATCTTGCCGAAAAGGCCAAAGACGCCCCCTATTCTCGTTATTTTAAGCGCTGTATTATTCTCGCCGCTCTCGTTCTTGTCCCTCCTTACCTCTGGTGGAAAAAAAGAAGTGCTTCAGATCAGTTTACCCCTCCGAAGCTCTCTTGGCAGCCCTCCCTCGCCCGCCACCTTTATTGGGGAGCTCTCATCAGCTTCTTCAGCGTATTTCTCCTCGGAGCCTCCCTCCAAGGAGCGGGATGGTATGAAATAAAAGACTCCATTGACTGGGGGAAAGCTTTCAAAAAAGCATGTGTCGCAGCGTTTTTTGTAGCTTTAGTTGAAGAACTCTTCTTCCGAGGCCTCTTATTCAACTTATTTATTGTCAGCTTTTCACGAACAAAAGCACTGATCTTCCTTTGCCTCATTTTTACTTTTCTTCATTTCTTGCACCCCCCTAAATCTTTGATGGTTGAAAACCCTTCCCATTGGTTCGCTGGCTTTGAAATGCTGGGACTTAGCATTACAAGGTTGTTAAGCATTCATGATTTCATTTACGAATTCATGAGTATTCTCATCATTGGTCTCATCCTGACTTACGCTCGGGTGTGGACCCATAGCCTTTATCTTTCGCTCGGGCTACATGCTGGCTGGGTCTTTGCTTTCAAGCTCTTCAAAGAAATCTATCAGCAAACGGGGCAGCAGCCTGAATCTCTCTCTCTACTCTTAGGCCGAAACCTTAAGGAAGGCTTCCTGCCCATCGCCATGCTTTTAATCACATTCTGGATCGTTCGAACCCTATGGAGAAAGTCTGATGCGTCTGCTTGACTTCATTTACCCCTCCCGCTGTGAACTCTGCGAACAAGACCTGACAGGGAATCATACTCTGTGCCTCTCTTGCACCGCCCTAATCAAACGAACGCAAAGCCCTTATTGTCAATATTGCGGGAAAAACTTTGAAGGCCTTGTTGCCGATTTGCCAAGATGCCCAGAGTGCCAAGACCTCCACTTCGCGTTTCATTTCGCTTTTTCCTATGGAGCTTATACAAGAGAGGCTCGCACTCTCATTGCTCATTATAAATACCTTCGCCGTATTCATTTAACCCACAGCCTTGGAAAGCTCCTCACCCAAGCCTTTAAGGACGAACCTCGGCTCACGGCCCAAAATGATTGGTTAGTGATACCTGTTCCTTTACACCGACGTCGTCAACAATGGCGTTGGTTCAACCAATCCTCCGAAATAGGTAAAGCCTTTGCTCGAGAGAATAGTCTCGATTTTGGCGAAGTTTTAACTCGAACCAAACACACACAAAGACAAGCGCTTCTTTCTAAAAAACAACGTCTTCAGAACCTCAAAGGAGCCTTTAAAATGAAGCAAAAACACCTTCGGGCTCAAAGCACTATGAATCGCTCCATCATTCTCATCGACGACGTTTATACCACCGGGGCCACCGTTCACGAGTGTGCTAAGGTTTTGAAAGATTCGGGCGAAGCCGAAAAGGTTGTTGTCCTGACTCTTCTCCGTGGATAGAGTCTTTTGAAAGCAAAGAATCATTCGATGGGTATTTTTAAAAAGCCAGCTCTCAAGAAAGGACCACGCCGTGAAGACATTCCAGAAGGTCAATGGGTTAAATGCCCTGAATGTTCTGAAATGATTCACCGGATTGATCTCGCCGATAATCATTTCGTCTGCTCATCTTGCGAGCACCATTTCCTCATGGGTTGCCAAGACCGGGCCAACCTCATTGCGGATGAAGGGTCTTTTGAAGAAACAAATGCTGGGTTCTTCTCCAAAAACCCGCTCGGTTTCGCTAAGTATGAAGACAAAGTCGCCATGCTTCGTGAGAAAACATCACTCAATGACGCTGTTCTTACCGGTCGTCTGACCATCGGAGGAAAGCCGGCCGTCATCGCCGTCATGGACTTTAAATTTTTTGCCGGATCTATGGGTTCGGTTGTAGGAGAAAAAATCACGCAAGCCATCGAGTTAGCGACTCAAGAAAACCGAGGAATGATCATTGTTTCCTCCTCTTCAGGAGCTCGAATGCAAGAAGGCATGCTCTCTCTTATGCAGATGGCTAAAACCTGTGGAGCACTCTCTTACCACCATAAGAAAAAGCTCCCTTACATTTCTCTCTTCACCCACCCCACAACAGGCGGAGTGACGGCCTCTTATGCCACTGTGGGTGACGTCAACCTGGCTGAACCAAACTGCATGATTGGATTTGCGGGACCACGAGTTGTCAAAGAAACCACTCACCAGGATCTTCCGGAAGGTTTTCAAACTGCAGAGTTCATGTTAAAACACGGTCTGATCGATGACATTGTTTCTCGTCACCACCTCAAGGAGAAGCTCGCACAGCTTCTTCACTACATGATGCCTTAAGGGGCTCTTTCTTTTTCCGGTTTGAAATACCAAGACGCTCTCGATTGGCTGTATTCCACTCAGAATTTCGGAATCAAATTAGGCCTTGAGCAACCTACTCGCCTCCTCCTTTCCCTTGATGTTTTTCCCAAGAAAAGCACTCAAGTAATTCATGTAGCGGGAACCAACGGAAAAGGCTCCACTTGTGCGCTGATCGACTCGATCGCCCGAACAAGCGGATTACGCACGGGCCTGTTCACCTCCCCCCACCTCATCGATTACCGGGAGCGTATTCAAGTCTCTGGCCATATGATTCCTGAGGAGAACGTCGCTGAATCCCTCACTGAACTTCGGGAACTTGTGAAGAACTGGGAAAATCATCCTACCTTTTTCGAACTCACTTTAGCTGTGGCGATGAAATACTTCGTTACCTCCGAATGTGAACTTCTCATCTTAGAAACAGGGATGGGGGGACGCTTCGATGCCACAACTGCTATTCCTGCTGACGTCGCCGTCATCACTCCCATCGACTTGGATCACACCCAATGGCTAGGCGAAACTCTCACTGCCATTGCTTCCGAGAAGGCCGGCATCATTGTCGAGCAAAAGCCGACCTTAAGCGCTCCTCAACAAAACGAAGCTCTTTTGGTATTAAGAGAACAAGCGATGAAACAGCGTAGCGAGCTCACCATCGTCTCACAAAGCCTCGAAGGCTTTCATCTTGGCATCCCAGGGTCACACCAAAAAATGAATGCGGCACTTGCCGTCGAAAGCCTTCTCGCCGCAGGTTATGAGTTAAGAAATGACAGCATTCGCGAAGGCCTTTCTCAAGCTCGTTGGCCTGGACGCTTTGAAATTTTCGACGTGAACGGCCAAACCATCGTGCTTGATGGCGCCCATAACCCCCATGCGGCACAAAGCCTCATTGAAACCTGGCAAGAACAATACCCCCAACAACAGGCGACCTTAATCTTTGGGGCGGTAGAATCTAAAGACATCACCGGAGTGCTCGAAAAAATATCCCAAATTTCTTCTGAAATCAGATTTGTCCCCGTCAACTCAGTGCGTGCGATCCCTCCCGAACAACTCCTCGAAGCCGCATCTTCCCTCGACACCGCTAAGACTCTTCACCCTGACCTCGACACCGCACTCAATCTACCTACCAAAGGACCTCTTTTAATCTCTGGGTCCTTATTTCTCGTAGGTGAAGCGAGATCATTCCTTCTTAATAAAAAGTTCCAAGCGAGTGCTCAATGATCACCTCTCACCAACCCAGCCCTCTTGTTTAAAAATCCTTCTGCCTCTAGGATTGCGATGAGTAGAAGGGTTTCTTATTTTAGCCTCTTCCGTTATGAGAACCTTATTCGTCATCTTTACTCTCTTTGTTTCCATTTCTTCGCTTGTTGCTCATGCCGGAAAAGACCCTCTGATTTGGCCGGGAGTCACAGAGGGAAAATGGTTCATCAATATCGAGATCAGCGCCAGTGACGGGATTCCTCATCTCAGAGAAGACCCTGCCGCAAGTGAAGCAGAACGTGAATGGTTTCTCCATCTATCTGAAAACCGTTGGAAAGAGATTCAAAACGAATTGAGTGACTATTTATCTTCCTCACTTCTTATCACATCAAAGGAAGGAACCCCCTTAGATTATGAAATAACCTTTCCTAACTTTAACACCTCTCCTCCCGTTTTTCGAGACGATGAAAATATGATTTTGGATATCGTCTTCACAGGAAAAACCACTCCCAAAGAGCTTCATATTCAATGGGCAAGTCAATGGTCACAGCTTCTTATTGCGACCGGAATGGAAGATGACTCTGAACTCTTCACCCTCGGACTAGAAGAAAACCTCTCCTTTTCGGCCTCCGTTTTACAAACGATCCAAAACCCATCTACTACCTCACTCTCTGTTACTAAAAAACCTAAACACTCCTTTCTAAGGTGGATTCGTTACGGCTTCATTCACGTGATTCCTTCTGGAGTGGACCACCTTCTTTTCATTCTAGGTTTTTGTCTCTGTGCCAAAAAGTTAAAACATATCCTCTACTATAGCCTTCTCTTTACCTTCGCTCACAGTCTGAGTCTTGCCGCAATGGTCTCTGGGCTCATTCCTCCTCTTGGCCCATGGATCGAAGTCATCATTGCACTTAGTATTCTATGGGTCGGGATAGAAGCCCTATTCAATATTTCCAAAGGTCGAAAAACCATTGCAATCAGCCTCTTTATCTTTGGGCTCATTCATGGAATGGGGTTTGCCGGAGCACTGGGTAGTGGCTTATCATCTCAACATTTCTTACTCCCTCTCCTCGGGGCGAACTTAGGAATCGAACTCGCTCAAATCCTCATTATGGCAGGGTATGCGCTTCTCTTTTACCTGCTTCGAAAAAGGAAAAATCTTCAAAATTTTACTAGAATGAGCCTGTCCTTAATCATTATTGGGACAGCCTTGAAATTTTGTTTCGAGCGTTTAACCTGATTTTTATGTTCTACAAGTTTGCTCGAGCTTCGGCCCTTTTAGCTTACGCCCTCTTATGCCTGCAGTGCGCGCCAGTGGATCACACGGCCGCACGCCTAGAAGCGCCTCCCCTGAGTCATCCAAAAGCTTACGCCCAGAAACGCCTCGCGGCGGTGGTCATCGGTTACCCTCAAAAAATTCAATTCCCTCGCCAAATCAACTATCAAGCATTGAAAAAAAGCGAAGCCATCTCTTTTGGGTCTGCTTGCCCTATTACTTATGATGGGTATTTCCTAACAGCTAATCACGTCATCACGAAAAAATACGATCAACAACTTTGGGTTCTTTGCCAAAAAAACAATTCTTTGCAACGTGCTCAACCACGTGTCATTTGGAAAAATGAAAAAATCGATCTCGCTCTCATTCACTGCCCCCTTCAAACCCCGTCTTATTTTCCACTAAGGCATCATGAAAGCTCGAAAGGAAGTCTCGTTTATAATGCTGGTATCGCATCGATTCACTCCTGGAAAAAAGGCATCCTTCAAGAAACTGTTCCGGCTCGACCCTCAAGCACTAAAAGCCATTTTTTCCCACATAGTTACGATGTCGTTTTTGGAGATAGTGGTGGAGCAGTGATGAACTCTGCTGGAGAGCTAGTTGGCATTCATTCTCATTTTAAAAGCCTCTCTAGTTTACACTCTATCTATTTTAAAGACTCTGTAAGCATTCGTCCTTTAGTTCCCTTTATTCAAAAAATCATCAGGTCAGATCGATCTCAACAAAACAGATAAGCCCTCTCTCTTAATCACTCTTATGAAACCTTTCTTATTATTACTTTGCTCTCTTCTCCTCCTCACTTCTTGCGCCTCCCTTCTGAGCACGCACGCAGTGCTTGACCAACCACGCCCACTTTTCCAGAACCAACCCGTCAGTTCTGCAAACAAGCGCTACACGGAGCTTCTAACTCTCTCTCCAGAGCTTCTTAAAACGACTCACCACCTAGGGCGGCCACAGCTTTACCTCGAATCACAAGATCTCAAATCTCATCTCATTATTACTTACTATTTGAAGCACCAAAAATCATACGCCTTTCGTAAAGCAATTGGCCAAAATAGTTATCAAGAAAGTGGCGCTAAAAAGCTTTCCGCTAAAGAGCTCCGTGCCTTGAAAGCTATCAGGAATTTGGTCGAAGTGACTTCGACATAAAAAATGCAGGCCAGTTTCCTAGCCTGCATTTTAGAGAAATGTAAAAAATAAGCTCCTTAGAACTTATAAGAAATACCTGTTACAAACTTAAGGTCATTTTTCTCTAGACCTGCAGCTGGAAGGTTTTCGTATTTATTTTGCACATAAAGCTTCAAGCTTAATTGGCTCGAAAGGAATGTTTCCAAACCAGCTTCTGCAATTAATTGATAATCTTCGAGGTCTTCAAATGGAGCAATAAATGCTGCATTTTGGTAGATTCTAGTTGAATCTGAAATCCAGTGGTTAAACTGCTGGCCTAAGTAGACATTTGCATACGAATCTGAACCGTCTTGATCCTCTAAAGTATAACCAGCTCCCCCTTCAATCGAAAGGTTGGTCTTTTCATTTTTAATCAAGTAGTGACCTACCAAAGCGGTAAGACCCACACGGTATTTAATATTTGCTAGCTCATCATGACGACCGTCTAAACGGAAACCCCAATAAGTTCTGTCAGTAAATAAGCGCTTCCAAGAAGCAATGAGAAGAAGCTCTTCCGTAGAAAGGTCTCCATCATTTTCTCCATAAGCATAAGTAGCATTTAAAAAATATTCATCCTGATCGACTTCTTTGTCTAAAGTCAAACTTGCTGTAATGAAAGAGGTCTCACTATTTCCACTCGTAAAACTAGCTCCTAAATCAAAACCGCTCGTCCAACCTTCCCCTGACCCGTCAGAGTGTCCTGGAATGGCGACTTTCTCTTTATAGTCTTTTGCTTTTTCAAGCTGATCAGTTGTCCCTACGGCTGCCGTTTGAGCAAATGAAGCAGATGCCAATAACATTGAAGTCAGGCCTCCTAGAATAAGTGTATTTTTCATAACTATTTTATCACGCAAGCATGTTTGAATTTGATTCGCTTGCTTATCAATAGACTTCTATTTGTCTTCAATAGTCACTTTTTAGGGACAAAATTTCTCAAGAGGAGCGCAATGGTATCAAACCGCCGACCCACAACGCATCCCATCGAGGGCTGCAGAAACAATTCCCCCTGCAAATCCAGCACCTTCCCCACAAGGATAAAGCCCCTGAACCTCAGGGTGCATCAAAGTTTCTTCTTCACGTGGAATTCTCAATGGCGATGAAGTCCTTGTTTCAAACCCAATAAACAAAGCTTCTTCGGTTAAATACCCTTTCATTGATTTTCCAAATTGCTTGAGTGCTTTTTGCATCCTCCAAGCGCAGAAATCTGGAAGAAGTTCATGAATCGGCGCGGAAGTGAGCCCAGGAAAGTAACTTGTTTCAGGAAGACTCCCTGACACTTTTTGGTTCATGAAATCCAAAACTCGCTGACCGGGGGCCACTTGCCCTCCCCCTCCTGCCTTCTTGGCCGTTTGTTCTAGATGTTTTTGAAAACCGATTCCTGAAAGCCTACCCCATTGACCTACAAATTGTTTCGTATCTGAAGGTTCTACCGTCACGACCAGGCCACTATTAGCGAAAGGCGAATCCCTTCGTGCCAACGACATTCCGTTGACGACAACTTCATCATTACTCGTCGCAGCAGGAACAATGAATCCACCTGGGCACATACAAAAAGAATGCACCCCACGGTCTTCAATCTTTGTCGCCAATCGGTATCGCGCCGCTGGAAGAATCTGAGGGCGCTTTTGCTGCCCTTTGAAGTGGTATTGAATCTCGTCAATAAGAGGTTGTGGATGCTCAATGCGCATCCCAACTGCAAACGCCTTTTGCTCGAGTAAAATCCCTTTCTTATCAAGTAATTCGTAAATATCGCGAGCGGAATGCCCCGTCGCTAAAATCAGGTGCTCCGCATGGATCTCTTCGCCATTGGAGAGCAGAACCCCTCCCATCTTTTGATTCTGAATTAAGAGGTCTACCACCTTCGATTCAAAATGGACTTCTCCTCCATTCTGAATGATTGTTTCTCGGATCGCTTTCACTACATTTGGTAATAAATTTGAACCAATATGCGGGTGCGCATCTGTTAAAATTTGTGGAGGAGCTCCATGCGCGACTAAGGTCTGATAAACTTCTTGAACTGGCCCCCTCTTTGTCGCTCGAGTGTAAAGTTTTCCATCCGAAAATGTCCCAGCACCGCCTTCCCCGAAACAATAATTCGAATCCTCGATCACTTTCCCTTGGCGTAAAATAGGAGCAAGGTCGAAGCGCCTCGCGGAAGCATCTTTCCCTCGCTCGAGAATGATTGGCTGAAAGCCTCTTTCGATCAATTTAAGCGCTGCAAATAAACCGGCCGGCCCAGAACCCACTACAATCACCTTCTGGGCTCCTGCAGGTAAAGGTTGACTTAAAGGGGAAGGCAAAGGCTTGTCTTCTAAAGGTTTATCTAATCCTACTTCGAACCGAAGGTGGACTTTAATGACCGGTTTGCGAGCATCAATAGAGTGCTTCACTAGGCGAAACCCTTGAATTCTCTTAGGGTCAATTCTCAGCTTTTTGGCAAGAGCTCTCTTTCTTGACGAATCATCTTCAGAAACGTCTAAGGTTAAAATAATATCGACAATAGAATTCACGCTCTTTTGTATTATTTTTTAAGCGATAAGCTTTTTCACACCTTCTGCATCTACATTAACAAAAGTAATATCTGTTGAGAAAAGAGATTCTGACTGAGTGACCTTCCCTCGGTAAACATTGACTGAATAAGTCACTGAAGTTTTTCCTTGGTTTAATAATTCCGATAAAATCGTTAGAATAGCTCCTTCTTGAATGGCGTGCCTAAATTCCACCTTATTCATGCCAATGGTGACAAACTGGCATTCGGGGAAATCTAAACTCGCGGCAATCCAGCTCGCTTCATCAACCCAACTTAATAAACGACCTCCGAACAAATGTCCGTATTGATTAAGGTCCTCGGGTAACACCAAGTGATGAGTCGTATTCATGACTCTTTCAAACTGACTGTGATTTGCTTATAGCGTTCTTTACTATCTGAAGAGTGAGCTTTGACTCCTTCCACTTCTGAAATACCGCTATAAAAAACCCGACGATGGTAGGCATTTAAAGGCTTTGTCTTTTGAGGTTTTCCCGTCACCAATACTTTTTGAGCCAGTTGTCGGCCCGTTTCACGAAGCTTTTCTTCCTGTTCTTCCCGGTAATGCTCACAATCTACTTTAACCCTAGGAGAGGAGGGCATCTTTTTCAGCATGATTCGGTTCACCAAATATTGGATATCATCTAACCGGCTCCCTTTTTTACCAATGATCAAAGCACTCTGAGGAGAAGAGATATGAAGGCGGACCTCCGCTCCCTCCTCAACAACTTCAATCGTGCTCGTAAAGCCTAAGTGGCCGAGCATCGTATCTATGACTTCTTTACTCAGTTCCGCTGCGCTCATGTCATCTATGATCATGGTCACTAGAACTCATATCGTCAACCTCTCCGACGATATCTTACAACTCCTTCTGCAATCGCAGCTGCAGCCGCACTCTGATACCACTGTGTAGAGCAGCGCATTCTCTCACGCGGGTTACTGATGAACCCACATTCAACTAAAACCGCCGGACAGTTTGTTTTCATCAGAACCGCAAAACGTGCTTTTCTCACGCCCCTGTTACGCACCTTGCAGCGCTTCACTAACTCTCGCTGAATCATTCCAGCAAGCACGCGCCCTTTCCGGCCCGCATAGAAGGTTTCAGCCCCTTTTGCGGAAGTGTTAAGACAAGCATTGAAGTGAACACTGACAAAAACAGCATTCCGGTAACGGTTTGCGATCGCAGCACGCTTGGATAAAGAGACAAACGTATCACTTCGGCGAGTCATTGTCGTAGCAAAGCCACGTTTTCGAAGAATTTTTTCTAATTTCACAGAGACTTTCATGTTGAGGCTCGATTCACGGACCCCTCCCCACATCGCTCCTTTATCTCTTCCCCCATGGCCCGGATCGATGATCACTCTTGAAAAAACAGCTCCTTTTGCTGTCATGAGACCAAGTATCAATGATGTTAAAATTAAAATTGTTTTCATAGAATGGAATGTTTCCTACTGAGATTCAGTTAAAATTACAAAAACTAATGACTTATGTCTATTGATATTTTAAAAAAGTTAATTATTAACCTTATTTATTTAAAAAATTAAAGCGGGTTGATCTTGAATCTACCCTGTTTTTTTGAAGAATATAAAAATGCTTCAGCTTTCAGGCCAAGAAACAATGAGTCAGGTTCTAGAAATGGCTCCTGGCGCTAAAAGAGCTCTCTTCTCTCATTTCCATATCGGAGGTTGTCAAAGTTGTGCTTATCAACTGGATGAGACATTGGCCGCAGTCTGTGAGCAACATGAACTCCTCCTTCCCGAAGTCATCGCAGCACTCCAGGCTAGTCACATCCATGACCTCTCTATGCTGATCAGCCCTCGAGACTTACAAGAAAAACTGAGTGAAAAGCCCCTTATTTTAGACATTCGCAGTCGTGAGGAATTTGAGTCAGCCCCCTTTCCCAACGCTGAATTTTGTAGCCAAGAACGCCAACAAGCAGCATTCTCGCAATGCTCTGCTGAGACCGAGATTTACCTTATCGACCACTTAGGTCATGATGTTCTAGATCGTTGCTCTTGGTTTAGAGGGCACGGATTCAAAAAAACTTGGGGACTCCAGGGCGGAATCGACGCCTGGTCACAAGAGGTAGATTCACAAACCCCTCGATACAAGCTCGAGCTGCACTAGGCTGATTTTTCGCCAATCTATTTACTAAGCGCACTCAAAGGTAATCTCGATTATGTTTCAACGTCTTGTCAATTTCCGTAATTCCTCTTCCCCGGAAGAGGACAAACCTTTCCTTGATCACCTCGAGGATCTACGTATCACATTGACGAAGCTCATTATAACGGTCCTTCTCAGCACCGTTATTTGCTGGAATTACCGGTCTGAGCTCATGGAGATCATCCAAAAACCGGCTCAGGAAGTCTGGGATCTACAACAAAGCAAGCTGCTTAAAAAACTTCCCCATGAAGGCATCAAAAATTCAGATTGGAATGATGCGCTACTCTTTCTCACTCAATCATTCCATTTAACTCCAGAGGAAAAAATAGATTTACAAAACCAGTTCGCAAAAGAAAAACCTGAGGCCTTCTTCCATGCTCGAACGATTGCGCTCGGCCAAGCCGCTCAACTTTTAGCTGAGCCTTCTCGCTACCTTGAAGGACTCAACCTCGAAGAGAAAATCTACATCCAAGCAAAATACCTAAGCTCGATTCCTTCCGGCTCAGACCTTTACCGGCCTAAATCCTTAGTCGAAATGCAAGCCCTCGGCCCGACCGAAGGTTTTAATATGTCCTTCAAGCTCGCATTCATGGCGGGAATCATTGTCAGTTTCCCCTTATTACTTTACTTTATTCTTCAGTTCATCCTCCCAGGCTTAAAAAAACATGAGACAAAGGCCCTTTATGGAGCCCTCGTTGTAGGCTTTGGCCTTTTTATTATAGGTGTTCTTTTTTCCTATCTGATTGTTTTACCTCGAGCCCTTGAATTCTTCTACGAGCTTGATCGCGGAATGGGCATCACGCCTGATTTTAAAATCGGAGACTACGTCAAATTCGCCTCTCGGTTCACCTTAATGTTCGGCTTAGCCTTCGAGCTCCCTGTCATCGTCATGACTTTTGTTAAACTCGGGCTTCTCGGATATCAGACCATGAAATCTTCACGGAGCTATGCGATCCTAGCCATTTTTGTGATTGCGGCATTGATTACCCCTACCCCTGATGCGTTCACCTTATGCCTCATGGCGGGGCCAATGATCATCCTCTATGAAATATGTATTTGGTTAAGCTACTTCACTGGACGTAAAGAAGAAGCAGCACGCCTACAAGAAGAAGCCGAAGAGCGAATGAAAATGGAAAAACTTCTCGCCAAAGCAACGCCTACAGTAAGTGTCTCTCGAAATGATGAAGATGTCGTTTACTTTGACGACACGCAAGATCTCGAGCCACTACTTGAAGAGACCGAAGAAGGCGAAGAAGAAGATATTTCCGATCCGACTGATTCAGATAAATCATAACCGTCAAAAAAGTTCGGGGTTTTTGCGCAACTTTTATCGTAATGAAGTGTTTTTCATATTGATTAACGCATCATTACTATGAAAACACATCCCTTATTATCTACGCTCGCTCTTTTCTGTATTGTCTCCACTTCGGCTCATGCCGAAGGAAAAAAGAAAAAGTCTCACCGCCCTCTCCCACCTGAAATTATTGCAGAGTTTGACCAAGACAAAAATGGGAAACTCAATAAAGAAGAACGTCAAAAAGCTCGGAAAGCTCGCCATGCAAAAAGGATCGAGAAGTTCGACGCGGACCAAGATGGCAAACTCAACGAGGAAGAAAGGCAAGAAGCCCGCAAAGCTCACCGCCAGATGATTCTCGAAAAGTTCGACAAAAACGAAGACGGAAAACTTAGTAAAGAAGAAAAAAAAGAAACTCGTGAAGCAGGTTTGCTAAAAAGAAAGCATGCCAAACGCCGCAAAGACGGAAATCAAAAACCTTAAGTAAACAAATACCCTTTATGACTCACAAGTTCTCTGGAGAGGACTTGTGCGTTTTCATGGCATGGTATTCAAAAAAGAGTTGGTTCCATTTTTCCGATAAAGGCCCGAGCTGCTCTTGCCGGTTTAATAAATCACTCCTTAGCCCATTAAGTAATGTGCTGTAGACTCGAAAATAAGTTCTAATTCCAACTTCGTAGCGAGGCTCCATTTGCTCTTTAAAATGATGATGAGCACGACTTGTATAGTCCTCGTAATGGCTTTGAACCTTCATCGCAGAATGTTTCAAGCGAAACATCGTATAGAACAGAGCTCCTCCCGATAATAAAACACCGCTCCAAGCTACGACCTGAGGTGCAAAGACACCCAAGACTCCTGAAATGGCAAGTAGCAGAAAAATAATGACCAGATACCGCTGTGCCTGAGATTGGTGAGAGCTGACTTCTCCATCCAAAAAACTTTTCAACCGAAGCTGTGAAATCAATCCCGGAAGGAAATTTCCAATATGAGCTAGATGTGCAATTTGCACTTCGTGAAAACGGGGGGTGAACATTTCAAAATCAGTCAATTCACTTCCTATTTTTTCTTCGATCTTCTTCTCTATCCCTGACCAGTGCCCTGAAATCCCTTCGATCAAGTCTCGACCACTTAGTGCTACTTTCGAAAGTAAAAGCTCTCTGGCTTCTTCGTTTAACTCTTCTTCAAGCTCAGTCGCAATAGAACTTGGGCGAAATAATCGATAAAAAGTCGGCAGGAGAGACAACATTTCTCTCAGACTTTTCTTTTTTGATTTCGCCACCCTCACAAAAAGAACCGCTAGATCTTCAAAATCTTGTGAAATCTTAGGGGCTAAAACTTGCCTTAGCTCCCTGACCTCACCTTCCAAAGCTGAAAGGTGGGCCACATTTTCATGTAATTGTGAACGCCTGAAATCAATCGCCTGCTCTGCGTCCCGAAGAAGCGCCCCTACTTCCAGGGAAGCTTTCGCAAGAGCGGAAGAACGGGAGACCGAAGCCTCTAGTAAAGACTCTACTTCCTGCTCTAAATCTATCATCCCGTGAGGTGAAGAAACTGAAACCCCCATTACAGGCTGACTTTCACCTAACCTTTGCCGAGTCAAAGAATCCAAATGATTTTTTAACACTTCTACTTCTTCTTTTCCTATCTGATCAGCCATCGAAAGGCATAGAATTAAAGGAAAACCTCCTGCTTTCAGCTTTTCAATCGTATTCCAAATCAAAGCATCCCAGGGATTCTCGGGATGGAGTAAAATCACAACGACATCAGCCTTTCCCACCAAATCTTGAGGAGTAGAGCTTTCGCTCCCTTGCTTAATTGAAACTTCTAAAAATTCAGTGCTCCCCAAAGAAAGGCCACTCTCCTCCTGAGAATGTTTTTTTATCAGTGCGTCTATGAGAGAAGACTTCCCAGAAGCCGGAGTTCCCAGAAAGGCAATCTGATAAGGTTGTGAGACTTGATAAAGACTCTCACTTTCTTCCGGTTCAAAATGGCCCAACTCACCTAAGAGGTCATGAGCACATTTTGTAAGTGCACTAACGGATTGGACTTCCTTCCAATAAGACTTTCCAAGCATGCGTTAAGCCCAAAAAACGTTTCTCACTGAGCACTCGCTTTTCTCGAAAGCAGCTGAGAAACAGTTACAAACTGATAACCTTTTCTCAGTAAACCATCCAAAGTGGCTGGCATCGCATCGATCGTTGGCTTGTGAAGGTCGTGCGCAAGCACAACCGAACCGTTTCTCGTTCCTGTCAAAATACGCTGTGTCACGACGCTTGGTCCAGGACGTTGCCAATCACGAGGATCAACATCCCATAGAATCGTAGGATACCCATATTCCCGCATGATCATTTCCCTTTGTCTCGTGAGTAAAGCTCCATAAGGAGGACGCATCGTGCGAGGCTGCACCCCTGTCACCCGACCGATAGAATCCCGGCAACGATCTAGCTCACGACGAAGAGCGGCATCAGACATTTTACTCAAATTTCCATGAGTATAAGTGTGGTTCCCAACTTCGTGGCCATCTGCCACAATTCTTTTCAGAATATGAGGATTCGAGTCAATACTACTTCCGATGACATAAAAGGTTGCCTTGATGTTTCTTGATTTCAACATCTCTAAAAGACGAGGCGTATTCTTAGGGTGCGGCCCATCATCGAAGGTCAGAGCAATGAATTTTTCATTTCGAAGCCCCGAATTATGAGTGGTCCCGACAAGCCCTTGGAAATGAGCCCCTAGCATTACGGTTTGATCGTTCTTAAGGTAACTTGGAGGACGATACTGTGTATTTGCCTTTGTTTTCACAGGAGGCACCGGCTTTTGGAGCTTATCCTTATCTGCCGAACAGTTTGTCGAAAACATGACAAAAGCCATGAGGAGCATAATAACAAGTGAACGTTTTGCCATGATAAGAGTTTTTATGATCTGGTTATCTTTAGAAAAGCGAAGAGGCCTGTCACGTCTATTCAATTGCTTTCTTTAGAAAGAAAAGGTTTTAAAATCGGGGCAAGGGCTTCTTTCGTGGTTTTATCCCAATCTGACGAAGCCGTCATGATAGCTCTGTCTAGAGAATGATGCTCTGGCCAATCTGCCGTCAAAGGAATCTTATTAATCGCGGCACGAATGATTTTTTTCGCGGTGGCTGAATTCACCCTCATGTGCTCGACCACCGATTGAGCGTCCACTTCCTCTTCTTCTTTCCAGCAATCGTAATCCGTAACCAACCCAATCGTAGCGAGTGCTATTTCTGCTTCTCTAGCGAGTTTAGCCTCTGCCATGTTTGTCATCCCTATAATATCATAGCCAAAATGACGATACATCTCACTCTCAGCTCGAGTCGAAAAAGCAGGTCCATCGATATTGACATAAACGCCTCCTACCTGTGCTGAAATACCAAGCTCTTTCACCGCCTCTTCAAGGATTCCCGACAAAGCTTGCGAAATCGGTTGCCCAAAAGAAACATGTGCTACGATTCCTTGGCCAAAAAAGGTGTGTTGAGCTCTCTGTGTCGTGCGATCAAAAAACTGGTCTGGTAACACAATCGTTCTCGGGGGTAATTCTTCCTTGAGGCTCCCCACCGCGGTCACCGCAATGAGATGCCTGACTCCTAGAGAACGAAGCGCCCAAATATTAGCGCGGTGATTAATTTCGGTAGGTAATAGCCGATGGCCTTTCCCGTGCCTGGGTAAAAACCAAACTTGCCGACCATCCATTTCACCCCCGATTAAGACATCTGAAGGGTCTCCAAACGGCGTCTCTACTCGACACTCTGTTCGATTGACTAGGCCCTCCATATCGTAGAGCCCACTTCCTCCGATGACTCCGATTGCACTGTTCATATTGCTAGATTCGCTATTTTTTCTAAAAAAGCACGACCGTTTTAAAGTTCCTCGCAAAAAGTTTTTTGTTCTTTATCATTTCCACTGATTGAAATCATGAATGCCTTCTTCCTCCCCTACCTCTGTTTTTTTCTTTTAGTGGATGTTATTCATTCGGCGCCCTTTCCAGAGTCGCCGCGGTCTCGTAAAATCATTCACAAAGTCTCTCCTCTCCTAAGCTCCGAGCTTCAAAAAAAAGACCTGCAACTTGGAAACGAAGTCTTCATTCGCATCTTCAAAAAAAACAAACAACTCGAACTATGGATGAGGCCTCCCCATTCACTATCAATGGTTCGATTCAAAACTTACCCGATCGCAGGGATGTCTGGCCGCCTCGGCCCCAAATTAGCAGAAGGTGATTTCCAAGCACCTGAAGGTTTTTATTCCATCACGCCTAAAAGCTTTAACCCTAATAGTAGCTACCACCTTTCTTTCAACATTGGGTATCCCAACCAATATGATAAAACCCACCGGAGAACAGGGTCTTTTATTATGGTTCATGGAGGGCACGCTTCCATTGGTTGCTTTGCGATGACCAACCCCGGAATCGAAGAAATCTACACTCTCTGCCAAGCAGCGCTCAAATCTTCGCAGAAAAAAGTCATGATTCATATTTTCCCTTTTGCGCTCGAAGAGAAAAAGCTCCGCGCTTATGCAAGACATCCTTCTTTCTTGTTCTGGAAAGAGCTCCAAGCAGGATATCTTGCTTTTGAGAAAACACACACACCGCCTCACATCCTCGTCCAGAAAAAGCGCTATGTGCTCCTCCCTTAGTAAACTTTAAGCCGTTTCTCCTCGCAGGAGTTCTCCTTTCAGTAACAAGGACTCAGGGATCTCTAGGTGCTTAATCACCGCCGCATTGATCATCTTACCAGCCTCTTTCCCTAATTGCTGAACTGGGAGGCTTACCGTTGTTAATGAAGGCAGCACGATCTCTCGCACAGGAGAATTATCAAATCCAGTCACCCGCACTTCTCCTGGGACTGATTTCCCTAGGAT
The DNA here is from genome assembly GCA_937951675.1 of uncultured Verrucomicrobiales bacterium. GTDB lineage: Bacteria > Verrucomicrobiota > Verrucomicrobiia > Verrucomicrobiales > Akkermansiaceae > CALFBI01. The sequence continues at coordinate 48,118 of CALFBI010000004.1, forward strand.
TCGTAGTTGCTGAATAACGACCGCGGCTAAAATATCATTCACACATAAAAAGGTCCTCACTCCTTTGCTAAGTAAATCTTGGAGAGCTTCCCCTTTCAAACGGTCAGGAGACGAACACACCATTTGTGGTGGCAGAGCGTCGATTCCAAACCGACTCACTTGCTTGAGGTAGGCTTCTGAACGTTTTGTGTAAACATCATCAATTCCCTCATAACCGATGAAGCAGAATTTTTTAGGGCTTTCTTTTTCAACAAGGTAAGCCATCAAAAGCTCGATGCCGTGAGCATGATCTGCCGAAACCCAAGGTGATTTAGGAACATCCCGGTTAATGATCATATAAGGAATCTTGCGACCTTGGATTTCTTCCAGAACTCGTTTTGACGGGCGATGAAACGCGAATACAAAAGCATCAATATCGCCTCCTTTTTTATGAGGAAAAGGGTCAAACCCCCGACCCAGGGTATCCGTGAGCAAATTCAACTTTGCGGGCGCAAGCCCTTCTCGTAATCCATCTGCTAATTCCGAAAAATCATAGAACAGATTTTTGGTCGCGGCATCATGCTGAGGAAGAACGAGCTTAATATTCAGAATAGCTCGTTCAACATGACGTTTCACCTGCCGCTTTTGGTAGCCTAATTCACCCGCAGCTACCTTCACTTTATTTGCTACCTCTGGACCAATCAGAGAAGAACCATTTAGGACCCTCGAAACTGTCGAGGTTGAAACGCCTGCCTTTTCTGCAACATCATAGATGGTAGCCATAAACTTAGTCAGTAGACTAATCCTCCAAACTGTTGCATGCAACAAAATAACCGTTTTGCTCTCTTACTCGATTAAGGAGATGGTAAGAAAATCGTGCGCTTAAAGGTTTTGGTATACTCCGAAAAATGACTTTGGTTCGAGGTCAAGTCAGCTCCTGTATTTTTCAAGGGCTCCAACCCTTGACGATCAATAATGGTCATAACGACATCAATCGATTTAATCACACCTGCTTGCCAAGAACCCACCTCAGGAGCTGTAACAGCTGCTGCAGGATTAGAACCTATCCCAATCCCCGTATATCTTAAAACAGGAACTGAAGACACCGTCGTCCGGCTAGAAGCATCATTACCACGTCCCCTCGCAGACTGACTCACTGTCACAATTTGATAAGCAACAACAACTTCATCATCATCATCATCATCATTTTTTTTCCGTGTATATTCAATATTAAAATTATAAGCCAGTGAATAAATGCCTTCAGCCACGACCGAGCTAAAACGATCACCTCGCTCAGTATCATAAGCTGCATTTAAATCACTATTCCCTATAACATCAGTAAATGTATTGTCTGGATTAATACGGGTTCTTTGCAGAATATAAGTATTATTATCAAGAGTTGTATTATTATTTACGAAAGGATCCTCAAAAAGCATTTCATATCGAATCACACACACGTCTCCTCCTGGATTGGGTGCTTCAGCGGCCAAATTGGCATACGCGTCGTTAGCAGTAGAGAAAAACGTTAATTGGGTCACTGAAGGGCTTCGATTTGCATTATTCCCCAAATCTTCATTCAAAGTAATCTCCTCGCACCTCAACCACTCCGCATCTGACCCACTCTGAATCACAGCTTGCTCCAGATCTTCCACTAACGAATCAAAAACAATTCGTGCAATGCGAGTTGAGTTGATCTGAGACTCCGTTTTCTGCCAGCCATCGATCGCTAAAACGGTCACCGGCACAATCAGCAAAATAATAAAGGTGGTTACCGCCATCGCAACCATGAGCTCTATTAACGAGAATCCTTTTAAAATACTTTTTTTCATGTTGAGTAACAAGTTGATCTTATCTTAACACTGCCATATTCCGACTAAACACAGGAGAACCTAATTTCTCTGCTACTACTTCAGCAGTCAACCTGCTAATATAAAGCGGATCATTAGAGGGCAGTAAATAAAAATTCGCCTGATAGGCAATGACTGCTTCTGGATAAATACCGGTTCCACCCGGCATCGAAGAGCTCGCATAAACAGTGTAACCCCCTCCACCATCTGGTCTCATCCCCGTAAGGCCGCCTGTGCTGTCCGACTCCATAAGCTCCCCGTCGTTACTGTAAACGAGCTGCTTGATCTGCACCAAGAAAACCTGATTTTTCGCCGCCTCTAAATAATTACGAGCTAACGCTGTCGCTTGAGATTGGTCAAAGACAATTGTTTGATGCGTAAAAGTATCATTCGCGCGAAGAATTTCACCTGCTGGAGCCTCTGTAACAGGAGCCATTTGCCTACCATCTAAACTGGCCGGATTAGCCTGATAATCAAAAACTAAAAAACCTATCGACGTTGCCGTTTGAATATTTGAAAGATTTTGAAAGGCGATTTCAAAAGGAGATAACTCACCAGCTGGAGTCGCGGTAGGATCATTAACATTATATTCCTGTAAGCTTTGGTTTAATGATTCAGAAAGACGTTCCGCCTCGTCGGTTGAGGTTCCTCTTTGGACGGCTGCGGTGGCCGGACCAAAAACAGTTAGAAATGACGTGAGCAATAGAGCCACTACGCCCAGAGCAATGACGACTTCGAGTAATGTAAATCCTTTTTTCATATCGATTTTATAAATCTATTAGAGAGTTTTTTCATGGTCTGTCATTTGCTTCACATTCCGGAATTCAGATTGACTTCCATTCCCCCAAATTTTGATTCCTGAAGACGTTTCAATGCGTCTAGTCCCTTCTCCAAAGACAGGGGCTTGACCCGGCAAGCGACGGGTGTCGGCGAGAACAATCACTGAATCTTGAGGCGTTCCCGCAAATCTCCCATTTTTGAACTCAATCACCGCACATTGAACGGAGCCCTCCCCAGGAAGATTAATGTTCTCCACCGTTTTTCCGGTAAGATCCATATAAATTCGTTTTGATAAAATCTCTCCTCTTGCATCGAGTTCCCAAGCACTGGCTCCAGGCTCTTCTTTAAAAGTGGCTATCGCAACATAACGCATCGGTCGCTCTTCATAACGACCTGTCGCCGCGACATCATTATGGATCACTAAGCCTACTCGCTCACTTGAGACACTCGACCTGAGCCGAACTTCTTCCAGCATAGTCGCAATCAGTGCTTTTGAAACATCTAAACTCTGGCCTTTATCAATCCGATTGATACCAGTGGTCCCAAGAGCTAATAAAAGGCCAATAATACCTACAACCACAAGCATTTCAACTAGTGTAAATCCTCGTTTTTTGTTGATGACCTGACGGACAGAAAGCGCCTTTCTCATTTCATATTAATGCCGATAAAAACGAATCAGGGCAAGAACAATGTGATGACATTGTATATGCGTTACAAAAAAACATTTTCATTGAATGAATGATGCACCTGACAAGTCCAATCGCTATGAACCGCCTAAAAAGCTGGACCTTGCTGATAATAATCACCATCTCAACTCTCTTTGGAGCAACATCTTGCGCTGTTGACCCTTATCACTCAAATTCCTCACGGTCTATCGCTCCCATTGCGGTCGGAGCTCTTGTGCTGGGCGGACTCATCTTGGCGGCTCAACATGATCATCGAAAATATAAAAAAAAGCGGTGTTCCAAATGCCACCACTCTTCTTGCCGCTGTCATCGCCGCTCTTACGAAAGACGTCATTACGACGACCGGTCTTACCGAGATCATTCCCGGTATCAAAAACGTTATCGACACTCTGATTACCGCCCTCGCCGCTGTGATGATTCCTATTAGACCATTTCAGAAGACCTTTTCTTCGCTTTAACCAAATCGCCTTTCCTCTGTGCCAACAAGCGCTCTTTAGTCATACGATTCCGCACGGAACGATGCGCTACCAACCACCCTGCGATGCCGCCAAATAAATGCGTTTCGTGACCAATGGACTGCAAGGCAACCAGGACTTGAAAGATTTCCAAATCCTTCAAAAACGCCGGCAGCGCTTCATTGAAATCAATCCTCATCATTACAGTAAACAGGGCACTAAAAGAGATTAAAGCAATGGCAAGGTTTCTAGACGCAAAGCGCACTCTTAAAAAACGAAATTCGGATTCATAAACCGTGCTCGCTAAGATTAAGGCATAGGCCGCCCCCGAAGCTCCCACCAAAATCCCCGCTGGTCGCAAAATCAAAAAACCTACTCCTCCGCAAAGAAAACCACTTAGTAGAATCACAGTTAAGGCCTTCTTCCCTATGACTCGGTTAATAAAACGGCCAAAATACCAAAGCACCCAAAAATTGGGCAACAGATGAAACCAGAACCCTCCGTGAACAAAACCATAGCTGAGTAAATGTAAGAGCCCCCACCCCCTCCAGTCCGAAGAATGCAACCCTAGATACTGGTAAAAAACGCCAGATTCCCCTGAGACCTCCTTCAGGCCATGCACCAATAGAATGAAGAACAGCACCCACCCGATAGGCGAAAACAGGTTTTTCATTTCCCAGGAACGAGAAATAAAATGAAGGGTTTTAGGCATTTGTAGGCACTCTAACCTCTTCAGCCTCTCAAGGTCGAGTCAGGACAACTCTTTTTTAGCCCCATTGGGCTTTTTCAGCTTTCCCCTTTTGCGCGAGGTTCCGCGGAAACCCGCCCTCCTGAACCTGAACTTGTCACGAAAGGGCCTCCTTCTAGAGGAGCTACTCCAGTGAAAGCAACATCAGGCATATCAGTCGGCTTCCCAGCAAGCGGGAACTCTTTTCGAAGCGGGAAATAAGGATACCCTTCCCACATAAGAATGCGGCGTAAATCGGGATGATTCGTAAAACGAATACCCATCATGTCATAAGCTTCACGTTCATGCCAATCTGCAGTCGCCCAAAGGTCTACAACCGAAGGGACTTCCTGATCTTCTTCAACCCGAGCCCGAAGCCGAAGATGTTTAGAGTCATCAACAACGGCAAGTTCGTGAACAGATTCAAATCTTGGCTCTTCGCCATAATGATCTAAAGTCGAAATATCGATGAGAAAATCATAACCTAACTCTGTTTTACAATATTCCAGAATAGGCCGCAGAGAATCAAGCTCTACAATCAGAGTCGTTTCAGAACGAAACTCTATTACTTCTTTAATCGAGTCTTTGAATTTCGATTGGAGGGTTGAGGCATCAGGATTTAGGCTCATAAAACGAAACTTTTAAAATCAAAAATTTAAACAAGATTAAGCCTCTTCTGGCGCGACTAGAAGAGCTTTAGCGGACTCTTCCTTTTCAATTTTTCTCTGTAATTTCATCAAACCCTCAATGAGAGCTTCGGGCCGTGGAGGACAACCTGAAATATAAACATCCACTGGAATCAATTGATCAATTCCCTGTAAAACAGCATAAGAACGATACATGCCCCCACTCGAAGCACAGGCTCCCATCGCAATGCACCACTTCGGCCCAGGCATTTGATCCCAAACCCGTTTGACTGCCAGAGCCATCTTATACGTCACGGTTCCAGAAACGATCATCACATCACTTTGACGAGGTGAAAAACGCATCACTTCTGCCCCAAAACGAGAAATATCAAAGCGGGAAGCTCCTGTTGCCATCAACTCAATAGCGCAGCAAGCCAAACCCATTGGCATTGGCCAGAGCGAATTGCTTCGCATCCAGTTAATGGCGGAATCTAAACGCGTAAAAATAATATTACCTTCAACTTTAGAGTCGTATGCTGCGTGAGCGAGATCTGAATTAGGAGTCACCATAACGTCTTGTGTGCAATTAAGGTAATGCCCACAAGACAAAGCCTCAATCACTTTGTGAAAAATTTCACAAGCAGGTCGCAAAAGGCTTAATGCGCCACTGCTTTAGGGTAGAGAGATGGGGTTAATTTCAACTCCATTACATCAACCCCACGAATCACGCTGAGTTCACAGCTCTCTCCTGGCTTGAGAAAATAAAACCGATTCACGCATTCTTGATAATTTCCTACAAGCTGCCCTGCAATTTTGATAATAACGTCCCCTTTTTGCAATCCAGCCTTCTTTGCTGGAGACTCTGGGCGAACACCAAGGACGACGGGCGAAACATTTTCTAGATCCATATTGATCCCCACCCAGCTACGCTGCATCGATTGGTGACTTGCATAATCTTGGGAAATTTTACTCATCACCTGCACCGGTAAAGCGAAAGCAATCGGGCCTGAATCTTTAAAAGGTTGGTGCGCAATCGCGACGACTTCCCCTTTTTCATTTTTAAGAAGGGTCCCAGCAAGTGGAACTTTCCCCTCTGCATACTGAACCCGATACATCGTTAAAGGTAAAATTCTCCCTCCAAAATGAGTAATCTCACCAAGATAGCGGGCCTTATCTTCCTTAGAATAAAGAAAATGATCTCCTATGGTAGGGCTTCCGCCCCCTTCCCCGAGATGATGATCTGCTTCTCCTTCAAATTGAAGGAGAGTTAAGCGACTGACATGATCGTGAAGAAGTAACTTCGCAGTTACTCCGTTCACAGCTGCTTTCGTCGGATCTACGCCAATCGCCGCGATCGTAGCGAGAACCCCTTTTTGGCCCGTGCTGAACGCCTCCGATTGGATTTTCGTCGAGCCAGCCAAAAAAGAAACTTCCGGAGCGGCCTCAAGTGCGGCCACAGAAAAAAAACAAGTAAATGCTAAAAATGTCGTTCTCATATTCATTGAAATTAAAATTCTCCTATCGAAACTCCCTGATACTGCCCTAATGGACTCACTCCAAAACTTCGCGAATCGGTATACGCCAAGGCCCCCCCTAGCACTTCTTGAGACTCTTGAACTTCTGCCACAGCACTTTCAGGATCCGCACTCTGCCCCAAGAAAAATGAAACTGAAAGAAGCGCTAAAATACCTGCAACAGCGGCGCCTTGCCAAACAAGCTGTGCCCCAAAAAACTCTTTGACCCTTTCAAAAAACAAACCACGCGCGGATCGCTTCAACAATTCAGCGCGTTGAACTTCTCGGAAATCTTGCTGAAATTTCTGGAAATATTCCTCCCCTGGAGTTTCGTGCCGCTTCAATTGAAGTAAGGACTGAAGTTCTTTGAATTGGTCTGATTCTTGAGGCATAAGTATGAGAAAAGATTATTTAGGGAGCGTAATCGACCAAGAAAGCTTGTAACTGCTTGTGAGCGTAGTGCAGACGAGATCGAACGGTGCCTTCTGTAACACCCAGGATTTTGCTAATCTCCGCATGGGGGACTCCCTGAATATCAAACATTGTAACAACTGCTCTGTGGTCCTCTGACAGCTTCATCAGCGCTTCGTTCAATTTTTTTTGAAGCTCGTTAACTCCTACTTGGTGTCTTGGGTTCGCTCGATGGCTATAATCGATAAAAGCAGGATCATTTTGAATACCTGAATCGATGTGATCTAAGCTCATAGCCGCCCGTCTCTTTCTCTTTTTAAGAAAGTTCAAGGTCATGTTCACCGCGATGGTATAAATCCAAGTATAGAAGGAAGAGCGCCCCTGAAAGCGCTTGATCGACCGATAAGCCTTCGCAAAAACATCCTGTAGAAGGTCATTCGCATCATCATGGTTTGAAGTCATATGGTAGACCAACCCGTAAAGCTTGCGAGAATACTTCTCGACCAACTCATCGAAAGCTAAGGCGTCTCCATTTTGAGCCCTCAATACGAGCTCTTTATCCCCCTCCTTTCCGCGATCTATTTCGGTCTCACTCATTTCAATTCACCTTCCTATGATCCTTAGAGACCCTTCCCCATTATTCAAAACGACCTCGACAACAGCTCACTCCGACATATTGAGCGTCATCCAAAATCATTTTTTCGATAGAAACTTTAATTGAAGCCATTTGGCAATCTTTCGCAAGAAGGTGCTCGGCGATCTCTACTGCTAATGTTTCGATTAGTTTTCTCGGTTTTTGCTCTCCTAGCTGAATCACTTCCCGCGTCGCTGCGTAATAATCAACCGTTCGCTCAATTTCGTCTTCTTGTTCATTAAAAGGGATTTTAGGAGTAATCTCTAAGTCGACTAAAAGCTTTTGTGCCTCTTCACGCTCCTCTTCCGGAACTCCAATATGAGTCCACACTTCTAATCGTCTCACCCTAATCTGATCCCGCGAAACCAACCCGCCCCCCTGAGAAACTAAGCTATTTGAACCTAGATGTTTAATCACTTGAGTGAGGCTCGGAAACAAATAATCAGGATTTTCGGCCTGAAGACGAGCCGCAGGATCATACCCTGTGAGTAACCCCATAGAGGTGACTCCACAGTGTTGAGCCGTTCGGATATCATGCACCATATCACCCAAGAAAACGGTCTCTTCTGGAACAAGAGCGTGCTGGATCAGCATTTGCTCCAGGGTGATTCGTTTATCGATCACGCTCGCATAAATCACCTCAAAATAATCAATCAGCCCAAATTCACGTGCTTGTGCTTCTAAAGTCGACTGATCCATACTGCTTAAGATGAAAAGTCTGCCTCCCATTTGCTTCGCTTTCTCTAAGACTTCTTTCGCGCCCTGCAAAAGAGTCACTCCTGCTTCCGATTCGTTGAAAGCCTTCCGGAAATGAAGCTCTAGCTCATCAATTGGAACTTCAGGAAGAAATTCTTCATAAAACTCAGGGTAAGGAAGGCGAAAGCTTTTTTGAAAATCTTCCCAACTAAAAGCAGGCAATCCATAGCGGCCAAAAACCACATTAGTTGCATCAAGTGTCGGACCAGAATCATCCACGAGGGTGCCGGACCAATCAAAAATAAGGTTTTTTATGCTCATAATCTACGCGATAACAAACTGAAGCTTTTTAACGATTTGAGCGGAAAAATGAGCCTGAACTTTACGAAGCAGCATCCCTTTAGATTGCTCCAATTCGAATCGCATCGAGGGCTGAGTCATCTTAATAGTCAACACACCTCGTTTCAGAGAAGCGGGACTCGTATGCTTCGCGATGAAACTCCCCGCAATTTCTAGCCAAGCTTCTCGAATCTTTTCTTCTTCGAGTCCTTCACCTAGATGCAGTTTTTTCAGGATCGCATCTAATGCCCCTCCGGCCTCACGCACATTGCGATGAGGATCAGCGACTTCGTATGTGCCCCGCCACTCTCGAAGCACTCTTGCTTCGAGTGCTTTACGGGCTCGGTGCTCCTTTGGACTCAATCTTTCCCGTCTTCACCAATTGCTTCAACAGGGCAACCTTCCATTGCCTCCACACATTGCTCTCGCTCCTCTTCATTCTCAGGTTGCTTGAAAAGGTATGAATACCCTTCGTCATCTTCCCTGGTGAAGTTATTAGGAGCGGTCTCCCGACAGAGGTCGCAATCAATACATTGACTATCGACGTAAAATTCGCCTGCGGCATTTTCTGGGTTTTTATCTTCTCGGTCTGCCATAACTTAATTTTTTGTTGCACAAGAGATCGCTGAACTTGCGCTCACAATCAAACTCTTTTTCCTCTTCGGAGATCAATTCAAGTCTGGTAAAGTCACTTTACCCAACCTTAAATCGCTTTCATCCTATGGCAGAAGCTCCTCATTCCAAATCAAAAAAAGACCTTTCAGATGTCTTTGATGACGATGAATTCCAACTCGAAGAGCTTGAAACCTCACAACCTGACAAAACAACTGAAGCCGTTATCCCTATTCTGCAATGTGAAGATGAAGCAGAATTGAGCCTTGAGGATGACGACTTTATTGTTCTCGACCTTCCTTCTTCTTCCCCCAAAACAAGCGCTATTAGCCCCCTTTCGTCCCATACTGAAGAAACTCTCCCCGCTAAAAAAGCTCCGGCAAAAGATGATTTTTGGTCTGATGATCTTTCTGGGGAGGAAGATTCGCAACCTCGAAACACCAAGTTCCGTCGGACACCTATTGAACTCCCCCCTCCCTCTGCTTCGCCCACCTCTTCAAACTCTGCACCTATCGAAACGCAAAACAAAACGATTGCGACATTCGAAGCTCCCGAACAAAGCGAAAGTTTCGAGCGAGTGGGTAAAGAAAAACTTAAAATAGAAAAAATCGCCTCTATTGTTGTTTTTTCGATTCTGAGCCTCGCGGTCTTAGGAGCGTTTCTCCTTTATAAAAACATCGCTCCTAATGACAACGTGGTGCTACCTGACTCCGCACCGCTCCAAGGAAAGCATATTTATCTAAGCTCTTTTCACACTCAATGGGTGAATTCAAACCACGCTCTTTACCCTTCCAGCAAGAACCACGACCTTTACCCTCTCGTTACGCTCGAGATTTCTGACACTTGTCCTGATGGAAAAATGCGACTCAGCTTCATCAACACTGAAGGAAGTAGTATTGGGGACCTCGTCACGCTTCAAATTGAAAATGGTGTTATTAAAAGAACTCAATCACGACAATTTTCTTACGTCCTACCCAATGGCATTCAAGACTCAGAATTAGCCGAAATGAAAGTTGGAAATTCAGCCCTCTGGACTATCATGCTCAGAGAGGCCTCCTTAGAGGCTCGAAAAGCACAAGAGTTCGTCCCCATTTTAAAAACACCTATTTTACACAATTAACGATGCCTGAACCCATCTCACCTGTATTACTTCATGAAGGCTGGCATGTGCAGCACCTCTTCTACCAGATTGACCATACACAATGGGAAATGCTCGATAACCAAGATAAAATCGAAGCTAAAACCCGTCTTGCTGAACTTGTGCAAGAAATCAGATCCACGAAAGAGACCCACCTTCTCACCTTCGCCATGGTCAGCCCAAAGGCTGATATTGGTTTCATGCTCCTCACCCCTGATTTGCAGGACTCGATCGCATTCGAGAAACAACTCAGCCTCTCACTTGGAGCGGACGTTCTCACCCCATCTTACTCATACCTCTCTGTCACTGAGAGCTCAGAATACACCACTTCTCGAGAGCAATACGGGCAAGAAACCTTAATTCAAGAAAAAGGTCTTTCTGAAAAAAGCGCTGAATACGAAGAAGCTCTCTCTGAGTTCGATGCCCGAATGGAGCACTACCTAAAACACCGGCTTTACCCCGTCTTACCTGACTGGCCTGTAATGTGCTTTTATCCCATGTCTAAACGAAGGAATGTTGATCAAAACTGGTATAATCTCGATTACGAGGTCAGAAGGAAATTAATGAAATCTCATGCCACTACTGGCAGGAAATATGCAGGAAAAATCCTACAACTCATCACCGGGTCCACTGGCCTTGATGATATGGAATGGGGTGTCACCCTCCTCTCCAAGTCCACTTCCGACATCAAAGACATCGTTCACGAAATGCGCTTTGATGAAGTCTCGGCCACCTACGCCGAATTTGGCGATTTTTACATCGGGCTTCAACTCCCTTTAGATAATCTTTACCGGAAACTTCTCCTTTAAATGCTTCTTCTCAATCAATTCATTAAGTTTACTTAACTAATTGATTGAGATCTTTTTCAGCTTCTGTATCCTCCCTAAGTGATCTTTTGGAGGACCCTACCTTATACTCTTATTTGCTGCGTGCTCTGCCAGTGCTCGCACTCTCCTCCTGCTCACGCATCTGGCTTCAATGGAGTAGATGGCCCTTTCGATTCCAATGGGAATTATGTAGAAGCTTGGGCTGACGACTCGCCGGCAAAAGTAAAAAAGAAAAAGAAGAAAGCCACGAAGAAGAAGAAAAAAACTTCTACAACTCGAGCTCACAAAAAGGAAATCAAGGCCCCGAAAAAAAGCCTTCCTTCTAAAAAACCTTCCTCAAGCACTTCTCAATCGAAGCCTAAACCGAAAATAACGCCTAAACCTAAGCCTAAGGCCACCACCAAATCTCGTCCGAAGCCTAAAGCAAAAGTGAAGGCTCAACCAAAGCCTCCGGTCAAAAAGCCGATCTCGCGTTCACGCTCTCATACCGTGGTGAAAGGTAACACTCTCTATTCTCTGAGCCGCCAATACGGAGTCTCCGTCGCTGAAATCCAGAAAGCAAACAAGCTTTCTGGATCAACGATCAAGTTGGGGCAAGTTCTCAAAATCCCTCAAAAATAGAAACGGGGTCGCCTTTAACGAGGCGGATGTGACTGAATAAACGCAACGGCTTCTTCTACCGTCTCACATAATGAGATTGATTCCGCATAAGTCTTTGAACCAGCCTGCTTCAAAAGACATTCATAAATAGAGGTTTTTTCCCCAAAGTGTTCTTCTCCTAGAAAAACCATCGGACTAATGACCTCGTAAGTCTTATAATGGTTCTGAGCCGCATCCATGAAAACCTCTTGCGTCGTTCCCGCACTCCCCGGAGCAAAGACTACTCCATGAGTTGCTATTGCGAGAAGTCCATCTTCTCGCAAACTATTTGAAAAATACTTCGCCACATGCACTGAAAACTGGTTCGTAGGCTCATGCCCATAAAACCAAGTGGGAACAGCCAAACTTGAATGTCCTACTGGATAAGCCTCAATGACTTTTTGAGCGGCTGCCACAAACCCAGGATCGGAATACTTAGGCGCCCCCGCTAGAGATGAGATCACCTCGTCTAATTGCTCATCTGATAAGTCTGCTAAATAGGCCCCAAGGTTTCCCGCCTCCATGATTCCTGGACCTCCTCCTGTTGCGACGAAATAACCAGCCTTAGTCAGGTCTCGCGCAAGATACACGACTTTTCTATAATAAGGATCCGTTCTGGAAGTGCTATGCCCTCCCATAATACCTACCACTTTTTTTGCTCCATCTTTTTCCTCTCGCCCTTCTAATAAATCCCCCAGGGCATCGTCGATGGCATGATCATGGATTCTCTGCATCAAAGCTTCAAAAACGGAAGGCTTGGTTCGGCCCTTTTCTACAAAATATTGATAAATTTTAAGATCTAAACTCTCATCCACACTTTCTGTCCACCCTTCCATTAACTCTTCTCGTGAATACAGCTTTGGCCGGTAAGGACGGTAAGGCAGCTGAGGAATATCGGGGAAAAAGAGAGCTCCTTTCTGAGAGAGTTCGCATGCTCCTACCCCGTCAGGAAGCTGACAGCCTAAAAAAACAGCCTCTTCACAATCAAGCTTACCGAAATCAACCTCTCGCAAATCCAAGCCTTGAATCACTGCTTTTCTCAAAGAAGCCCCCTGTCGAAGAAGGGCGGTCAAAGTGTCAATTTCACGAACATATTTCCTAGTCATTACCTCTAGGGTCTACGCCCGAATCGGAATAGATGCAAGAAAGGACCTTCACTTCTTCGATAAGAATAGATTGAACATTTCATCATCTTCTTGCATCAAAAGAACCCAGATGGGTGCCCCTCAAAAAATTGCAGTTCCAGAAAGAGAACTTCGTTTCACGCGAAATCAACAAGCAATCGCTTTTTACATCGGCGCTAGCTTTCTTATCAGCGTCTCGATCGTTCTGTGCGCGACGGCTTTCAGCGAAGCGCCTCCCCTCCATTGGGCTTGGTCTTTACTCCCCCTTCCTTTCGCTGCGGTTTGCCTGAAAACAGCTCTCTTTTGTTCTCGGCACGCCTACCTCATCTTATCACCTATTGGAGTAGAGGTCTTCCCCTTTAGAAAAGCGCAAAAGGAAATGCAAGTGGTCCAGTGGGGAGAGATCGATGATATTGAAACCAAAAGCAATCAGCTCCTCCTCCATTTTAATCCCAAAAAAACAGCTGGAATGGTAATTACACTCAGACCTCTTAGACCTGCTCAGCGAAACCTATTACAAAGTGCGCTCCTCGGAGTCATGCAACAGCGATCCTCTCCTCCATCTCCGGACTTGCAGAACAACTAATTTTCCTCAATCTTACGTCCTTTCTATTATGAGCCAACCACATTCCTTACAGCTACAGTCCGTCTTAGACATTTTTGGTGAACAGGGCTGGCAATGCGAAACAGTAGAAGGAAGACAAGTCATCGAAACAGCTTTCGAAGCACATCACACTCGCGTCCATTTACTGGCTCAAGTCTTTCCTGAACTAAATGCTTTAGCGATCGTCGCTGAATCTCCGCTGTCTTTTTCGGAAAAGCACCTTCCCTACGCCCTAGAATTACTCGTTCGCAGTAATAAACAGCTGACCCTCGGTAATTTCGAATACGACTTCGACCGTGAAATGGTGGTATTTAGACATAGCAATTTATTCGAAAAGGAAAAATACGACCGCGACATCATCATCTCCATGGTTCATTGCGCCATTGCTGAGCTGGATCGCTTTATCCCTTACGCGGCCACTGTTCAGCAAACAGCCCCCGACTTACTTGAGGACTTAAGTATTGAGCGCCTCCTGATGAGAGAAGACATGATGCCGCCGATCCCGGAAGATTCTGAAGAAGAAGAGTTCTAAGGACCTTCTTCAGCTCGCGCCCAAATCTCAGGAAGCTCTTCGTAAGTAGCCAAGAGAATAGAAAAGATTCTCTTTCGCTCACGATTACCAAGATAATCGTATTTATCATCATCTCGCTCCCTCTTGAGGATCTTCCACAGCTTTTCTAAAACATGATCGTGAAGCTCAGGAGGTAACGCTTTAAAAGAATCTGAATAAATCATATACGAACACCGATACTTAAAGAGGCGTTTATACAAACGCAGATCTCGTAGGGAATGCCCCGCTTGATCGGTCTTTTTTTGAGCGAGCCAATCCTTTCTCACCTTTTCATCAGAAAAAATCCCCTCGCCTGGTAAAATGGCTTCATCATAGAAAAGAAGGTTTTCTAAAATCACTTCTGAAGTCGTTTCGAGAACTCTACTGACGCTTGTCCCTTTCGCCAGAGGATCTCTCCCTGGAGAAAGTTTTTCAAAAAACCACTGCGCGCGCCGAAAGTCGTAAGCTCCTTTAGTCACCTCATTATGCCAATCAACTTGATGTGAGAGTAACGTCAACGGCAAGGCATCACTGGTATCAGTCATGTATCGAGAAAAATCCACCAAATCGGAAGCGTTAGCCAGAGTTCCTCCCTCTTGCTCACCCTTAAACTGATTTCCTCGGTGAGCAAACTCCTGCTTCATTCCTGTCACAAACCAACCGGCCCACCGCTTAGAGAACGGGGTCTTTGCTGAAACACTTAAAGCGGGACTGTTCGCGAGCTCTGTCCCGCTGCGATCAATCGTCACCGAACGCATCAAAAAACCTGGAACCCCTTTGGTCCGAGAGCCTGTATGACAAGAAAGACAGGAAGAGTCCCGTTTTAAAATAGGGAGTCTACCCGCAATGGGTGGGGCGATTCGATAAAACAAAGTCCCCTTTTCACCGTCGGCAAACATCACTTCTATTTCCCCTCCGGGAACATAACCTACATAATGGTTTTCATTAAAATAAAGAGCACGTGGACTCGTCGGGGCAATCAGGTTTTTTTGAAGACTCGTCTTTGACATCACCAAAACTTGAGAATGCTTTGAAATTTCTAATCTCAGTAAAAGCTCCTCCAAAAAAAGCAAAGGGTTTCTCGTCCACACTCCCCCCTCTTTAGCCGCTTCTTCCATAAGTGAATGAAGCTCATTAGGTGCCTCCTTAGACGAATACCAAATGGGAGCCTCATCGTAATCATCTGCCATTAACGGAACCACGGGTGTGCCCAATATCAGCAACACCACTAATAGAGCCTTCTGAAATAATAGCCTACCAAAGATCATTAACACTTTCTCATCATGACGAATCCCAATGGTTTTTCGATCTAATTTCATTATCACCTCAGCAAAAAATCCAAAATCCCTTTAAAAAGAAAACAACCCCGCCGACCGAAGCCAGCGAGGCTGCTATTCCCCCCAAAAATGTTTTTGCACTCTATGGCCATCTTTAAATCTCGCAAGTGCAAAGTATTTCTTTTTTATTAGCCCCTCTTTTTTATATCCGGTTTCCGTTTTAGTCATTGATCACGCCATTCATCATAAGAGTCATCTCATTTGATTTGCTGACTGGTTCAAAATAATGCGCTCATAATTCCCCGCCACCCACACACACAATTGCGAGATAAGTCGTGTTTCGCGCTTAGGTGATCGTCTCCTATTTCAGCTAAAAAAGCTGTCGGAATCATGGCCCACCCCCACTGGGTCCTAGAGTTACCAATCGACAAAATCGCTTCGCCGTGATCACTCCCACAAAAATGAGCCTTTTTTTGATCCTGTATACCTCATCCAGCGAATGAATCAAAAATTCTCCTGTTCATTCTCGACGGAACTTTTAGATTTTCGCGCATGAGCAATGAAACTGATCAGCCCCCTCAATCAACAGAGCAAGAACTCATCGCTGTTCGCCGTGAAAAGCTCGCGAAATTAAGAGAGCTTGGGATCGACCCATTCGGTGGTAAATACACGACGACCACCACTCCAGGAGAGCTCAAAGCGCAGTTTGAAGAGGACCAAAATGTTAAAATAGCGGGCCGAGTTCTCGCAATTCGTGACATGGGTAAATCAGTCTTTTTCACAATCGGTGATGTCCACGGAAAAATTCAGGGGTATATCAATAAGAAAGGAGTCAGCGAAACAGATTGGCAACTCTGGCAACTCATTGATCTTGGCGATTGGGTAGGGCTTGAAGGCCTCACTTTCACCACTGGTAGAGGTGAACCTTCCGTTAATGTTTCAAGCCTGACCGTCTTGAGTAAATCTTTAAGACCTATGCCTGACAAATGGCACGGCTTAACGGACCGAGAAACCAAATACCGCAAGCGCTACTTAGACTTGATGTCGAATCAAAAAAGCGCTGATCTTTTTGTTCTGCGCTCCAAAATTCTTTCCGAAATCCGCTCTTTCTTAACGGACCGAGGTTATTTAGAAGTCGAGACGCCCATGTTACACGATGTGGCAGGTGGAGCTGCCGCGAGACCTTTTGAAACGCACCATAATGCACTCGATATGCCATTAACGATGCGGATTGCTCCTGAGCTTCATCTTAAAAGGCTCCTCGTCGGAGGGTTTACAAAGGTTTTTGAACTCAATCGTAACTTCCGTAACGAGGGAATTTCTCGTCGCCACAACCCTGAGTTTACGATGCTTGAAGCTTACTCCGCTTTTTCTGATTTTGAGGAAATGGCCGAGCTTGTCGAAGAAATGACCTGTCACCTGGCCAACAAATTCTTTGGGACGGAGCAAATCGAACACCATAACGACGAGGGCGAACTGATCCGCACCATCAATCTCTCCAAACCATGGAAAAGAGCCCGCTACCATGACCTTATCAAAGAAGTGGCTGGAGCTGACTGGTTTGACATCACCCCCGAGCAACGCCGCGAGAGGGCTCAACAAGAACTTAAACTCGAAATTGGAGCTCAACTCGAAGACTACGAAGTTTCTCAGCAGGTGTTCGAAAAACTCGTTGAAGAGCATACTTTTGACCCTTGTTTTGTCACCCATGTCTCCAAAGAGCTTATTCCTCTTGCTAAAACCAACCCGGAAAACCCCAAAGTAATTGACGTTTATGAACTTATCATCAACGGACAAGAAATCTCTCCTGGTTACTCAGAGCTCAATGACCCCGATGAACAACGTGCGAATTTCATGGCTCAATCTGGTGGAGAAGCTCAAGCCGCAGATGAAGATTTCATTGAATCTCTAGAGCATGGAATGCCTCCAGCAGGAGGAATCGGAATTGGAATTGACCGATTAATCATGCTCTTGACGGGAGCCCCCACGATTCGCGATGTGGTTCTTTTTCCTCAACTGAAGCGTAAAGACTCTTAATTAGGAGAAACTGTCACTTTGAAACCTCTTTCTCCCCCCTTACCTTGTTAAGGGGGGAGTTTTTGTTTCTAGGCTTCTCTTGTGAAAGAAACCTTAAGAATCAGCGTAATCTTTTACACCAGAACCTTGATTAATTAAAACTACAGACTAATTTATGTAAGAAGGGTTTTTCCTTAAGCTATCCATGAAACGAGCGATTTCCATTCTATTACCTTGCACTTTGTTACTCTCTGCCTGCTCACGAGAGGATAAGGCTGTTGAAAATTCTGCCCAGCTACCTTCCGAAGCTGAACTTTCTACTCAAGTCGCTACAAGCACTGACAAAAAATTATCTTTTAACGAAGATATTCAGCCAGTGCTCTCTGAATACTGTTACCATTGCCACGGACCAGATTCCAGTAGCCGGAAACCAAAAGGTGAGTCTCTTCGTCTTGACCGAGGCGAATACGCTCTCGCGACGCGTAAAAATGGCATCGCCTCTATCATCCCCGGGGATGCTGAAAACTCTGAAGTTTACAAACGGCTAATCACCCATGATGCCGATGAGCTCATGCCACCTGCCGAAGCTCACAAGGTCATGAAACCTGAAGAGATCGAGCTCATTAAAGACTGGATCAACCAAGGAGCTGAATATGAAGAACATTGGGCCTTCATCCCCCCTACTAAATCGGAAACACCAGAACTCCAATCTCATCAAACATGGGTCAAACATGAGACCGATTATTTTGTCGCGGCAAAACTAGAAGAGCTCGGACTTCAAGCCGCTGAACAGCAAAATGGTTCCCGGTTATTTAGACGTTTAAGTTTCGACCTGACGGGGCTCCCGCCGACTCCTGAAGAACTCAAGCAGTTCCTCGAGGAATCCTCGGTTGATTTTGAAAAAGCTTACCAAGATGCCATCACGCGCATGTTCAGCTCAGACGCTTATGCTGAGAACATGTCACGCCATTGGCTCGATGCCGTGCGCTATGGTGACACACACGGGATTCATAATGATAACTTACGTTCTATTTGGCCTTATCGAGATTGGGTTATAAAAGCCTTTCAAGAGAACAAACCTTTTGATGAATTCACGATTGAGCAAATCGCAGGGGATCTTTTACCTGACGCCCAGCTCGATCAAATGATTGCTACTGGCTATAACCGCTGTATCCCAACCACTGGAGAAGGTGGTGCGATTCCTGAAGAATATTTGTCAATTTATGCCCAAGACCGGGTCGATACCACTTTTGCGATCTGGCAAGGATTAACGACAGGTTGTGCCGCTTGTCATGATCATAAATTTGATCCGTTATCGACTAAGGAAAACTATGAGCTCACTGCCTTTTTCAGAAATTCCACAATGTCGGCTTTAGATGGTAATAATGAGAACCATCCTCCCTTTATCTTCGTTCCTCAAGAGGAAGATCTTCCTGCTTGGACGGAAACATCCAAACAGCTTAAGTCTGTCCTGAAAGAGAAAAAAGAAATGCTTCAGGCTGCTATTAAAGAAGGCTCCTACACCCAAGAAGGCAGTATCCAAATCCCTGAAAATATGAACGACCAACTCGCTGTTCATATTCCTTTCAGCCAGGTAAATAAAGACTCCTTCAAAGCCCTAGTAGATGGAGAAAATATCACGATCGCTCATAAACACGAACTTCGGGATGGGTTATTAGGAGATACTCTAAATGCCAATCAGCCTCGTGAAGGTAAACATGCTACCATTCCTCTAGGCGAAGATTACGCCCAAATCCCAATGGATGGTCATTTCTCTTACGGGCTTTGGATCCTTCCTGAGTCCATTATTTCAAATGACCCCATTATCTCTCGTTTCGATTATCGTAAAACAAATGGTAAAACCACTGATAAAGGCTGGGACATTTGGTTAGCGGGAGGAGCTCCTACCACTCACCTCAGCTCGGGGGACCAGAAAGAGCGCATGACGAAGGTTACTAGTAAAGAAGCCCTTCATCTCAACGAATGGAATCACGTCTTTTTCACCTACGATGGCAAAGACAAAGAAAACCCGGTTCGTATTTTCCTTAACGGAATTGAAACGCCTGTCGAGTATCTCCAAAAAAATCTCGATGGCGATCTCACAACAGAGGCTCCTCTTGTAGTAGGTGAAAGGTTCGGAGGAGATTCTCTTGAACCCGAGGATGGAAAGGTCATGTTGAATGATTTCCGTCTTTACACTCGAACTCTTAGCCCAGAGGAAGTCTATAAGGTCTACCAAGTGGGACTCATTCCAGAACTCCGTAAACAACCTGTAGAAGGCCTTAATGAAATTCAAAAAGAAGCGTATTCCACCGCTTATCTTTCTCAACAAAACACCTCGTTTACTGAAATTGTTACTCAAGAGCTCAAGCTGAAAAAAACCTTATTAGGCTATAACCTCAAAGGAGTTCCTACCCTCGTAATGGACGAGCGCAAAACTCAAAAACCGAGTGCTCATGTTCTTATCCGAGGGGTCTATTCCGAATTAGGCGAAAAAGTAGAACCAGGAGTCCCTGAAATTTTAGGAGCCATGCAAAAAGACGCTCCAAAATCTAGGCTAGGTCTTGCGGAATGGCTCGTGAGTGGAGACAACCCATTAACCTCAAGAGTGACAGTTAACCGTTACTGGTATTATTTGTTTGGTCAGGGAATTGTCGAAACAACCGAAGATTTCGGAATTATGGGTGGACGCCCTTCCCATCCGCAATTACTCGATTGGCTTGCGGTCGACTTTGAGGAATCTGGCTGGGACCTCCAACACCTTTTAAGAACTATCGTTTCGACGGCGACATACCGCCAGGAAGCCATCATTACTAAAGAGAAAAAAGAACTCGACCCGAACAACCTCTATTTCTCTCGTGGTCCTCGCTACAGACTCGATGCTGAACAAATTCGCGACCTCGCCCTTGTATCAGCTGACATTCTCAACCCAAAAGTAGGAGGAGCTCCTGTCAAACCTTACCAACCGGAAGGCGTCTGGGAGGCGGTCGCGATGCCGTCTTCCAATACAGCGAAATACAAACAAGACACTGGAGATAAACTCTACCGTCGATCGATTTATACTTTCTTAAAACGCACGGCTCCTCCCGCGAATATGGAAATTTTAAATGCTCCAACACGTGAGATTTTCTGTGTGAGACGAGAGCGAACGAACACTCCGCTCCAAGCTTTTGTCACGATGAATGATATTCAGTTTATCGAGAGTGCTCGAGTTCTGGCAAGCAAGGCACTAACAGACCAAAGCGACCTTGATTCACAACTCGACTTCATTAGCACCCGAATTCTCAGTCGATTGTTTGACCAACAAGAGCGAGACATTTTGAAAGCAAGTTATCAACTTCAGCTCGATAACTACCAAGCCAATCCAGAGGAAGCCCAACAACTCATCTCTTACGGGGAAATTGACACTGATACCTCACTTGACCCCGCTCAATTAGCAAGCCTCACCATGGTTTGCAGTCAGATTTTCAATCTCGACGAAACCATTAACAAATAACTTTTGAAGATGCAAAACATCCAAGACTTTAACGCCGCCGTATCTCGTCGCCAGTTCTTCCGCAAAAATGGAACCGGGCTAGGAGTTGCAGCCTTAACTTCATTAGTAGGGGGAGAATCTTTTGCTGCTTCGGCTCCACCTGCTGAATTAGAAAAGCTCATTCCCCATATTGCGCCCAAAGCCAAACGGGCCATTTACCTCTCCATGATTGGAGCTCCTAGTCAGTATGAAACCTTTGACTACAAGCCCAACCTCAAGGCGGACTACAAGAAAAACATCAAGGACTTCTTAGTCGAATCAGGACAAAGACTTACTGGAATGACCGCAGCCCAGGCTGAATTCCCAGTGGCTCCGTCTATCTATGATTTTGCTCAATACGGAGAATCAGGAGCTTGGGTCTCAGAACTTCTCCCTCACACCGCCCGGATGGTGGATGATCTTTGTATCATTAAGTCTATGAAGACTGACGCTATTAACCATGAACCTGCAAACCAACTGATCTATACGGGTTCTATGAATGGTGGTAAGGCTTCCATGGGGTCATGGGTTTCTTATGGTCTGGGTAGTGCCAATGAAGATCTCCCTGCCTTTGTTGTCCTGCATGCCTATCACACCAGCCCTTTTGCGAATGTTCAGGCCATTTCTTCACGCCTCTGGGGATCGGGATTCCTCCCTGGCGAACATGCTGGAGTGGCTCTGCGCACCAAAGGAGACCCTGTTCTCTATCTTAAGAATGCGCCTGGAATCTCTTCACAAGCTCGACGCAAAATGCTCGACGGCCTCAACCTTCTCAACCAAAAAACATATCAAGCGGTTGGCGATGACGAAATTCAAACTCGGATCCAGCAATACGAAATGGCTTTCCGGATGCAAACAAGTGTCCCTGAATTAGCAGACCTTTCCCAGGAGCCGGAACACATTCATGAACTTTATGGGCCTGAAAGTAAGAAAAGAGGCTCCTTTGCGAGTTCTTGTCTTATGGCTAGAAGACTTGCCGAACGTGGCACTAAATTCATTCAGATCTTCCACCGAGGCTGGGATCAACATAGTGACCTTCCTCGGGACATCAAAGCACAGTGTTATGATATCGACCAAGGATGCTACGCTTTAATCCAAGATCTCAAGCAACGCGGGATGCTAGAAGACACCCTTGTAATCTGGGGCGGCGAATTTGGACGCACTGTTTATTCTCAGGGAACCTTAACTGATACAGACTATGGTCGTGATCATCACCCACGTGCGTTCACTATGTGGATGGCCGGGGGAGGAGTCAAACCAGGCGTGCATGGCGAGACGGATGAATATGGATTCAACGTCACTGAAAACGAAATTCATATTCGCGACCTTCACGCAACCATTCTCAAACAACTAGGCTTAGATAACAACCAACTGAGCTATAAATATCAAGGGCTAGACCAAAAGCTTACCGGGGTTCACGCGGCGAAGCCCGTTCCTGATATTGTTCTTTAACTTTTCAAAGAGAAATTCATAAAAAAGGGAGCTGCAGCTCCCTTTTTTTGTCTTTTTTTAAACCCTGCTCAAGGTGCAGAATGACTTATGAGAGCAGAACCGTCTTTATAAACGACAATCCAGGATCCCGCTTTTGAAGCTGGAGTCGCCAATAAGGCTTCTTGATTCGGATCAGGATAATAGTCCCACTCCACCGCAGGATCTGTATTAGGAACAATCCATATAGATTTTTCTAAGTTATTAGCCTCCTTACTCGGGGCAAACTCACCATTATCATCATAATATCGCAAAGATTCTGTAAAAAGCATTTTCCCATGATTCATCTTCGACAGATCATTACTCCTATTTAGCGAATTCAAGAAAAACGGAGCAAGCAGAGCTGCTACAACACCCACAAAAGATACCACCAGCATAATATACCCACACACTAATCCAGCGATGGCTTTCCCTCGCCCTGGTAAGGAAGGAGATTTTTTTGAATGCTTCAGGCCTAAATGACCTGTAACAATAGCAGGTAGAGCTGTAACCCCTCCTATGAAACTAAGGAGCCCTAATACAAGAGACCAGACCGCTAGCGGATTTTTTCTACTGGAGACTTTTGATGCGTTGTTGTCATAAGATGAGCACGTTTATCAGCTCATTTTTTATCCTCAAGCTCAAAAAGAATCAGAGCCTTGACGAGATTTCTCCCAAAAACGTTTTTCGAGAGCATCGCTTGCCGCTGCAATTTGAGCGGCTTTCTTACTTGACCCAAAACCTTTCCCCAACTCAATTTTGTCCCACTCCACCATCGCATAAAAAATCCTCTGATGATCAGGCCCACTATCCTGGCTCACGGCATACAGAGGACTCTGAGGCTTTATTTCTTGAAGAATCTCTTGAAGTTCGCCCTTGGGGTTTCTCTCAACCGGCTCTAAATCGACACGGGCGTAATCCTCCTCGAAAAGACGATTCACTATTTCAAAAGCCTTCTCAATTCCCGAGTCAAGATAGATCGCCCCAATTAAGGCCTCAAAAGCATCGGCTAAATTAGACTGCCGCCTTCTTCCACCATTCGCGTTTTCTCCCTTTCCTAGAAGTAAATAGCTTCCAAGATCAATTCTTTCAGCAGCTCGCGCAAGAGCTTTGGAAGAGACTAACCGAGCTCTTAATTTCGTTAACTGCCCTTCCTTTGAATCCGGGTAGGCCTCGTAAAGGCGGCGAGTCACCACGATTTCAATCACAGCATCTCCAAGAAATTCCATCCGCTGATTATCCTCCACTTTCTTCTTAGTCTCATAAGCAAGACTAGGGTGAGTCAACGCTGTCCTCAGTAACTCTAAACGAGTAAACTGATACTGAATTTCTTTTTGAAGGGTCTCCATGCTTTGACCTATATCATCAGATTTCGCCCTTTTAAAAAACACGAACTCCAAATGAGCTACGAGTTAAAATGGGGTGACCGACGGGGCTTGAACCCGCGACAACCGGAATCACAATCCGGGGCTCTACCAACTGAGCTACGGCCACCATTTAAGGGGGTGGAAGGTCGGGATTGATAACGAGCAAATTCGTCGAAGACAAGCGAAAAATAGCTTAGTTTTCTTCAAAAGAAGAAACCGCCGTTTTTTTATTGAGTAGAATAAGAGCTAAAATCGGATAGAGGCAGGTGGCTAGATAGAAAAGTGCGGTGCCCAACACCGTAAAATGAATGATGACCTCCATGATTTCATCCATTTCTTGCTGAGGAAGCCCCCCTGCCTCTAGGGACATCATACCAGTCATGTATGGAGGGAGATGCCGATACATAATGGAGACCGAAAAAGCCGCGAGCACTATTTTTGAAAGAATTGATAACCAAGCGTATCGATTCGACCACTTCAAGCCGGCCTTTTGCGACTTTATCAACTTTCTCCCCGAAATGATCAGAATAAGTCCCAACAAAAATAAAGAAGCTGATGAATACAACGTCAGTGGCTGCACCGCTTTATTGAAAGTCATCATGATTTCCTGCATGGCTTTCACTTCCTCTGCTGATGAACCATTAGAATTAACAGTAAAACTCCATTCCGTAATTTTTTCTTGGAACGCCATTGAAACCAGGAATAAACCCGCAAATAGAATCCCTAAAATCCCGAAAGTCAGGTGTAGAAGACCAAAAACCTGAATCACAGGTGTTCGCGGACTTTGGGAAGGGGAAAGGTTCGAAGCGCTCATAAGAAAACTCAGAATGATAAAAGCACCCTCATTTGTCCAGACTTCGACATAAAAGCAGTCATTTTTTCATAATCCGGCTTGCTCTCAAACGGAGAGGTTTTACAAGAAAGTCATGCCTATGAACGTATCTGAAACACTCGAGCTTCTCGCTGCCGGAACGGACCGCGTGATTTCCATCGATCATCTTCGTAAAAAACTCGAAGAAGGCCGCCCTCTAAGAATCAAACTCGGAGTCGATCCTACGGCCCCTGACATTCATTTCGGGCACACTGTTGCTCTCGAAAAACTCCGCCAATTCCAATCCTTGGGTCATACCGCTATTCTCATCATTGGAGATTTCACCGCCACGATTGGAGATCCTTCCGGCCGATCTGCGACACGCCCCCCTCTCACCCGTGAAGAAGTGCTTCTCAACGCCAAAACTTACACCGAGCAAGCGTTCAAAATCCTCGATCGTGACACAACCGAGGTTGTTTACAATGGAGACTGGTTCCGAAAAATGACTTACGAAGAAGTCCTCAAGCTCAATAGTCGTGTAACCATGCAGCAGATGCTTCAGCGTGAAGATTTCAAAACTCGGATTGAAAAAGGACAAGAAGTGCGTCTTCATGAAATCCAATACCCCATTATGCAAGGGTGGGATTCCGTCGAAATTAAATCAGACGTCGAAATTGGAGGCACCGACCAACTTTTTAACATTTTAGTCGGCCGAGACCTACAAAAAGAAGAAGGGCTTGACCCCCAAGTTGTCATGCTGGTTCCTCTTTTAGAAGGGCTCGATGGAGTCAAAAAGATGTCGAAATCTTACGGGAACTACATTGGTGTGAATGAGGACCCTCAAGAAATGTTCGGCAAAATCATGAGCACCTCAGATAAGCTGATGGATCGCTACTACCTCCTCTTACTAGGCGACGCTCGAGACCAATCACTCCACCCAATGGAAGCGAAGAAACAACTCGCTCATAAATTGACAGCTCGCTATCACGACGACGCTAGCGCCATAGAAGCTCGCCAGACATGGGAAGCCCGCTTTTCACAACGTGACTCTTCTGCCGGAGCAAAAGAAATTTCTCTCAGCCAATTTTCAGGCGAACGCACTCTGCTCGAGCTTTGCTCTGCTGTTTATGAAACGGTCTTCGAAATTCAAAAATCAAATGGAGAACTCCGGAAGCAATTTATTAATACGGGGGCCGTTCAACTGAATGGATCAAAAATGACGGACCCTCACATGCCAATCACTTTGAGTGAAGGCGACCTCTTGCGCCTTTCTAAAAAGCATACGGCCAAGTTCACCGCCTGAAGCTGGCTTGCTTTCAATTCTTCTTTCTGCTTCATTCAGTCATTAATCATGAAGAAGCTTTTAGAGGTATTTTCTCTTTTTTCCTTTGGGGTTCTTTTCTTATGCCAGTGCGCTACGAAGCCTGTCATTGATTCGAGTAACCGCAGAGCCTCTTCATTGAGTCAATTAGGATACGAAGCGATCCCTCTCCTCAACAAAGTAAAAAAAGATAAACGTCTCAGCCAAGAATTTCTTGTCAATTCTCGTAAGGTTCATTTTTTAATCGATACTGGCGCGACCATGACAAGCCTCAAAGAGAGGCTCGAATGGCCCCTGGGTTTACTCAGAAACGAAAGTCACAACCGGATTGTGACGAGTGCATTCGGCCAGTCAATGGAAACACCTACCGCCTACGGGACACTCCAAATAGGAAAAACAATCACCTCCCGTAAACTCTTTGAACTCGCTCCCTTTACCGAAAATGAAAACTCACGGAAGCAATATGGCGGGTTACTTGGTGTTGATGCTTTGATAGCCTCTGGAGCCTTAATCGATTTAGAGAATTCAGCGCTTTGGATCCCTCGCCACCAGCCCTCGAATCATCAGCTAGCCAAAATCACGAAACATTCTGTTTCAATCTCCCCGATGCCAGGCAATCAACTCCTCAGCATCACGACTCTTGTAAAAGGCCAACGTCTAGTTTGGCAACTTGATACAGGTTCGGAGGTTTCCCTGCTTCAAACAAATAAAGCAAAATCTCTTGCTCTCAAACTAGAGACCACTCCTTACCGAGTCATCGATACCAGCGGAACTGTCCTCCACTCAAAAAAAGCCACTCTTCCCTCTCTACAATGTGGCAGCCTCGTTGTGCAAAACCTCACAACTCAAGTGGTTCCTCTTTGGCAAGGGGATCAAAAACTCCTCAATCAAAGAGGAGAAAGGGTCAATGGTATTTTAGGGATCGATTTTTTAAGACACACCAAGGCGCTGATCGACCCCCAAAACAATAAGATTTACTTTGGCAGTAGGTAGAAAAAGTTCTTCAGAAATGTAACTTAACTCCTCCAAAGATCCCTCTCCCTCTTGCGAGCTCAGGTGTCCCAAAGTTACTCAGTTCGTATCTCTCATTGAGAATATTTTCAAATCTCACATAAAGTTCTCTAGATTCGCTAACTTGGACATTTATAGCACATCCGATATCAAAGTAGCTATCTAACTCAGATCCTGCTAGTTCACGTGTTCCTACATACTGCCCTGTTAAAGATAATAGAACAGGCTCCATAGGTTTATACCAAACTTGAGCTTTCACCGCATCATCTAGCTGCACCCCAAGAGAGTTCGTTTGATGAGTCCATGAAACACTATAACCGACTAGGTCTTCGTATGAATTAGAAATTTCAAACTCAAATCCATGGAGCTTCGTTTCCCCGTCAACATTCCGGTTTTGTGATTCAACAAAGCCAGTTAAGGGGTTGAGTCCCTGTGACTCAAGAGTGATGGCATCTTCGATAAAATTAAAAAAGTAAGTGAATTTTACATTTTGTCCGAATAATTCCTGCTCTAACCCAAAATCCACTCCAATCGATTCTTCCGGATCTAAACTAGGATTTGGCAGCTGCCGAGAAGGAAAAGGAACAAACGGAGGAAACGCCGGAGAATCAAACGTATTAATCTCCTGAAAAGTAGGAGCACGATACCCCGTTCCCAATGAAGCAAAAACCTTCGTCCCCGTTTGATCGAAAGAATAATTAACACCTGCTTGTGCACTGACAAAATCCCCATAATTAGAATCATTTTCATAGCGAACTCCTAAGTCCCAATGAAACGATTCTGTAACACTTCCGGAATGATTCACATACAGAGAAAACAGCTCCGAATCTTCTTTAAATGTAAAAAAGGCATTACTATCTCTTCTCGTCATCTCCAGAGTAGCTCCGAAAACAGTGGTGTGAGCATCATTCCAAGTAAGCGTATTGAGCGAATCTAGCGAAAAATGGTTTGTTAACCGGTTCATTACCGAATCAATCGTATACTCTTCGCGGTAATGACCAAAAGTGACCTTTGAGCTGACGACATCATTCCACGTGATATCGGAGAATAAGGTTACTAAAGAGAAATCATTTTCAAAAAGTTGCCCGTTGTCGTAGTCACTTTGAGAATAACGTATTGTAGATCCCAATGCTACCGTATCATTAAGACGGTAATCAAACCTCAAGGCCGTATTAAAGGTGTCAAAATCTTGAACCCTTCCTGGTGCTGGTGAGTTTTCAGTATCTTCATAGTTCGCTTGCAGTTGATATGAAAAATCTCCTGCAATTCCTTGGTGCTGCAATCCATAGCGTGATGTCCTAAAAGTCCCCCTCTCTGAGTTCCAAGTAGTGCCTCCTTTTTCAACTTTCTCTAGAGAAATACCTACTGCGCCACTAATAGAATCTGATCCATACAATGCCGATTGAGGCCCTTTAAGAATTTCAAGGCGATCATTTCCCTGCAGAGACAAGGTCCCCAAAAGAGATCCTAACTCTAAGTTCTGTCCAGAAAGCCTAATTCCGTCGACCCGTAAATGGGCATGATCCGAGCTTCCCCCGCGAATGAAAAGTGAACCTGTATTACCACGCTGTCCTGCAAAAGAAGTTGAATAGACTCCAGGAACCGTTTGTAAAGCATCTTGAAGAGTATGAACTCCTCGCTGCTCCAAGTCCTCTTCTGTCAAAACAGTCAAAGAGCTAGAGACTTTATCGACCTCTGTCTCGATTCGATTCGCGAACACGGTCACCTCCTTTTGTTCACTGGGAGGAGCCTTTTCAGGTTGTTGAGCTGATAATGGTAATGCTGAACACGCCGCCCCTAATAGACTAATAGTAGTTAATTGATATTTATTCATAAATGGTATGGATAAGCTCTAGAAATCCGCTAGAGATTCTCTCACTTATCAAGGCTGGTGACCTGGCTTACATCTAGACTCTTACATAGAGCCTAAACATTCACAGTGGCGGGACCGCGTTAGAATTAGCATTAAAAATGCCTCACCAACTTTCCCATCTATTTCCTGCCCGTGCGACGAGCTTCCCTGAAAAGGCTTTCCTCCTTCAAGAGAAGCAAAGCGGATGCAAACTACCGAAGACTCCTTTTTTTAAAAGCCCAAAAACCATTTATTCCATTCCTCCGTGGACCTCAATAGCACGCTCTAATCTGAGCGTGCTTTTCCTCAAACTCAATATCAGACAATACAGGGTTTGATAGCATCCCCTGATAACTCTCTATTGGTAAATCAACCCAACTTCGGCACCCCCCATACTTTTTCTCATAAGAAAGCATCAGAGGCTCTTTTAACCGAGAAACTCGCACCACAGCGAGATGAAGTGACCCTTCACTCATTCCTCGCCCTTCCCACTCGAAACGTTGACGAAGAGTCTCTTCCGTCCAAATATGATGCTCTTTCAGAGCCTCAATTTTTTTCCAATCCTTAAGCTCCACGGTCTCTACTAACTCGGCAAAAGCATCGAGCTGAATCTCATCACCCACTTGCCATTCAGGTAAAGGCTCACAAAAATCAGTCTTTACAGCCTCTCCTTGAGCATGGAAATGGGTCGGGAAAAGCCAAAATTGCCGGTGCTGAAACGTAAAACTGGCTTCATGAATCCCTCCTTTTCGTAAAATAAGAGTTTGGCGACCTTCCATAAGGGCTTCACAAATCACCTTCCACTCCTTGAACGCCACCGACTCAGACATAGACAAGATCCTGCCTAGATTGCGATTCTTGTCAAAATAATCCGTGTTCTTTCAGACCTCCAATGCTAAAGATTTTTATGTGACCCAAGCGCAAATCACTACCCAGCAATACGAACACGAACAGGAAATCCTTCTTCATGATGGAGGATCTCTCCCGCGGTATCGTCTCGCCTATGAAACATGGGGCACTCTCAACCCGGACAAAACCAACGTCATCCTACTCTTTCACGCCCTTTCCGGGAGTCATCACGCGAAAGGATACAACCCAAGTGCGCCCACTCCTTTATGGACTGAAGAGCTTCATGAAGGCTGGTGGGAAGAAATGATTGGCCCGGGTAAAGCGCTTGATACTGATGAATACTTTATCATCTGCCCTAATTATCTCGGCGGTTGCTATGGCTCCACTGGTCCTGCCAGCACCAACCCCAAAACAGGCCAAGCCTATGGATCTGAATTCCCCCACCTTTGTGTTGCTGACCAAGCTCTAGCATCTTCTCACTTACTAGACTTTCTCGGCATCAATAAACTACATGGCGTTGTCGGCCCTTCTGTCGGAGGACTCTGTGCCCTGAGTTTTGCTACCCTATATGCCGAACGCGTTCAAAATGTGATTCTTATCGCCAGCGGGATTAAAACAACAATCTTGAATAGGCTCACGCTTTTCGAGCAAATCATCGCGATTGAGAATGACCCACACTTCTGCGGTGGCGACTACTATGAAAGCAAAAAACCAGAGCTCGGTCTCGCCCTAGCTCGTATGATTTCTCACAAAACCTTTGTTCATCTTGATAACTTTGAGCGCCGAGCCAGGAAAGATCTTGTCGAACAAAATGACATCCTCTCCTGGTATAAAGTTCGGGATCAATTTCAGAGCTACATGCTTTACCAAGGCAGCAAATTCGTCAAACGGTTCGATCCTAATACTTACTTAAGAATCATCGACATGTGGTCTCGTTTCAATGCCGCTACCGAAGCGGGGTGCGAGAACTACCGAGAACTTTTCTTGCGATCAAAAAAAGCTGGGCACCGGTATCTTGTTTTCTCGATCGATTCCGATTTCTGCTTCTACCCAGAAGAACAAGCTGAAATCGTCCAAGGGCTTGAATCAGCTGAAGTTGAAGTTTCTCATCTCACGGTTCACTCCGATAAAGGACATGATTCATTTTTACTAGAGCCTCACTTATACAGCCCTCAAATAAAATATCTTTTGAACCAGGCTCAATAAAACTTACAAATACAAAGATGGTAGCAGAGGGCGGATTTGAACCGCCGACAAAAGGCTTATGAGTCCTCTGCTCTACCCCTGAGCTACTCTGCCGCTAACCTTTGTGGAATGATATCTTTCAATATCAGGGCAATTTGTCTAAACAGAGAAGCCGCTCCTGTCCACTGAAAAAGCAATCGAATCTCTATCTTTCTAGAAAAAATAGATTCTTTTGACAAATCTTATGAGATCAGAGAGAAACAGCTTATTATTTAACTTCCCCCTTTGACCCATTGGTTTTAAAAAACATATCCTCGCATGAAGGCATCGGAGCCAGCTCTTACCTAATGAGTTACCAAGGAGATAACATTCTCCTTGATTCTGGAATGAGCCCGAAAGAAGAAGGGCCAGAGGCCGTTGCTGATACAAACCAAACACGAGACCTTCACCTCGAAGCTGCTGTCATCACACACGCACACCTCGATCACGTAGGAGGACTTCCCACCATGCTGCGCCAGCACTCCGAAGCGAGAGCTTTCATGACTGCTCCTACCGCTTCATTAGCAGAGGCTCTACTCCACAATTCTGTCAATGTGATGTCGAGCAAGCGACTCGAACATGGCATTACAGAATACCCTCTCTTTACTCATAGTGAAGTGGAGGAACAAATGTTCCGTTGGGAGGCTCGCTCTTACAAGGAAACCTTCAATCTGACAGAACATATCAACGCGACCTTTTACGATGCAGGTCACGTTTTAGGATCTGCTAGCGTCCTTTTAGAAGCTGGAGGTAAACGAGTTCTTTATACGGGCGATGTTCAGTTCGATGACCAAAGCCTTATTCTTGGTGCAGACCTTCCAGAAGAGATCGAGCTCGATGCTCTCATCATGGAAACCACTCGTGGCAATCGAGGGCGAGACCCCAAGTTTACAAGAGCCAATGAAGAAAGCCGACTTGCGGCAAGAATTCAAAATATTTTCGACCAAGGTGGTTCTGTTTTAATTCCCGTTTTTGCGATGGGTAAAACGCAAGAACTCATGACGATGCTTCAACGGTTTAAAGATGATAACCTCATTAATAAAGAGGCTCCCATTCACATCGGAGGATTGAGCACGAAAATGACAATGCTCTATGATGCCTTTGCAAAAGAAAGCAGACGTAGTCGCCCAGGTTTCCAAATCCTCCGGGACATGGACCTCATCGGAACCAAGAAAACAAAACGCAACCGCACTCGCGAACCTATTCCTTACCACCCAGGCCGCATTTATGCCCTTTCTAGTGGAATGATGACGGCTAAAACAATTTCAAATCAATTTGCTCGAGGGTTTCTTTCTAACCCTAACAACGGCCTCTTTTTCGTTGGCTATGCCGACCCAGAAGAACCAGGGGGTAAAATTAAGGCCGCCTCCCGTGGAGACGTGATCAAACTTGATCGTAGTCACCCTGGCGAAGCCCTCTTATGTGAAGTCGAAGACTTCGACTTCAGTGGACACGCCCCAAGGGGACAGCTCTTGGAATACGCTTGCAAGGTAAAGCCAAACAAAATCTTCCTCGTGCATGGCGATACCGAATCTAAGGCTTGGTTTAAAGAAGAGCTCTCCAAACGACTTCCTGACACTCAGATTTTCATTCCTGAGTTCGAAGCCGAATACGAAGTTTAAAAGATTAATCTCGAACCAAAGGAGCTTTGCCCCAAATCCGAGTATTAAGGTCTAATTCTTCCACAAGGTTCAGAAGCTCTACTAACTCCTCAAAGATTCTTCTTACCTCGGTTTTATTTGTCGCGACGCTCTTATAATGAGGTTCCAAAAAGTTTTCATTACGTGAAAGCGCTATCCAAAGCTTCGAGTCTTTGAAAAGGAATCGAACATTCGACTTTCCGAATTTTTGTTGAATCCCGAGCATTCGCTCCATAAAGGAAGGAGTTAATAAATAACGACATTCCACTTCATCTGAGGTGTAGACTACAAAGCTCTTTTCAAACTCTGGATGATCGAGCTGGGATAAAACCGTTCCACTTCGTCTTCCTAATTTCTGAAGCTTTCGGCCGAATCTACCCAGCATTGATTCGGCGATATCAGGAAGAACAAAAGTCTCTCCCTTACAATCTTTATTGAAATCAACTACCATGAAAACTCCCTTAAAAAAGGTCACATAGGAAGTTTTCGTATTCCCTTTTGAATCCCTGCTTTGCTCCCTTTTTTCGGCATGCACTTCTGAAAGATGAACCTCAGTGTCACCATAAAACCCTGAAATAAAATCTTCGGAATGATAACGATCCGGGTTGGTTTGATAAAGCCGTGAGGCGACGAACATTTTTCGCCCCATTCCTCTTCCCTGTTCGAACCGAAGGCTCTCATCGATTTCCTTTAGCAGAGAAGGGATCAAACTCTCTTTATAAGCTTCTCGATAACGTCGACGAGGCCCAGAGATCATCAAGAACCGAACCACGATTAAGATCACAAAAGGAAAAAGAGCAACCCACCACATTAAAACGGGCACCCCTTTTACCAGCAGCCATGAAGTGATAAAACCTGAAACCAACAAAGCCCAAAATCCACCAACAATCAAAATACGCTTCGATTTCAAAAGAAGAGCCTGCCGACTATGCTCGATATTTTCCAGAACAGGTAGAACCGCCTGATAAACTTTATCAGAAGAAATCATTAAAAATGAATGGATACAGACTCTCGCTCATCTTCTAAGATTTCAAAATAATCCTGAGACCTAAACCCAAAGCATTTTGCTAAAAGGCTCGAAGGAAAACTCTCAACACTCGTATTAAAACTCATCACAGCACTATTAAAAGCCCTTCGTGCGGCAGAAATCTGTTCTTCGACCTCGGTTAAGTGACGCTGCAAATAAAGGAATTGTTGATCTGCCTTGAGCTCAGGATAATCCTCCGACAAGGCAAGGGCTTGCTGGAGTGATTGGTTCATTTTCTTCTCCACCGGAAGACGCTTATGAACATCAATTTCACGTAATAAAGAGCTACGTATAGCTTCCAAGGACTCTAATAATTCTCTTTCATGAGCCGCATACCCTTTCACCACTTCCACAAGTTCAGGAATAAGGTCAAAGCGTTTTTTAAGCTGAACCTCTATCGAACTAAAACACATTCTCATCATGTTCCGCTGATTCACAAAACTATTATACTTATACACACACGCAAATAAGAGCACAATAGCTGACCCAAGTAGTAAATACATATCACTCACGAATCACCTCCTAACACTCTTCCAGAACCCCCCAGTGAATGCCGTCTTAATCTTGAAGATTTTGTTCGATCTCTTCGATCCTGGCTTTGAGATCGCGAAGCTCATTAGCCATCTTCGGAAGCCGCTTAACGAAAGCTCTACTACGTTGTGATTCTTTCATCGGAATAGCGGGGTAACCCAAGTAGACCTGATTCCCTTCTAAGGATTTGGAAACACCACTCCGAGCCCCGACCACCGTTTGGTCACCAAGTTCGACATGCCCAGTAACTCCTGTCTGCGCGGCTAGAGTCACATAATCTCCTAGTTTACTCGAACCTGCTATTCCAGATTGGGCCGCCATGAGGCAATGCTTCCCGAACTCAACATTATGAGCAATCTGATTTAAATTATCAATCTTGGTCCCTTCTCCGATAAAAGTCTTACCAAACCGAGCACGGTCAACTATCGAATTCGCCCCGATCTCTACATCGTCTTCAATAACGACAATCCCAACCTGTGGAATCTTTTCATGTTTCCCGTTAATGAGTTCGAACCCAAACCCATCAGAGCCGATCACAGCATTAGGTTGTAACACCACTCGGTCTCCAAGTTCGCATTGTTCACGAACAACCGCGTTAGCATGTAATAGGCAGTCTTTACCCACTTTTGCCATCGGCTCGATCACCACTCCTGGACGAAGGGTCGTCCCCTCCCCGATCGTTGCTCCTGCACCTACCACCACTCCTGCAGCGATTGAAACCTTAGCAGGGTTTAGAATCGCTTCTGGGTCGATATAGGCTCCTGAAGAAACTCCGAGCGGGTATTGGACTGTATCCCCCACTAAAGAAGCCATTACTTGAGAAAAGGCAAAAGAGGGGTTTGCAACCGGAATTAAGGTCACCCCATCTGGACCGTCCTTTATCTCGGAAGGCACTAAAACAGCCGAAGCTTTCGTCTCTCGAAATTGAGGAAGGTATTTTTCATTCCCCAAAAAGCTTAATTGCCCAGCTTCAGCTTGCTCAAGAGAAGCCACTGAAGTGATCTGGGTAGAAAAATTGCCGCCAATAGGAGAAGCTCCTAAGGTGGCGGCAATGTCAGAAATGGTATATCCCACGTATTTTTCGGTGGATCAAATCAAATGATTTTACTCAGCAGCAGCTGGAGCTTTTGCCGCTTCGACCTCAGGCGCGTCTTCATTTAACACCGTGAGGATTGAACCTGTAATTTCAACAGAGTCTTTTGAGTAAAGAAGGAAAGGAACCTGTGTCGCACTGCGACCGGACTTATCAAAAACGTAGTCGAAAGATTCTTCTTTAGCATGTTCTTCAACGAGCTTACGAATTTCTTCAAAAATCCCACGCATGCGTTGTCCGATTTTTTCCTGGAGGGCCGCGGTGCGACGCTGAAGGTAATCACGGCGCTCACGATCAAGAGAAATGCCCTCTTGCTGCTTCGTTTTAAATTCTTTAAACAGCTCTTCTTTGCGCTTATCAATAAGAGTAGGGTCTTCTAATTTCTTACGAAGGTCCTGAAGCTCTGTTTCCAATTCGCGGATACGCCCCAAACGCTCGTTATTCTCTTTCTGGATACGAGCACGCTCCACATTCATTTCTTTTTGGGCTTCTTTCGTGCGATAATATTCGCCCCAGAGTTTTTGCATATCAACTGTCGCTACTTTCAATTGCCCTTGTGAAAAGGCAGGAAGGGACAGAATAGGGAGAATGGCGAGGATAAGGAGTAAAGCTCGTTTCATGGTAATAATTCTTAAAAAGAGAAGGCTCAGAAGATGAAGACTTCTTAACAAGACGTCAACGACCATTCTTAGATGAGGACATTTCTTCTTTCTATTTTTGCGCTTTAAAATGAAGGATCAAGTCTTCCGTAATATCAGTCGCGCCTTTCACATACAAAACAGAAGGAACGTGTGAGGTATTGAGCCCTGAGGTATCAAAAACCAAGGTATACCCCTCCTCTTTTGCAAATTGTTGCACCTGCTGATGAAGTTTTGCCAAAATGGTCTTCATCCTCGCCATCATTTTGTCATTTAGCTGAAGGTTCAGACGTTCAAGCGCTTGCTTGCGAGCTGCATCTTTTTCCTGACGTAAGCGAAATTGGTTCAAAAATTCCGCATGCAGCTTTTTTCGCTCTTCCTCGCTGATAGCCTCACTCTGTTGCCGAACGAGAAGCTCATTAATCACTTTGTCGACCGCTAAGATTGCATCAACATTTTTAGCATCATCTTTTTGCAACTTTGACCGTTCATTACGAATTTGATTCTGAGCTGCTTCTGTCACAGGTAATGATTGGAAGACTTTCTGAAACTGCACCAACGCCACTTTTGATGTGGATGAGTCTCCCTGCACAGAGATAACCATCAGGAAAAAAAGACCTATTACTCCACCGTATTCTTGAATCTTTTTAGAGAGCATTTGATTATTAATATGCCTAAACTCTGAGATTCGGCCTAGTAAAAAAAGATTCGAATGCGATAGGTTATTCCTCATGGTTATTACCTCCAACTCGCAAAACTTTCAGGAACTGTGTGCGCAAGCTGGGAAAAAAATCTATTTTGTCCCCACCATGGGCGCTTTACATAGAGGCCACACCGCTCTCATGAAGGAAGCTCGTCGCCTGGCAGGGAGCGAAGGCACTGTCGCCGTAAGTATCTTTGTCAACCCTCTCCAATTCGACCGCTCCGAAGACCTCGATTCCTACCCTCACTCAAAAGAAAAGGACCTTCAGGCCTGTGAAACAGCAGGAGTAGACATTGTCTTCATCCCTCTCGCGGAACAATTTTATGAGCCGAATCATTCCATTGAAATTCGTGAAACAAGCCTCAGTAAAAGGCTCTGCGGAGCTTCTCGACCAGGTCATTTTAATGGAGTTTGTGCCGTGGTCCTTAAACTATTCATGCTTGCAAGCCCACAAGCCGCCCTTTTTGGGAAAAAAGACTTTCAACAACTGGCCATTATTCGGCGCCTTGCAAGAGACCTCTCCCTTCCGACCACGATCATTGGTCATGACACCGTGCGAGAAGACAACGGCCTCGCTCTCTCATCCCGTAATGCCCTTCTGACAGAGGAGGAAAAAAAAGATGCGGCTCGACTTTACCGAGCTCTTCAAAAAGCAAAATCGAACGCTTTGAAAGGAACGGCCGCTCACTTGGTTTTAAAACAAACAAAAGAAGCGATCGAATCTTCCTCTTACAAAGTGAAAATTGACTACCTTGAACTTGTCAATCAAGAGACCCTCGAAAAAGTTGATTCCTTTTCAGCCCCCTCTCTTCTTGCTCTTGCTGTCTTTTATGGAGACAAAGTAAGGCTCATTGATTCGATGGAAATTCCTTCACAAAAATAAGATCACC
The DNA here is from genome assembly GCA_937951675.1 of uncultured Verrucomicrobiales bacterium. GTDB lineage: Bacteria > Verrucomicrobiota > Verrucomicrobiia > Verrucomicrobiales > Akkermansiaceae > CALFBI01. The sequence goes on from CALFBI010000004.1 coordinate 85,537, forward strand.
CTTTCCAAAAAAATTGGATGATTGCCAACTCGAGGAATTTGAGCTCAAAATCACTTATTCTCACCATGAAATCTGATTTTCTTGTCATTGGCTCAGGAATTGCTGGCCTCTCTTTCGCTCTCCGAGCGGCTAAACACGGCTCCGTTACGGTCATTTGCAAAGACGAAGCCCTCGATTCCAATACCAACTGGGCTCAAGGAGGAATCTCTGCGGTTCTACCCGAAAACCTTCGAGATCAAGGCGACAGCAATCAGGAACATATCAACGATACACTCGACGCTGGAGCAGGGCTCTGTAACCCAGAGGCTGTCGCAGCCATTATCAAGGAAGGCGCTGCCACCATTGAAGAACTCATTCAATGGGGCGTCGATTTCGATCAAGACGAAAATGGAAAGTTTTCTCTCGGAAAAGAAGGCGGCCATACTTCACGTCGTATCCTTCATTCGAAAGATACGACTGGTCACGAAATTGCGACCTCTTTACTTGAGCAAGCCCGAAAACACCCTCAAATCCAGATTCTAGAAAATCACTTTGCGATCGACTTGATCACCAGTGCTCGGCTGGGCTCCTCCACAGATGATCGGGTGTTGGGGGCTTATGTTTTAGACCAAGAAAGTGAAAGTATCCATACCTTCAAATCAAATCGAGTTGTGCTTGCGACAGGAGGGTGCGGTAAAGTCTATCTTTATACAACCAACCCAGATAGCGCTACTGGTGATGGCGTCGCGATGGCCTGGCGCGCAGGTGCCTCGATTGCTAATATGGAGTTTGTTCAATTCCATCCGACCTGCTTCTATAACCCTTCTGCCACTGGGCCTGAAGCGCGTTCTTTCCTGGTCTCAGAAGCGGTTCGTGGTGAAGGAGCTAAACTGATCGATCGTCACGGTCGAGAATTCATGTTCGAATACGATGAACGAGGTTCCCTTGCTCCTCGTGATATCGTAGCGCGAGCGATTGATCACGAAATCAAGAAAACAGGAGCTCCTTGTGTCTTTTTAGATACGACGCATTATCCAAAAGGATTCATGAAAGAGCGGTTTCCTCATATTCATCAAACCCTCGAATCTTTTGGGCATGATTGCGAAGTCGACCCCATTCCTGTTGTTCCTGCCGCGCACTATATGTGTGGAGGAGTGGTAACAGACCTTCACGGTAAAACGACGATCCGAGGTTTATTTGCGGTTGGAGAATCTGCCTGCACGGGCCTCCATGGAGCAAATCGCCTTGCTTCAAATAGTCTCCTTGAAGGAAATGTGATGGCTCGCCGAGCTTTCGATGAAATGATGCGCCTTTACCCTCCAGGGAAAGAGACCCCTACGACTCCTCCCATTCCTGAATGGGAATATGGAGACACTACGACGCCAGACGAACTTGTTGTCATCTATCACAATTGGGATGAAATTCGGCGATCAATGTGGGATTATGTGTCGATTGTCAGGACTGATAATCGTCTCAAAAGAGCCGGCTACCGGCTTCAAAACTTAAGAAAAGAAGTGCGTGAATTCTATTGGGGGCACCGAGTCACTCGCGATATTTTAGAATTACGTAACCTGGTGACAGTGGCCTCACTCATTGTTGACAGCGCGGTATGGAGAAAGGAATCACGGGGAATTCATTACACCCTCGATCACCCAGAACGTGTCTCTAAGTTTGAAGTCGACACGGTTCTTAGAAAATTTTAAGCAACTGATGATGAATCGAATCGTGGCCTTGATGATCATGAGTGTTTTGCTCACCTGTTTCCTTCCCATGGCAGGAACCGCAGAGCCTCAAGTGCGGATGAGAACTTCTCCTCAAAGCCCTCTTCATCTGTCTAAAAAGCGTTACCCTTGGCGCTTGGGGATTACTGCCACTATTTTTTGGATCGGCGAATCACCCACCGCCAACAACCCAACTCCTAATGACAAGTCTTCTTGGAATCAGCGGTGGCAGGAAGAATATGGAGGTTTTGATGACCCAAGCCCTACCGGAAGACGTGGCTATTTCCCTAAAAAATTCAAACCCGGGCTCAATCCTTTTTATATCGCGCTCCCTTACAACGATTCTGTAAAATATAATCAACACTGCCCTCAAGCTCGGCGAGTGATTCCTTGGTTTCGGCAATACCGGCCCAAACCCGGAAAATCAGTTTGCCATAACCGGTGGGTGCAAATTGTTCGCAATCAAAAAATTTGTTACGCACAATGGTCTGACTGCGGCCCCTTTGTTACCGATGATTGGGAATACGTTTTTGGAAATAAACCTCCCAAAAACAAAAAAAACAAACAGGCCGGAATCGATATTTCCCCTGCCATTCGTGACTTTTTAAAAATTAAATCCGGGCAAAAAGTGCATTGGCGATTTGTCGAGCTATCACAAGTGCCTAAAGGGCCTTGGTCTCGATATGGAAAGAATAATCCTTTTGTAAACCCTGAGGAGGCCAAAAAGCATTCTTTTTCTAGAAGCAGGTAACTCTGAGCGAAATCGCCCTAAAAAAGTTAAAGGGCGCTCAAAATGTGACTTTATAAGTAGAATTCCTGTCTACTTATAATAAGCCCCCTTTTGAATCATGATCTCCATTCGCGCGCTCTTTTTGACATTTTTATTAATCTTATTCGCTACTCTGTATGGCGCGCCTCAGACACCTAAAACATTAAAAAACAAAAAATTACACACCTTTGCCTATTCTAATCTCTTAGAAAACATCGATCGCAGAGCTCTTCACTGAAAAACATTAATCCTCCCACCATGACCTTTTCTCCTATTTCGCCCTTGATGGTTACCTCTCTCTTATGCTCGACATTAATGAGCTACGGGCAGGGACCTGGTTTTGTGACTGATTATATTCAAATTAGCTCTGGTGGTGGTGCCACCGACACCCAAATCAACACGACCACAGAAGCTCTCGCCATCTATAATGCTTCGGTCTCTCTTGGTGATGGCCAAACGGGATCCGTTAATGTCGGAAGCGCTGTTTACAATGTTGTCGAAGTTGTTAGAGGACACACCTCCCCTAATATTAATTTTGGAAACCAAGTTGCTACTTTTTCTGGAAATGACGATTGGCCCAGTCAAGACGCTATTATCGGGGGGTCCGACTTTCTCGCCCGAACGACTAGCTCCTTAATCATTCCCGCCGGAACTTGGCAAATTGCTTTCGGCAGTGATGACGGAGCTTTCATTAAACTTCCTGGTATTAATTTCAGTAATGAGTTCAACGAAAACGGAGGCACCTCGGGAGATGACACAATCTTTTATAACCCTCCCCGTGGCCATGCCTGGACAGGAGGAACAATCACTCTAGCGTCTGATACTACTGTTCTACTAGAAGCTCTCGTCTTCGAACGAGGAGGAGGAGACACTCTTGAAATCGCAATCCGCGATGCTAGTGCAGGATCTATCAGCTCTGTCAACTCAACTAACTGGGATCTATTAGAAAACGGACAATTAGGCTGGAATGTCACACAACCCATCCCTGAACCCACTTCACTTGCTCTCTGCGCCTTAACAGCTCTCGTGGGTTTAGCACGTCGTTCTCGTATATAAAACGGGAGACACTCTCTCATCGGTGTAATCAGGAGCACCATCACTTTTCTTTCTCATTAGCCGCTCGTTAATGTGGCTGAAATTCCCTTGCTCTCTAAATTGATTCTCACTTGGCGCGAGGTGAACTGCCATGCCTCTTCTGATCTCCGAAGATTTGTTTTGCCCATTTCCATGCACGAGACGGCAATGCTGAAAGCTCACCTGACCTCGCTGAATAGTCATGACTTGACGCGGTCGATCTCCGGGGTCCCAGTCATTAGGAAGGTCTAAAAAATGTTCGTGATGAGACTTTGGCAACAACGTAATGGGCTCCATTTCCACCGAACAATCCTGAAAAGGAATCCACGCTGTAATCATGTTCTCTGAAGAACAATTCTTCCAACGTGACCTCTCCGTATGCCACGCATAATGGTGGCTTTTATGCTGATCTGGCTCGGCATACAGAAGCTGGTCTTGCCAAAGCCGTATTTCACTCTCCCCCGTAAGAAGGCTCGCAATCTCTCCCAGAAGTGGATGCTGGGCAATCGCCGCAAGTGATGTTTGATAAAAAGAGGCATAAGGATGCTTTCTCATCGAGCTCGTGCTCACTCGAGGTCGAGGCCACTTAAACGCAGGGCTTGAATCGTAGGCTCCTTGATAAAAACGCTCCTGAGATTCCAATGCCGCCTCAATCTCGTTTTGACTCAAGATGATAGGAGAAACCCAATACCCTTCCTCTGCAAAAAAGGTGCAGTCTTTAGGAGTTGGAAGTGGGAATTCTGAAATCATCGCTGCTTCCTTAAAAACATGAGCTGAAAAAATCAAGAGATAGAATCAAAGTTCCCTCTCTTTAAAAAATGAATCACCGCCTCACTCACTCGCGAATCCGTCATAATCAAGGTATGATCAACCGGTAAGATTTTGAATTCTTCACCATCATCGAGTTTCCCTTTTTGGGCTGATACAATTCCATCGTTATCTTCAGATAGCAGCTTTTTGAAAAAAGGAATCAAAGGTCGATTTCCCATTAACACCCCTAGAGGAATTTGCTCATTAAAAGCAGGCACCCATTTAGAAATGTCTCTCGTGCTCATCCTCATCCCCCCAGGACCAAGCACCGCTCGCCCCACAACTTTACCCTGTAACCAATCAATGATTTCGCTCCCCTGATTGGGAGGAGCCAGCATCACCGAACTTGCGAGCGAAAAATGCGAGTTTTTTTGGCTAAGAAGACACCTCAAAATAATCCCTCCCATAGAATGAGTCACAAAATGCACCGCTTCCCCCTTATCGAGGTAATGGTCTAAAATCTGATTCACCTCTTGTGTCAACGCAGGTAAATCCTTCCTAAACGATGGGTAAGGAATATTGAGAGTATCAAAACCTTGCTCATACAAGACGCTCGCTAAAGAATCCATCGATTCCATACTCCGCCATAAGCCGTGCAGTAGCACAACCTTAGGCTGCTTACTTTCATGCCTGCGATAACGAGGCCGATGCCAAGGCAGCGGTGGACACAATGCTTTCACTTTAAAATCAGGTTTCATGATTGTTGTAAAAATTGAATCGTTTTCAGTGTCGCTCCTTGATGTTTCTTGAGGACTTCAAGCGCGATCCGGGTTTGTTGCTCAAGACGTTCCGAGCTCTCTAAAACCTGTTTTAATTGAAACCTGAGTTGGGACTGATCCGAAATTTCGATCACTCCTCCAGCGGCAATAAGCTCTTGTATCAAAGGCTGAAAATTTTCCATATGAGGACCTACTATTACAGGTATTTCAGCATGAATGGCCTCACAAGGGTTTTGCCCTCCTTTTGATAAAATACTCTTCCCGATCATGGTAACATCCACCATTTGAGTCCATTCGCTTAATTCTCCCGTAGAATCGAGGAGGACATGATCTTCTCCTGAATAAGGCCCCTTACTACGCTGCCAAATCGAAGAACTGACGAGCTCTTTCATGATCTCGTCCCCTCGTTCTGCGTGCCTTGGAACAATAAGGAGAGAATACCCTTCCTCATGAAGAGCCTCATAAAACCACTTCTCCTCCTCTCCGTGCGAACTCGCCAAAAGAACAATAGGCGCTTTTTTCCGTAATTGCTCACAAATCAGCGCGACCTCAGAAGAGGGGCTGGGGTGAGCTGAAAAAGGCTGATCAAACTTAATGCTTCCCGTGATATGGATCTGATCTTTGCTCACTCCCAATTCAAGCCACTGCTCTGCTCCTAACGAATCCTGCACCAAGACATGGTCAAGATGAGAAAAGAACATTTCTCTCACTGCGGGATATTTACGGTAACGCTGAAAAGAGGTTGGCGATAACCGCGCATTCACCACCGTTATGGGAATCTTTTTTCCTGCTACAACCCGAAGAGTGTTTGGCCAAAAATCAGATTCTATCAATAAAAATTGTTGAGGCTGATATCGAACCAAACAACGTCTCACTACAAAAGGGATATCAAAAGGTGCGTAAATCACCTCAACCCCTGGCAAAGAAGCGTCTTGCGCTACCTTTTTCCCCGTCGAGGTCGTCACAAGCAATACAAACTCCTGCTGCGTATCCTCTTCTTTCCAGCGGCGAATCAGCTTTAAGGCTAAATTAACTTCACCTACGCTCACCGCATTCATCATGATCGCCCCTAGCTTCACTTCTTTGAAGCTAGAGTAACGACCAAACCTTTCCGAAAGGCCTGACCCCTTCCCTCCTCTGCGGCACATTTTAAAATACCATTTGGGAATCCCTAGTAATAAAAGAGGGAAAAACAATATTTGATAAAGAAAAGATAATATCATTTTTCAGCGATAAAAACAAAGGCTACTCCCACCATAATCCCTCCGGTCAATAAGACTCCCCTTACCCCATAAAGGCGAAGCTAACTCTGAAGGGATCTCTATGATTAAGAGTCCTTCTTTATCTAAAATCTCCCGAAGCATACTGCCCTCTAGTAAGAGCGCCACCAAATCGTCTTGTCCTCCTCGAGCATAAGGGGGATCCATGAAGATGACATCATAATTTTTCTTGCAGCGTTCCAAATACTTAAGCGCGTCCAATGCATGGTAACAAGCGCCCTCCAGACGACACTTTTTCACATTTTCTTTTAAAACACTCAAAGCCCTCCGATCATTTTCTACAAAATCACAGGTTTGTGCTCCACGGCTCAATGCTTCAATGCCTAGAGCTCCAGACCCTGCAAAAAAATCCAAAACTATCGCATCTTCCATATTAGCATGAATCATAGAAAACAGAGATTCCTTCACTCGGTCAGAAGTCGGCCGAGTCCCTTCCGCCGGGCTATTAAGACGAACTCCTCGAGCTAATCCACTAATTACACGCATGATTAATTTTCCTCTGACATTTCCCGGATAGCAAATGCTTTTATTTTAGAGACGACCGATTCTAGATTTTCCCACTGGTCTGGCCGCCCAGAATTCATCCAAACCTGAGCTCCCTCAGATTTAAAATGAAAATCTCTAAAATAGCGATCGCGGTTTCCTTCTAAAGGGTAAAGCCATCGTGAAGTCCACCTGGTTAAAAGGCTTCCCATTCCAAAACGAGTAAAAACCTCGCTCCACCGATCATTTGCGACAATTCGGACCACTCCTCTTCCCCTTCTTTGAAAAAGAGATTCATAACCATTCCCCATCAACACAAGTTCAGGTTGATAAACTTTGACCAAGGGCACCTGTATCAGCCCGTTCCGCATGAGAGCTTTTAGCTGAGCGTATTCAAAGTGATAATTCCCACCTCGCTTTTGATGCCGAAGCGTGAAAGGACCTACCCGAGCGTCCGCATAAAGTTTCATCTGAGTAAGCTGGAGTAAAGAACCAGCCCCTTGAAGAGTGAGTTGAGCCTGATCAAGATCAACTCCAAACCCGGACCATTCAAACAATAAATAATGGTGTGGTTCTGAATGAGTCAAACTCACTCCTCCCTTCACTAAATAAGGCGGTCTCGACATCAACGAGAAATCATACTGATAACGCAGAGCGCTTCCTTTCACTTCCTTGCCTTTTGCTGAAATTTGATTCTGCTTCCAAACGAGGGGAAGTCTTTTGGGAGCCCTCAGCTCCTGCTCACCGATCAGCAACCTTTCATATTCAATAAAACTCCTCTCTTCTTGATCGGTGCTAAGATGCAGCGCAATCTCATCGATTTCAATCACAGGCAGATCACTTGAAACCTTCGTGAGCCCTATTTTTATTTTTCCTTTATTTATTTTAATCTTTCTGTGCGCCTGAACTAAGGGGGCTTGCTTCCCTTTCTGTTCATGAAGCGCTTTAGGACTGAGAGGTGACTTGTTCTCGCCCCCTTTTTTAACCAAAGGTTTTTGTTTTTGGACGGGTTCCCCTTTTTGCTTAGGAACAGACAAATCTAACTTATTTTTTTGAGGAGCACGTAACTGTTCTTTTATTAATGGAAGAGTTTGATGATCTGTAACTTGAGTGAAAGACGGTTGATCAATAAGCGTCTCTAATAACTCCTGAAGCTGCTTTTCAGAAAGATCCAAAAAAGGGGCCTCGATCGAAATAGACTTAAAAGGCCGTTTTTCTTCTTTAAACAAACTTCTAAAATTGAGTGCTATTTCCATTTTCTCGATGGAAAGAAACTGGTTTTTCGAATCTCGATACCGACAAGTTGTTTCACCTACAATGATTTTAGATTCAAAGGGGTTAATCACCACCGTTCCTAAGTTTGCCTTCACCCCTATTCTCTGCAAAATCATCTTCTCTACTCGTCCCTTTACTAACGGTGAGTTCACAATTCCCCACCCTAAAGCCACTAGACTTACCCCAATGAAAAATGCCCAGCGTAAATACCGACCTAGGTTCTTTCTCGTCATTTTTTAGAAATAGGAAACCTCACAATAGAGCTTTTATCGTAAAGGCGGCGACCTGATGCCGAGACCTCCTGCAACCGATAAACAATCAGGGCATATTCACCCCCTGCTTGAATTCCTATTGCGATATTTTCTTTTGTAATACTAAAAGAACTCTCTTCGAAAAACTTCCACTCTTTCCCCTTCCAAGCACCCAGCGGACTATCTTCAGGGGCATCAATATTATCGATTCTTACTAAAGCGCCATTAGGCGATTGGAAGTAATCACCCTTTGGGTGATATTGAAGAAGGGAAATATGACTTGCCGAACCGCTTGCTCGAATCACCCAATTTCCATTCGAGTTCTCTTCTAAATGTAAGTTAACGGGCCCTATTTCTTTAAATTTTCGAGCCTTCCACAGTTCAGCATACTCTTTATATTCTTTGGGCGTTAAGCCCAATTTTTTATCATATAGTAACGCTCTCCCTAGAGGAGTTTTCTTCTTATGATCCCGAAACCATTCAGGGTCTTCACTCGCTGCGATTTGAAGCTTTTGGAGAAGTGGTGCTATTTGCTTCGGAGGCAGCATCACAACTAATGCTCCTTTCACCTTTTTATCCTTTCCAAAAATTTCTTTGAAAGCTTCAGGTTCGGCATGAAGTGCCATGGATAACAAAACAGTTACCGCCATCAACTCCACTAATATAAATACTTGTCTCATTTAATCTCGCGACTGAAACGATTTCAAAAGCAGCCCTGCCCCGGCCGCAATCAGCAATAAAATTAACAATAAGTGAGTTAATTTCGTATTCATCACAAAACGAACTCGACTTAAAATCTCTACAACAATGAGCATAAGACCTAAGCCTGATAAGACCCAACCCCACTTTGATTTCGACTTATAAAATAAACGAATCGCTCCTATCATAAATGGAGCAAATACAATTCCCATAGAAGTCGTCTCTGATAAGCCCGACCGGTGATGAAACATGCCTGAAAAAGCCCCAAAGTCACCCGAGACTACTCTAACTGAGTCTAAAAACAGATAGAGACCTAGCCCTAGTAATACGGCACCCCATCCAAGAGTGGCCACTCCCGAACCTCCTTCTGTTCCGCCTGGTTTCATGGTGTTTTAGAGGGGCGTTCACTTTCATCCAACATAAGCCACCTTTGACAAATCACTTTTTCAATTAAAAACCCCCGCGGGTGAGTCGTGTTTGGCTGATGCTTCAAAGTAAGAATAAAAGCAATGGGCCGATAAGTATTTGTTTTCTGAAGATAAGTGAAAATATTCACCAACTTCATAAAATCGGGGTTATCTCGTCTAATATAGCCTATCCCTTCCCGATCTGCACCAGGAGTCGACATTTTGAAAGCATGGTAAACTTCCGAGTCTTCATACTCAAAAGCATAATAGTTATCCGGAAAAACATTCACTCTGAAATCAAGTGGCTCTTCTATTTGCTGCTCGATAAATTCATTCCAGTCCATTGGTTGATAAGCCACTGATGTCTCCCAATCGATTTTCAAAGAGTCCTTACCTTCGACTAAACAGAAATGATACATACTCCCATCTTCTGCATGGATCACGGCCGTATGGATTTCTTTACCTTGGATAAGGTCGAGGGAGTAATCACTAATGTAATCAAACTTTTTGGGCTCGAGTTGGTTCTTTTCATAATGCCCCTGCATCAATGGTAAGACACGATTAGGGTCTCTCACTAGTGGCAGCATATCCTCGATGCTTTGTGCACTCATAAAATCCGCCGCTCTTTGCTCTACTCTCGCGAGAATTTCTTCTGCTTGTTCTTTACTCACTTCCGATTGGACTCCTTTTTCTTCAGACTTTTGCTTCTCTAAGCCCTGGTCCACAGGAGACGCGTCCGCCCTCTTATTTCGATTATGATTATTATACATCAAAACCCCTATTCCTAAGAATGCTAAGAGCACAAAAGAAGACAGCCACCAGATCGGACTCTTATTGGCTTTTTTAGATAACGCCACTTCTTTCCCTTCGCCCCATTGCTCCTCACTACCTTTAGGTTCTTCGGCAGGAGGGACTTTAGATTGAAACGTCACCTTCCCTGATCTCTCTGCTTTGCGAGTTTCAGTTGGATTCGTTAACCGCACTACTTGGTCTTTTTTTTCGGATGAAGGGTCGAGGCTCAAATCAATAGGTTGGAATTGGGATAAGCATAGAGAGATGAGATCCGACCCTCAAGTCGAGAGTTTTTTTATCACTTGCAGAACCTTCCCAACTCCTCTGCATTACTGACATGAAATATGACGCTATTTTAGTGGATATCGGGAATGTCTTAATGACTTTCGATTTCTTACCAGCCATGAAGGAACTGGCTCCTTCATTTGGAGATGACTTCGAGGCTCCATTCGAGCTCCTCATGGAAAAAAAAGATGATTTCGAAAGAGGGCTTTTATCTGAAACGGAATATATCACTTGGGCTTCAGATATTCTCCGTTTTACCGGCACTCATGATGAATTCAAGACTGCTTGGAATTCTATATTTACCCCTAATCAATTAATGTGGAATGATTTGAAAATCTCTATGGAGCTCGGATTGAAACATGTGATTTTCTCTAATACGAATGCGATTCACGCCCCTTGGTTAATGAAAAATTGCCCTCTATTACCCAAATTCGATGGTTATGTCTTTTCTCATCAAGTCGGGGCTATCAAGCCTCAAGCACCTATTTATCAATACGCGATCGAGCAATTTAACCTAGATCCGTCTAAAACACTCTACATTGATGACCTTCTGCCCAATATCATTCAAGGCCAAGAATGGGGACTCCACTCACATCGTTATGACCCAAAGAATCATTCAGCATTTAAGCGTTGGTTTGACGAAAAACTCGACGCCTGACTTTCCCTAGAGAAGAACGAAGACCTCCATAGGATTTTTTGATAACTTGGATAAATTGACGACTCAAAAAGAGGCAAAAAATGAGCAGGATCGCTGATACCACAAAGGCTAGCACCGGAGAAAAAGCAATTAGCCCTAACCCTGCGATAACCATCCCGTCTTCACTCACACTTGCAATGGTATTTGAAACAGGCTCTGGAGAGAGGTTGATTAATAATCGGCCACTTGCCTTAGCGGTATGAGTCGTAAGAGCCGCTCCTCCGGCAAGTAAGGTTGATATAACCGAAAGCACTGGATCGACATCCCCTAAAACCGATAAGGAAAGTAACACGGCTCCGATCGGTCGAATCACCGTGTGAAAAGAATCCCAAAAAGAATCAACCCAAGGGATCTTATCCGCAAAAAACTCTACCACAAAAAGCCCCCCTGCAACAAAGAGCACCCACTCGTTTCCAAGAATTTGAAGGGATTCATATTTTTGAGTCAGGCTGAGTAAATCGAACCTCACCACGAGACCCGTCAATAAAACAGTTAAATAGAGATTAATCCCCGCTAACGTTGCTAAGCCCAGCGCGGCACCAAGCATTTCAATCATTTCCATCCCTTATTATTTAATAGAAGCTCGAAACCGGCGATGATAAAACGAGCGGATCTTTCTCATCATCTCATCACACTTCCTGTCTTTATTATTTACGGTGAAACATCTGTTGAATCGAATCCATATATCGCTCGATTTCACTCCTTCTCTTTTGTGCTTGGTTCGAAGTATTCAACTCATCTTTGAGCCGAATATAATCATCAAAATTTCCTGAAACTTCCTGATTTGAAGTGATTTGGAACCAATCTAAGTAATTTTCTAATTTTTGCTGCCTTTCGATTGAAGTTTCTCGAAATTTCTCCATTTCTAGACGATTTTGATTCCATTTTTCGGCCTCTTTCAGAGAGCGAACTTCTCCCATCGCCTCAAAATAAGCTTTCACAATACTTCGATAAGGGGGGAAGGCTTTCAAATACAGATTCGACAGCTCTAGCTGAGCTTCGAGCACTGCCGGCCGAACGCTCTGAACAGGCAGCTGGCCCAGTTCTAAATACTCTTCAGGTGAGATCTGGAAAAGCTCACCCTCGTGCTCAAACCTCACTGTCACAGCTTGAGCTAATAATTTCTCGGTTTCAGCCAAAGAATAGGACTGCATCAAAGGAATCTCAGAGAGTTTAGCCATTTGTAATAACCACCACTTTGCCAAGCTTTTCTCCGAAAGGTTTAACTCCGGGAATGAAGCCATCAAAAGGTCCATTTCTTCCCCTTCATAGTTAACTCTCCGGATCAGGTATTCACGAAAGGATGCTTGAGCACCTTTCTGAGCCAAGAGAGTCATCACAAGCGCGCCCGTTGAAGCTCGGTAAGCCACCTTCCCGGTTGAATAGCCTAACGACTCATCGCCTTCCTTTAAAAGATCTTCGATACTAAGAAGCATTCCTGAAGAAAACAGAGCCTCATAAATACGATAATCAGATTGTCCCTTTTTCCAATTGATCGCTTCTAAAAAACCTTCAAGTAGCCATTCAGGGAAATCAATTGCTGCCCCTTCCTTAAAGGTCTCTTTTTTTCCAATCACTCGTCGTAAAAGAAGCCCCCTGAGAAGCTCTTTTTCAATGAGAGGTCGCTTTAACCCCTCTTCCAATGACAATTCGATTTGTAGACGATACTTCCCGCCAACAGCATAAAATCTTTTCTGTATTTGCGGTTTCCCCGCACTCAAAGAGGCATGAGTTTCGACAACAATACCCAGCATAGATCGTCCCGACCCTTTCCCTAATAGCAAAGTCAGTTGATCATCTAAATTTTGGGCAACTGAACCTATCGCCTCTCGCACAGACAGCTGATCAGAATAAACAAGAAGACCTAAATCATCGTAATCACTCAGCCGAGCTTCTTGCCCATACGCCGAACCCAACATCAATAATAGCCCAGCGACATTTCTCGCGCCTCTTTTAAGACACACGAGAGCATTACTGATTGGCTTTCTGAACATTAGCAATCAAGAGTAACTTACCTTCTTCAAAGCGAAAGGAATCAAAACGCTTTGTTATTAAATTCACTTCAGTTTGATATCTCGCCGCAATAGACTCAAAGCCATTCATCACAAGCAGTAGGTGTCCCGATAAAATAGCGACTTGCCCCAGCCTTCCTCCCGGGTATGACACATAACGACCAATTCCGCCATCATCCTTGATTTCAATATACATCGAAACAGTCTGCTTTCGACCAAAAAATTCTCTTTCAATAATAAGCTCCGCTCGATCTTGCGTAAGACTAACCCATAAACCTTTGACCTCGGTATAAGAACTCAAAAAGCCTTCTTGGCTTAATTTAATTGATTTCGCGAGATACAAATTCAGCTCTTCCTCGGAAAGAGATAGATCTCGACGATTATCAATCGCACTCATCATCACTTTACGCAAATTACGAACCGAAATCTCTTCTTCTCCTATACGCTGTTCATACCCACCAAGATCTTTCAGAGATTGATTCCCAAAAGTTAAGTAAAGTAGGCCGACAATGGCAAAGGTCACAACCCAACCGATTTGCTTCAGGAATTTCATCGATTCATCTTAAGGAATTCTCAGACAATGACAGTAAAAAAGCCTTTCTCCACTCAGGAAAAAGGCTTTAAAAAAAATTCAGGTGATCCTCTTAAAAAGGAATATCATCATCTTCGTCAGGCAAGCTCGAAATCGGAGAAGCCGAACCTCCTTGGGAAGGTGCTTGATAAGAGCTCTGAGCCGGAGATGGATCCACAGGCGCAGGGTTTCCACCTTGCTGACCTCCGCCACTTCCTAAGAACTGCATATTTTCTCCGACCACTTTTAATTTAGTTCTTTTTTGACCGGTTGCTTTGTCGTCCCAACTGTCCATTTGAAGGCGTCCTTCAATCATGACAGGACGTCCTTTTACCAAATATTGCCCAGCAAGCTCTGCTTGACGTCCCCAGAGCGTCACATCAACAAACGTTGTTTCTTCAGTCCGGTTTCCGCCCGCATCTTTTCCGATCCGGTTGATAGCCATTCCTAAATCTGTGACCGCTGTGCCTTTGGGAGTGTAACGGACTTCGGGATCTCGAGTGAGGTTCCCCATCAAAATTACTTTATTTAAATTTGCCATTAGTTAAAGAATACGTTGCATACTTCCCTATCCAAGTAAATAAGAGATCTTATATCTACCTGGATATAATAAAATTTAAGCTGATCAAATAGACCTCTTTTTACCCCTTAGGATAAACGCTGGTAATATTGTTGATGAACAACGTCATTCAACTTCAAACGATCTTGAATCGCATTGAGCTGAGTTGGATTTGCTTCGAAGAAGAAGTTTACGTAATGACCAGCTTCAAGCTTTTGGGCATTGTAGGCGAATTCACGACGCCCCATGTGTTTGACTTCTTCTAATTTAGCACCTTCTGCTTCAAGGTCTTTACCAATTGCTGTAGCAAGGGTTTCTACACTATCTTCTTGTCCTTTGGTGTTGAGGACGATTAAACCGTCATATTTTCTGCTCATCTTCTTGTATGTTGGATGGATGATCTTTTTTTCGAGTATTAAATTCGTTAGCCGCGGCTGAGAAACCACGCGAACGGGCAAACTGCACCGCATCGCATGCTGTTGCAAGCGTGTTTTGCAAGAGTTGCCCTTCTTCTTGCGAAAATTTGCCTAAAACATGCCCTACCAGATGGTTTGACCGTGCCACACCGATTCCAAACTTCAGGCGAGGGAACTCTTCACTCCCAAAATGCTGAATAAGAGATTTGATGCCATTGTGCCCGCCAGCACTCCCTTTTGCCTTAAATTTAATGGTTCCTAGATCAAAGGCCGTGTCATCATAAATTACCAAAACCTGCTCTGGGCTCATTTTGAAATAACGAGCAATTGCTGATACCGCCCTGCCGCTATGATTCATAAAGGTTTGAGGCTTACAATAAATCACTCCTCCTGGAGCCTTTGCTGTGACCGCCTGCCAACGCATCGATTTTTCGAATCCGATCCCATCTCTCCGGGCAAGTTCATCTAAAATCATGAACCCCGCGTTATGCCGCGTGTTTTCATATTGCATCCCGGGGTTTCCCAAGCCGCAAATAAGTTTCAAATCAGATTCCATTAAACCTTTGATAGCATGAATAAAAAAAGACCCCAGAGTAAATCTCTGAGGCCTTTTAAAAAATGAATAAAACTCCTTGAAATTAAGCAGCGCCTTCTGCGCTTTCTCCTTCTCCTCCTGAAGCATCAGCACTTTGTGCCGCACGAGTTTTCGCAACAAGCGCGAGAACAACGTCTGCATTCAAAGTAGAACGAACACCTTCTGGGAAAGTGACTTCTTTCACTTTGACGACTTGACCTACTGAGAGGTGCTCCACGTTGATTGGAATACCTTCTGGTAAATGCTTTGGAAGGCATGCAACTTTTACGTCATACTTAAGCTGCTGTAGGAGACCTCCAAGCTTTACGCCTTCAGGCTCACCTTCGAGAATGACAGGAAGTGTGGCACGGATTTCACGTGTTTCATCTAAAGCAAGAAAATCTACATGAATCATATCTCCTGAGAGTGGTTCACGCTGAATTCCTTGAATAAAGGATTTCACTACTTTCCCGTCGACTTCGAGATCAACGATAATATTTGATGAAGGAGCATTCTGAAGCATATCAGAGAGGGCTTTGGTATTCACCTTGACGTTTTGGTTTTCTTTTTGGTCACCGTAAACGACTGAAGGGAGCCATCCCTCGCGACGCATTTGCTTGAGCACACCTGATCCTGTGCGCTGGCGGGATTCCGCTTTGAGTGAGTATGTTTGAGACATGATTCTTTGAATGATTCAGATGTTAAAAGATCTCCGCAAATTGCTTTAATAAACAGTGCGGGGCGAGGTGCTTAACGCACTTCTGGGGCAATGTCAAAGAGAGATGTTACAGATTCTCCATGATGGATTCTCCGAATCGCTTCTCCCAAGAGCTCTGCGATACACAAAGAGGTGATCTTTTTCGTCTTAGGTAATGGGGTTGAGTTTGTTGTGATGACTTGCTCAATCTCAGAATCTTCAATTCGCTTTCTTCCCATTTCACCTATCACAGCATGCGAGACCCCTGCAAAAATTCGAGCCGCTCCTTGTTCTTTAAGAATTTTAGCGGCGGCACAGAGAGTTCCAGCGGTTTCTGTCATATCATCTACGATGAAGACATCTCGCCCTTTCACATCTCCGATCACATACATTGGCTCGACCTTAGTTGCTGAAACACGATGCTTCGCTACGATGGCGAGCTCTGCATCAAGCACTTCCGCGAACCCTCTAGCCATTTTCACAGCTCCTACATCTGGAGAAACAACAGTCAACTCGCGCTCTTTACGATCAAGATACGTGCGGAGATGATTAATAAGGACTGGTTTCGCGTAAAGATGGTCTACAGGGATATCGAAAAACCCCTGAATCTGGGGTGCATGTAAATCCATCGTTAAAACACGATTAACACCTGCTGCCGACAGAAGATTTGCTACTAATTTCGCGGTGATAGGGACCCGCGGCTGATCTTTCCGATCTTGGCGCGCATAACCGAAAAAAGGAATCACTGCGGTGATACGTCCTGCACTCGAACGCTTCACGGCATCAACCATGATTAATAACTCCATCAAGTTATGATTTGTAGGAGGGCAAGTCGGTTGAATAATAAAAACGTCTTCTCCTCGAATGTTTTCATTAATTTTCACAAACGTTTCTCCGTCAGGAAATGCGGTGACAGTCACATCAACTAGATGCGTCTCAAGTTCTTGAGCGATACTTTCTGCAAGAACGGGGTGGGCGGTGCCGCTGATAAGTTTCATAAATCAGTGAGAATACAGTGAATTTGGGAGCATGGTCAGATTTAAGAGAGATAGGCAAGCCTAAGCAGCATCACTTTGCTCCTCTTCCAAAAAACACAGCAGGAACCGTCTTTAATAAAAGCTTAAAATCGAGCCACAGAGACCAATTATCGATGTAATCAAGATCCATTTTCACCCAGTCTTCAAAGTCGGTAATCTTATTACGCCCTTCCACTTGCCAAATACAGGTGATTCCTGGCTTAACGCTCAGGCGGCGACGGTGCGCTGATTTTTCAAATTCCTCCACCTCGTAAAGAGGAAGTGGGCGCGGACCGACCAGGCTCATATCACCTAGGAATACATTAAGAAGTTGAGGAAGCTCGTCGATGCTCGTCCTTCTGAGAAAGCTCCCAAATTTAAAAACGCGAGGATCCTCTTGTAATTTAAAAACAGGACCCGACATTTCGTTACCTGAATCTTCCTTCACCTTATTCAAAAGACCTTCTGCATCAGGGACCATCGTTCTAAATTTCCACATTGCAAAAGGCATTCCATAACGTCCGGCTCGTTGTTGCTGGAAAAAAGCACTTCCCTGAGGACTACTTAATTTAATGCCTAAAAAGGCTATCAACCACAAAGGAAAAGAAATAACAATTAAGCAAAAGGCCGCGAACCGATCAAAAAAATCTTTCGCCATAACCGCCCAAGACAACTCCGGAGTAGAACGGAGCACGATCATTGGCCGCCCATTAAAATTATCAAAATCTGGCCGTGCAATCTGGGTGTGGATAAAGCCCGCTGAAATCCAGGCTTCAATTCCTTGAATTTCACAAATACTGACCAATTTCCCCACCGTTCCGAAATCAGTATCTCGAGCGACAAAAACAACTCTCCCCACCGAATTTTGAATCAATAACTCTTCGAAATCGGCCAAGCTTCGCTTTTCCGGAATAAATTCGTGCACAATTTTTACTGATGACTGCGCCGTAGAAGTTAGATTCTCTTTAAATTCTACAATTTGAGCCTCTGAACCCACCACCATAATAGGCTCTCTTGATTTTGCTCTTTTCCCCTTTTTTTGATAGTAAGTAAATAGAGCTAGTTGCCTAAACGTGATCAGCATAGAGGTCAGCAACATCGCGGTCCCGAATACCAATCTCGAATCTAAAGATACTTTTTTCAGTGCTAATACCGTCGTCGTCGTCATCGCTACTAAAGCGGTAGCTTTCAACATTTGCCCAATCGCTCGAGATAAAGACTGACTTTTTAAATGTCGATAGAAACCGAAACACTCCAGAACAAGCGGCACCGAAGGAATCGCGACAAACAGAACCGTCGTCAGATTATCAAGCCCTGTATTATTCGTTACAGAAAACCCAAAAAATTCTTGGAGAGGCGCTTTGAGTTGAGCTGCTATCCAAAATGCTACCCATACAAGAACCGCATCAATCATCTGCAGAATTTGAACTGAATAGGACTCTTTTCGGCGAGTATTCATTTGAGTGAGTTAGGAATTACTCTGCTTCAAACCCGAAGTCAATCTTAGCAGGCTGAATGCCCGCTTCTTCTAAAAACTGAATATGCTTTTTGAGCGCTATCATATACTTTCTTTTAGGAAGCCCTTTAAATTTTCCAAAATTGGAAGCTTTCACTAATAATAAAGACTGTTGGAACAAAGTTAAGGCTTCTTCTGGCTGGCGCAATGATTGCCACTTATAAAGAGCTAAAAGATAATAATGCTGAGACAAATGAGCCTTAGGGCCATAGACGCTTTCTCTCATTCCTGCTAATTCTAATACTTTAATATGTAATGGCTGTGCTAACTCAAACTCTTTCATCCAGTCATGAATTCTTGCCTTATTTGAGACAATCTCAACATCATAAGGGTTCGCTTGATACGCCTTTTTATAAAGCTCCTTTAACTCTACCAGTTTTTTTTGTTTTCCCTGCCCTTGAAGAGAACTCGCTAAATAGTTTTCTATCTCTAATCTTCCATAGTATCTCAAATTCTCAAAACTCGGGTCTCTCTGTGCTATTTCACGCATGAGCAACAAATCATCGTTCAGCGACAATAATCCTCCCCCCCCTTTTGTATCTCGATCAAACCGGTAAGGAAGAGCTCTCAAATGCGGTAAAGACACGAACAACCCCGTTCCCGCAGCCAAAGTCAAAAGCTGCATTAGCCCAACTCCCGCAGTCTTACTTGGTGCAACAGCGTTTTGAGCACCTGAAGCTAGACCTAAGATTAAAGCAAAAAAAGCGGTGTTTGCGAAAAAATGAAAATTAAAACTGAAAACCGCCTGCACTAAGTAAGCACACAAAACGCCTGTTGCCGCCAGCTGAATTAGTCCTCGCGACTGCTGAGAAGATAAAAATAATGATACTAACCTTTGAAAGAAAAACGTAAGCCCCCCAATAATCAACAACATCCCAACCAAGCCGTAATCTAAAAAAGCTTGGAGATATTCATTATGAATATAATGAAGGTCCCCAAGCCAGCTACCTATTTGCGACCAGACAGTTAAATATTGAAAACTGTAACTATTGGAGCCATTCCCCCATAAATGAGGGAGCTCGATCAATCTCCACGCCATAGACCAATACGGAACCCTATCCCCCAAAAGAAAGGCGCTATCAACACTCATGCCTCGTTTTGCAAACATCGCTCCTACTAACAGAAAAGATAAAACTGCCACCCCGACGGTATAAGTTAGCAGCACAATTCCGGCCGATTTTTTATGTTCAATAAAACGTTTGGCTAATACCAAAAAAACAATAACAGCAGCTCCTACCATCATCGCAAAAAGCCCCCCTCGAGACAAACTCGCTAATACGAGCCCGAACCCGCCTAAACTAATCAACCGGTAAGCCCATTTTCTCACCGCAGCTTGATCAAAAGAAACAAGCATCAGTGCTAACGAAGCCGCCCCCACAAAAGAGGCCATCGCATTTTTATGCACAAACAAACCTGAGAGGCCGATCCCAGGATCTCCTCTTCTTAAAAACAATCCTTTATCAAATTGTTGATAAACCCCAAACAGGATATTCATCACAATTAAAAAACTCATAACATCCCAAACGAGAGTTACCATTTGAGGGCTTTTTCGTAGCAACAAGCCTAAAGAGAAAAAAAGCACCATTCCTGATAAAATAACCAAATCTTCAGCAGCAAGGCTCATCACAGGCGAAAGAAAAGCGCGAACGCTTAAATAAAGAAAAGGAATGCTAACCATTATTAAATCACATTTCCGAATTCCGCCCCGAAATCCTAAATGAGATAATGAAAGACACGCCCCAAAGGCTAAAATAATCCCTACTCCTTGACGGTCCAAAGTAGGAGAAACACATAAGCCCATCGACCACACCATTGCTAAGGCCACTAAAATCTTTTGTAAAAGTTGATTCATTTCAAATATTCTGAAATTTCGTTCGAGGCTTTTCCCCCTTCTCTCACCGCATAATTCACCCCTCGATCTTCTGGGTAAATCTGAGAGAAATGATACAAAAATCGACCATCATCAGAAGGGTGGTGTAATGGAATAGAGTCATGATAGCTTGCATCTACAACATGCTGCGCTTTTGAAAACCGTGTTAACTTTTCTTCCGAAATAATAGAACGATCAAAATCGGGGAATAAATGTTTCAAATAATGATACCAACGCTCTTTGATCAACTCATCTGTCTCTGACCAGTTCACATCTCTATCATCACAATAGGCCCCAATATAATACACTTGTTTCCCTCCGTAGCGCTCCTTGGGGACCATTTCAGTATGTTTGATAAAGACCAAAAATGGGGCATTCGCCTCATTAATATTATTCCAGTAATATTCACCCAATTCTTGCTCACTACTAAAAAGGAGGCAAACCGCATTTAAATACTTCGTTTTTTGAGAAGCTAAAGATCCTTGGTCACAATCTTGGCTCAAATAATGATACACCGAATCTGGCGCTGCCACTAAAACAGCGTCAAAACGCTCCTCCACAGAATCCTGAGTAGCAATGCCCCACTGTTCCCCCTCTTGACGAAAAGGTTCCACTTTTGCCCCCAGACGAAAGACCACTCCTTTCTTTATCAAATCAGCCGAGAGAGCTTCTAAAAAGCAACGCGTTCCACCATTCAAATATCCTAACAGCTCTGCCGATTGATTTTCTCTAGAATTCACTCTCACATGTAATCGAGCCCAAAGCCAAGCCATCGAAATATGAGAAAAGTCTTTTCCAAATTTCCCCTTAAGAAGAGGTCCCCAAATCGAATCAGCTGAACTTTGACCACATTTCCGAGTCATCCACTCTAAGGCACTTAGTGACCGGTATTGTTCCCAGCTTTTTGTTTTTTTAAGATGCAGAGCCGTGAGGCCTGTTCGAATTCGATCAACAAAGCCACAGGGCGAGAAATTAAGTAAGTCTCGAGGGCTCATAAATGGCCAAAACTTCCCTTGCACAAAAATAGAAACCGAACTCTCAAACCATTCTAACTTCTTCGAAAGCCCTAGCTCATTTATTAACGATAAGAGGTCTTGATCCGTTTTAAAAAAGTGATGGTAGGCTGCCTCAATGGGTTCTCCCTCGATAGAGACCGAACTTGCCAAACCACCGATAGCTTCATTTTTCTCAAAAATAACAACCTTAAATCCCTCTTGAGCCAAATTCCTGGCAGCGACAAGGCCCGTTACCCCTCCTCCAATAATGGCCACTTTTTTATTTTTCATTATTCCGAGAAGTTATCGAATGAAATGACCAATAATGGTTGGTTAAAAACTGAGCTAATACAACTAAGGGGATCGTCACTATCTTAGATGACATTGCAGAAAACCCCAATTGCTCTGTCAGTAAAAAAAGAAGTCCGGCCGAAATAGCCCAGCCTCCCATTCCGACGAGATAGAAACAGCTCAACGCTTTCTTATGACTAACTTTTATCTGATAATTAAAGCGAGCGTTAAGATAATAGTTATTCAGAATCCCGGCAGAAACTGACAACCAATTCGCCCACTGCATTGGAACTAAAAAATGAATCAGCCCAGCATAGAGCACAAAATCTATCATGACTCCACTACCTCCAATGAGACTGTA
Organism: uncultured Verrucomicrobiales bacterium; assembly: GCA_937951675.1. Lineage (GTDB taxonomy): Bacteria > Verrucomicrobiota > Verrucomicrobiia > Verrucomicrobiales > Akkermansiaceae > CALFBI01. The sequence goes on from CALFBI010000004.1 coordinate 107,656, forward strand.
TTTTATCAAATGGCTCTTAAATGGACTCATCCTTAGTCGAAGCAAGGTTCAATTTTTCTGACACCAGCCAAGCGGGGCGACCCTTAACTTCATCGTAAATCCGACCTAAATACTCCCCCAGAATCCCTAAACAAATGAGCTGAATCCCTCCGAGAAAAAGAATTGAAATGACAATCGTTGCAAACCCCGGCCCTGGAGCCATTCCAAACCGGTCAAAAAAGTTAGGGAACATTCTTTGCACAAAAGTAAACACCGTTGCTAAAAGAGCGATCACTGACACCCAAAGCCCAAAATGGGAAGCCATCGCTAGAGGAAGAGCCGAAAATGAAAACACCCCATCAAGAGCCAATTTCAGAGATTTTCTAAAGGTGTATTTAGGCTCTCCTGCTAATCTTTCATCCCGGTCAAAATTGACAGGCTGATGCTTAAACCCACACCAAACTCTTAGCCCTCTTAGGTATCGGTTCCGCTCTGGTAATTGATTCAAAACATCAACTACTTTTCGATCCAACAAACAAAAATCACCTGCATCGAGAGGGATCTTAATATGACTGAGCTTATTAAGAATACGATAAAAACCCCAGGCAAATAGCTTTTTAAAGGACCGATCTAAACGAGTATTTCTCACTCCATAAACAACTTCGTTCCCCTCTTGCCAAGCTGCCCAAAACTTTTTGAGTGCCTCTGGAGGGTCCTGTAAATCAGCATCAATGATACAAACGGCCGCACCTGACGAATATTTAAGTCCCGCACTGACCGCGTTCTGATGCCCAAAATTTCTTGAAAGGCGTAATGATTTCCACCGAGGGTCCTTACTACTCAAAGCTGAAAGCTTCTCCCAAGTTTCGTCACCAGACCCATCATCAACACAAATCACTTCATAATTCATCCCTTCCAATGCTTGATTCATCCGCTGATACAAATGATCAAGAACCAGAGATTCATTATAACAAGGAACGACCACAGTCATTAAGGCGTCTATGCTCATAAGAAATTTATTTTACAGTTTAGAAATATCAAAAATGAAAGGGTATTCGGAAACATAGTAAGTCTCCTCAGGCGAAAGAGAAGCCATATCAAATTCTCCGATCACTTTCATCTTCTTCTGAAGATTTACCGAATCTGGTAAAGGATTTTTTTCATCCTGAAAAGTATTCGCAGGAAAGCTAATAAGGTAGTGCCCCTTCAACCTCTCTCTCCTTTGTTTCAAGATTGCATAAGGTATTACATAATACCCCATTCCTCCCTTCGAAAGCTTTTTGACCCAATCAATCTCTAGGGCTTCCTTCGTATGAACAGAATGTCCTGAATCGTATTCAAACACGTGATATCCTTGCTCACTTCCTTTCAAACTTAAATTTTCAGGAGGAACTTCTATGGCACTTCCCCCGTCATTAGGATTTCCTCTTAAGACTGACCTCGAGTCAAACAAAACCCGGGAGGGCGCAATTTGCTGGGAGCCTTCACCCTGATATCTAGTTTGATTCACTAATTTAAAATAAGAAGCTAAACTACTATTCACAGAATAATTTTCATGTGATGAGTCCTCCCCTAAAACTGACCTCCACATCTTCCAAAACCTTTGGTTATGATCAATAGGATCAGAGGATACGTGCGCAAGCCGCTGATGAAAATGATAGAAACCACCCATAGGCCATTTTCCGTCAGCAGTTGGATAAAGGGTTGGAACTCGGCCTAACCGAAGAGCTTGAAGCCCCTGATTAACATTCAGCCCACATAACCAAAAAGCAAAGCTCACAGCTAAAAATCCGACCATAACTACTCGGCTAACTTTCGCCTCAACATGTGATAACAAAAAATCGCGCGACACCACTATTAACAAGCCGAATAGTCCTAAAATCCAATACCTTGGGCTAAACAAAAAAAACGAATAAAATACAAAAGGTAAAACAAGAACCGCAATAAGAAAGCCTTTCCCAAACCACTTTTCAGAATGATTTCTGGCTACAAGCATTAAGACATAAGCAAAAGTCACCACAGCAGGTCCCATCCCGAACAAGAAATAAGCCGCCACAATTTTCGGTCTTATCATTGGCGAAGATAACAAAGCTCCCTCATTCCCACCCAGTAATTCTCCTGCCAAAATTGCCAATAAGGCCCCACCACCGATCAACCCAATCCTGAAAAAAGCAATTCCCTTTGTTTCCTTCCAAAGAATAAGGCTCACTAAAGGTAACACTAAAACAGAGTCTGTTCTGGCACCGACCATCAAAAACGCGAGGACAAAAACACACCCATTTCCCAACCATCTACCTCTTTCATAACCTCTGCTCAAAACGCTCCATAGCAACAAACCGAAAGAAACAGAAACTACCGCAGAGGAGACGTAAGGAACCGAAAACAACAACGCCGGAGCGGTAAAACAAGTCAGTAATAAAACAAAGCGAGAAAAACTCCACTTCTTCACACTCCACAAAAAGCACCCCAAAGCACTTAAAAATAAAAAGACTTGAGCTAAATTTCCATGTCGGACCAGAGCCTCTGCATTAGCGGGGAACAAACCATCATTATGAATGGCATAACAAGCACTCAAAAAAAGATACGTCACAAAAGACTTATCTCCCATGTAATAAGTAGGAAGACCATCTAAGCTCTTCGAGTTAACGATTTCCCAAGCCCCTAAAATAAAAGAAGCCTGATCACTCTCTCGCATCACCGAATGATCAACAGTAAGTAAAAAAATACTGCAAAACGCCAGAATAAGCAGTGGGTAAAAGCGACTCATTTGGATATCAAAAACACCTAATTTTATTGAACGGCAAAACTTAAATTCCCCTTAAACGAATCATACAAATCTTGATCGAAATACTCCTTCATGAAAAGAGATCCGTAGTTCTCAATAAAATCATAAGCCCGTTTTTGCGCCTTTTCTTGCCCATCTTCCCCTTGACTGAAGACCATCACACTCGGGTATCCCCAACGACTATTACGATTCAAAAACATATTATCTAAAGCGGTATGTAATTTTCGCTGCAAAGAAGAATGAGTCGTCCGCCCCTTCCCTACCCACCAATAGACATAATGAGCGTTTGTCTTTCTTAAGCTCTTATCCTTTTGCTGATCGAATCTCTCTAAATGAAGATCTCGAACCTCTAACCGTTTGCCTCCGATTTCTAAAGGAACAACCACACTTTGAGTCACTGTCCATCCTTGAGCATCTAAACAAACTTCAGGGCGATGAAGACTTCTTTGATCATTCCCGCTTAAAATTAAAGTTAGAGAAACAGAGCGGGCATAAGCCTCTTCAGCAGATAAAGCGTCTTTAGGGTAATAGACTCGCTTATTAATCCTTGTATCCGGTGGAAGCCACTCTTTTTCCAATTCGCTGACCTTGCGTTCCACTCCTTGGTAATTTTGCAACTGACTCGGGAGTGGCAATCGATCAACCATACCAGATTCAGGATCCGTCGCGGCATTAGGAAACTTGAAACATAAAAAACAAGTCACCGCTGCTATTCCAACAAAAAATAACAACTTTAAATATAAAACTTTCATCTTTAATTCTTATTTTTTCGTAACTTTGACTAACTGTTTTTTCCTGGGGCTTAACCAATGCCCAATCGCAAACATACCGAACAGAGCTATCACGAACACCATCAAACCCGCCATGATATGATAAGTTGAAGGATCGTGCTCACCTCTCCCGATGGCGAACTCTGATCCAAAACTAATTGTTCCTACATATAAAATCATCATTCTCACAAAATTTCCGAGCACTGCGAGAGGAACCGCCATCAGAAACATCACTAGCACCTTCGAATTACTCTTAAGCAGCCAATAACCATATGAAATTGAAATCATCACCAAAGCAAACAGTGATCTCAGTCCGCTACAGGGAGCTGCCACTTTGAGGGAAAATCGTTCTCCAGCAGCCATGCCACCAGAAGGAGCTGACATGACAGCCGTCCCATCTTTGATGACATCCTCTCCGATCAACCTCAACGCTCCATAAGTGAGCTGTGACATAATCTTCTGCAAAGGAAAACTAATGGGCTCAATAAGGAAGGTCCACGGCCACATCATCCCTAGTAAAACCCATAACCAGAAAGCCTTCCCGAAAAAACGGATACCTAGAAAGAATATCACGATCCCAGCAACTAAAAGCTGAAGTGAAGCATACCCTACAAATTTTTCATTCGCCTTATACCCTCCAAAATAGATGAAAAAAGCGATGAATAAAATCACCCCACCTACCCAACTCTTTTCGCATCCTCGCCAACAGCCCAGCCACCTCTTCCAAGTCAACCCAAAAAGTCCGGCAACAATAAAGGGAACAAAGTAACCAAAAGACCATTCCCCCTGATCAACCTGATAGCCCGCCCTCATTCTTCCCCAAATGGTCGAACGCTCAGACATATAACCTGATGCGTATGGAAGCTTTATAACCAAGTATAAAAAAACTATACAAATAATACTTCCTATTGAATATTTAATTTTACTCATTTTGGTGATTTCTAATTGTTTTGTTAACAATCATCTGAAAATCATTCTTCCAACGTTCTGGCGAAGCTTTTTCCAATAACCATTTTCTACCAGATTGCCCCATTTTAACTCGGTCAGCTGAAGAAAGTTGCTCCATTTGACATACTGAGTTAGCGATTGAATCAATATTACCAGGAATATGATGAAACCCTGTAACCCCTTCCTCAACAGTTTCTTTTAGCCCACCAACGGCGGCAGCAATCACGGGCTTAGCATAATCGTAAGCTTCATAAGTCACTAATCCTAGAGGCTCCCACCAAACCGAAGGAACAATCAACGCTCGGCAATTAGCTATTAATTCAGATTTTCGATTTTTATCTACAAAACCTACGTATTCAATAGATGAATAGTTCTTGTCAGCTTCTTCAACTTCTTTTTGTAATAAACCTACACCAGCGATAACTAATTTTGGGCAATTAGGCTGTTGTGATAATTTCTTCCATGCTTCCAAACATTCCCTAATGCCTTTTTCTGGTATCAACCTTGCCAAAAGAAGATAATATTTGCCATCTTCAATAATTGGTAATTTTTCTAAAGCGTCCCATGAATGCCTTAACAAAAAAATTTTTTCTTCTGGAACCCCAGCTTCAATAAAAGTTTCTTTCATAAAGCCCGAAATGGCAATCCAACTCGTCACTTGCTCAAAATACTTACTTTTAGTAAACTTTTTAAGCGCCAAACTCATCAAGAACGATTTGATAACCGAAGACTGCCATGAACCCGCTTTAATTTCTTTCCAATGCCTTCCTTTTAAGCCATCTGCACAAACCTTGTCATTCACCCAAAAACTTGCTCCAACTGAAAATGGGCGGAAATTATGTATATACTGAATAACTGGAATCTTTTCTCTGTATGCATATTTATAAAGAGATGGCGAAATCACAGGAAACACATTATGCACAACTAAGGCATCACAATCACCGTATTTCTTCAGGTCTATTATTGTATCCTTATTATGAAAAAATTTTACTAACTGATTAAGTTTATTTGGAGCATTTTTTCCCGACCACTTTGAACTGTTAACAAGATAACGCTTGAACACAAAAAGATCTGAACCGTGCTTAAAAATACGGTCTACAGATTTTTCTTCTCCTCCTCTTTCAAGGTATTGATTAAAAACTTGAAGAAGTTTGATTTTACTCACCTTTTAACTGATTTGTATGCTTTATAAGGTAAACGAATAAGATCAAATAGAACAGTATTCTTAAACTCATATGTTTGCACCTTTTGAACTAAACTCTCGCAGACCAATCTTTTTTCAGTATTAGAAAAAATAATATCAATCTTTTCGTCATTAGTAGACCAATCAAAATTAGCTAAGGCATGATCACGCGATATTTTTTTAAGTTTTGATATCTCGCTCTCACTCATTGCAGAATAAAACTCTATCGCTTCTATTACTGATTTTTCGTCGACATCACACTGCGGCCAATAATATCCGTCAGACCTTGAATACTGTCTCGAAACTTTGAGAAGTAAACCTGTCACATCATTTTTTACAAATTCGGACATCGGGGGCTGAGATGGCGTAATAATTTGCAAGCCTGAACTAGCCGCCTCAACAAGGGTTAGTCCAATTCCGTCTAATTTAGATAAATAGCAATAAACATCACCCCTGTGATAGAGGCCGGGAGCAGAAACTGTTTCATCAACCTCCTCCAGGCGCCCTTCTTTTTTCATTTGAGATATCAAACCCTTTAGTTCAGGGTAAAATTGCGACAAATTAATTTGTGTGTGAACTAGTAGTTTCGATTTTTTATTTTTCACTTTCGCAAAAGCCCTAAGAAGTGGGGCACCACCTTTCCGCTCAGGATTCATTCCTAAAGATGCAAAGAATACAATTTTCTCTTTATCTATCTCATTTTTTATACCTGGTTTGTAGAGGTTTATGTTTGTCCCCCACGGCACATAATAAGCATTAGGGTGCCATTTAAAAGCACTTAAATGCCTTTTAGTATTACATATCAAAAAATCAAATAACTCAAATAACGGGATAGTTTCTTCCGTGTAGTAATCTATATAAGACCCTATTCTCACCCCCTCTTTCTTAGCCCATAAAACTGGAGGCCACCATTGTTGCTCATTAAAAAATAAAACATCTATATTGTTATTTCGGATCCATTTAACAAAGTCTCTTTTATTAATTGGGCTATTATTTACCTGAAATAAGGTTTTAGCTCCCCACTTCACATTCGAAAAATCCCAAATAGGATTTCCTTTTGCGTAACTTTCTCCTCCACGAGCATAAACAAAGACTTCATGGTTTTCCTGTAAAGATTCCATATATTGCTTAGACACATAGGCTGCTCCTCTTTCAAACCACGTCGTAACAATCCCTACATTCATAAGTTTTCTTTATTAAGGTGTTCAATGCAGGCATCCAAAATTCGACCAGAAGCTTTTCCATCACCATACGGGTTTACGGCACCAGCCATTTTTATATACTCTTCTCCGCTGATAAGCACTTTAGAAACTGATTCAAAAATAACATCTGATTTGGTTCCTACTAATTTAACCGTCCCTGCATCGACAGCCTCAGGCCTCTCCGTTGTGTCTCGCATAACAAAAACAGGTTTACCCAAACTAGGAGCCTCTTCTTGGATACCTCCAGAATCAGTTAAGACTACAGCGCTCAACTTCAACACCTCTACAAACTCCAAATAGCCTAGCGGTAATGTTAAAATAATATTTTCGGGAAGCTCCCCTAAATCTTTCGAAAGTAAATTCGTCACCGTGTTTCTAATGTTCGGATTAGGATGAACTGGATACAGAAAATCACATTGAGGAAAACTATCGGCCAGTCTTGCAATACCCTCACACATATTTTCGAATCCCCGCCCAAAATTTTCTCGGCGGTGTCCGGTGATCAAAACTAACCGGCGAGTCCCCTCACTCCATTGACTCAATAATGCTTCACAGATATCATTACCTTGTAGCCCTTCCCTTATTTCTTGCCGGATCAATGAATCTTTCTCTATACGATCAACTGTCATCTGAAGGGCATCAATAACGGTATTACCAGTTACTGTGATCTTATCATTTAAGACATTTTCCTTAATAAGATTTTCTTCACTTAAAGGAGTAGGAGCAAAATGAAGAGTGGCAATTCTTCCTGTGATCTGGCGATTGACTTCTTCAGGCCAAGGACTATAGATATCATGCGTTCTGAGACCTGCCTCCACATGTCCGACTGGAATGTGCTTGTAAAAAGAAGCCAAAGCCGAAGCCATCGAAGTAGTTGTATCTCCGTGAACAAGAACCAAATCCGGCTTTTCTTTTTCTAAAACTCCCCCTACTCCTATCAATATTTTTGAAGTAACATCATCTAGATTTTGGCCGGGCTGCATTAAACTCAAATCATAATCTGTTTTGATTTCAAAAACATCTAACACACTATTTAAAATTTCCTTATGCTGACCGGTCGAGCAAACTATCGTCTCAAAAGAGCCTCTTCGCTTCAGCATCTCCTTGATAACTGGCGCCATCTTAATGGCTTCTGGTCGCGTCCCAAAAACAACTAAAATTTTAAAAAAATGCTTTTCACTCATAATGTTAATTCAATATTGAAACTATTTTTCTTCGACCGAAATCAGCTATTTGAAAAAATTTAAAAATCAATCCAACACTTCCATTTTTGACTAATTTCATCTTTGATAATTCATTCCCTTCTTCCATATAGGGAAGGTAATAGACTTCATCATCTAAATTCAAATTTTGAAATTCTTGCATTAATTCATTTTCTGATACTTTTTTTATATCGGAATGCTTAATCACTTTTCCTCCTCGCTCCTCATAAAGGCTTGTCACTTTTTCCGCGTATGCAATTGGCAACACAGGAATGTTTAATTTTTGCCACAGTATATTAGCATGATAACGCGAAGCTATCGCTTTTTTGACTGAGCAAAATGAACTCAAGAAAAAATCTAAAGAATCCTTACCATATGTTATAATCTCTACGGAAACACCCCTTTCACTTAAAAGGTTTGAGATCTTATTCGCATATTCAAGTTCTTCGGTGCTGTAGACCTGGTATTCAAAAACGAACAGGCGGCAAGTGAGATTCTCTCTTAAACAGATTGATGAGATAAGATTAACCACATCATCGCAATTCAGGTCTTCCCAATCTCTAATAGAACATCCCAACACTTCTTCAGGGCTTTCTTTTTTAAAAATACCTGTGTTATAACTAGTTCCCGCTACGATATCAGGAGCGATTGAAATAGAGCCTTTGCCTTCGTTAAACCATTCTTTAGAATCTTTATCTCGCACCTGAATGTGCTGAAATCTTTCTGATACGTATTTTAGATATCGCTTATTGAAGTCATGTTTAATCGGGCCGACGCCAACACCCAAAAGATACGCACTTTTTTTAAGGTTCGATAAAGAAAACGCAAACCGGGTGAATAAATAAGGAGTAAACGGTCGATGTTTGTCCTGTAAAAGGCCTCCGCCTCCTACAATGATTACAGAACTTTTTCGAAGCTCTTTTCTTAACATTAACCAACTAGAACACCACCCGGACATATTTTTAACCCAAGGGAGAGGCTGCATCTTAATTTTCGAAGAGTCGGGATACAGACCTTTCTCTAAAAATGGAAAATGGAGCACTGTGATCGATTCGCAATCTTCAAGCTTCAAAAGTTCTCTTGAAAGAAAAGCGGAAATCAAATCATCTCCAAGATTCCCCGCTCCTGCCATGGCCATTACAATGAACTTCATCTGCTACCTTTTATTAATTTTTTATATATATCCGAAATGGTCTCAGCCCACTCCTCTGGTGAACATGAAGAAGGCTTCATATTCACCTCCATATCGTAGCACTCCTCATATTGATCTTGTGTTTGCTTCAAAACATTCGCCAAATCATCGGAATCACGATTTTCTATAATGACCACTTGTTTATTAACGGCTAAAAGATCAGCCCCAAAATAATTTCCTAACACACATGGAAGCCCCATAGCACAGGCCTCCTGCGCCACATTTGCGCAAGAATCAAAATAAGAAGGAAATAAAAAACAATCAGAAGCACTTAGAAAATATTCTAATTTTTTCGTAGGCTCTATAAAATGTATCCATTCTTCCCAAGAATTAACATTCTCATCTAAAAAGTCCTGAGCTCTTTTCTTCACTTTTTTATTAAAACCTACTACAAGGAGATGAGATTTTTTCCCTCCAGAACGCTTCCTAAGATTTTCAATAGAAAACACAGCATCAAACCAACCTTTACGAGCCATATGTCCCTGGCTAGCAAACATAAAGACATAGTCCTCTCTCCCAAAATTTAAATCTGCTCGTGATTGCTCTCTATATTGATTCCGGATTTCAGGACTAAACCGATTTTCGTTAATTTGATTCTTAACAAAAAGGCAACTTTGCGAGTCATACCCATAGCGCTTTATAAGTTTTGCACGCAATCCGTTTGAGTTCGCGATAATAACCTCAGCCTTAAAAAACCTCATTTCTATTGATTCCCACAAAGCAGCATTCAGAGCCATTGGGATTTTCAACCAGTCCGAGGCTAACTTATGCTTTAATTTGAAAAATATTTTCAGCCATTCCACTCCAGAAAAGTTATGACTCGATATATCTGCGCCGAATGCACACCCTTTGGTTGCATGATAGATGACTCCCTTTCTACCTCTCATTTTTTCACTCCATAAACGAGCCGTCGTCATTAACATGAAAGACCGCGTAATACCCTCTAGCTTATAAGGGCCTGCTAAAATCTTCACTACTTTATCTGCCTTCTTAGAAAAATCGCTATCTGCAGAAGAGCACCACACTTCTATTGTCCAACCTTGGGCTTTAAAATGATCAATAGAGGCGCAAAATCTTTGCATAATTGGACTTTCAGGTGAGAATTTTCGATCCACCCAAACTATCGTCTGTTTATCAGCCTTCATTTACTAAAATGATTTATATATGGCTTATTTCAGCTTGAAGAGTGGGCTCATGTCACACCCTTTTCTTCTGTCTGACAACGGTCACTAAAACCATGCCAACGAAGCACCAAAAGTAAAAAACTACAGGGAAGATTCGAATACCTCCTCCGGAAATAATACTGCCAAAAAGAAGAGAGAAAATAACCGCCAAGACAAATGCGACAAAAGACCGATCTTCCAAAGACTTAATTTTGAAAACAGCACGGTGTGAGAATACTAATATTCCTATGATCAAACATATGACTAAGACTAAAAATACAATTCCATAGCTCACATAAACCTCTCCTAACATGTCATGAATAAATGTTTCGCTTTTCTCTGCTTCACTCAAACCAAACCAAGAAAAATATGTAGGGTCTGTAGTCCAATTCTTTATACTATCGGTTCTCGATGTGAATGTCCCAACTGTTAAAGCCCTTTCACTCCAAGCCCCTTGAGCTTTCCCTGACAAAGCTGACCCTCCTTTTTCGATCAAACTATCTCCTGCGGTAAATAGGATTAAAAGAATGGCTGACGCAACACTATAAAGAAGGACCGTGCTCGCCTTCTTTCTGAAAGCGTAATTACTTAATAAAATAATTAAGGCCATGGCCCACCCTGTCCTTCCTGCTCCCGGGATCAAGCTCGCTAAACAAAGGAGACCATATAATCGAGTCACGCTTACTCTCGCCTTGATTTGATTTTTAAAAGCGACCAAACAATATGTGCCTACAATAATCGCCATCATACCGTAAGCTCCTGATGAACTCATCGTAGAAAATATGCGATAATACTCAATCCGCCCTTCAAGCAGTGGATTTTGAACAATTGTAAGCCCCGAAAGGGCATAATCATACTCAATATCAGAATACCCAAAAATAAGTTGCCAATAGGCATAAGCAGCAACGGGTATAAAAGCAGTAGCTGTGAAATTAAAAAACTTTAAACACTCTTGCCGAGTCTTTAAGTAATAAAATGACAGCCACGTAGCTAAAACATAAGCCGCCTGTGCCCCTCCTTGAGCCAAGGCTGTGAGAGAACCTCCATTATTCACATAAGAAAGAACCAGAATAGTTGAAGACGCGGCAGTCCCTAGAAGTAAAACCATAAGCTCTTGCTTTGCAATCTTACCTTCCTTCATAATCAGTTTTAAAAATTGCCCAATGAGAATACCGGCAAAAGTAATTGGAGCTAAAGCCAGCACCTGGATCAGATCTCTTTGACTCACGAAGGTCTCGACAACTAAAAACCTCTTCATCAAATCCAGATAAAAACCTATCACTATTACCCCATAAAAAGTTACCTTGGGCTTAATAACACCACAAATAAAACCAAATATTCCTAAATAAAGAAATAGGTTTCCAATTGAGTTTCCTCCACTGGCTAATACTTTCTGGATAATTATTAACCCCAGTATTAATAACGATATTATTAATACAATTTGCGAAATTTTTCTATTCATTAGCGTGTAAAACCTTTCTAGCTACTAGGATAAGCCCCATTGGTCGTTGTCCTAAGCGCTCTTCAGGGCTTATCTTCATTTCTTTCACTTTAAACAAAAATTTAGGCAAGAAAATTTTCTTTTTAGTCCACTTCCTAAGGAAAGAACGAAGTTTCTGTGTTTCTTCCGTATAGAACCAATCCAGTCTTAACACTTCCATACCTTTTGATTCAAAAAGCATAGAGAATTCTTCTTCAGTATATCCATCTCGGACGTGCTCCGCCTGTGGCAAAGCAACAGGCGACCTAGGAACACTTACCACTATAACGCCTTGATTTTTAAGGCAATCAACAAGCTTTTGAGCTGCTTTATGATCATCTTCTATATGTTCCAATACTTGGTTACAAATTACTGCGTCAACTGAGTTTCTCTCGATCGGAGTTTCTTCTAGGTAGCATTTATGCGTCGTGATATTATCGCCATACTTTTGGGTTCTTTGCTCCAGAATTGCATAATTATAGCTATCGGCCTCCACAGCTATTGCCTTTTTTGCTATCTTCCTCTTGATAATCTCTACCGTATAACCACCGCCTCCTGCTCCTGCATCTAATAATGTTTCAAATGGCCCCTCTTTCTCTAAATGCTGAAAAACTAATTCTCCTTCTAAATCATGCCTCAGGGAATTTGGTGTGTAGCAGTGTTTTTTTATGAAATCTCTAATGAAGCTCATTATACTTTGGTTTTGGGAAACTTAAAAATGAAATCAATACTTTTTCCAAATAGCTTGTTCCAAAAACATTCCATTTTTTTTTCAACTATGAAATGAATTAAATAAGAAATCAAAATGATTAACGTAATTACCACTAAATATATCACTATTTTATTTGATTCGTTAGCTAAATTATCAATAAGCGCATAACCAACATGAGCATGGATCAAGTATATTGGATAAGTCAATGCTCCTAATAGAGCTGCTTTTGGTAACTTTATTTTTTTACCGTTACCGGCCTCAATCCATATAAAAAAAAGAAAAAATGATACTGTAATTGCTGCTAATATTAGTGGCTCGGTGTCAATAAATTGAGCCTTACTAATAGTAACTCCTTGATCTAAAATCTTATTCAAACAAAAGAAAAAATTCAAAATTAAGCTCCCAATCAAGGCTTTACTTTTTTTGTTCGATAAAATTGCGAATAATGCTCCAGCAGAAAAATAATAATAGTGACCTCCTAAAAATTCTACATCGCTCAATTGAAACCAATATGCGATCAAAAAGATTACAGGCCAGACTAAGAACACCCTCTCTAAATACTCTTTAAGAGGACTCATGAGTAATAAAAAAACTAAAAAGTAAAACTTAAGCTCTACTAATAAAGTCCAATAAACACCATCTACATTGGGGTATCCTAAATACCCTTGGAGCATTGTTAAATTAGCTAAAATTTGTAAGAGGCTTACCCTCATTGCCTCACTTCCTATTAGCGCTAATACCACTGAAGTAATTAATACTGAAACCCAATATGCTGGGTATAATCTTTTCATTCTAGAGAAAATAAATTTTTTAGGATCTTTAGACTGAGCTGACCAAAAAATAACATAGCCACTAATCATAAAAAAAAAGTGAACCCCAAAGTAGCCATACTGGCTGACATTCCTTAAATTTTCATTAATTTCAATAGAGCTAATTTTGCCCGTATTAAATCCATGACAACAGTAATGAAAAAATAACACGCTTATCGCAGCTATAAATCTAGCGTAATCTAAAGTTTCAATACGGCTCCTCATTTTATTTTTTGCCCTTAAGCCATTTCTTAACCCCAATAATGTTATAAATAATATCAATATTAATATTTTTATAATATTCAAGGGGATGCAAAGTTGCTTCTTTAAATAAATCTGCTAAATAAGGATCATTTTTAAAACCCTCTAATTCTTTTTTTAATTGATCTTGCTGCTTTAATAAGGCCTTATAATTAGGCCACGAACTATTAGAGATCCCTCTTTTTTTCTTAAATGCTTTTTCAGTTAATAACTTTAGGTAGCATATTGTTTTTTTGTATTTACCTGCCCCCATTGGAGATCCGTAGTTACAGTTCTTAATTTTCAGATACTCTTTCCCTATCACAGACATCACCGCTTTCTCATAATAGGCATGCTCCATTTTCATTTGTGCTGGGATCCTCCACATGATGTCAATTAAATCTCGGCTATAAAACAATGGGTCCCAAGGCAGCGTCCTCGCCATAGTTGTCCTGAATGCTGAATCTATTTCCCGGGAAAGAGGAAGAACCCTACTAATTTCTAATAAATTAGGATCACTTTCATTCTCAGAGGTCTTATACCTTTGAAGTCTTTCATCCCAACGCTTTTCGATCAATTTCGATAGCTCGCTATCATTATTCAAAAAACGTTTGGGCATCTTCATGTAATCTCCTTTAAGCTTAGGTAAAGGTAATGATTTCCCTAGTAAAACAGGTCGTCTTTTTGGCAAAAAAACTGATTTAAAAAAATAATCTCCGTGACAACCAGTTAATAACGAATGCGCTTTTTTAAATCGATTACTCTTTATAAGGTGTAATATATGATTGTCCATCGGAGAACCAAATCCTCCACAAATTGACATTACTTCATCCGAAGTTTTCACATAATGATCTGGGTCTCTAATAATTACTTCATGGCTAACGCATCCTATATTGGCTATCGTTGATGCTACATCTGACTCTTGGTTCTTTTTATCAACGAGTGTTATTGCTTCGGTTGAGGATGATGACAGGTTAGCGCCCAAAATAAGTCTTGAATCAGCTCCTCCCGAAAGAAGGACTATTTTTGGCTGTTTATTCCCAGTTCTTAATTCAACCGCTTGTTTGAGAGCTGAAGCTAAGCTCTCCTGAGATTTTTTATATGTATAATCACTCCCTATTTTAGGTCGCCAAAATACATTTTCCTCAACAAGTTCAATCCCTTTTTTTAGATCAAATAAATAACGAGAAGCTTCTCTCATTTCTCTCATTTCTTTATAGAAAGTGTAAGGAGGAGACACTGAACTATGAAACATTTGCTCCACTAAACTAACCTCATCTAAAGAAAGATCTTCTTCAACAACTTCGGCTAACCAATCCGAATGAGTGCTTAAAACAGAATGTTTTTTTTCTATCTTAAATACAGGATAAAGGCCTAGGAGATCTGTAACCACCTCAAGAGTTTCTTTCCGAGAGTCATATAAAAAAAGAGTAGCTCCCCCATCAGAGTTCAAAACAAGTTTACTTAAACTTTCATGCTCTAAATAGCCATTTAAAAGTGTTTGAGCTATATTTTCTGCTCCTCTGGGCTTCCCTTGATAAAAAGGTCTGCCTTCAACCCACAAATGGTAGCGCCCGCAATGAGATACAGCTCTCCCCCAAACAGCTTCTTCATCATACCTGATTTGAGTGACCCGAATAGCCTCCAACTTATCTACTTTCTCCCAAAAATTTGGATATTGTCTAAGGGTTTTTTTAACAGGGCCCTCTCTAGAACTAGAGTCTTTTTCTATTAAAATCATTTTTCGTTAATATAATTGATAACTGCACCACTCAATTTATTTTCCGTTGGTTCTAGCTGATTTGATATATAAGTATTTAAAAATTCTTGGTGTGCTGGAGTTCCAACAAAAGCTCGAAGCCCTTTATTTCCTTTTTTAATTCTAAAAGGCATCAATAGTAATTTAATTAAAAGAAAGAGGTTTATTTTGAATGATACTTTACCTTTTCGGCATGACTCATACGCCCAAGATTTCATTATCACTTCTTGACTCACCACATATAAAGCACCCTCTTTAAGTCTATCGTATATAAAATCCCCCTTGGGACAAATTTCCAGATACCTTTCTTTTTCGAAAAAAGGAACTGCGTAAACGACATCACTAGAATCACCTTTATTTTTTTCAAAAATAATAGCTAACCCTTTTTCTTCTAATGAGCTTTTACTCCCATAATCAAACAAAGAGTTTCCGATACTATAAAATATAGGAACACCTTCATGCAATTCCCAAGGTTGAGGAACGTGAGGGTGATGCCCTATTATTAAATCTGCTCCTAGCTCAGCAAAATTTCTTAGCATTTTTTGAATATATGGAGGAGGTAAATTAACTCTCTCCCTACCTCCATGAAAAACAACTACAACGATCTTATTGTGTTTCTTATTTGAAACAATAAGGTTAGCTACCCTTCCCACTTCATATCCAGCAACACCCCCAACTCCTAGTCGGGCTGAGGAGTCATCCTCACCCTCACTAAAGTTAATGACTACAACAGTTCTTTCACCGTCTTTATTAAAAACACCTTCTCTCCAAGCTTCTTTTTCATTTAGACCAGCCCCAATATAATTAATATTTTTTTGTTTCAGTAAACTTATAGTGTCATTAAGTCCTTCAATCCCATAATCTAAAACATGATTATTAGACAATGTCACCCACATGTCTGTATTCCCTCGAAGTAAAAAATCCAAGCTACTTTCGTTCATTTTTAGACAAGGCCCTGCTTTAAGCCTCTTTTTTAACGACCGACCTGAAACACACCCTTCAAGATTACAGATAACATGATCGACTTCAAAGCCTCGGAATTCTTCATTCCATGATGGTCCTCTATTGTCATCTTTCAAAAACCAGTCCCCAAAAAAACAAAACCTTGTGCTACCTTTTTTTTTAGGTGGTAACTTATCTGAAAAAACTATTTTCATTTAGATACTATATTTACTCGTTCACAGAAAAGGTCCCATTGCTTCGAAGTGATTTTCAAATTGCTACAAAATTGATTTCTATTTAACAATAAGCCACTCGTTTCGTTATATTTTTTTCCAAAAACTTTTTTAGCTAACTTTAATATTTTTGAAAAAATGAACCAAAGAGGCCTGACTTCATATATTAATTTCATGAACCTCACGAACCGCTCGCCCGATCCGGCAAGCTTACATTGCCTCAGACATTCAGCAAATCCCTCTCTATTATTTCTAGGTAAAGCCGATTGGTAAGCGTTTTTTCTATAAAGGTATGGAGCCTTTATCCTTAACTCCTCTCCTATTTCTTCTAATTGAGAAACATTCAGATCCTCTCCTAATTCTTTCATCGCCATCCAATAAGGAACATGATTCAGTTCCAGGTAATCAGTGTGAGATGTGTTTTCTGAATGCAGTAGACGAGTCCCAAAAAACTCAGGCCTTTCGACGACCTTCCCTATGAAACTTTGGTGATACATCAATAATGCATCTGAAACTCTCGAGTTCTTTTTAAAAAAAGGATAACCCTTTTTTTCCTTTCTGAAAATATAAGATGTGCAACCGTAACGAGGAAAAGTTGGCTGCTTCTGGCTTTCAATCCAACACCCTTGATTGAATACACTTCTTCGAGGAAAGGAAATTGTATCATAACAATTCATGCTAGGAGCAATCACTCGAATATGGCCTCCAGTAACAAGGCAAACTTCCGGATCCCGTGTGAACTCTTCTCGAGCTATTTCAAGTAACTGAGAATGGTAAATTTCATCGTCATGAATAAATACGCATTCTTCATAAACTGCCTTGCTGATAGCAAAATCCCAATGTTCGTAAATATTTAGTTTGGTTTCTGTTGTAAAAATCGACAAATTTATTGCTCTCAAAACCGATTCATACTCTGAAATTACTTTTAGTGTTTCTCCAGTATTTTCACTATTAATCGATATCACTAATTGGTCCCCTTTCTTTAGCTGAGGGATAATCGACTCTAATGGAGATTTCAGTAACGCTCCTCTATTTACTGTTGGTAAAATTAATGACAGGTTCATTTTCAATTTCTAACTCGAAAAAGCATTTTAAAATTGGGGAATGGTAACAATGCCGATTTCAATACTATTTTTTGACTTTTCTTCCCTCTTTCTAAAAAAGCATAAGGAACTAAAAGGTAGCCTATCACTGAAGCTATTAACGACGCCATAGCGGCTCCTTTTGCCCCATAATCTCTTACAAAGAGACATCCTAATAAAACTGTGAAAAAGGCCCCTGTCACATCGGCAATCATAATTTTATTATAAGCTCGATCTTTAGCAAAATAGACTGTTCTTGCCGCGCCAACACTTAAGGGAATAAGCATTATTGCTAGAATTTTCAATGGCATTATTGAATCTTTATATTCTTCACCCAAGATCACTGGGGTAATCACATCACCCCATAACAAAAAGAAACAAGCTACGGAATAGCCAAACAACCAAAGTAATTTAAATAGTTCTCTCTCTATTTTCTCAGCCTCTTCTTTTCCATAATGTTCTTTCTTAGAAATAACCACTGGTAAAAAAGTCTTACAAATAATTGCAGGAATGAACTGCAACACCATTACAAGGCGCAGTGCCGCTGCATAAACGCCTGTTTCCTCAGGCGTCGACAAAGCTTTAAGTATCAAAACACCAGCTCCTTGGATCAAGGTAACTACAATTGCTGACAAAAATAACCATTTACCTCCATCAATTAGCAACGACACGGTTTCTTTGTCAGACTCCCATTTCCCTGTTTTTTCTTTGAAGTTTTTTAAATACTTTATTCGCACTATTAAAGTGCTCACTGCATGCTCCAGGACATGACATAGCGCAAAATACAGGAAAGAAAACCCCAATGTTAATCCTATAATCCGAAGTAATGTCCCTATAAAAAGCCCTGTTGTTTTTGAAAAAGTTAAAAGATCAGCTCTTAAATTTGCGGTGAACAAGTTCCCCATACCAAAAGCAACTGGCTGTAACGGAACCAAAAACAATAATATTATTATTGCTCCCCAGGCTGAATTTTTAAGCTCGTCAAATGAATCTATTGAAAACGCAGCCCACAATATTAATATAATTACGGCCAGTAAAGAAGATGCGGTCCTAAGTAAAAACGCAGACCCAAGAATGATGTTAGCCGACTTTCTTTTGACTGATAATTCTCTGATAACACAAGGGTCTAAACCTAACCCAGCAAAGGCACTTACCAAATTAACTGTAACGAATGCTGTGGTAAGAACACCATAATGTGCAGGCCCCAAATGGCGAGCAATGAAAATATTAACGAAAAACGCTGCTATAATGCGCAATAAATTTTCGATAAAACTCCAAACGATATTTTTTCCCAGTGTCACTTCTTAAGCCTAATCACTTTGCAAGGATTTCCTGCTGCGATTGAATTAGGTGCCACGCTTTTGGTTACAATAGAGCCTGCTCCTATAACAGTATTTTCACCTATTATGACACCTGATATAATTGTCGTGTTTGCTCCTATCCAAGAACCTTTTTTTATTTTTATGGGCTCAATGATTCTTGATTCTTGAGCCTCTATACCTGAAAGATCGGGATCATGCCCACTAGTAAGTAATGAAACATTAGGTCCTAGCATGACATTATCTTCAATAGATATTTCAGCATAAGCTAAAGCTGATAAGCCTTTATTTATAAATACCTGGTCGCCTACTTTAATATTTTCAGGGTGAATAATTAATTGAGGTAACCTCAATGTAAAGTTCACACCATGATCAATAGTATTCTTTTCTGCTAGTGAACACATTCGTTCAACTCTATTTGAGAAATATTTTACTAATTTTAAAATTGAATTTTTAATAATACTCAAAACTTATTAAACATTTAGCCAATTAATATATTTGCGAATCCCTTCAGAAAACTTAGTTTCAGGTGAAAAACCTAAACTTTTTTTAGAGTGTTTAATACAAGCTGAAGTAATGGGAACATCTCCTGGTTGTAGTGGCAAATAATTAATTTTAGCAGGAATTCCTAATGTTTCTGAAATGATTTCAACCATTTGTTTCAAACTTATAGTGGCATCGTTTCCTAAGTTAAAAACATTAAATTTTTTCTTATCGTAAGAAATTGCTTTAAGTATACCAGATACAATATCATCAATATAAGTGTAATCTCTAGATGTTGAACCATCACCATAAAAAGGTATTTCTTCTCCTTTTGAAATAAGTCTAACAAATTTATTTATGGCTAAGTCCGGCCTTTGTCTCGGTCCGTAGACGGTGAAAAACCTTAATGCGACAAAATGAATTCCGTAAAGGTGACTAAAAACATGCCCCATTCCTTCACCTGCTAATTTCGTCGCTGCATATGGACTGATTGGCTTCAGTTCTGGTTCTGCTTCTTTCCATGGATAATTAGGGTTCTCTCCATAAACACTCGATGATGAAGCGAATACAAACTGATTGATTTTTTGATCCACGGCGAACTCCAATAATTTAATCGTCGCTTGCACATTATTAATCTCATACCCCAAAGGGTCTTGAATAGATGGTCGAACTCCCGCTTTTGCAGCTAAATGTAAAATGGCATCAATTTTTTGGCCTCTTATTTTATTCAAAGTATCAGCAAATTCCACATTCCCTTCAATCAAAGTAAAGGCATTTGATTCTTTTAATTTAAAAATATTATTCTCTTTAATAGCTCGATCATAAAAAGGGTCGAAATTGTCTATTACGGTAACTTTATCTCCTCTTTTGATCAGAGCTTCACACGTATGGCTTCCTATAAATCCTGCTCCTCCTGTTACTAAAATATGCATAAAGTATTATATTTGTGGAACAAATCTCATTATTTCATTTTCTCGATAAGGTAATGCTCCAATTTTCAGAGCTCCCTTAGCTTCTGATTTTCGCCACCAATACTCAGCAAATTCGCGCATAGATACAGGGCAGCCAGTTCCTAAGTTTTTGATAACGGGTTCTCCTGGTAGAACATCATCCCTGAGACACCATTCTAAAAATTGCTCCGCTACAGATTCAACAGTAAGATAATCTCTTACTTGCTCACCTTTTGTCATTTCAAAATCATTACCTTTTTTTGAAGCATCCATCAATGATGGCCAAAAATTCTGAGGGTGTTGACCTTTCCCGTAAGCCGAAAAAATACGTAAATAGACTAATTCTATTTTTCTCGAAACCGCAAATGCATGAGCTATTTCAAATGCGGCAGCTTTAGATGCGGCATAATCATAAGTTGGAAATAAAGGTGCGTCCGGAGGAATATGACTATACCGGTCAGCACTTTTCCCATATTCAGCAAACGTCCCGGCAATAACGACCCGCTTAACTCCGCTCTGAGTAGCCATTTCAAGAAGGTTTCCCAGAACTGTTACATTCCAATAAAGAAGCTCTTGAAATGTAGCTTTTTGAGGACTTACCCCAGGAGAAGCCAAATGCACAAAAGTTTCTACTCCTAGTAAATCCTTAGTTTCTAGTTCGTCCATAGCTTTATCTACCCAATTCAATGAATCAGGAAGGTCCAACTTAGCTTTGGATAATTCAGAACGTCTTAAGCCTATCAGATTATGCCCTTTAGCATAAGCATGCTTCAAAAAGTAAGAGCCTATAAAACCTGTTGCTCCGGTAACAAAAAATTTCATCTTATTTTTTAGAAAGGTGAAACAAAATCATTCAATCGAGGATGAGTTTCATCTCTAGAACTTATGATTACCTCATCTGCTAAAGGCCAATCAAACGCAAAACTATCCCAAGAAACTCCGGCATCAAATTCAGGCTGATGCACAACATCTGTTTTATAAACTAAGCAAGTTCTATCTTCTTGACTTAAAAACCCATGAGCAACTCCCTTGGGAATATAAACACAATACCTATTTTGGGATGACAACTCAAACCCTACTGATTTCATATAAGTAGCTGAACTCGGCCTTAAATCTAATAACACATCCCATACTTTACCCGAAATACAATAAACGAGCTTACTGTGTGCATATGGGGGTAGCTGAAAATGCATCCCTCTAAGAACATTATTCGTAGAAGTTGAGAAAAATTCCTCTTTAACATCAAATTTAATACCTAGTTTGACTAATTGGTCTTCGTGAAAAGGTTTCACAAAAACTCCTCTTGTATCCTCAAACACAAAAGGTTTGAAAATCTTAACTCCCTGTAAGGGTTCATCAATCAGCTCCATAGTATTCAGCTCTCAGAAACCCTCAAAGCAACAAAATCACAAATTACTTTAATCATGTAGTCGATCATGTCTTCAGATAACCCAGGGTATGTGCCTAGGAAAAAGGTATTATTCATAATCCGATCAGCTTGAGGTAGCTCGGTCGCGACACGCATCGCCTTTTCATCATCATATCGTAATTGAACGAAAGCAGGTTGACGAACCAAATTACCACCAAAAAGCATACGGTTACCAATTTTGCACTCATCAAGGTGAGCTGCCAGTTCTGTTCTAGTAAAAGGCGCTTCATCTTTAATTGTCATTTTAAAACCAAACCACGAACAATCTGTTCGACACCCTGATTCATCCCATTCAAAGCTTCCATCTTCATTCCACTTGGTCGCATGAGTTGGCAATGCAAATTCGATATGGTTTTCCAGAGTAGTTAAGCCCTTACGTAACCGCTGCCAATTTATTTTGCGCATCTCTATAAACTTAGGAAGCCGCTTAATCTGCACGCGACCAATGGCAGCCTGAATATCTAATGGTTTCACATTATAGCCGATATGGCTGTAAATATACTTATGATCGTATCCCTCTGGCAGTTCCCCTAATTGCCACTGGAAACGCTTACAGCAAGTGTTGTCCTGCCCTGATGGACACCAACAATCGCGCCCCCAATCACGAAAACTTTCGGCATACGTTTTTAAAGATGCTCGACGAATGATATTTACAGACCCTCCTTCGCCCATTGTTAGGTGATGAGGAGGATAAAAGGATTGCGTCGAAATATCACCAAAAGTTCCAGTATAAGCAGTGAGAGTATTATTTTTAATTCTCGGGAACTCCTCATTACGCCCCTCTTTAGATGACAGTTTAATTAAATGATCTAAACCTAACTCTTTTGCTTTCTCAAGAGGAAGAGAATAAGTGCAACCAAGAGCATCACAATTATCTTCAATAAGCCAAAGGTCATATTTTTTGCAAAACTCAAGCACAGTCACAAGCTCAAATGGGTTGCCCAGGGCATGAGCCATCATAACTGCTTTTGTTTTTTCTGGAATATAAGCCTTTTCCAAAAGAGAGCAGTTTGCATTTCCTGTGCTTACTTTTGCATCTATAAAAACGGGAACCGCTCCACACTGAATAATAGGAGCTACTGTAGTAGGAAAACCTGCTGCTACAGTAATCACTTCATCTCCTCGCTTAATTCGTTTGTGCTCAGGAAGCTTATGAGTGGTTAACGCTGAGAAAGCGACCAAATTGGCAGATGAACCTGAATTCACTAAAAGAGTGTGTTTTACGCCCATAAACTGAGCCAACTCCTCTTGCATTGCTTCACCTTCTTTACCTAGGGTCAACCAGAAATCTAGGGTCGAGCTAACGGCGGCTTCTACCTCATCTTCATCAAAAACTCGTCCTGCATAGGGAACTGTAGTCTCACCTACCACAAATTCAGCCTGACTGGGATCATCTCCTGCTCGCTGAGCCTTATGAGTGAGCTTACTATACTCTCGAGTAAGTCTTAAAATTTCTGCTTTAATGTTTTCGGCTGTCATCGGAATAAAGATTTAAGAAAGAGCCCAAATAACTTCTTGTTTACGAGCCATCTGAATATAATTTTCAATTTGAGATCTAGTCATTTTCTGAGCTTCTTCAGAAACATCACTGTTAAGATACCAAGAAGCAGTCATTTCAAGAGTTTTCTCAAAACCCCAAACCGGAGTCCATTGCAATAAATGAAAAGCTTTATCAATCGCTAGGTTTAATTTCGAGGCCTCATGAAGAGCTTCAGAATCTGCCTTATCAACCCACTCCCCTCCTGTATGCTTAAGAAGCTCTGTAACAAGTTGGGCTACTGTGCGGTTTGAAGCAAGCGATGGTCCAAAATTAAATCCACCTTCAAATGGTAAGGATGTAGAATGTTTTAATAAATTCGGATTAGAGAGAAGAGCCCCTAACCATAAATAGCCAGATAAAGGCTCAAGCACATGCTGCCATGGGCGAGTAGCTGTTTTATTCCTAACAATAATAGGATTATTCTTTCTGAGCGCTTTAAAGCAATCGGGAATAATACGATCCTCAGCCCAATCTCCGCCTCCAATAACATTGCCAGCTCGAGCAGAGGCCAACCGTATCAGCGAATCTTCATGAGAAAAAAAAGAACTACGATAGGACGCGATAGCAAGCTCTGCAGCCCCTTTACTTGCACTATATGGATCATGCCCCCCCATTGCATCTTGCTCTCGGTAACTACTCAACCATTCTCTATTTTCATAGCATTTATCAGTTGTTACCATCACAATACTGCAAGCATGCCCAGACTTCCGCACTGCTTCCATAAGATGAATACTCCCCATCACATTAGTTGCAAAAGTTTCAACAGGAGTTTTGTATGAAAACCGAACAAGAGGTTGCGCCGCCAAGTGAAAAATGAAATCAGGCTGAAAATCAGAGATCGTCTCTTCTAATCGGTCACTATCAGAAAGATCTGCCCGCACATCACTAGAAAGGCGAGAAAAAAGGTTGAGCTGATAAAAAAGGTCCTCTGACGTGAGAGGATCTAATGCATAGCCAGTCACATCAGCTCCCAAAGCAAGAAGCCATTCACAAAGCCAACTTCCTTTAAAGCCAGTATGGCCAGTAACAAGAACTTTTTTCTTATTATAGACTGAATGAAACGCTGTCATTTCACTAATTAAAATCTATTCGGATATTAAACCCAAGTTTTCCAAGGTGCATTACCTGATTCCCACATAGCTTCTAACTGAATCTTATCACGAAGGGTATCCATCGGCTGCCAAAAACCATAATGAAGATGAATAGTTAGCTGCTTATCTGCAGCTAAACTCTCTAACGGTTGCCTTTCCCAAATAGTTGAATCTTCTTCAATCCGATCAAAAATACTAGGCTCAAGAACAAAAAATCCTCCATTAATCCAAGCACCATCTCCTTCTGGTTTTTCTTGAAAAGACTTCACGCAATCACCTTCAATATCGAGAGCGCCAAAGCGTCCTGGAGGCTGAACCCCTGTCAATGTCGCCTCTCTTCCTGCAGCTTGATGTGCTTCAACGAGCCCTGTGATATCTATATTACCAACACCATCTCCGTAAGTGCAGCAAAATGTTTCACTACCGACATAATCTTTGATTCGCTTGATACGGCCGCCTGTCATCGTTTCATCTCCCGTATCAATAATCGTAACTTTCCAAGGTTCTGCATTTTTACGATGAACAAGCATCTCATTACCTTCCATATCAAAAGTGACATCTGACATATGGAGGAAGTAATTCGCAAAATATTCTTTGATGACGTAGCCTTTATATCCGGCGCAAATTATAAATTCATTAATCCCGTGCGAACTATAGGTTTTTAAAATATGCCAGAGAATCGGGCGACCTCCTATTTCTACCATTGGCTTTGGCTTTAAAGATGTTTCTTCACTCAAACGAGTTCCTAAACCACCGGCAAGAATAACTGCTTTCATTTATATAAATATTTAATGTTAGTTATCAAAAAAATCAAACAATCATCCCTGCGGCGACTGTTTCATTCGTGCCGGGATCAATGAGGACAAATGACCCTGTGATCCGGTTTCTTCGATAAGAATCATGAATCAATGGCTTGGCGGTTCGGATGACTAACCGGCCAATTTCATTCATTTCAAATGAAGACGCGTCTTCTTGTTTATGAAGAGTGTTCACATCAACTTTGTATTTCAGCTCTTTGATCACGGCCTGTGTTTCTAAAGTGCCATGTTTCATGATGAGTTTTGCCCGTTCTGGCATCGATTTATTGGAAAACCAACAAACCATTGCTTCAATGTCTTGCTCGACTCGAGGCTGATTGTTTTTCTTCACGATCATGTCCCCTCGTGAAATATCAATTTCGTCTTCAAGCGTGATCGTCACTGATTGAGGCGCATACGCTTCCTCAAGTTCGCCATCAGCGGTCTGAATCGCTTTAATTTTAGAGGTGAACCCAGATGGTAGAGCTGTAACTTGATCACCAGGTTTGAAAACCCCTCCAGCAACTCGACCCGCAAAACCACGGAAGTCACGATACTCATCACTCTGAGGTCTAATCACCCACTGAACAGGGAACCGTGCATCAACGTGATTCTCTTCCCCTCCAATATAGACATTTTCAAGATGGTATAGAAGCGACGGGCCTCCATACCAAGGAGTATGATCTGACTTATCTACGACATTATCACCATTCAATGCTGAAATCGGAATCGCCTGAATACTATTAATGCTATCTAAGCGAGATGCAAATGATTGATAGTCTTCAACGATTTCATTATAACGTTCTTCAGAAAAATCTACGAGATCCATTTTATTTACCGCGAGGATAACGTTCTGGATACGAAGTAAGTTCGCAATAAAGGAATGCCTTTTAGTCTGCTCGATAACACCATGCCGGGCATCCACCAATATAATAGCAAGATTCGCCGTAGAGGCGCCTGTCACCATATTTCTGGTATATTGAATATGACCAGGAGTGTCCGCGATGATGAACTTTCGCTTTGGAGTTGCGAAATAGCGGTAAGCGACATCAATCGTGATGCCTTGTTCACGCTCTGCTTTAAGGCCATCGGTTAGGAGCGCTAAGTTGACGTTCTCATCCCCCTTTTTACGGGATGATTCTTCAATTGCTTCGAGTTGATCTTCAAAAATGCTTTTTGAATCATAAAGAAGGCGGCCAATCAAAGTTGATTTGCCATCATCGACTGATCCGGCTGTCGTAAAACGTAATAAATCCATTTAAATTATTGGTTTGAGGTGTAAAATTCTATGTGAAAGTTGTTTTAAAAATCTTAAAAATAACCTTCTTTCTTACGGTCCTCCATTGCGGTTTCTGAACGCTTGTCATCAGTTCTGTTACCTCGCTCTGTCTGACGAGCGGCAGCCACTTCTTCGATAATCTTGTCGATCGTATCTGCATCCGATTCAACGGCTCCAGTGATAGTAGCGTCCCCCATTGTTCTAAACCGAATCTTCTTCACTTCTACTGTTTCACCAGGGCGTGGTTGAACGAACTCGGATACCGCCAAAATAGTGTTATTTCTCTCAACAACTTCTCGCTCGTGAGCATAGTAAAGGCTAGGAAGCTGGATTTTCTCCTGTTTCATATACATCCAAATATCCATCTCAGTGAAGTTAGAGAGCGGAAAGACCCGGAAGTGCTCGCCCTCTTGTTTCCGGCCATTGAATAAATTCCATAATTCAGGGCGCTGATTTTTAGGGTCCCATTGCCCAAAATCATCCCGATGTGAGAAAAAGCGTTCTTTCGCACGTGCTTTTTCCTCATCACGACGTCCTCCTCCAAGAGCGGCGTCGAATTGATGACTTTCAATAGTGTCGAGAAGAGTTGTGATCTGAAGTCTATTTCGTGAAGCATTTGCCCCAGTCTCTTCAGCAACTCGTCCTTCATTAATCGAGTCTTGAACAGACCCCACAATCAATCTCGCTCCTAATTTCTCCACAAACTGGTCTCGATACTCCATCGTTTCCTTGAAGTTGTGACCGGTGTCGATGTGCACTAGCGGAAAAGGCAGCTTTGCTGGCCAAAATGCTTTATAAGCAAGATGAGCCATTACAATGGAGTCTTTTCCGCCTGAAAAAAGGAGTGCTGGATTTTCAAATTGAGCCGCGGTCTCTCTTAGAATGAAGAGAGCCTCAGCTTCGAGCTGGTCAAGATGACTTAACTGATAATCTGGCATGTGGTGGGTATAACTTTGAGTTTTTCATCTGTCAAAATTAAAATGAGTAAGGTTAGCAACTTACTCATGATTAACTTTTCCAAGTAAACTTGAGCAACACTCTGATAACGAATTCTTTTCCGTATCCAAAATGAGATCTGCGTGAGAGGGCTCTTCAAATCCGCTATCTTTCCCTGTAAAATTGGCGACTTTACCTGCTGCAACTTTAGCGTAGAGACCTTTAACATCTCTTCTCTGACACTCTTCGAAGCTAGCCTTCACATAAACTTCTAAATAATCTTCGCCAATGATTTCACGGGCAAGATGACGAAGCTCATTCTTCGGCGTAATCACAGAGACCAAAGTAATGATCCCCTGTGTGGCTAATACTTTTGCCACTTCAGCAACTCGTCGCACATTCTCGAAACGGTCTTCATCCGTAAAAGAAAGGTTCTTATTCAAACCCGAACGCATATTATCACCATCTAAAATCACGGTCATTCTCCCTTCTCCATGCAAAGCCCGCTCAGCGGCATTTGCAATTGTCGACTTCCCGCTGCCAGACAGCCCACAAAGCCAGATCACTTGCCCTTTTTGAGCGAGAAGGCTTTCTTTATCTGAACGACTTAAAAAACGCTCAAATTCTGGATAAATATTAGAATTTTTAGACCTCATTTCATCATCTGGTATTTTTTCAAACCTGTGAGTTGCGCTGCAATAGCGATCAAGAAACGACTATTGTTACTGGTATAACGCTTCCAAAGCCTTTTTGGCTCCATACATAGTCGATAAAACCACTCCATTCCACTTCTTTGAATAAATCTTGGAGCTTGTGAAACGAGCCCTGCATGAAAATCAAAAGCAGCTCCCACTCCAAACATTAACATCCCATGTGGCCAGTCTTTCGTTAAGTCAGGATATTTCAACTGAAAATCTGCCATGAAACGCTCTTGTTTTGGCGTGCTCAATCCTACCCAAAAATAATGGGGTTGAAGGCGGTGTAACTCTGCTACTAAATGCTGCTCTTCCTTCTCATTCAGGGGACGGAAAGGAGGCTCATAAAGACCCACTACATTTAGAGCTGAGAACTTATCTTGCAAAGCCAATTTCAGCTTTGAAGCAACTCCTTCAGCTCCCCCGAAATAATAATGAGTCTGCTCTCTTTCGGGGCTTTCTTTTGAAATCTTCAGCATCAAATCAGGACCGTAAACCCGATCCATAGATGAATAACCATCTAACCGAGCAAGCCAAACCATAGGCATTCCATCCGGCGTAGACAAAAACGACTGATTATGAATCTTTAATAATTCAGGATCTCGTTGGGACTCCATCACTCCATGCACCCCTGTAACTGTAACATAACCAAGGTTGGCAGGTTTCTGGACAAACTCTTGGCACAGTGAAGTTGCTAAAGAGAGATCCAAATGAGAAATACCTACACCGAGAACATTAGTTCTAGAAACAGGAGAAGCTTTTAAGTCAATTTCACTCATTTTAAACTTATTGAACAACGTGTTTTCCAGATTTACGAAGATCAAATTGTTCTTTGATCCAACGGTAGGTTTCTTCCATTCCCGTTTTTAAATCTACTTCTGGCTCCCACCCCAACACCTTCTTAATCTCGGTGTTATCTGAGTTACGTCCTCTGACCCCTTGTGGGGCAGAAAGATTATAATTCCTTGTTAATTGAACTCCTGCGAGATCTTCCACAAAATCCAATAACTGATTAATAGTAACAAGCTCACTTCTCCCCAAGTTCAATGGATCACTATGACCTGAGTTCATTAACTTATCAATTCCGGTAATGCAGTCATCGATATACATGAAGGAACGCGTTTGCTCACCGTCTCCCCACACTTCGATTTCGGTTTTGCCTTTATCAAGAGCTTCGATCACTTTTCTAATCATCGCAGCAGGCGCTTTTTCACGCCCCCCGTCCCAAGTTCCAAAAGGGCCGTAGACATTATGAAAACGATAAACCCGAACCTTCATCCCGAAATCTTCTTCATAATGTTTACAGAGTCTCTCTGAAAAAAGTTTCTCCCAGCCATAACCGTTCTCAGGCATGGCAGGGTAAGCATCACTTTCTTTAAGAGCGGTCACATTCGAATCTTGCTGCCGGTAATCAGGGTAAACACAAGCGCTCGATGAATAAAAATATTTACCTGCCCCATGATGCTTTGCGGCCATGAGCATGTGAGTATTAATTAAAACACTGAGCATGCAAAGAGCCTTATTATTTTCGATAAAGCCCATCCCTCCCATATCACAGGCAAGATTATAGACTTCATCACAGCCTTCCATTAATTTAAAACAGGCTGACTTTTCTTGTAAATTAGCGACATAGTTTTCAGCTTCTGAATGCTTTTGATACCACTGTTTTAATGGCTTAAGGTCTACGGCAATTACTTGACACCCTTGCCCGAGTAAGGATCGGACAAGATGCCCCCCTATAAAGCCCCCTGCTCCACCAACAAATATTTTCTGATCTCGCACTAAAAAATCAAAGTAACCCTCTTAAAGTTCGGATAGAAAGCTCAAGAGCGCCTTCCATTTTTTCCTCACTCACCACCATCAAATAACCTCCCCCGCATCCAGAGTAACAAGAGCCTTTTCCTTGAGACAACTCAGCCCGAATTTCCATTAATTCGTCACTCACGGTATAAGGTAATAATGTTCGCCAAGCTTCAAGAGTTTCATCAAGAGCGCGGCCTAAGCCCTCTAGATCTTTTTTCAAAATACTCTCCCATGCCAAGTCACCTGCACGACCTAGTCTTTCCGCATTTTCTTTCGTTAGGTTTTTTTCAACAAGAGGATCGTAACCGTCAGGTCGAGGCGAGACTGGAATGAACTGGATGACTTTTTCTAGCCATTTGATAATTTCAGGGTCTTCAATCGACTCCGTTTTCGCAGGCCAATAGTCGCCATTATAGTAAAGACGATTAATTCCAGGGCTTACCAACCCTAGAGCATCTTGCGACCCTGAGATGTATTGATTACCTGGAGGGTTTTCATAGGCAAAAAGAAGTCGAGCATGGGTCGTGATATCACCATTAGGAAACCTTTTGCCCCAAATTTTTTGAGCCGTTTTCCTCGTGCTTGTTGCTAACCCAGCACGATCCATGAATTGATGTGTTGGGTGTATTTGGAAAACAATACAGGACCCTGGAGCTAAGCTTGAAACCCAAGGCTGATCAATCCAACCTCCTGCTAGGCAAATTCGATAGGGAAGATCAATTTGAGCTTTTGCGTCGGTGCTGCTACGGGCCGGAAAATCATAAGCAGGCTCTCTGCTTAGCACCTTATACTCGACTCCTAAAGATTGGCATAACGCTTCTTTTCCTTCTGTGTGACCGTCTTCATTGACCAAAAATAAATCAGGCCGAAGGTCTGCCATATCATCAGCAAAATCCAACATTCCTGATCCCGAAGCCACTTTGGCCTCATAGACACACTTAAGATTATTTAATAAATAAACCCTTTCTTCTTCTGAGAAAAGGGGCAGGTGACCTTTCAAAAGCTGAATATTCTGATCGGAGCCTACTCTAACATGTAACTGCCCATAGTCAGCAGCTTCTTTTAAAAAAGCGATATGACCTGGATGGAGGAGGTCATAACAGCCGGAAACTAATATCTTTTTCATTTCGAATCAAAAATTTGCAAGGTTTCACTAAATCAATTGTTTCTTAAAATACGCGATGGTCTCTTTGATGCCATCTTCGAAGGAAATTTGCGGTTCCCAATCTAAAAGCTCTTTAGCTCGATCAATCACTGGTCGGCGCACTTTGGGGTCGTCTTCAGGAAGTGCTTGAGGCGAGATATTGAGAGGAAGGTCAAGCTCCGCGCAAATCGCTTCGGCAAATTGACTAATCGTCATTTCATTGGGATTCCCAATATTAACCGGAAGATGAGTGCCACTCTGGGCTAAAAGCCAAATCCCACGCACCAGATCAGAAACGTAACAAAAACTTCTGGTTTGGCTCCCATCTCCAAAAACTGTCAACGGCTTGCCTTGCAAGGCCTGACCGATAAAGGCCGGAACCACGCGGCCATCATTCAGACGCATTCGAGGTCCATAAGTGTTAAAGATACGAACCATTGCTGTATTCGTTCCTTTCGTGCGATGATAGGCCATTGTTGCAGCTTCTGCATACCGCTTGGCCTCATCGTAACAGCTCCGAATTCCGATCGAGTTCACATTCCCAAAGTAAGACTCTGGTTGAGGGTGCACTTCAGGGTCTCCGTAAATTTCAGAAGTCGAACAAAGCACAAAACGAGCTTCCTTCTCCGTTGCGAGCTCCAAAGCATGATGAGTGGCATAAGAACCAGCCTTAAGAGTTTCGATTGGAATTTTCACATAATCAATCGGACTTGCTGGAGAAGCCATATGGAAAACATAATCAACCTCTCCATCAACTTCGAAAGGCTCTGAAACATCCTGCTCTCTCCACTCAAACAACGGCTCGTCACGCAAATGTTCAATATTTCTCAGATCTCCAGTCACTAAATTATCTAAAGCAACGACATGGATCTCATTGGAAACCAAGAGGTCTATTAAATGTGAAGGAACAAACCCAGCTCCTCCTGTCACAACTGCACGCATTAATTCTTAGAAAAAAATAAGCTACCGCCAGTGGTCACTTGCCTCCAAAAGCAAAACCAAATAGAAAAACGGCTAAAGATATACGGTAAAACCACCTGTCTTGAACAAAGTTGGTTCATAAGAAAAGACACCCTTTCACCCATTAAGTTCAATTAAAAATGAACTAACAATAACTATCTCTGAAAAAGAAAAATACTTTCTAAAAACTCGGCTTCTTTTTCATGATCAACGAATAAAGATCAACTTCCACAATATTTTGATTACCAAGGAAATCCATTAAAACCATAATCCGGTCACCACCTGATAAAACCTCAACAACCTCCGCTTGCATCCCGCGAAAAGCATCACCCATTAATTCCACTTCATCCCCCACGCTCACCCCTTGCTTCAAGGTCACCACATCCGCCTCAGACTCTTGCTGGGCTATTTGACATTTCAAAGCTTCCACAAAGCTTTCAGAAACTGCCGGAACCTTGTCCCCAAAATGAATAATTGTTGAAACCCCTTGTGAATGAGTCACTTCTCGATAATGACTTCTAAAAACAAACCGAGCGAGTAAATAACCAGGAAACAACGATTCCACCCACCAAATTTTACCTCTCCGTGTCGCTTTCTGATACCTAATCCGCGGACAAAACGCCTCTACACCTTCAATCTGAGCAAGGCCCGCTGCCGCAATATGCTCGCGCTTCGTCTGAGCACGAAGACAATACCACCTCAATTCGTCTGGAAATTCACTATTCACCTAGAAGCTTTTGGATAAGGGGCAAAGTGAAACGTGACCGTTGAGACCATTGCCCCAATTTATAAATGCGTTCTTTTAAAAAAGGTGATTGAGACTCCCCCGCAAGGTCACTTAATGTTTTCAGCTCCTGCTCTCCTTCTGATAAATGAGGGCGAATTTGCGTTTTAATATAACCACCGACTAATTTTTTTAATTCGGTCTGAGCTTTATAGAACACTTTCCTTGTCTTTTCGACTGAGACCTCTTCTAACGCCCCAAATTCCCGAAGTGTCTTCAAACCTTGAGACACCGAACCTTTGCTCATGTCTAATCGGGTCATAATATCATCCAAGCACAAGGGCTCCTCGGTCATATAGAGCAATCCATAAATCTCACCGACCGAAGGAGGAATTCCTAAAAGCTTTGCAGTGCTTGTAAAATAAGCAACCACTCTTTCTTTTAGCTCTTCAGCCTGTTGTAATTCCTTTTTCATTTATGTCTCAAAATAATTACTGATCAGACCAAGGGCGAAGCGCCGCCTCTAATTCAAACGACCTCTGCACCCGAAATTCATCACCTAACTGCATGGAAGCTCGCTTCCCAATCCCGTTTTGAAAATGAATCACGACAAGAGATTTGCCAGGAGAGTCTTTAATAATTTCGCCAATCTTGACAAGGTCCTCTTCCGTATGCCTACCCACCCATAAGCTTAAGTTTACAATCGCTTGACTCGCTTTCGTCGTTTTTTTAGGGCTCAACTCCTTAAGCTCATACCCGGTCAAACGTCTTTGCCCTGTGCGGTCATCGACTTTAACTGCAGCTCTCATCCGGATCACTTTTCCGACTTCTAAAAAGCCTTCCTCCCTTGCCGGTGAATACGATTCACTCCAAGACACCACTTCCGCATTCCCAGTAAAGTCCTCAATGACCAACACTCCAAAAGGTTTTCCTTGCCTCGTCGTCTTATGCTCAATGCTCTGAATCATTCCAGCAAAAGAGAAACGCTTCTTGCCGTTACTAATATCCAAATCCTCTAACAAACCAATTTTCTCAAACCGATCGGTATCAATCAGCCCTCGAAATTGATCTAAAGGGTGACCTGTCACATAAAAACCAAGAAGTTCTTTTTCATGCTCAAGACGTTCCGCTTTAGACCATTCTTCAACAGGCTCGCGATCTCTCGACACCTCGACGCCCGCTTGCGCATCGGTATAGTCCATCGTATCAAATAATGCGACTTGTCCAGCGGCTCGATCCCTTTGCGCTGAACTCGCCGAAGCCAGCACTGTTGCCAGGCGCTCGAACATTCCAGCTCTCGTCTCTTGAGTCCAATCAAGAGCACCTGCTTTGGCCAAGTTTTCTAGAATCCTCTTATTCACCGCTTTCGAATCTAGGCGATTGGTCAGGTCTTCCAGTGAAGTAAAGTCACCCTTTGCCTGACGCTCTTCGATCGCCATCATCATCGCGCCCTCTCCTACGTTCTTCACCGCGGCGAGACCGTAGCGAATTGCTCGCCCCTTATTGGCACTAGGTTCTGGCGCAAAGCGGAGCTGCGATAGATTAAGGTCAGGAGGTAAAATCTCGATCCCCATCCGGTGACACTCTGACACAAAAACTCCGATTTTATCGGTGTTATTAATCTCATTAGAAAGAAGCCCTGCCATGAACTCGACTGGGAAATTCGCTTTTAAATAGGCGGTCCAATACGAAATATGCCCATAGCAAGCTGAGTGCGATTTGTTAAAACCATAACCAGCAAACCCGGCGATCTTATCGAAAATCTTATTCGCGAGAGGTGCTTCGATCTGGTTATGCTCAGCACAACCCTCTACGAAAATCTCGCGCTGTTTATCCATCTCTTCCTTCTTCTTCTTCCCCATCGCACGACGGAGAATATCAGCACCACCGAGAGTGTAACCGGCGAGCATCTTCGCCGCATTCTGAACCTGTTCCTGGTAAATCATCACCCCATAGGTATTCCCACAAATCTCCTCTAGCAAAGGATGCTCATAAGTAGGCTGACGACGCCCCATCTTCACCTCGATCATGGGATCAATATAGTCCATCGCACCCGGTCGATAGAGCGCCAGAAGGTCAATAATATCTTCGATACGATCAATCCCGTATCGGCGACATGTTTCGGTCATCCCACCAGACTCTAACTGGAAGACACCCATCGTCTCCCCTTTTTGTAAAAGATCAAAAGTGGCCTGATCATCAAGTGGGATATCGCGAATCGAAAAACCCGGATTATGAACACGTATATGGTTTTCTGCTTCTTGAATCACCGTTAAGTTCTTCAACCCAAGGAAATCCATTTTCAGGAGACCAATATCTGTGATGGCCCCCATATCCGCTTGAGTCACAACCTCACCTTCACTCGCTCGAGTGAGCGGAACATGTTCATCTAACTCACGATCCCCGATCACAATCCCCGCGGCATGCACTCCCACATTCCGGACTAATCCTTCTAAACGGCACGCGTGCCCCCAAAGTTCTTGAAAAGTGCTACTAGACTCCACCATCTCTCGAAGCTCGGCCTTCTCATCCCACTCCGATTGCAACTTCACCCCTGGCTTTGCCTCGATCATCTTGGCGAGCCGATCCGCATCACCATAAGAAACCCCCATCACTCGAGCAACGTCTCGCAGCACACTTTTCGCCCCCATCGTTCCATAGGTAATAATATGAGAAACGCAGCGCTCACCGTATTTCTGACGCACATACTCAATCACCTCAGCACGCCGGCTTTGGCAGAAATCAATATCGACATCGGGCGGGCTGACACGTTCGGGGTTCAGAAATCGCTCAAACAGCAACCCAAACCGCATAGGACAAATGTCAGTAATCCCCATCGTATAAGCGACCAAAGACCCTGCGGCTGAACCCCTTCCTGGGCCCACTGGGATTTCTTGCTCCCTCGCCCAATTAATGAAATCAGCCGTAATGAGGAAGTAACTCGCGAAGCCTAACTCATTAATCGTATTAATTTCATAAACTAAGCGATCACGTAATTCGGAGTTATTGGCAGCCTTATCGGCGCCATAACGCTCCGCCAGCCCGTCAAAACAAACCTTTTCAAAATAAGCTTCCCTTGGCGAGCCGTCTGGAGTCCCGAACTGTGGGTATTTTTCCGAAGAAGTCGGATCCAAAACCATGGTCACATTACACCGCTCTGCAATTTCTAAGGTCCGATCACAAAGCTCCGGGTAATCCGCAAAAACGGTGCGCATTTCCTCGGCGCTTTTGACATAAACCTCCGGGCTATAACGCATCCGGTTCTCATCCAAAATCAGCCGCCCGGTTCCGATACAGATCATGACATCATGAGCCTCATGATCTTCTCGAGTTAAAAAATGGGCATCATTCGCAGCGACCGCTTTCAATCCAACCTCCTCTGCAAGCTCCAAAAGTTTAGGAAAAACCTGCCGCTGTGGCTCTAAACCATGATCGTGCACCTCGACATACGTGTTTTCCCGACCAAAAATATCCCTTATCTCGATCAAGGTCTGCTTGGCCTCCTCTTCCTTTCCTGCGAGAAGCCACTCATTGACAGGCCCGCTAATACAGCCTGTGAGACAAATGAGTCCTTTGGCATATTTACGAAGAACCTCCCGGTCCACGCGAGGTTTCCCATAATAAAGACCTTCTAAATGGCCCAGTGAAGTCAGCTTCGTAAGATTTTGATATCCCTCATTTGTTTCAGCAAGAAGCGTCATATGAGTCGCTCGCTTCCTCCCAGGAATCTCCTTCTTATCATCAAGCTGATTCGGAGCGAGATAGATCTCACAGCCTAAAATAGGCTTCACTCCTGCCGCCTTCGCTTTTTGATAAAACTCGATCGCTCCATATAAGTTCCCATGATCCGTCATCGCGACCGCTGGCATCCCCAGCTCAACCACTCGCTCCATAAGAGGTTTAATCTTAATCGCTCCGTCCAGGATCGAATACTCTGTATGCAAATGAAGGTGGACAAAGGATTCTGGCATGAGTGACAGATTATTGACAGGGTTGCTCATACTGCAATGCGAAAGCATCTCTCGTTCATTTCTTTTCAGGAGAAGTTCCCCCAAGTTCATCTTTTTTCAAAATTCCCTGGATTTCACCCCCAAAAATCGCGCATAGTATCGTTAATCAATACGCATGAAGCGATGTCCCTAAAATTTGGCACGTATCATGCTACCCTCTACTCACAATCAATCCTATTATCACATGAAGAAAATCGAAGCTATCATCAAGCCCTTCAAACTAGAAGAAGTAAAAGACGCTCTCGCGGAAGTAGGGGTCCAAGGAATGACCGTCAGCGAAGTCAAAGGCTTCGGTCGTCAAAAAGGCCATACTGAAATTTATCGCGGGAGTGAATACACCGTAGATTTCCTTCCAAAAGTCAAAATTGAAATCGTTGTCAGCACGGAAGACTCCCAAAAAGTCGCCGAAGCAATTGTAAAAAGCGCCAACACCGGAAAAATTGGTGATGGTAAAGTGTTCATCTCTCCAGTTGAAGAAGCAATCCGGATTCGGACTGGTGAAACGGGTGGAGAAGCAGTTTCTGTCAGCTAAACGACCTTCCTTTCCTTTTTTAAACCGGCTTTGACTCCTTTCGGAGCAAGCCGGCTTTTTCTTGCTCTTTTTTCATCAAAGGGGAAGATTAAAGCCATGTTTTTTAGTGAGCCGATTCATCTCTACTTTAGCAACCCTGCGAAAGACCCCTTGGGAAGAAAATCGGTCTCGGGCCAAATGAGCTTTCTTGCAGATTCCAGCCTCCTGCAATGGAGAATCAATGGAAATGTCTTTGTCGGTGATACTCATGAGCTCCAAGAAATTGAAATCTCCTATGCCACGATTGCCGAAATCCAGCTTGAAAAACATTGGTTAAAAGCAACTCAGCTCACGATCCGTCTTTCGCAACCAGACTTGATCTCCGAAATCCCAGGAGCCGAAGTGGGAAAACTCACTCTTTTCATCGATAAGCAATCCAAAAAAGAAGTCAAAAAACTCGCTGAGCATATCGACTTCAAAAAATCCATCCTCATTTTGGAAAAAACGGAGGAACGTATTCAGGATTTAAAAAAATCCTAGGCTCGTTGACGGCGTAATACAGTGAGCATTACAAAGGTCAGCAGTAAGCTCAGACTACCTGGCTCAGGCACTTGCTCCGCAAAACGGATTGACTCTGTATTACTGGAAATAAAAGCGTAATCAGTGCGTGGTTCACTCCCCTCCCCTGGCACACGAACCTTCAGAAAAGCGATGTTATCTAAAACGGCGGTATCCGTGGAATCCAAATTATCAGTCGTGCCAGCAATCACAAAGTCAGAAAGCTCTGCCGCCAGGCCGTAAACATTACGGTTATCAAAATTAGAAACTGGTAAAGACGGGTCGTTAAAATCTGTGCGAGCCAAGTTTTGAACCCCCAACTGATTCCAGTCACTGCTCGTAAAAGTAGCCGTGGCTAAAACCGTCCCGCTTAAATCCGTCAAATCCCAGAGATCACCACTCTGATTCTGTGCAATATCGACCGCTAAAAAGTCAGGAACGCCATCGTTTACTTTTGAATTATCCAAGAAAATCCTCGTGAAAGACCAATTTGACACAGGATCTGAAGTCCTCAAATTAACTCC
>CALFBI010000005.1 GCA_937951675.1 uncultured Verrucomicrobiales bacterium
CTTTTTTAACACCATAAATCTTCCCATCTCTATCATAAGACAAACTCTCACTAGCCGCAGAAAGCTCTCCCAATTCCTCTATCTCAAGCTTCACGCCTTCTTTGTAGTCCGAGCAGGTCACTGCTAAAACCTTCCCTGGAAGCCCTTTTTTCATCAGTAAAAAATCATCATTTGGCCCAGCTCCAACCCATTGGCATGACTCAATGAATTTTGGCTCCCCTGACTCTTGCTTTAGATTCACGAAGAACACTTTGCT
The DNA here is from genome assembly GCA_937951675.1 of uncultured Verrucomicrobiales bacterium. Lineage (GTDB taxonomy): Bacteria > Verrucomicrobiota > Verrucomicrobiia > Verrucomicrobiales > Akkermansiaceae > CALFBI01. The sequence continues at coordinate 257 of CALFBI010000005.1, forward strand.
TCCTGCTCGTAAAGCTAAGAACCCATTCGCATCAAAAACAAACTGATCCCATTTTCGGCTCTCAAAGCGGCTCACAACCTCCCACTCCTTGCCTTCTGGCGCCGGCCATACTTCGATTTGTTGATCTGAATTCAATCTCCAATAATTCCCAAAAGGATCTAAAACAGCCCCTTCCTTTAAGCCTTCTTGATGAGTCAATGGACATTGAACGACCGGATTGGCTGCGAGCTGCGATACAGGCAATACGCATAAGCAGGCGACCATGATTGTTTTGAACATTCTAAAATACTCCGTAATTTCACCTCTCCCATCAATCTTATTTTAAGAGAGCCTCAGGATGAAACTTCGATAGACAGCTCTAAAGCTTAGCGCTACATTCCGCCGTATGACAGCAGATGAAATCAAAGCGATTCTCCAACAAGTAAAATACCCCGGATTCTCTCGAGATATCATTTCATTTGGCATTGTTCAAAACATTCAAATTCAGGGCCAACAAGTCAGCTTTGATCTCAAAATCAACACCTCTGACCCTAAAATTGCTGAGCAAATTTATAAAGAAGCGCACCAAGCTCTCGAATCAGCCGGAATTCAAAGCCCCAGCATTAATCTCGACGTTCAGTCCCCACAAGCCACTGCTTCCGAACAAACCACTGCAGGAAAAAGTAGCATTCCTGGAATCAAAAAAATCATTGCGGTCGGCTCAGGTAAAGGAGGGGTTGGGAAATCCACTGCCTCCTCGAATCTCGCTCGTTCACTTGCTCAACAAGGCTACAAAGTCGGCATTTGTGACTGCGACCTCTATGGCCCCTCCTTGGCTCTTCTCTTTGGAGCTCAGGATCACCGTCCTGGAGCTAATGAAAAAGACGAAATCATCCCAATCGAAGTCGACGGGATTAAAATCATGTCGATGGGCTTCCTCCTCAGTGACTCTTCCCCTGTCATCGTGCGTGGTCCTTTAGCTAATCGCTATACCCAACAATTCTTACGACAAGTCGCATGGGGAGAACTCGACTACCTCATTCTCGACCTCCCTCCAGGCACTGGAGATATTCAGCTCACCATTGTGCAGACTGTCTCTCTTGACGGCGCAATCATTGTCACAACCCCCAACGAAATCTCTCTCATCGACGCCCGTAAAGCGGTCGCCATGTTCTCTAAAGTCAACGTCAAGATCCTCGGCATCATCGAAAACATGTCATGGTTCGAATGCGACCACGGAAAAAAATACTACCTCTTCGGTAAAGACGGAGGCAAAAAAGAAGCGGAACGACTTAACGTTCCGCTTTTAGCTCAGATTCCTATAGAGCAAGACCATATTAATATCGACTTGAAATCACTTGGGTCCGTCCTAGCTAAGAGCTAGTAATGTGACTACCTATACTATTATTTATAGCTATCACACAGGGCTATCGCCCCCACCACAAATAATTTGATTCATTTACTTTACTTGTAAACAGATAGGCAACTTTTTCGTATGATACATAAAACTGTTTGATATAGTGATATGAGATCGCTTAGCTAGCGATAACATTAATCACTTTCTTATATTCTATAAATAAGAAAATTATACCCAATCGAGGAACAGGATTCATTTCATTCTTCTGCTCGACCACCTTGTTGCTCCTCCTTTTTCTTGGCGTCATACATTTTTTTAGAGTCGCGAACGTAGTTTAATTTCGGAGCACCTGTTGAGGAAATTTCGCTATCAACGAAGAAACAAAAAAGTCGCTGATCATCTCTGAAATTTATCCCCCCTGTATAGAAAAGAGACATTTCACCTGATTTCTTTCCAAAATATAAAGCTAGAGGCTTACTTCCTTCACTAAAACGCTTAGGATAAAACACTTTTTGTTCACCTCTTTTAAAACTAAGTTTATGACCGTCGATTGTGCTCCCAATTAAACTACTTGAATGATTATACATAATCAAAGAGCCCCATTTTATTTTCCCTGGGTTGAGATTAACTAAGTCACCTTCGAATTGTCCTTCTGATTTTTTACGTGCTAGCAACACTCCTGTTTTACAACCTGCTGGAACATTTATTTTAAGAACCGGCATCTTTTTCAGCTCCACAGGATTAGGAACATCATAAAAATAAAGAACTCCTCTGTGCCTTACAGTAAAAACTTTATGAAAGGCATGACTATACATCTTACATCTGACAATTTCTTTTCCGTTTTTTAAATATAAATCATCGATCACCCCCTCTAATGCCAAACAGCGCATGTAAAGCTTACTAGATTTGGGTTTGCTCTGGGCGTTGGCACTAGGCAAAAAACAAAGTAATAACAAAAAAACTAAAACTTTTTTCATGAGATCCATTTGAATGATACAATATTGAATCTACGACCAAAGACAATCGAAATATTACTTTCCGCACTAGCTTCACTAATCAAATCAGGAATACTTAACTCGGAATTTACGTTACCAATGTAAGCATTAGAACGAATCACTTTAGCTTCGCAAACAGCTTTGATTGTAAGAGTTCCATCCGTCGCCTCTCCTAGCCCTCTTACAACAAAAGTATCACTACGAGGCGTAATTACAGAAGTAATATTACGAAGAATGTCATTCTGTATTAAATAACCAGGAATACCTGTTGCTGTGCTTGGGGAAACTACACTCGTAGCGATATCAGGATCATCATCTTCCTCTTTATTTGGATTTAATATCTGACGTGGCTCAACTCCTTCTGCTGCTAAGTCCCCGTTAATCGCTGTGTTATCAATAGCTGCCTGAAGTGTCCCTCGATCAGACAAATCTCTATCATCACCTACTCGGCGATTTACAAAATCAGATAGAGATAAAAACGGCCCTCTCAAGCGAACTTCATTCACTATATTTTGGCACAACGTGTCTAACTCTTCCTCATCAAGGCCGCGCAAACTACTCCACGCTGAATTCATCGGTGCTGCTCTCTCTGCTTTTGTCGGCATTTGATACCTCGGTAAGGGATAAACATCATCCACTGGAGGAATGATCTCTTCGGAATTAGATGCTAAATCCCAACTTCTAACATTCCTTCCAGCATGACAGGCTAATAACGATTTCCACGCTGCCACAGAGGTCGAATTAATATTAAACCCACCTTGGATATTCAGTGAAGAAGCCGCGGTCTTGTAGCCTCTTAAACTTTTAAGGAGCTTCTCATTATCCAAATGATTCGAGTTACTCACTTTCATTCGATCATTCATAAGATCTTCATTTGATGCTCTTTCACTGCCTATGGCTCTATAAGGATAGAATGTATTCTCAGGTCTAAAGTTTTCGGCCCTTAACCGCCGATTACCTTTAGAATCCAACATCGAAGGATCGCCATATCCAGCAGGCAAGTTCCCCAGCGAAAACGAAGTCTCTCTCCACTGTGAAGGAACCCCCGAGAAAAAATATTTATCAAAAAGCGTTTCATTAAGCAAATAATTAACATCTACCCGAGATATAATTTGAGGTTTCGCGTATTTACCATCCAAAAAGAAACGAGCCTCACCAACAACTTCATCTTGAGGAACGAATGATGATTTATACCCTCCACCAACTGGGTGAAAAGGAGTAAAGGCAGTCATTCCAAAATTCATATTCATGTATTCCGCAACTGAAAGTAAAGGGAGCCTCGGGATATCTTTCACAGCAACATGAGTTTTTCCCTCCACCCCAGTGCTGCTCCCAAAATAAGAAAGAAATCCAGCATCAGATTTCACAAATGCTAATTTGTGGTCTGTGCTATCAGTAAATGAATAAATAATTGAGACTTGCGTGTCTACATTTCCCTGAGGCACATTTCTAATGATTGAATAATCTGAATACAAGGGAAGCCGCACAGGGTAATTAGCAGGCTTCCCCCCACTTCTAAATATTTTTTGTGCTTTTGTAGAACGCATTTCAGACTTTATATATAAAAAATTCTTAGGTTGATCCAACTCTCCTAAGTTAGCGAAAAATTTAGGCGTCTTTTTACTAGAAGCAGCTATAGCATCAAGTTGAATAGGCTCAGTAGCTACTGATCCTGAATGAGATCTCAAAGTATTCCCATCTACACCACCAATACTCCAAGAAGAAGGAGCACCTCCTCCTCCATTCTTATGAAACAGTGATAAATGATAAGCATTTTGAACAATTCCGTCTCCTTCATTTGCAATCTGCAAATTAACCGAATCCGCAGCCTTTAGCCCTGTTAGTGACGACAGCTCTATTTGTATATATTTCAATTCATCATAATCTTCACCCACTGCGATTGTAGGAGCTCCTGATGATCCAAGTGTAGAATTTGCACTAATCCCCAGAAGCTTCACTTCTCCAGGTGCCATTGAAAAAGCTTCTTTTGCAGAGAAATGAGTTGTCCCTAGTTCACCCAAAACTGAACTCAAATTTTGACCTTCCTTCCCACCTACTCTTCCTATGATTTTTTTACTTTCTATGGATAGAAGGTTTGTTTCCTGATTAGGCTTCACTTGAGTTAATTCCACATTGTATGGATTCCAAAAAATCAGTGTCGGTGAAAAAGTAACATAAAATTGATATTCCCCTGCGCCCTTATCTTCTGCTCTAAGGCCAATCTGAGCATTTAAGCCTATCAATAATGGGCTTACGACAGAGAGAGCATTATCGTGTTTACTCTTTGAATCATCATTCCAATATTCTCGAAACCCAAGATGCTCAGCTACTGTTTCATGGGAAAACTTAGTCGGGGTTTTAGCTTCTTTCAAAAAAGTAGGTCCGTTTCTCACGGTCAATGCTCTGAGACGATTTCTGCTCAATGTAGAACTTCCTCGATTTGTCTTATTTCGATTCTCAAAATTCTCATCGGTTACGGTCGCGTCTTCATTAAGAACAAGTTCCTGGAAAGGGCGGTAAAGTTGATAATATGAATAAAATTGATCCCAACGAGGTCCTCCTACCTTAGTGCCTGAAATAGTATCTGTCCCAGCAAAAATAAGCCGACTATCTCTTGATGGCGCCACGTCACTTATAAATAACTCATACTGAGATAAATCTTCAAAAGCCGCAGTAAGATCTAACTTTAAACCGCCCCGCCTGGTGTCACAAATAACACTTGTCGCACCAAAAGCATAATCACCTAAATGAGGTGTTCCTACAATAGGGTCCTTAACCATCGTATTAGGCCAATTTAACCCTTTATTATTCACATATTGCTGAAAATCTCCAGGTGAAAATACGTTTTGAATATCCGATGACAATGGCGTTGTTGCTCCAAAAAACGGCGCTGCTGCCTCAATTGCAGACCTCGTTGGATGCTGCAGAACTCTAATTCCCTCATACAAATCCTCACTCGGATCAAGGGTTGCGTAAGCATCTGGAGAAGTATGTAAATCTGCTTTGACGTTTTCATCACTCACCCAGTAGGCTATTCCTCCTTCATTATTATCATTTGCTATATTTACTTTAGAAACAAAGACATCTCTTAGAACACCGACATTATCGGCAACTTTAGCAATCATTTCTGCATCCGGGACGGTAGCGCCTGGTTGAGGATTAAGCCCCGACACTAACCACTCAGCTCTAGCTGACTTATTAGTTCCTACCAATTCGGTTCTGATGCTTTCAGTTGCTGCAATTCCTTCAGGGTCAGGAGATGTCGTCGCAAAACTTGTGGGATCAAAATCTGCCGTTTTCCAAACACCAGCCCAATCTCTGTTGGTTATGCCGGCAATAATATCTGAACTAGCTGTTACTGCCTGATCTCTACCCGCGTGTTTTTGCAACTCTCCGATTGCGATCATGAGGGCCATTTTGGCATTGGCTCGAGCTTCAGACCGAAGGGAGGCAATTCCTTGTGATCGAAGTTGGTTACGGCTAAGTGTGAGCACTGCTACCGCCACAAGCGAGAGAAGCACCAACATCGAAATGGTTACAACAAGCGCGAATCCTTTTCGGCCTGAAGGTTGAGATAGGTTTTGATTCATCATTTTTCCCTTCATAACATTGTTACGTATATACAATGTGAATTTCGAAGCGGAGTAAAGAAGAATCGTATATACAATGTATATGAATATCAAAAGGGCCGATTAAAGCCCCTATTCACAAAAAAGCCTGCTTAGAATGACTCTAAACAGGCTTTTTCTAGGTTTCACACACACAATCTAAGAATTCAACACCGGAAGGGTGGCTTCTTTCTTCCGTAAGGCTTTACGCATTTTATCAAGAGCTCCATTTTGCAGCTGACGAATGCGCTCTCTGGTCACTCCAAACCCTTCCCCGACTTCCTCTAAAGTCATTGGTTTCTCCCCATCGAGTCCAAAGCGGTCTGAAATAATTTGCATCTCTCTTTCGTCGAGCACTCCGTAAAGTTCTTCTAAGTTTCCTCGTAAATTTTTATCTTCTAGAGCTTGAGATGGATTAATCGCTCCTTCATCTCCAATCGTTTCCCCCATGGACATTCTTTCATCCTCCCCGATTGGAGCATCTAGTGAAGTCGGGCGTTGGGCCGCTCTCTTTAATAGAGCAAATTTCTTACGAGGAAGGCCAAGTTCACTCATTAATTCTTCGTCAGAAGGCTCTCTCCCACATTCTTCGGTCATCATGGTGGTAATGCGACGCATACGAGCCACTTTATCGACCATGTGAACCGGAAGACGGATCGTCTTACTTTGATTCGCGAGCGCTCGTTTCACAGATTGCTTAATCCACCAAGAAGCGTAAGTGCTGAGTTTCCCTCCTTTTTCGGGGTCAAATCTTTCAACTGCCTTCATTAATCCAATGTTTCCTTCTGAAATGAGGTCAGCAAGAGGAAGGCCATAATTAGAATAGTCCTGCGCAATTTTCACCACGAGGCGCAAGTTGGCCCGAATCATTTGATCCCGGGCAGCCTCATCCCCTTTCTTAATACGCGCGGCTAATTCAATCTCTTGCTCAGGCGTAATTAAATCTGTTTGCGTAATATCACGCATGTAGACTCTGAAGTTGCTATCTGTATCCTTAAAGCTCATGTGATTAATTGTTGTTTATAGGAAGCGCCATTCGGACCTTTATTCCGGGCTAACTTTAAGAACTTTACTGGACCCCTTTCATTATATCAATCTTAAACTTTCAGTATTTATCGAAAGTTTAAGATTGATTGCTTTTTTTTTGCTTTGTCTATTTATCCGAACTGAGCAATGACTACTTCTGCTTATGAGTGATGCCAAACCAAAGCCCAAGCGGATCAATGTTCGACGCCCTGATGTCATGGAGAAAGTCCAAGCGGAGGTCGAAAAACATTATCAATCTTCAGTGGTCGAAAAACTGAAAAACCATGGAGGAGAAATGACGATTGGTAATACCACCATCCGTCTCGCAAAACAGTTTGGTTTTTGCTATGGAGTCGAACGAGCAATTGATCTTGCTTACGCGTCGCGGCGAGTTTTTCCAGATCAACGCATTTTCCTCATTGGTGAAATCATTCATAACCCTGAAGTCAACCGGCAACTGGTCGACATGGGGATTATTTCCCTCCCTTGGAAAGAGCTCACTTCCGACTATGACCAACTTCATTCAGAAGATGTCGTGATCGTTCCGGCCTTTGGTGCGCCTACTGATTATATGGAAAAGATCCAAGCTCAAGGGGCTGGGATCGTTGATACTACTTGTGGAGACGTCATGAAAGTCTGGCGCCGAGTAAAGGGATACGCGAAAGAGAACATCACTTCTATCATCCACGGTAAAGCTGGGCATGAAGAAACGCGAGCCACTGCTTCACGAGCGCGAGGAGAGAAAAAAAACGGAAACTATTTAATCATCCTGACCCTCGCTGAAACTCAGCAAGTCTGTGACTACATCACCAATGGTGGCGATCGCGATCAATTCTTAGCCGATTTCAAAGGGGCTTACTCTGAAGACTTCGACCCTGACCTGCATCTGCAGAAAGTGGGCGTCGCGAACCAAACCACAATGCTCAAAAGTGAAACAGAAGAGATTCAGCGTATGATTCGTCAAGCTGTGACTTCTCGCGATGGCAATGATTCCTCTTTCCATGTTTTCGATACCATTTGCGGAGCGACTCAAGAACGCCAAGACGCCCTCTATGGCATGCTCAAAGAGTCAATGGACCTTCTCCTTGTCGTTGGAGGTTACAATAGCTCGAACACAACCCACTTGGTCGAAATCGGCCAGGAAGAACTCCCCACCTTTTTCATTCACAGCTCGAGCTGCCTGAACTCTCTCGAATCAATCACTCACTACGACATTAACCGTAAGGAAGAGGTTTCAGTCTCTTATGCGGGGATCATTAGTGACCCTGATAAACCGGCTGTGATCGGAGTGACAGCAGGAGCTTCTTGTCCTAATAACCTCATTGAAGAAACGATTGTCAAAATCTTTGAGCTTCGAGGTGTTTCCCGCGAAACCCTTAATCAATACGAATAAAAGGCCACCCAAAGAGCCCCTATTCAATGCACTTGAGAGGCCTTCTCTTTCTGCCCGATTGATAAATAATAATCACGCAGGCGCTGTTTAGAGTCGAGCAACACCGGGGGAGGCGAAAGGTGGCTTGGCCACTCATGACGGTCAATCGCGGAAAGACACCAGTTGAGAGCGGACTTTCTTTGCTCTTTAGGCCCTTTCCAGGCAAGCATTCCTTTCAAATCGGCCTCGTAAACCCTCAGAGCTTGAAAAGCTCGTTGCCACTCATTCTTTTCCGAAGTGATCTGCAGTAAATGTATATCACGAGACATCAGCCCTATCGTATGAGTAAGGGCTTCTTGGAAAGATTGCGCCTTAGTCAAAGAGCCCTGCTGAATAAGGTCATAAGCACTTACCGCTTGCTTCAGACCTTCGTAGTAATAAACAGCAAGAGTCTTCCCCTTCCATTGTAGAACCTCTTTCTTTTCTGGAAATTCGTCCAAGGCCTTTTTCAGCTGGTTCGAGTCATTCATCGCTAAGCGAAGGCGCGCCTTTAAGGTCCTCGCTTCCCAGAGAATTAAATTGGCTCCCGAGGACCTCATCCTCTCCGGATCTAAAGTCAACTGGCGTAATTGCTCCGCAAGAGCCAAGGCTTCTTTATCACGCCCCTGCTCATGATAACAAACCGCAAGTTGAATCAAGGTTCTCACCCATCCACTACTGTCATGATAACTCACTTGCTGCTCTGCCATATATTTTTGGAATAGGTCACGAGCCCTAACCAAAGACGCTTCCGCTAACTTCTGATCTCCAGCTTTCCAATGGAAATGCCCTTTTGCGTAATGAAAAATCGGGAAAGAAGGCGCGAGCTTCGTTAGATCTCCAATGGTCGATTGTAAGTCCGAACGGAACCGAGGATCGCTGACTTTTAAATCAGCAAAGAGTAAGGACGAGAAAGCTAGAATCGAGATATTATTAGGATACGCTTTTCGTAATCCAAGCATCCTTTGATACGCTTTTTCCTGTCCGTATTTCATCTCCCCTGATGGGAAATAGCCATCACAAAGAGCATGTGCTGCGAGTAATTGACTCTGTAAATCGTTAGGGTATTTTTCATTCATTAATCGCACCGCTTCTCGAACCTGCCCCGGAGAAGCGACATAGAGGCCTGCTAAAAAAGCGTAACCTTGCTCTAAATCAGAACCCTTCCCAGCTTCCACCAAATCAAGCATTCTCTCCATCGCTTGCTGGCGCTGCTGCGAAAACTCATGATTAGGTCGGGAAAGAGACATCACAATCCCCCAATACGCCAAGACGCAATCAGGGTCTTTCTGGGCCGCGGCACAAAAATGCCGGTAAGCTTCAAAATCCCAAGCCGCATGAAACAGCGCCATTCCATGCTGCACATGGAACTCTGCTTCCTGATTTGCAGTGCTCACGGCCTGAGGCACCCCTCCGATTTCGGTCCAAAATGTCGGAGCAGGAAGGCTTTGCACCACCGGGTGAATCACCGATTGCACCTTGAAAGCGGACTGATCTGCTTCAGCCATCAGGGCAGGCGATATCACTAAAACCAGAGATAAAAAAGATCGTAGAAAGTAAGACACCCCTTCTGTGTGGAAAATCTCATTCCAAAGTTCAAGGAAAAGCGTCATCCCGGATCTCTTCCTCTCGACAGACGAATCGGAACTTTGCAGAATCAAGGCATGTCTCTTGGTGTAATTGGATGCGGAAAAATGGGAGGTGCCCTCGTCGAGGGTGCCGTCAATGCTGGAATCATTGAAGGAAAAGAAGTGTTTCTCTTTAGCCGACGTGAGGAAGCCGCTCAAAATCTCGCTCTCAAAATAAAGGGGGAAGTCCTTCCGAGCCTCGAAATTCTTCTTGAGAAATCAGACACGGTTCTCCTCTGCACCAAGCCTGGTGACCTTCCGACTCTTCTTTCCTCATTAGGCCGTTTTGAGAATCAACCAGCCCGTTTCATCTCCGTTGCTGCGGGGCTTTCTCTCGCTCATTTAGAACAAGCTTATGGCTCAGGCATTCCCATGATCCGAGCCATGCCTAACACTCCATCCTTAATCGGACAAGGCGCCGCGGCTTACTGCCTCAATGATCACGCTTCCGCGACCGATGCCGCCGAGGCGCAAAAAATACTTGGGGCCGTTGGCATCGCGCACCAAGTTCCTGAAAAGCTTCTCGATGCGGTCACTGGGCTTTCTGGAAGCGGGCCAGCCTTTATTTACGTCTTGATTGAAGCCATGGCTGATGGAGGCGTCAAAATGGGCATTCCGAGAAATCAAGCACTCGAGCTCGCCACCCAAACCGTATTAGGTTCGGCTCTCATGGTTCAGCAAAGTGGTATGCATCCTGCTGAGCTTAAAGATATGGTGACTTCTCCAGGTGGAACCACGATTGCAGGAGTTCACTCTCTCGAACAAAATGGTTTCCGTGCCGCGATTCAAAACGCGATTGAGACCTCTGCTCGCCGCTCTCAAGAATTGGGTTCATCCTAATACTTTACATTTTTTCCTTACCCCATGGATTCTTATCAAACCTCCGCTTTAGAACTTTTACAAAATACTCCAAAAGAGCTGCGACTTCAAAAAGTGAAGGCTTATCTGCGCACGCAAGAGGAGCTCATTGAAAAAAAACACCTCCAAGGTGGCTCCGGGCTTCATATTGCGCACAAGCGCTCCCTTCTCATCGACGGCCTTCTTCGAGCGACTTACTCGATCGAATGCGAAGCTTGCCCTGAGCTATCCAATATCGCCCTCATTGCAAATGGTGGGTATGGACGAGGCTATCTCAATCCTGGCTCTGACATTGACCTCTCTTTCATCCTTCCTGTTGCGAGTCACAAAATCACCGCTGAGCTCTCCGCCGCAATTCAAAACATTCTTTATCTCCTATGGGATACTGGCTTCAAAGTAGGTCACTCTAGCCGGTCAATCACAGAATGCATTCAAGAAGGGCGCAAAGATCCCATCACTCGAACCGCTCTCTTTGATGCTAGACTCTTGGCAGGAAGCCACTCTCTCTTCGAGCAATTTCAAAAAAAATACCGTCAAGAATGCATCATCAAAGATTCGCAAACCTTCTTTAAAGAACGTTACGATGAGCTTAAAAAAAGGCATCACAAGTATTCGAATACCATTTTCCTTCAAGAGCCCAATGTAAAAGAAAGCCCTGGAGGCATGCGAGATTTTCACAACCTGCTTTGGATTGCGGATTCCGAACTCGATACTCGCTCACTCGAAGATTTGGTTGAGAAAGAAATTCTGAGCCAAAAGGCCGCACAAAACCTGACCGAGGGGTTCGACTTCTTACACCGCATTCGAAACTCTATTCATTACCATACTCAAAAGCCTACTGACATCCTCACACTCCATCTACAAGGAGTGCTTGCTGATGCGCTAGAATACCCGCAAATGGATATTCTAAGAAGGATTGAAGCCTTAATGAAGGACTACTACCGCCATACTCGGAACATTCATCAACACACGACTTCTGTTTATCAGCGCTTCTCGATCGAGCTCGAAGACAAACAAAGTAGCTTACCTTCCTGGCTTCCTTTCTCTGGCCGGAAAAAAGACACTCTTACGATCGGAAATTTTTACAGCCGAAATGGTTTTGTTTACCCGAACCACCCGAATGCTTTTATTGAGCACAATAGCGACATTTTGAGAATGTTTCACGTCTGCCAAGTGCATGACCTCAAAATGAGTCCTGAAATTCGCCGTCTTCTCAAAGCGAGTTGGCCGTCCATGGATCAATATTTCCGTGAAAGAAAAACAAATCGAGAAACCTTTCGCGCCATTTTAGAAAACAAAGGTTCGGTAGGAAGATCATTACGGCAAATGCACCGAGTCGGGGTGCTCGGCCGATACCTTCCTGAATTTGGCGCACTTGATTGCCTCGTTCAGCATGAGTTTTTTCACCGGTATACGGCTGATGAGCACACCCTAAGAACCATCGAACAGCTCGACCTTCTCCATGGAGATGATCGTCCCGAACGGGCTTTATATCGCGAAATCTTCATTAAACACCCTGACCCTTATGCGCTCTACCTTTCCCTTATCATGCATGATACGGGCCGCGCTGAAAATGTTAGGGAACACACTGATGGGTCAGCCGAATTATCCGCCGAAGTTTGCAAAAGACTCCGCATCAAAGGGAGGCGGCGCTCTCTCATTATGTTTCTCGTCGATCACCACTTGACTCTCTGGAGATTCGCTACCAAGCGCGACATCAGCGACCCCGATGTGATCGAGGAATTCATGAGCTTGATGCAGAACAAAGAAAACCTCAAGTCACTCCTCATTTTCACATTAGTAGACTCTAACGGAACTAATGAGGAGGCCTGGTCTACTTGGAAAGAATCGCTTATTTTACAACTTTACCACTCCACTCTGGAGCGCTTTGAAAAAGGCAAAGAAGAGTTTGACCTTGCCGAACAAGCGCTCATTGCTGAACAGTTCGAAGCTCTCAAAAAGCATACTAAACCAGAAGAACACGGCGATTTAGTTGATCACTTCACGGGGATGCCCAAACGGTATTTTCGATATCGAGCTCAGCACAATCTCGCGATTCATTTCCGAACATTACAACGCTACCGAGAAAAACACGCGCAAAACCCCGACACCCCTTTTAAAAGTGCCGAGCACTGGATTGTCCACGAAGAACGAGGGTATACCGAATTAATTGTCGCCTCCAGTGACCGATCTCAGTTACTAGAAACGATCACATGCGCGCTTGCCTCTCAAGATCTCTCTATTATTTCTGCTGATATCTTCACTCGAGAAGATGGCATCGCCCTCGATCTTTTACGAGTCTGTCATTCTGATCTAACTCCAGTGAAGGACCGTAAGATTCAAAAGAAAGTGATCGAAACACTCTACGCCATTAATCAAGATCCCCTTTACGATCCTGAAAAATACCTCGTCAAAAAGAAAAACTACCTTGCCTCCAATGAAAACTACGAAGGGAAGATTCCGGTTCGAGCTTATTTCAATGACGAACTTGACCCTCTTTACAATGTTCTCGAGGTGCAAGCCGTAGATCGAATTGGGCTTCTTTATGATCTCTTAAAGTTCTTTCACGAACAGCACTTCAGTATTTCTCATGCGAGGATTTGCACTGAAAAGGGAGCGGCTCTCGACACCTTCTATCTTCACCAAAATGGAAAGAAATGCTCTGAACAAGAGCAGCTCATCGCCATTGAGAACGGGCTCAATAAACTACTCAACCAATAGGCTTTAAAGACGCCCCCTTCTTTTACTTCGAGAAACTGTAAAGCTTTTCAGCATGGGTTTGAATCTCTACGGGGAGCCCTTTCATCTGGAGCAACCTTTCAGAAACTTGTTTGGCTCGCTGGCGACGACCTGATTTAAGGAGCGTCTCAGTATACCGGAGCAAGTGCATTGGTTGCTGCCAGTTCGAGGCAGCACAAGCCTTTTCAAAAAAGAAAATAGACTTACTAAAGTCTCCCGATTGAGAGTAACTTTCCCCTAACTTAAATAAAGTCGGTGGGTAACCCGGGTAATTTTCATGCCCCTGAAGATAAAATTCACGGGCCTTTTTAACATCGCCCTGTTGTTCATAAACAGCTCCGATATTATGCAAGACTCCATAATCTTTAGGGTGATGTTTTAAAACAAAAAAGTAATGCTCTAATGCCTTCTTATAGTTCTCTTCGCGAGTCATTAAAGTCGCTAAATTCAAACGAGAAGTTTTGCTTTTAGGGTTGACCTTCACTCCACTTTTAAAAATCGCTTCCGAACTCCTCCAATCAGGCAGTCGTAACGACGATAATGTGACCCAGCCCACTAAAAAGATAGACCCCACCATGATGATTACACGCGGTTTCTTACCCGAGAAAAAACCAACAAGAGCCATCAATACCCCCCCCAGAGCGGCATACATATAACGGTCACTCGTAAAACTTGAACCCACGTAAGCCAATCCCGACATGGGGAGAAAGCAGCAAAAAGCCCAAGCTAAACCGAACATCACCCACTTCTTATCTACCAAGGCCCAACGAATCCACCCGAGTAAGAATGCGATCCCTGCAGCCGAATAAACGTAAAACCACGTTCCTCCTCTAGCTGGATAGAGATAATCTGTATTCAGCCCCCACGGCACCAAAATACGATGTAAATAAGCCCCCACCCCCGCTGGAATCATCATGAGGCGTGATACAAAGCTCTGTTGCTTCATAAAAAATTGATGCGTGCCATTTGCTTGCAGGTAGTAAGTCAAACCCGCAGCTACCAAGGCCAATGCTATCATGAGCCATTTATTACGGAGCTGTTCCTGAACCGCAGCCAGAATCGTCGAAGGAAACTTCCGGCCCAAGAGGGTGTAATCAAGGGCCATGAGAATCCCCGGCAAAACGACCGTGCTAGGCTTCGCCATCAAGGCTAACACAAAGGAGAGGTAGAGAAGGATGAGGTAATAGATCCGTGGCTTTCTAAAATGAAGAATATAAGAAACCACAGCCGCCATCAGCCAAAAATGACTCAAAGTATCTTTCCTCGCACTGATCCAAGCCACAGGTTCAACCTGCAATGGGTGCACCGACCATAAAAGAGCGACCAAGAGAGCTAAAGACCTCTTCAACCCAAGTAAGGCCATCAATCCATAAAGTAATAAAGAGCTCCCCAAATGCAGCAGCACATTCATCATATGAGCGATGGGAGCAGCTTCCTCCCCGGGCCCGCCAATCATCCGGTCTGTTGCCCAAGAAATCCAAGTTAGAGGATGCCACAAATTTTTAACACCCTGGTGCTGAAGAGGGTATCCCGCATCCCGATAATGCACGGCCCACCAAAAAGTTTCCTTACTAAGGCCCTTTTGCACGTAAGGATTTTCAGTAACGAAAACAAGGTCGTCATAAGCAAGTAACTCGTATTGTGAAGTCTGCGCATACAGACCTAATACGACCACTATAAGAAACAAAAGAGCTGCCCAATGGGGCAGCTTGCGGTCGATCTCAGAAGAAGGATTCGACATTAACAATGGGGTGATTCAGATGAACTCCATTCAGCCCATTTCAACTTTGCCTTCAACTTTCGCGCCTTCTTTGGTGCTAAGTGTCTTGGTTTTAATATCGCCTATCAACTTAGAAGTCTCATTTAACACGCAACGCTTGGTCTCGATGCGTCCTTCAACTTGACCATAAAGGTTCACTTCACCAGCCTTAACATCACCTTTAATGATGGCATTTTCGCCAATGGTTACGCTTCCTTTTTCTGAAGATACTTCTCCTTCGACTTTCCCATCGATGAGCATATCATTTGAAAACTTGATAGAACCGACAATCTCGATTCCTTTCGCTAAAATATTCGTGCTGGAAGACATGCCTTTACAAAAACGAAACGACCCTCTCTTGGCAATAAGAAAGAACTCATTAAAGATAAATTATGCCATTTAAACCCTATCCTTAAGATAACAAAGCTAAAAACTCCACGTTACCATCTGTTCCCGTGATGGGAGAAACCATGACATCTTCCCAAGTTCTTCCCATTTCTCCTTCAATAAATTGCCGGATTTTATCCACCGCCTTTTGATGTGACTCAGGGTCTCGAACAATCCCACCTTTCCCGACCTCATCGCGCTGAAGCTCAAACTGTGGTTTAATCAAAGGGATCACCTTTCCTCCCTCCGCCAACACCGCAAAAATAGCGGGGAGCACTTTCGTCAAAGAAATGAAAGAAAGGTCCATCACGACAAGATCGACCTTTTCTCCAATATCTTCTGGTTTCATATACCGCGCATTGAACTTCTCCTTCACGACCACGCGCTCATCCTGCCTCAGCTTCCATACGAGCTGATTGGTTCCCACATCAATCGCGTGCACTTTTTTTGCCCCACTTTGTAAAAGGCAATCAGTAAACCCTCCGGTTGAAGCGCCACAGTCCAGGCACACAAGCCCTTCTGGGTTGATCCCGAAATGCGCTAAAGCACCTTCTATTTTAAAGCCTCCTCTTCCGACATACTTGGGGCGCTCTTTCACCGTCAGAGGGGCGTCGACTTTTACTTTCGAACTAGGTTTTGTAACGACTTCTGTGCCATGCATCACCTCCCCAGCCATGATCAAGCGTTTCGCTTGTTCTCGTGATTCACATAAGCCTCTTGTCACTAGTAAGGCATCAACTCGTTCTTTTTGGCTCATAAAATCATCGCTTAAGCCTCCCTTAGGAGACTTGTTTCTGATCATCAAAAAGCTGAACCGCGCCCTGCTTCGATATCACCACAAATGTGAAAATCCCTAAAATAGTTCCCATTGGAACCGCAAAGCAATTCACCACAGCGGTGACATAAATCAAATTCCTCATTCGCTGCTGAGCTAAGCCTTTTGCCGATAAAAAGTTCATCACTGCGATCCCTATTAAGACGATTCCAAAAAAGAGATAAAAGAAATCCATGATCATAAACAACTCTTCTGGAATCGGCTCTCCGGTTTGAGTCATTTTGGCGGCTTCTTCCTGCTCTGCCATCTTCAAAATAAATTTCATGAAATACCAATGAACCGCCAAAAACAAAATCCCAACCAAAATTAATCCTCCATAAATATAAGAGCAAATGGATAAGGTCTTCAAATGAGCCTGAGTCTGACTTTTCAGAAAAGGTGGAGCTTGATGCGGATTCATTTCCGGAATGATCTCTTGATTCAGAAGGGAAGTCAATTCATCGAACATTCTTGTCAGGGTTCAATGAGATCGACATGATACTCCTATGAGTCAGATGTGTCTCACTTTCCTCGGAACAGGAACCTCCGTCGGGGTCCCTGTGATTGGCTGTGACTGTGAAGTTTGCCTTTCCAAAGACCCTCGAAACACCCGGACACGTTCTTCCTTATTCATCGAATATAAAGACACCCACATTCTGGTTGATAGTGGTCCAGACCTCCGCGAACAAGCCCTCCGAGAGCAAATCACAAAAGTCGACGCCGTCGTTTACACACATTCTCATGTTGATCACGTTGCGGGATTCGACGAACTCCGAGCTTTCTGTTGGAAACGTGATACCCCTCTCCCTCTCTTTGCTTCTCCTTTTTGCCTCGGGGAACTTCGCAATATGTTTCCTTGGGCTTTCTCTAAAGAAAACACCTTCCGTGGCTATATTAAACCAGATCCTCACGCCGTTGAATCTAGTTTCAAATTCGAGTCTATTGCGATTGAGCCTCTCCCGGTCGAACATGGTCGCACCCCCACCAACGGCTATCTTTTTTCCTTCCCCCAAGAAAATTACCGAGTGGCCTACTTCTCTGATATCAAGAAGTGCTCCCCTGAAGTCGCCGCCAAAATCAAAAAAGTGGACCTCCTCATCGTCGATGCTCTACGTTATGACGATCATCCCAGTCACATGACGGTCGCAGAAGCTCTTACTTTCGCTCAAGGAATCGAAGCTTCTCAAACTTACTTCACCCACATGAGCCATGAAATCGATCATGAGACTCTTCAAGCAAAACTTCCGCCCTCTATCCACTTAGCCCATGACGGGCTTAAAATCGAACCGACGCTCGTATGAAATTCCTTTTACTTTTTTTACTTTTCCTCTCAGGAAATCTTCTTGCAGCCCTCAAACCCCCACTTCCACACGAGGTTGTTATTCTCTATAATTCTTCACTCGAAGAATCTCTTGCTTTGGCGAAATACTATGCGAAAAAACGTCAAATCCCTGCCACAAACCTCGTTGGTCTTCCCTTGTCCCTAGAACCCCAGATCAACCGGAAAGAATACGAAGAAACTCTCTTAGAGCCTTTAAAAGCTAAGTTTACAAAAGAACAATGGTGGACAACAGGTCTGACCCAAGTCGAAAAAAACAATATTAAGGTCCTCGTCTGCATGAAAGGAGTGCCCTACAAAATCCAACGTTTCCCTATTAAAAACGCAAAAGGAGAAACTCTCAAAAAACCTTTTCAACAAGTCGCTAACGAAGCCTCTGTTGATAGTGAGCTTTCTCTCATGGGTCATTTTACTTACCCCGTCTCAGGGTTCCGGCCTAACCCTTATTACCGAAAAGAGGAATCATTCCGTTCCTTAAATCTCTCTAATATGGTTATGGTTGGTAGAATCGACGCTCCTGACTTGGAAACTTGCACCCGAATGATTGACGACGCTCTCCTTGCTGAGAAAAAAGGTCTCTGGGGATACTGCTATCTCGACGAAGCCCATAAAGGTGGCGGGTATGTGATTGGGGACCAATGGCTCAAAAGTATCCAAACCCTCAACAAAAGAGAAGGAATCCCAACCATCACCGACCACAACAAAAACACCTTCACTCAAAATTACCCCATGCAGCACGCCTCTTACTACTATGGCTGGTATAGTCATAAAAAGTCCGGGCCATTTCTTAACCCTCAATTAAAATTCCCCCGTGGCGCAGTCGCCGTGCATATTCACTCTTTCAGTGCTGCTAATATTCAAACCACCAGTAATTATTGGGTCGGGACCCTTCTCAAAAAAGGAGCCTGTGCGACTTTGGGTAACGTCTATGAGCCTTATCTCAGCTTCACTCATCACCTTGATATTTTTCACGACCGCCTTCTCAAAGGGTATACTCTCATCGAGGCTGCCTCCATGGCCCATCCTGTGCTCTCTTGGCAAGGTGTTGTTTTAGGAGACCCTCTCTACCGTCCAGGAGCTCAGTTTTCTAATAAAAAAATATTCCAATCTAAGGAGCATCTCGATTTTAAAACAACTCGGCTTGCGGCGCTCACTTGGAAGGAATCTCCTCAAAAACAAAATCGTAAAATACGCTCTATCGCTAAGAAAAAGAAAAGCGCGATTCTTTATGAAAGCTTGGGCTTAAACCAGATTCTAGAAAATAACTTTAAGAACGCCCAAATAGCCTTTCATCAAGCTGCCACATGCACCGAAGATCGAGTCACTCTTCTCCGCTTGAAACTTCATGAAATAGAAATGCTTCGCATGTCCCAACGCAAAGAAGAAGCCATTACATTTCTTCACCAACTTCGTAAAGAAAACGCAGACCTTCCTGAAAACCTCTCTGTCGTCGGCTTACTCAATATTCTTGATCCACCTCCACCACCTCCAGTCACTTCAGAATCAGGTAACCCGAAGACACCTCAACAAACGCCCCCTCCAAAAAAGTGACTCCTTCGGGAAAACGATACCAAACCTTTCGAGAAGCCTTTTTAGGGGGACTTTTAGCGGAAACTCATGATCAACTTCCTAGTGAGATCGAGCTTCAATCTCAGTGGTTCTCAGGAGCCTTCGGGAAGACTTTTTCTAATGGCATTGAAATCCTCGAGTTTGGAGAATGGAACCATGGCGCAGGCCCTGACTTCCTCAATGCCATTATCTCCTTCTCAGGCACCATTAAAAAAGGGGCGATCGAGATCGATAAGCACCCTAAAAACTGGGAACTTCACAAGCATCATCTCAACCCTGCTTTCAACGAATGTATTTTGCACCTTAGCTTCCAAGAAGCTTCCTCAACTTACTTTTTTCGCACTTCCGAAAACCGCGAAATCCCTTCTCTTAATCTCTCGCATCTCTCTCCCAACTCTTCCCTAACAAAGCATCAGACCGCTCCGAACCTCCTTGCTCATCCAGGAACCTGTAGTGCCCCACTCGCTGACCTGACAAAGGATCGCTTAACTTCGCTTCTTAAGGAAGCCGCGATGCACCGTGCCCAGCGCAAGTCGAATCAATTTCTCTCGATCCAACGGACGCAGGGTAAAGAGCAAGCACTTTGGCAAGCTCTCGCTCGAACCCTAGGCTATCACCCCAACCAGCTCGCGATGGAAGTCCTCTCACAGAGACTCCCGGTGCGAACTTGGGAGCCTGAAAAAATGGAAGCTCTGCTTCTCGGGGCGGCAGGCTTCCTCGCCCCTCACCTCCATGAAAAAGCGCCTCCAGAATCTCGAGCTTATATTGAACAACTATGGGTGACTTGGTGGAAATACCGCCAAGAAAAAGAAATCCACGAAGAACGCTCCATTCCTTGGACGATGAATGGACTACGCCCTCAAAATCATCCTCATCGCCGGGTCGGAGCTCTCGCCACACTGGCAACGCATTGGAAGACTCTTTTCTCGACTTTCCAATCTGATTTAGAGCAAGGCTCCTTTGTTACAATGAATAAGGCTCTCGCAGAGCTTTCTCACCCATTTTGGTCTCAACACTACACCCTTACCTCCTCATCAAGCTCACGCCCCATTGCCCTCTTTGGAAAAAGCAGGGCGCAAGACTTCATCATTAACCATCTCCTCCCTCTCCAACTTCATCAACATGATTCTTTCTGGGATCAATATGAACAAGTAAAAGCGCCTCCCGCCAGCCAACCCATCAAGACCGCCCTCACTCGATTGTTAGGAAAAAGAGAAGATCTAAACTCTTGGACCAAATACGCTTGGCAGCAACAAGGGCTTCTCGAAATCTATCGAGACTTTTGCGCCTCTCAGCAGGAAGGTTGCCTCCATTGTCCTTTCTCTCAACAACTACAACAGTGGTGAACCTTCTCTCTCTATGAATTCTCAAGAAGCTCTTCTAACTCTCTCTCTCATCTCTGGCCTTGGGCCAACTCGAATCCGACGCCTTCTTGCCCATTTCAAAGAAGCTCAATCTGTCCTCTCCGCCAGCCCGCGCGAACTTCAATCTGTCTCAGGGATTGGCAACGAAACAGCCTCCTTAATTCATCAATGGGAAAACACGGTTGACCTCACAGGAACTCTCAGCGAGCTAAACCGAAGAGAGCTCTCACTTCTCACTCCCGACTCTGAACTCTGGCCTGAGTCTCTTCGCCAACAACCTGACGCTCCCGTCCTCCTTTATGTTTGGGGAAAGATCCTCCCCAAAGATCAACATGCGATCTCTATTGTTGGCTCTCGCAATACGACTCATTACGGTCGTGAAGTCACAAAGCAATTTTCTTTCCGTCTAGCCCAATCAGGCTACACCATTATCTCGGGGCTCGCACGAGGAATTGACACTCATGCTCACGAAGCCGCTATTGCCGCCAAAGGGCGAACCATTGCGGTGCTCGGGTCAGGACTGGCCCAAATTTACCCTCCTGAAAATCTCCCCCTTGCCGAAAAAATAGTATCAGGGCACGGCGCCGTCATCACCGAGTTCCCTCTTCACCAGCCTCCAGACAAACGCACCTTCCCTCAGCGAAATAGGATCGTCGCTCAATGGGGCGAATCTCTCTTAGTAACAGAAGCAGCTCATCGTTCTGGGGCTTTGATTACCGCAAACATGGCTGCTGACGCAGGCAAAACCGTTTTTGTCATCCCTGGACCTATTGACCGTGAGCACTCCGCTGGATGTCATTTCCTCATCCGACAGGGCGCGACTCTTGTCACTCAAGCCGAAGACCTCGTTTCAGACCGGCTTCTCAATCTCGAAGCCCCTGTGACTTCTCCGATCTCCACTCCCGAACCTACTTTAGACTTAACTCCAGAGGAACGAGTTCTCTATGACCTCTTAGATTCACAGGAAAAAACGATCGCTTTTCTCACTCAACAAAGCGGACTAAATTCTTCACAAGTCTCTAGCTCTCTCATGACATTAGAGCTTAAGTCCCTCATTCGACAGCTCCCTGGAATGAATTTCGTTAAGGCATCATAAATTTAAGATAGATCCTAGCTTGCGAGAGACCAAAAGTTCCTTCACCGTCTAAGCACTCATCGCACATGCCTTTCCAATCCGTCACTCTCCAGTTTCCCTGCCCTCAATGTGGAAGTCATCTGACGCTTAACCACGCTGAAGCAGAAGGTGAATGCCCCAAATGTGGTATTTTATTAAGAGCCCAACTTTCGGTGCAACCAATCGACTCTCGTGATCGGAAAAAGCCTAAAGGATGGCATGAGCGAACATTTAGACCTAGCTCAGGATCATAGGAACTTTCCTAAAAAGCGGGCTAATTGTTGTTTTTTTTGCTTAATCTAAAAAAAGCGCTTCACAAAAGCCCCCTCTTGCCACTAGCGGTAAGTCATGGGCAAATTATTGATTATCGCTGAGAAACCATCAGTCGCGACTGATTTAGCTCGCGTCTTGGCGAAACTTCCCTCCCTTGGCAAATTTGAAAAACAGGGAAAAGACCGGAATATTTATTTTGAAAACGAGGCCGCCGTCATCACTTCTGCGGTAGGGCATCTCGTCGAACTCAAAATGCCGACTGGACCGAATGGGAAAAACCTTCCTTGGAAGTTTGATGTTCTTCCGGCCATTCCTCCTCAGTTTGAGCTGCAGCCGATTGAACAATCTGAAACACGCCTCAAGCAAGTGCTCAAGCTCGCTCGCCGCAAGGACATCGACCAAATCGTCAATGCTTGTGATGCTGGCCGTGAGGGTGAACTTATCTTTGCTTATATTATGGAACTCGGTAAAATCGAGAAACCCGTGCAACGCCTCTGGATGCAATCCATGACTGACGGATCCATTATTGAAGCGTGGGACAAACTCCGTCCAAGTGCGGAAATGAGTGACCTCACTGACGCCGCGAAATGTCGCTCCGAATCCGATTGGCTTATCGGTCTCAACTCTACTCGCGCTCTTACCTGCTTCCGATCCCGCCACGGTGGGTTCAACATCACGGCGGCTGGCCGGGTGCAAACACCCACTCTTGCAATCCTTGCAAAAAGAGAAAAAGAGATTCGCGAATTTCTCCCTACTTCCTACTCCGAAGTGCATGCCACCTTCTCGGTCTCTGCCGGAGAATACCTTGGGAAATGGATCGACCCGAACTTTAAAAAAAGCACGGACCTCCCTCACGGTCGTGCCGAACGTATCTGGGAACGAACGAGCTCCGAAGAAATCCACGCTCGTTGCGAAGGTAAAACCGCTCTTATTACCGAGGAGAAAAAGCCTCAGAAACAGGCCCCGGCTCAACTTTACGACCTCACCTCTCTCCAACGTGAAGCCTCCAGCCGCTTTGGTTACTCTGCTAAACGCACCCTTCAAATCGCACAAGCGCTTTACGAACGGTATAAAATGTTAACCTACCCGCGGACAGACTCTAAATGCCTTCCCGAAGATTACCTCGGAAAAGTCCACGAAACCGTCGACGCGATTCAAAGTGATTACTCTCCTCTCGCTCCTTTCGCTAAAGAGGTCAAACAAAACGAATGGGTGAAACCTAACAAGCGAATCTTCAACAACGCTAAAGTCAGCGATCACTTCGCTATTATTCCGACAGGTCGCTTTGTCAAACTCGATGAAGACGCTCAGAAAATTTTTGATCTCGTTACGAAACGATTCCTCGCCATCTTCTACCCATCTGCGGTTTACGAAGTCACTCGTCGCTATTCTGTGATCGATCATGGTAATCAAAAAGACACCTTCCGCACCGATGGCCGAGTTCTCGTAGAGCCAGGTTGGCTCGCTGTCTATGGCCGCAAGCCTGGAGTCCCTGAAGGGAAAGACGAGCTCACTGGAGTGACCGAAGGCGAATCTGGACAAGTCACTGATATCGAAATCAAAGACGATGAAACGCGTCCTCCAGCGCGTTACAGTGAAGCGACACTCCTTTCCGCAATGGAAAGTGCCGGCAAACTCATCACCGAAGAAGAACTTCGCGAAGCCATGGGCGAACGAGGCCTCGGCACTCCTGCCACCCGTGCCGCGACGATCGAAGGTCTCCTCCGCCAAAAATACCTTGCCCGAGACGGACGTGAATTCCACGTCTCAGGGAAAGGAATGCGTCTCATTGAAATCCTTCATGAAATGGATATCGACACCCTCGCCTCTGCTAGTATGACTGGAGAATGGGAGTTTAAACTTCGTCAAATGGAGGAAGGTCATATCGCCCGGTCGGACTTCATGAAAGAGATCATCGACCTCACCAGAAACATTGTGGAGAGAGCAAAAGAGCACTCCGACATGCTTAAAAACAGGGTCTTTCCTGATCTTCCCTGCCCTTGCCCAGCCTGCGGCACAGAGAATCTCAAACAGACCGATGCCACTTTCGAATGCCGGAATGAGGAATGTAAATTCAAAGGGAAAAAGCACATCGCGGGCCGTGAGCTAACTGAGGAAGAATCAATCCAACTCTACTCTACGAAATTTGTGGGTCCTCTTGAAGGATTCCGCTCACGATTCAACAAACCTTTCGAAGCAGCACTCGAACTCGATGCTAAATTCAAAGTGAACTTTGTCTTCGATCAAGACGAACCCGAAAGTATTCAGGACTTCAAAGAAGAGCAAATCATTGGCCACACCAAGCTCCCTGACGGTCGAGAAGTCACCGTTTACGAAACGGAAAAAGCTTACTTCGTGCCCGCTCTCGCTAATGAAGATAATAAGAATGGGCTCCGACTTGGCAAAATGATCCTGCAGCGCACGATCCCAGCAGACCAAGCCTTGAAGTTAGTTGGGGAAGGAAAAACAGACCTTCTCAACGGTTTTATTTCTAAGCGAACCAAACGAGCCTTTGGAGCGCACCTCACTCTCAATCTCGAAGAATACAAAATCGGGTTCGAATTTGCAGAACGCAAAACGGCTGCAAAAAAAGGAGCTAAGAAAAAAACCGCTACCAAAAAGAAAACGGCAAAAAAAGCAGCAAAAAAGAAAACCGCTTCCAAAAAAGAAGAGTCTTCTTAAATCAAACTCTACAGCGGCCTTTGAACCAAAAAACCATCATTTCAAACAGATCATGACTCTTCGTTTGACCTCTTCAAAAGAGGTCCTACACTCACTCTTGTGATTGAGTTTAATCTTTTTGGTATTCCGATTCGGATCCTCCCGATGCACTGGGCGGTCCTCGCTATTTACGGCGCCTTAATTAATGGCTTTAATGGAACCGATGACCTGATTGGCATTGGCCTTTTCGTGCTTGCTGGATTTCTTTCCATTCTCATTCACGAGCTCGGGCATTCGATCGTAGGCCGCTGGTGTGGCGCTCCCCATACCGAGATTGAACTTCATGCTTTTGGTGGTTTTGCGACCTTCCCTGGAGCACGGTTTTCGCGAGGGCAAAGCATCATCACCACTTTCGCGGGCCCAGGATTTCAAGTCCTAGCAGGAGTAGCAGTGCTTAGTATCACCCGTTTCGCCGGAACCCCTCAGTCGATGCTCGTCATCTTTCTCTCTTACTTTATCATGGTGAGCTTTTTTTGGGCCATTCTGAATTTGATCCCTGTCATTCCTCTCGATGGAGGCCAGATCATGGCCGCCGCACTTGGCGAACGCCGCCGGGGCCTCGCTCTCACAGTCAGTATTGTGGTGGCTGTCGTAGTTGGTGCCGCACTTTTCATCTTCTTAAAATCCATTATTTTCCCACTTTTCCTGGGCATGATGGCTTACCAAAACTGGCAGGAAAAGCAGATGCGAGGATTCTAAGTCTCCTTCTTTTAACCCCTCATGCCTACACGCTACAACGTTCTCGGAGGAGAACTCATTCCATGCTCTCTGCAACCTCTCACCGGATTTTACCGTGATGGTTATTGCCATTCAGGAGCCGATGACGAAGGACTGCACATCATTTGCACGGTCATGACTGATGAGTTTCTCTCTTTCAGTAAAACCTCGGGAAATGATTTATCCACACCCCATCCTGAATTTCATTTTCCTGGCCTGAAGGCTGGTGACTGCTGGTGCCTCTGCGCTCTACGATGGGTGGAAGCTTTTAAAGCCGGGTGCGCCCCTCAAGTCATTTTAGAAGCCTCAAGTGAGTCTATTCTCGAATTTGTTGATAAAGAGGACCTTATCGCTCATCAGCACAAAGCCTGACCTCTTTCGACGGACCTAAAAGCGATAAAACTCACTGTTAAAAAGTCGATTCCTATTGCATCCATTTCCAGTGAAGCTATTATTAGCAATGTCTACCGCTTGCGCCCGATATGGTGGTGTGCCCAGACCGATATGAAATTAATGGGGGCAGCCCTCCTCGATCAAAGTCAAGCCTTTCCAGGAAGGCTGCGACTGAGGAGAAGTCCCCAACCTACAGAGATCACGGTATGTGGCTCTAAACCATGGACCTTGCGGCGGACCTTTTTTATTCTTGGAGATAGGAGCTGAACCATTCTCCACTCATGGTCTTTATCGCGAGATGTTTCCCCCATTGGGATGACATAAGAGGTGGAAAAATCAGATCTCTGATAACGCCCAACCCTCCTTTTTCAGATTGAAACATCGGCGTTAAATAACGACTTGCTTCCTGATAATAGAACGTCTCCCAACGTCGGTGTTTTTGATAAACTTTGATGGCTTGATTGACCGTCCCTGAAACTCGAAGGGCTCTTGCCAGCTGATACGCATCTCGCAGGCCCAAATTCACCCCCTGTCCGAGTTGCGGGCTTAAAGAATGCACCGCATCACCCAATAAAATAACCTGTCCGCGTCCCCAGCTTTTCACCCGCACATCAAAATAACGAGCGTAAGTGAGTTGTTCCGCATGAGTCAAAGGAGCTAGAAACTCTTCTCTCTCTGGCATTAACCGGAGCACCCTCTCTTTCCATCTTGAAAATTGTCGAGGGTCCATTTTCTCGCCCCCGTTCTCCCATTCTTCATGAGAAAGACTCCAGAAGAAACTCGTCATGGCCTGACCATCAACAATCCCACTAGGCATCATCCCCGCCATTTCACGACACCCGTCGCAAACTTGATGTAAGGTATGAGCATATAAAGGGCTTTTCTGAACTCCCATCCACCATAAAGCCCCCCATGGATAAGGAGTCACCCTTTTTGTCATCTGAAGAGAATCTCTCAAGGCAGAGCGAGCCCCATTTGCGACAATCACGAGATCAAACTCCCCTAATGCAAGATCTTCCTGACCTCTTAAAACGACCTTTCCTTGAGCAACTTCCTGAACGCTCTTCACTTCCGTGCCCCAATGAACCGCAATTTCAGCTCTTTGCAGCTCTTGCATGAAAATACCGAGGACTTCTCGCCGGCTCACTCCTAAACCAGATTCTTTCCGCTCAGGGTAATGAAGATGAAAAAGCTGTTTTCCTGAAAAGGTTTCACATCGCAAATCCTCGACCCTTGTTCCTAATGCCGAAACAGCCTCATCGACACCTAGTTTCTTTAAAATTTCACGGCCACTCGGTTGCAGTAAAAAACCTGCTCCTACTGGCTCACATTCAGGAGCTCTTTCAAAAACTTCAACCTCGTGTCCATCCTGCTTTAAAAATAAAGCGGCCGCAGGCCCAGTCATTCCCGCTCCTATGATTGCAATACGCCTCGCTTTCATTTTTTTTGCTAAGCTCCTCCTAATTAACATTCACCCATTAAAAAAGCTCCCCGGAAAACCGACGAGCTTTAACTGATTCCTGGAAGGTCACTTTCACGAACCTCTTTAACCGATTCGGAACGTAATTCTCGCCTTTGTCATATCATAGGGAGACATTTCCATTCTCACTCGATCCCCAATGACCAAACGAATGAAACGTTTACGCATTTTACCTGAGATATGAGCCAGCACTTCTGAATCATTGGCCAACTTCACTTTAAACATGGTTCCGGCAAGGACAGAGGAAATCACACCCTCAATTTCGAGCGTCTTGCCATCAGCTGAAGCTTTAGGCTCTCTCGGCCCCTCGTCACGACGACGAGTTCTCTTCATTGGCCGACGACGGGCTCCAGGTCCTTTATTTGGTCTTTTAGCGATAACTTAAAACGGGTTGTTGAGATAGTTCGGAAGATTTCTTCCTTCTTATGACTAAGGCTTGGAAAAAATGTCCTGCACAGATATGGGATGATACTGATTTTTTAAGCAACTGTAAAATGATAAGGAATTTAAAAAAGAGAACACCCCTTTTTCTAGTTTTCTGTTGACAGACTTCTCTATGACTCGTAGTTTGCGCGCCCTTCGCCACGACAGTGTTTGCACCTTCGTAGCGTCTCTGATCTTGATAAGATCCCTGTAAAAACGATGAAAACATTTTCTGCCAAAGCTCATGAAGTCGACCGTAAATGGTATGTGATCGACGCCGCTGACAAAATCCTCGGACAAGTTGCAGTTGAAGCAGCTATCCTCTTACGTGGTAAAAAGAAACCTATCTTTACTCCTCACGTTGATACTGGTGATTTTGTTGTTATTATTAACGCTGATAAAGTTCGCCTTTCAGGGAATAAAGAAACACAGAAAATTTACACTCGTTACACGGGATTCGTTGGTAATCAAAAAGTTGAAACACCCCGAAAACTTCGTGAACGTCGCCCAGAACTTCTCGTTGAATATGCTGTAAAAGGTATGATTCCTCACAACAGACTTGGAGCTCAAATCCTTAGTAAACTCAAAGTTTACCAAGGCACTGAACATCCACATGAAGCACAGCAGCCTGAAGTTTACGAGGTTGCTTAATTTTTCTCTCCGATATTAAATTTTAAAAGATGAGCTCAACTGCTACTCTCCACACTGCTACCGGACGCCGCAAAACTGCTGTGGCTCGTGTCTGGATGACCGAAGGAACCGGTGAAATCGAAATCAACGGTCTTGCTTTCGAGGAATACTTTCCTACCATTCAACTTCAAAACGAAGTTCTTCGTCCTTTTCAGGAAGTGAACTTAGTAAATAAATTCGACCTTAAAGTCGTTGTAAAAGGAAGTGGTCACCAAGGACAATCCGGTGCGATCAAACTTGCTGTTTCTCGCGCATTACTTTTAGTGAACGAAGAAGAGTTTCGCCCGATTTTAAAAGCGGCAGGACTTCTGACTCGTGACTCACGCATGAAAGAGCGGAAAAAACCAGGTCAGCCTGGAGCTCGTAAACGCTTCCAGTTCTCAAAACGTTAATCCGTTTTCTTTACTCTTTTCAAAAAAGCCACACTACTTCGGTAATGTGGCTTTTTTATGGCTTGCTCGCTTGTATTGCGAAGCACTCCCCTTCTATCATCTGACGGAATGGGAACCCTTAAATTGATTTCTTGGAATGTTAATGGCTTACGGGCTGTGCTTAAAAAAAACTTTGTCGAATTTGTTCTCGAACACGACCCGGATGTTCTTTGTCTCCAGGAAACAAAGGCTCGCCCGGAACAAGTCGAGCTCCCTCTCGAACTCGGAAAATATAAAAATTATTGGAATTCTGCAGAAAAGGCCGGGTATTCGGGCACGGCCATTTTCACCAAAAAAGCTCCTCTCGAAGTGCGCTATGGAATGGACCTCCCGGAACATGACCGAGAAGGACGGGTCATCACTGCGGAATACGAAAACTACTTTCTCGTAACCGTGTATACACCTAACTCCCAAAATGAACTCAAACGTCTCCCCTATCGCACCTCATGGGATGAATCCTTTCTCGCTTTTCTTCAATCCCTTGAACAACAAAAACCTGTGATTTTCTGCGGTGATTTAAATGTTGCCCATCAACCCATTGACCTCGCCAGACCTCAATCGAACCGGAATAGCCCGGGCTTTAGCGACCAAGAACGAGCCAACCTCGATAGCCTTCTTCAGGCAGACTTTATCGACACTTTCCGATACTTTCACCCCGAAGAACCTCACCGCTACTCATGGTGGAGCTACCGTGCTAATGCACGTTCAAACAATGTTGGGTGGAGACTTGATTACTTCGGAGTTTCTAAAGCCTTAACCTCCAAGCTCGTCTCAGCTGACATTTTAGATCAGGTGTGGGGTTCAGACCACTGTCCTGTTGAACTCGTCATTTCAGACTAAAAAAAATCAGGCCTTCACCGAGAAAGCCTGATCGAAAACGAAAGAATGAATCAGTCGTTTACTTGATTTCCATTCCGCTGCTTACCCAGAGCCACTTGATCACTTTGCCTCCTTGAATCAAGGCTTTTGCTTCAATATCCTGAGTCCCAAAAATGGTCTCTGCTTGGTAATTCACAAGGCCCACCTGATAAGTCTCTCC
The DNA here is from genome assembly GCA_937951675.1 of uncultured Verrucomicrobiales bacterium. Lineage (GTDB taxonomy): Bacteria > Verrucomicrobiota > Verrucomicrobiia > Verrucomicrobiales > Akkermansiaceae > CALFBI01. Next base: position 30,371 of record CALFBI010000005.1, read on the forward strand.
GTCGATCATTTCTTCTTTTCCTGCCTTTAAGGCAGAGACTTGATCGCCTGTGAATTCTTTAATTTGTCCTGATTTCAGACTCTTTTTAATCACCTCTGCTAAACCACCTCCCTGCAGGGCTTCATTATTGATTTCTGGCCCTGATTCTACTGGTTCTGGTTCATTTTGCACCTGTGGTTCTACAGGCTGTTGCTCTTCGGGCGCTGAAGTGGGCCCCACTTCTTCTTGGAAAGGATTATCTTGATCAACGATAACAGGATCCGCCTTTACAGGCTGAAGCGCAGGAGTGACCGGTGCGACAGCCACTGGCTCTGGAACTGAAACTGGAGCCGCTTTTGGAGGAGAGCTCACTTCTTTTTCCCCTAATCCAAGCCGCTTTTCAGCAATGAGACCTAACACATTGGTGAAACCAATATTTATTTTTCCTTCAAGTTTTTCATTACTGGCTGCTGAAAAATACAAATCAGTTCCTTCTAAACGAATCGGGACGATCTTATTATTTTTCTTTAAAGTGACTTGATTTTGACCATCGGTCACGTCGGCATCTGCGTTTAGGATTCCTCGCGATGGTAATTCTTCTGTTGCAACAGTCAGAGCATCAACTTTAGAGACCATTTGTCCTTCTGGACTGTTAATAATGACTTCGAAAACATGTTGCGGGCCCTTCTGCTGAGAAGAGCTTGCTGCAGCACCACCCAACATCGCAGGAGCAAGGTGAGGGTATAAAAAGTATCCTAGTGCCCCGAGCACAACCCAAATAATGATCCATCCCACGTATTTCATGTCTTGCTAATCTACCCTTCTCTTAGGAAAGCTTCCAAGTGTTTTCTTTCTTTCATTTTGAGAAAGCGCTTGTGAAGCCGCTCAGTCATTTCAATATAGGAACCATGGCAATTTTGACGAAGCGGCTTTTCCTCCTTGATGGAATGGCTCTGGTTTATCGAGCACATTTTGCTCTCATTCGTAGTCCTATCTTTAACTCCAAAGGAGTCAACACTTCCGCGGCCTATGGATTCACGAATACGCTCTTAACGATTATTGAAAAAGAAGCCCCGACTCATCTCGCCCTTGTCTTTGACACCTCTGCTCCCACTCTCCGGCATGAGCTTTATCCCGAATACAAAGCACAGCGTGATGCGATGCCTGAGGAACTCGCCGCAGCTATTCCGGTCGTTAAGGAAATTTGTGAAGCCTTTCGGATTCCCGTCATTACCAAAGATGGCTTCGAAGCCGACGATATTATCGGAACCTTAGCCTCTCAAGCGGACCTCGCGGGGGATTTTGAAACCTTCATGGTCACCCCTGACAAAGACTTTGCGCAACTGGTTACCGAAACGACTAAAATATGGAAGCCCGGTCGACAAGGCAGTGATCGTGAAATTTTAGACCTACCTGCTATTTTAGAAAAATGGGAAATCGAACGAAGCTCGCAAGTGATCGACATCTTAGCCCTCTGGGGTGATGTCTCTGATAATATCCCAGGGATCCCAGGGATTGGGGAAAAAACGGCTAAAAAGCTGATGAAGCAATTCGATTCCGTCGAAGGCCTCCTTGCTAACACTGATCAGTTAAAGGGGAAACAAAAAGAGAATGTCATTAATTACTCTGAACAAGCTCTTCTTTCAAAAAAACTCACTACTATCATTACTGATGTTGAAGTCGATATGAGGCCTGATGACCTGATTAGACATGAACGAGATGATGTTCTCACTAACGAGCTTTTCACCCGGCTTGAATTTAGAGGCCTGACCAAAAGACTTTATTCAAAGTCTAAAAATACCGATCTAAAAACTGAACCAAAGGATGAATCCGTCGAAACGATTTTTGATCAATTCAAAACAATTGAAGATGTCTCTGTTCAATATGAGCTCGTGGATACGGAGAAAAAGAAAACGGCACTTTTTGAACACCTACTTCAATCTCAGGCTTTTTGCTTCGATCTAGAAACGACTTCTCTTAATCGCTTTGAAGCCGTCATTCTTGGAATCGCCTTTTCCTGGGAAAAAGAAAAAGCCTTTTACTTACCTATCAAGACTCCTGAAGACCTGATTGAAGTCAAAAAAGTCTTTCAACATCAGGCTACCAAAGTAGGTCATCATCTTCATTATGATCTCGCGGTCCTTCTTCATCACGGCATTAGGGTCGAAGGCCCTTTTTTAGATACGTTTATTATTCATTCTCTTCTCGAGCCTGGGCAAAAACACACCATGGATTACCTCGCGGAATCCTTGCTTGGGTATCAACCCATCAAATTAGTCGACCTCGCTTTAGAAAGTGCTACCGATCAAGATGGTAACGATTTATTTACTGAAGCCGCCAAGAAAAAAGCGGGGAAGGACCTCGACATGAAGTCAATCCCTCTCGAAAAACTTGCCCGATATGCTTGTGAAGATGCTGATATCACCTGGCAGCTTGCTGAAAAGCTTCTCCCTCAAATCACTGAGCGAAAACTAGACCTCATCTATAAAGAAGTAGAAGCCCCCTTACTTCCTGTCCTGATCAAAATGGAGGCAGAAGGGATCAAGGTAAATGAACCTGCTTTAAGCGAAATCGGAACTCAGCTAGGGGCTCTTTTAGAAAATCTTACCACACAGATTTATCAAGAAGCGCAAAAAGAATTCAATCTAAACTCCCCCAAGCAGCTTGGAGAAATTCTCTTCAATGAGCTTAAACTTGTTGAGAAGCCTAAGAAAACAAAAACAGGACAGTTCAAAACAGACGAACAAACTCTGAGTCAACTTGCTCCAAAGCACCCGATTGTTGCGAACATCTTATCTTACCGGGAAGCCGCCAAACTCAAATCTACCTATGTCGACGCGCTTCCCAATCATATCGCACCGCATAGCGGAAGAATTCACAGCCACTTTCATCAAGTCCTAACTGCAACTGGACGCTTAGCATCAAGTGACCCAAATCTCCAAAATATCCCGATTCGTTCTGAAGCGGGACGAAGCATCCGGGGTGCCTTTGTTCCTCGCGGACCTGAGTTCACTTTACTCGCGGCCGATTACTCACAAATCGAGCTTCGAGTCATGGCTGCGATGGCAGAGGATTCGAACATGATCGAAGCTTTCACGCAGAATCTCGATATTCATACTGCTACTGCAGCCACTGTCTTTGATGTTTCTAATGATGAAGTCACCTCAAAAATGAGACGCACCGCTAAAATGGTGAACTTTGGAATTATTTACGGAATCTCCGCCTTTGGCTTATCGCAGCGACTCGACATCCCCCGAAGCGAAGCCGCGCAGATCATCGAGACTTACTTCACCAAGTATCACCGGATCAAATCATACATGGAAGAAACAATCGAAGCGGCACGTGAACACGGTTTCGTCGAGACCCTCTGTGGAAGACGCCGTTATCTTCCTGACCTTCAGTCTCGGAATAAAATGGTGAGCAACAATGCAGAACGAGCCGCCATCAATACTCCGATCCAAGGAACCGCTGCAGATATGATCAAAATCGCAATGATCAAGGTGGATCGACTCTTAGAAGGTAAAAAGAGTCGCCTCATTCTCCAAGTTCACGATGAACTTGTGTTCGATTTGCACTCAAGCGAACACGATCTCATCGAGCCGATTAAAAGCTGTATGAGCGAAGCTCTTGCGCTACCTCATCAGATTCCTTTACTGGTTGAGACAGGTCTCGGTAAAACTTGGCTCGAAGCCCACTAAAACCCTGCCTCCTTACTTTGATGTCTCTCCTTGCCTCACCTTCTTACAATGACCCAGAATATTGGATCTGGTGCGGCTCTGTTATCAAAGACCCTCATCACCGCCAAAACCCTCAAGGCAGCTATATAATGCTAGCCTCACGTTGGCCGAAAAAACTCCCCTTTGTGGCCTGGGCCACTCATAGCGAGATCGTCCTAGCACGTGCCAAAAAGGCGGAAGGGCCTTACCATTATGAAAAAACGGTCCTTCCGGCTGGCCAAGGAGACCGGTGGGATAATGCCGCGATCCATAACCCCAACTTTTTCTATCACGAAGGAACCTTCCTCTGCTTCTACTGTGGCACACACCGCTCCGGGCGGGTTGATCTCACTCCTCCCCCCGAGGGCGGAAACTCTGAAGACTGGAAAAACTGTTGGAACACACAACGAATTGGAGTGGCTTGGACCGACGATCTTAACTCCGAATGGAAGCGAAGTGAGCTTCCCCTCCTAGAGCCTCGATCGCAAAAATGGGATGCGATCATCACCTCTAACCCGGCCGCCTCATGGAACCCGTTGACCAAGCAATGGCTTCTCTACTATAAAAGCATTTCTCTTCCTTACTCTGGAACATCTCTACCCGCGCCCTTTGAGCTTGGAGTCGCGGCAGGGTCTGATTTCAAAAAGCCTTTTACTCGTCTTCTGGATCACCCGCTCTTTCCAGCTGGCTCTGACCTTGAAGACCCTTTCGTTTGGCACGATGGTCAATCATTCCACATGCTTGCCAAAGATATGACGGGCTCCCTTTCCGGTGAAAAGCGCGCTGGTGTTCACGCTATCAGTCCTGACGGCTTAAAATGGGCCCCACAACCACCTTACCCAGCTTACTCTCGTCACTTACAGTGGCCTGAGGGAGAAGCCACCACCCAAGACTTTCTCGAACGACCTCATTACCTCCCTTCTGAAAAGGTTCTTTTCTTTGCCACCGCTCAAACGAGTAACGGGACCTATACGGGGATTCATCACAGTTTTAATGTGAGCACCCCTTTTGAAATCTGAGCTAAAGAATTTCTTAGACTTCGGCTTTATCGACATCCTCTCTCAAGTGCTCGATAATATACTGCTGCCGGTCGGGGGTATTTTTCCCCATATAAAACGCGAGCAACTCTTTCAGAGCTCGCCCTTCTTCCATCTTCACAGGGTCGAGTCGCATCTCATCCCCAATCATAAAACGAAACTCGTCTGGAGAAATTTCTCCGAGTCCTTTGAAACGTGTGATTTCCGGGTTTTTTCCGCATTTTTTTTCTGCCGTTTGCCGTTCTTCTTCATCGTAGCAGTAATACGTTTCTTTTTTATTTCTTACTCGGAAAAGAGGGGTCTGAAGAATGGACAAATGCCCTTCCCTAATAAGTTCTGGGAAGAACTGTAAAAAGAACGTCAACAGTAGCATCCGAATATGCATGCCATCAACATCGGCATCAGTCGCGATCACTACCTGATTATACCGAAGCCCTTCGATCCCGTCTTCGATCCCTAAAGCGGCTTGAAGAAGAGCGAACTCTTCATTTTCATAAACCACCTTTTTAGCCAAGCTATAGGTATTTAAAGGTTTCCCTCGTAAAGAGAATACCGCTTGCGTCTCCACGTCTCGGCTTTTCGTAATAGAACCACTCGCCGAGTCACCCTCTGTAATAAAGACGGTCGTTTCTTCACGGCGCTTATGCTTTGTATTAAAATGGGCCCGGCAATCACGAAGCTTTTTATTATGGACCTTCACTTGCTTCGCTCTTTCACGCGCCAGTTTTTTAACTCCTTTGAGTTCTTTGCGTTCGCGCTCTGCTGCTAAAATTCGTTTTTGAAGAGCCTCCGCTGCGGCCGGATAACGGTGCAGGTAATTATCGAGTTGCTCCTTCAAAAAATTGGTTACGAAAGTTCGAATTGTCTCACCATCGGGAGCAATTTGAGCACTTCCTAATTTTGTTTTAGTCTGACTTTCGAAAACAGGTTCTTCGATGCGCACCACAATGGCAGCTTCAATCCCTGCTCTGATATCAGCAGGGTCGTAGGTCTTTTTATAAAACTCCCGCACGACCTTGACCACTGCTTCCCTAAAGGCCGCAAGATGAGTCCCTCCTTGAGTCGTATGCTGACCATTCACGAAAGAGTAATAGTCTTCGCTACTTTTCATGGTATGGGTGAAGACAACCTCAATGTCTTTCCCCTTCAAATGAATCGGATCATAAAGAGGGTCTTCATCCATCTCTTCACGTAAAAGATCAAGTAAGCCAGCTTTTGATTTAAATTTCTTCCCATTCAAAATCAACGTTAGCCCCGGATTCAAATAAGAGTAATACCGGCACATCTTTTCGATATACTGATAGCGCACGGTGATTCGTTTCGGAAAAATACTTCGGTCTACCTCAAAGGCTAAGCGAGTGCCATTGGGAGCATCATCCTTCCGAGGACGCTTCATTTCATCAACAACCTCTCCCTTACTAAATTCAATCGCTTTGGTTTCACCATCTCTCCAGGCCTGAATCTCGAAAAAGCTTGAAAGGGCATTCACCGCCTTAATTCCTACTCCGTTGAGCCCTACCGATTTTTTAAAAGCATCACTATCATACTTAGCTCCGGTATTAATCTTAGCAGCACAATCCATCAGTTTTCCCAATGGAATGCCTCGCCCATAATCTCTAACCTCAACTCGAGTATCTTCAGCAACATCAATCTCGATATGCTTGCCAAACCCCATCATGTGCTCATCAATCGAGTTATCGAGAGCTTCTTTAAGCAGGATGTAAATCCCATCATCTGCTGCGGTGCCATCACCCAGCTTCCCGATATACATCCCTGGGCGAAGCCTAATATGCTCCTTCCAGTCTAAACTCTTAATATCAGATTCAGTATAACTTGTGGCCATGCTTAAAGACGTTAAAAACGATAGTTAAGCATCCTTAAATACTTCCTTGAGGTCAAGGCTTGAGAAAAGAGAGGAAAAACCAAGATACTTAAAAGGCTCGCCCTCTAAAGAGAAGCGAGCCTTTTAAAAAAATGATAACGAAAAACTTTACCAATCCACATTATGCCCACGTGTATCTACGTGAGTGAAGCTAGAATAATGGCCAATTCCTCCCTTGAAATAACCTTCTCTACGGAGCTGACGAGCCGCTTTTGTCACGGTCCATGGTGACGCATGAAATTGAAGATCCAGAGCAAAATTACGTTTATGCCATGATCGAGGCTTTGCTCCTGGGCAACGGGCATTATATGCAGGGCTTCGATAAGCTGACGCGATACGTTTTAGAGGACGGCCTACTCGATCCACCATTTTATCCGCAACCAAAAGAGATTTGCGCATATTGGGCCAAGTTGACTTCGGAGGAAGTGTATTCCAAACTGATCCTTTTCTACGAGCGTGAGCAACAATAACTTGCTGAACGGAAATATTACGCAATCGCAATCGCTTGATGTAACGAGCGTAAGCTTTCAAATTAGGACCCTGCCGTCTGACCCATTCTTGTGGCATTTTGCTTGTATCGAGGCCCACAACTGCGCCTCCAAACATATAAGCATCAGCAGATTGCGAAGAAATCGCCAATCCTCCAGCAACAAGACCTAAAGTCGATAAAAACTGACGGCGGTTGGAATTCAATACCATTGCCCCTTCCTCACAACATGGGAAATCGGTAGTTGAATCTTTTTGCATGCAAGTGTGTTACAACCTCTGAGATCTTCTGGCCAGCAAAAAACTTCTTTGTGACTCAAGTTTTTTCTCATTCTAGAATAAAAGAGCCGGGTTCCCAATCAGGCTTAGGATAAGACATTTGTAACTGATTAAGGTGCTCAACAATAATCTGTGTAATAACGATATTACGATACCACTTCCGATCTGAAGGAATTACATACCAAGGCGAATTCTCCTTACTCGTCTTACTGAGTAAATCGCCATAAGCTCCCATAAATTCACTCCACCGGGAACGATCTTTCAGATCATCGGGGTTAAATTTCCAATGTTTCGCTGGATTATCGAGACGCGATTGCAATCTCTGCTTTTGCTCATCTTTCGAGATGTGGAGAAAAAGCTTAATAATAATCGTCCCCTCTTCTGCCAACATGTGCTCGAAATCAACCACATGCCGATATCTTTTTTTCCAAACTTGATCTTCGAAAATTTTCTTCACGCGGACGGCAATAATGTCTTCGTAATGGCTGCGATTAAAAACGGTGATTTGACCTTTCGCCGGGGCGTGCTGATGAATCCTCCAAAGAAAGTCGTGACCCAACTCTTCCGCATTTGGCTTTTTAAACGACTGAACATGAATCCCCTGCGGATCAACTGTCGAAAAAACGCTCTTCACTGTGCCATCTTTCCCTCCTGTATCCATCGCCTGGATCACTACTAAAACTTTATGTTTCCCTTGGGCGTAGAGCACTTTCTGAAGTTGACGTAACTCCAAAAGCAATTCCTTCAATTTCTTATCTGCCTCTTTTTTATCGAGATCTTCTTCGACCAAACTCAAATCATCCGTCGGAATTTGGTTTAAATCAATATGAGATCCTTCAGGAACGAGATACGGATGTTTTGATAAATCTGAAAAAAGCATTTCAAGTAACACTCCTAAAAAAGCGAGCCTAAGACAAGGTTCATCTTTCTTTTACTGAGTCATTTTATTATCAGAGCTTGAGAGTTGCCATAAGCACTTCATTTGTATAAAAATAGTTCGATTTCTATGTCAGAACGAGAGCGCCCATCCGCTACCCTTACCGCTTCGGTCCATATTGGAGCGAGCTCCGCTTCAATGTTGGTGACGAATGTTTCTGATCCCTCGCACCCTGTTGAAATTTCCTTTTTAGAGCAACCGCTCCCTCTCGCTCGAGACATCTTTCTAGAATCTAAATTACGCCGAGCCACGGTTGAGCGAACTGTCACCATCATCAAGGGGTTCCTCGCGCACCTCAAAGAGCTCGGAGGAGGTTTAGAAACGATCAAACGAGCTGTCACTACCAACATTCTCGTGGAGTCCAGTAATAATGACTCCTTCCTGACCCGGATTTCGGTCGCTACTGGAATCAACCTCGAAATCCTCGATGATGGGGAAATGACAAGGTTGATCTACTTAAAAACAAGGAGACGCCTTCGTGAAACACCCTCCATGAAAAAGAGAACAACCCTCTTAATTCATGTTGGCCCAGGGAACACCCGCGCGATTCTTTTTCGGAAAGGAAAAATTGTCCGCTACACTTCATATCGCCTGGGAGCTTATCGAGCGATCGAGTCGATCGAGCAAGGATTTGAAACCTCTGAAATTCCACCAGGAGTCATTCGCCGACACTGCCAAGCACAAGTAGATCAGATTCGTTACGAATATCAAAAAGAAGAGGTGCAAGACCTCGTCATCATTGGATACGAAGTCCAGCACCTCTCCAGTCATCTGACTCTCAAATCAAATGATTCTGAAATTTCAATCGAAGCGTTGAAACAAGTCATCACTCGTGCCTCAAAGATGAATGATGACCAAATGGTGAATCATTTTCAAATCGATTACGAGGTAACTCCTTCTCTCCTCGCAGCCTTAGTAATCAATCATCAAATCACCGAAGCATTCCAACTCTCTAGTCTGCGAGTTCCTGGGTCTGACTTTGAAAAAGGACTTTTACTAGACCTTCCTAGTTCCCCTTCTCTTTCTCAAGATTTCTCAGACGAAGTCCTTCGATCAGCCACGATTCTTGCCAAGAAATATCAAACTCACCCGAAACACTCTCTTCACGTTGCCTCGCTTTGCGAGCAACTTTTTGAGGCCACTACCGAACTTCACCAGCTCGACCCTCGGGACCACCTCCTTTTAAAAGTGGCTTCGATCGTGCATGAAGTCGGCGGCTACATTAGTGCTCGAGCACATCACAAGCACTCGCTTTACCTGATTCTTAATAGCGAGATTTTCGGACTCGGAAAAAAAGACGTGACGATGGTCGGTCTCGTAGCTCGCTACCACCGTCAATCTGCGCCTAAACCGGGGCACGAAATTTATCGAGACCTGAGTCAGCAAGACCGAATTCGAGTCTGCAAACTAGCAAGTATTATTCGTATTGCGGATGCTTTAGAAAAAACGCATTCCCAAAGAATTAAACGAATTGAAGTTCACATGACTCCCCAAAAGCTTAAAATCACCTGCATCGGGATCCATGACCTTACTGCTGAAAATATGGCCATTCAGCAAAAATCAGACTTATTCGAGAAAACATTCGGAATGAAAGTATCTCTCAAAGAAGACCCTAACCTTATCTCATCCACTTGAAATCTCTTTATATCAATCGAGAAGTTTCCTGGCTCGAATTTAACCAACGTGTTTTAGAAGAAGCTAAGAGGAAAGATCTCCCCCTCATGGAGAGAATCAAATTCTTAGCCATTACGGCATCGAACCTTGATGAATTCATGCAAGTTCGGGTGGGAGGCCTTACTTCCATGATCAAAAAAGGGATCCGTAAGAAAGATCTTACAGGCCTCACTCCAAGCGCTCAATTACGGCTCATTCGCGAACGCTCAGAAATAATGATGAATGACCAAAATACTCTTTGGTTAGATGAACTCATTCCTTTACTCTCCCAAGAAAAAATTCACTTTCTTGACCCTCAGAAGCTCACTCCATTGGAGAAAGAAAAAGCCTTACAGTTTTTCAACCTCCATACACTCCCCCTTCTGACTCCGATTGGGGTAGATTCATTAACTCCTGATAAAACACTCAATTCACTCGCGCTCTACCTCTCGATTGAACTCAAAGCCACTTCTGGCAAGAAAGCTTCGCGATTTGTTTTTTTAGAGCTCCCTCGCTCACTCCCACGATTTATTAATATCAGTGATACGGGAAACCATGAATACCTCTTACTCGAAGAGCTTGTATCTCTCGGTCTGACAGCCCTCTTTCCAGAAGAAGAGATCCTTTCCAGTATCCCTTTCCGCGTCACCCGCAACACTGACCTCATTTTAGAAGATGAGGAAAGTGACGACCTTGCCGAAGACATGGAAAACATTCTAACTGCAAGACGCTTCAGTTTCTGCGTTCGGCTCGAAGTCCCCGCAGGGTCTCCTAAATCACACCTTCAGATGATTCAGGAGATCACAAAAACACCTCCTTCTTCTCTCTTTCGCTCCAAGGGGCCTCTGGACCTATCTGCCCTCATGTCATTAATGTCTCTCAATGAGCGAGATGACCTCTTTGCCGAAGCATGGCCTATTCAGCCCTCCGCTTCGATTCAACCGAATCAAAGCATGTTTAAAAACATCGCTCAACAAGACCACCTTCTCATTCATCCTTATGAGTCTTTTGAGCCCGTAATTCGGCTTTTAGAAGAAGCTGCCGTAGACCCTGATGTTCTCTCTATCAAGCAAGTCCTCTACCGAACTGCTTCCCAGTCTCGCGTGGTAGAAGCTCTGATCAAAGCCGCTGAAAACGGTAAGCAAGTCACCGTTCTCGTAGAACTCAAAGCCCGCTTCGATGAGGCCCGGAACCTGACTCGAGCCGATGAACTCCAAGAAGCTGGAGCTCAAGTAATCTACGGAGTTCGTGGTTTCAAAACGCACGCCAAAATCACCCTCATTATTCGAAAGGAAGATATGCAGCTAAAGCGATACCTGCACCTCGGAACAGGGAATTACAATGAATCCACCGCCAAGCTCTATGGAGACCTTTCTTATCTCACTTGCCGCGAAGAATACGGAAGTGATGCGACCGCCTTTTTCAACGCGGTGACAGGGTGGTCGAAAATGAGCCGCTTCCAAAAACTCTCTCCGGCACCTCATCAGATGAAGCCGCGACTTCTTGAATTGATTCAAGGAGAAACACGTCGTGCCAAAGCGGGAGAAGAAGCGCACCTCATGGGTAAATTCAACTCTCTACAGGATCGAGAAATTATCGATGCGCTCTACCAAGCCGCTGAAGCAGGAGTGCGAATTCAGCTCAATATTCGAGGAATTTGCTGCCTCAAAACAGATCAGAAAAAGCACAAGGGAAGAATTGAAGTCACTTCCATCATTGACCGCTACCTCGAACACGCTCGGGTCTTCTACTTCCGCCAAGGAGGAAACCCTACCGTCTTAATTTCTTCTGCTGATTGGATGACTCGAAACCTTGAAAAACGTTTAGAGTTATTAATCCCTATCGATGACAAAAAAATACAGCGCCGTTTAATCGCTTACCTACAAGCTGCTTTTAAAGACAATCAACAGGCCTACCGAATTCTTGCGGATGGCACGAGCGAGAAAATCAGCCCGCCCAAATCGGCCAAGGCATATCGCTTTCAAAAAAACCTTCAAACCCTTGCCGAACAGTCTGCTAAATCACAACGCCAAAAACGCTCTAGCACCTTCGAGCCACATGAGCCCGCCTCTTAGAAGAAGACTTTTTCTTTCGGAGTTGCATCCCTTCCCACTTCTGCATAATGTGCCGCTTCTTCAGATCAAAGGGCCCGTAGTGAAATGGATATCACGTTGGTTTCCGAAACCAAAGTTCCAGGTTCGATCCCTGGCGGGCCTACCATCGTAAAGCCCTCTTCCTTATTAAGCTTCTCGATATAAAACCTAGTAACGGAACCATTAAATTCCGGGCTAAAAACCACTGATAAAGAGAGAAGGTAATGGTTTCATTCTTTTCAAAATTTAACCATCATATCACCGCCTAAATAGACGTTGATGATAAAGGCAGGCAGAGTTTCTACCCCACACACTTGAAAAAACTCCGTTCCTTCTTATTCTTTATTTGGCGAGTTTTTCTCCCACTCGGTTACAAAGCTCTTCTTTGAGAGCTTCGAGTCCATCTCCTTCATTTGCGGAAATAGGAATGATCGTTTGCTTAGGGAAACGTTGGCGGAAGGCTTCTAAGTTTTCCTCCGCTCCTTCGAGATCCATTTTATTAGCGACGATCATCCACTCAAATTTCGCCAAATCTTCGTCATACATTTTGATCTCAGTTCTTAAAATCTGCAGATCTTCAATCGGGTCCCGCATTTCACTTCCGGCCATATCGATTACAAAAATCAATAGGTTACAGCGAGTGATGTGTCGCAAAAATTCATGTCCAAGCCCACGGTTCTCGTGAGCTCCTTCAATCAAGCCCGGAATATCAGCAACCGTGCAGCGCTTGAATCCTGGGAAATCAACCACTCCAACGGTTGGAACGAGAGTCGTAAATGGGTAATTACCGACCTTCGGGCTCGCCGCAGATAAAGCTCCTACTAAAGTTGATTTACCCGCATTTGGAAATCCTACTAAGGCCGCATCAGCAATCCTACGAAGCTCTAAGTAAAAGACTCCAGCAGGCCCTTCTGTTCCTAAAGTATGTTCTTCAGGTCGTTGATTCGTCGATGAACGGAAATGCCAGTTCCCTTTCCCTCCGATCCCTCCTTTAGCTAGATCAAGCTCTTCTCCATGATGAGTGAGATCAGCAAACAGCTCGAGATCGATTCCTTCTTCCGAGCGTTCCATTTTTACGGCTTCGGTGATGGTTTGAGCTGGGCTACGATAAACGATCGTTCCGGGAGGCACCCTCCCGATTACCGTTTTACCATTCTTACCATGACGCTTTGACTTCGAGCCGTGCCCTCCATCCTTTGCGATAAGCTTGGGATCATAATGAAATGCTTTCAGATTATCTGTGTTCTCATCAACCTGTAAAAGAACGTCTCCCCCGTCTCCACCGTCTCCCCCATTTGGGCCTCCTCTTGGCACGTATTTTTCACGGCGGAAGCTCACGACTCCGTTTCCGCCGTCTCCTGCTTTCACTAAAATTCGAATGTGATCAATGAACATTTGGCGAGTTAATAGCAGAGCAAGGCTGTTGACGATCCTTAATCTTGCTGGTTTCTTAATCACCTTTTCCGGCTCTTGATCATGAGCTTATGATTCCTGACCACAATGACTCCTTCCTCCCAATTGCTCCCCGGTTCTCTTCTCTTGGCTTCCACCGAAATCAAAGAGGGAATCTTCATGCGCTCTGTCGTTTATCTCATTGAGCATCAAAAAGAAGGAAGCATTGGACTTCTTCTCAACCAACCCTCTTCTCAAACCACTAGTGAACTACTCGGAACCATCGAACCAGCATTACTCAAAGTGCCTGTTTTCACAGGAGGCCCCGTCTCACCCGATCAACTTATTTTCGTCGCTTTTTGGTGGGAAGGAACGCTTCAGACCAAAACACACCTCTCGCTACAACAAGCCGCTGAATATCTCGAAAAACCAGGAACTCGAGTGTTCGCCTTTCTTGGGCATTCTGGCTGGGAAAAAGGACAACTCGAAAGTGAGATTCGTCAAAACGCTTGGGTGATCACTCCACCTGATCCTCGGTTATTTGAGTCCTCACATCTTGATCTCTGGTCTATCTTGATGCGGGACATTTCCCCCTACCACGCGATGATTGCCGAGTCGCCAACAAACCCTTATCTGAATTAACCACACTTGTGCTTCTCCTAAGCGCTGCGAAGCGGATTCTTTAGCGGTGGAATTTCCGGTCAAGCTCTTGAAGAGAAAACTGAATCATGGTGGGCCTCCCATCAGGAGCGCAATAAGGAAGATCGCAAAGGAACAGGTCTTTTAATAAACCTCGGACCTGAGGCAAATTGACCTCCTCATAGCGAGCCCTTTGTTTTGCTAACGACTTTGCAAAATGGTCATAAACGATTTTGCGAGCCTTCTTACCTCCTTCACTTGCGATGAGGTCTCCCAGGAAATCATCAAAAAGTTTGGCGACGTCGAGCTCCTTCAAGAAACTTGGCACCGACATGATTTGAACGCTCGTTCCGCCAAAGGATTCGACCCCGACTCCAGCATTAGTGAAATGATCCTGGTTTGATTCAAAAAAAGCAAAATCACGAGCTTCTAATTCTACAATCACAGGAACAAGTAAGCCCTGTGTCGAGACTTGCCCTGTGTTTTTCAAAAGGTGTTCATAAATCACTCGTTCTCTCCCAGCTTTAGGCTCAAAAAGCACCAAGCCATCCTCTCCTTCAATCACAATATAGCGCCGATGAAGAGTGCCTAAAATCTCAAAATTGGGCTGATCCGAACCGCGTTCTAATTTGGGTAAATGGCTTAAGTCCGTTTGATAAGAACGATGCCTTAGATGGCGTCTCTCAGGAAGAGAACGAGTCGATAACGATGTCGAACCTTCTGCTATTTGGGCTTCAAGAGCAGATCCATCCTCTTCTAAAATGGTTTGTAGAAAGGAGGCCTTTCCTTTTTTTTCGGCACTTCTTTCCTTCTCCTGAATCTCTCTCGCTTGTGGCGATTGGATCACAGAAGGAACATGCTGAGGAGCTCTCAATGCTTCTTGAATCGCCTCGATGATGGTCTCTCGCACTTCAAAGGGGCGATGAAAACGCACCTCTCTCTTAGCTGGGTGCACATTCACATCGACAAGCACGGGGTCGATCTCCATCCAAAGCCACACCATCGGGTGAGCCCCTTCCGGAATAGCTCCCGTATATGCTTCCCGAATCGCGCCGACCACGACCTGATCTTCGATAGGCCGACCATTCAGAAAGAGATATTGCTGACGCCTTCCCTTTTTCGCATGGCGAGCGGGTAAAAGAAAGCCAGAGACTCTGAAATCATGCCTCTCCATCAGAGGCACCTCGATGAGATCCTTTAAAATATCTTGGCCAGAGAGCTGTCCAATTCGAACTCTCCGATCAGGCACTCCTGCAATATCAAACACGACTCGACCCTCTTTCCGGAAAACCCATCGCACTTGCGGGTGCGCGAGAGCATGGAGCCGAAGCTGGTGATCGACATGTGCACTCTCTGTGTTCTCCGTTTTGAGAAATTTCCTCCTCGCTGGTATATTAAAAAACAAGTCAGAGACTCGGATATCTGTCCCTATCGCGGAACCACAGTCTTTCACATCCTTCAACTCTCCTCCTTCGACCAAAATCTCGGATGCAAACTCAGCTTCTCGGTCTCGTGTAATGAGTTGAAGCTTCGCCACACTTGCCACACTCGGCAAAGCTTCCCCCCTAAACCCAAACGTATGAATCGCCATCAACCCTTCGGCATCCCATAATTTACTGGTCGCATGACGTTCCAGGGAAAGAAGGGCATCCTCTCGCGACATTCCGCTACCATCATCTCTCACTCGAATGAAGGTCGCCCCTCCTCTTTGTAACTCGACTTCAATCGTCTTCGCTCCAGCATCGAGGCTATTCTCAACGAGCTCCTTCACGACACTTGAGGGACGCTCCACGACTTCTCCTGCCGCCACTTGACTAGCGAGAGTATCGGAGAGAACTTTGATCTTTGGCACTGCTAAGATTAAAAGGAAGCAAAGAAACACTGGCAAGAGAGATCCTTTGGGAGTAAATAAATTCTTAAGCCTATGATTGAAATTACGCCTTCCGCAGCCAAAGAGGTCGCTCGCTTACTGAAAAAGAAAGAAGTGAACCCTGAAACTCATGGACTCCGTCTCGGAATCCAGCGAGGAGGGTGTGCTGGCCTGCAATACACCATGGAGGTTGGAAATGCTGAAGAAAATGATCATTTGATCTCTCTCGAAGCGGCCCAAGTCATTGTTGCTCATGATAGCCTTAAACTTCTAAAAGGCTGCGTTCTTGATTACACTTATTCCCTCAGTGACACCGGTTTCAAAATTATTAACCCTAATGCCACTCGTTCTTGCGGTTGTGGCACTTCCTTTGAAAGCGACGCTGAAAACGAAGAACTCGAAGACCTTCCTGAGTCCAAATCTGATGACTGCTCTGAGTAATCTCGATGTTTGAAGATAATCATAAAAACGCCCCCGCCCCGCAGCAACGCCCTGCTTATTTTTGGTGGATTCTTGCGAACATCCTAGCCTTGTGCTTTGTGGTGATTAGCTGGACTTCTTGTTACTATATATTTAATAACCCTCAAGTTCCAGAGAACCATAAAATCCTCAAAAAAGTAGGCCGCTTAGAGTCGATCAGCTCTTTTACTCCTCTTAATGCCCCCTCTGGAAGCTCTCTTTCTCCCAGACAAATCTTTAGAAAGTATCAAAACTTGCCTAATGAAAAACTAGCGGTCCTCAACCGGCAGTTTCGCAAAAACTATCTCACCAACTTCGACCGACCAAAGCACCTCACCTACATCGAAGGAGATTACCGAGTCACTCACGCTCGAGCACTCACCGAAAAAGACCACTTCCAAAAAGGAATTCTGCTGCGAGCTCGTGCGTTCGTGAAACCGAACGAAACATCAGACCCAACCATCTATCCGGTCATCATCGAATACATTCTCCCCGGAGCCCCTACTTCTGCTCTCGATTCTTTTCAACCAGGGGACGCCCTACTCCTTAAAAAAGTGCCTCATTGTGCCTCTATTTATCATCTGGCCCAAATCGGAATCACAGATGAACCGACCATTTGTGCCACTGTCGTCCCTCTTGCCTACAACGACTATCGTTCCCCAGATGGTAAGCTCATCAGGATCACCCCTCCAGAGGCCCCTCAATTGCGCGCCTCTCTACCTGCGTGGCAACAGCACCGGGGAAGCTCCAGACGTTAAGTCTTTCTAAGGGTTTCAAGAAGCCACAATACGCTGCTTTATTTCCCCGATTCCTTCGATCCCGAGCTCGACAAGGTCTCCAGCCTCTAAAAATTTTGGAGGGTTCATGCCCATCCCTACGCCCCCAGGGGTTCCGGTCGCAATAATATCTCCTGGGAGCAAGGTCATAAATTGTGAAATGTAGCTCACGACATAATCAACGTGGAACAACATATCTCCCGTCCACCCGTTTTGACGGAGCTCCCCATTCACCTTTGACCAAAGCCGTAAACTCTGTGGATCATTCAGCTCATCTGGGGTCACGAAGAGCGGACCTAAAGGAGCAAAGGTATCTGAGCTCTTTCCTTTCACCCACTGTCCGGCCCGTTGTTTTTGATAATCACGCTCGCTGTAATCGCAAAAAACGGAATACCCGGCGATATGGGAACGAGCTTCCGCTTGAGAAATGCGCTTGGCTGTCATCCCCATCACGACTGCAAGTTCCACTTCATAATCTAACTTTGTTGCTCCTGGAGGGATCTCGACTTGATCAAAAGGCCCATTGTAAGCGGTTGTAGCCTTCATGAAAATGACAGGCTCTGGAGGAACTTCTGCCCCGAATTCGCGCGCGTGATCTGCATAATTCTGCCCTACACATATAATTTTAGAAGGGCGAGCGATCGGAGCCCCAATTCGATAGTCTCCTTTTTTCTCAATCCCCCCGGGACAGCCTGATTCAATCCAACTCTGTAAAGCCTCCAGGCCACTACAACTCAAGAACGCTTCATTGTAATCTCCAAATTCAGTGCTCGCATCGATAATTCTTCCATCATCCAACATGACAGCAGGCTCTTCATAGCCGATTTCTCCAAGGCGCATGAGTTTCATAAGCCCCTTTGATAACTCACCGGTAGAAGATGATCAATGAGTGTCTTCAATTCTTTTCTTTTTTTAAGTCCCTCCGATCGAAACGCTTCAAGTCCTTTGCTGAAAAAAAAGATAAAACTTTGGCCACATCAAGCTCTTTCCGCTAAGCACCTCCCTATGTCCTTTGAGGTTTTAAACACTGATCCCACATCACAGGCGCGACGCGGCCGCCTGACGACCGCTCATGGCGAGATCCAAACCCCGATTTTCATGCCCGTAGGCACTCAAGGTTCTGTGAAAACGCTTCACCCTGATGAACTCGTCGAGACTGAAGCACAGATCATCCTGGGAAATACTTACCACCTCAATTTAAGACCCGGCCTCGAAGTGATCGAACATTTCGGCGGACTCCACAAATTCATCCAATGGGATCGGCCCATCTTAACAGACTCAGGTGGGTTCCAAGTCTGGTCACTCGCAAAGTTAAGAAAAATCACGGAAGAAGGCGTTCGCTTTCAGAACCACCTCAACGGTGCCAGTATGATGCTCTCTCCCGAAGCAAGCATGCAGATCCAAGCGACTCTAGGATCCGATATCGCGATGCTCTTTGACGAATGCCCACCCTACCCCTGCGATCGCGAATACGCGGAAAAATCGCTAGGCCTCACCACCCGGTGGGGACAACGTTGCAAAGACTGGGTGACGAAACATCAACCTCGCTCTGGAGAAGGACGACAAATGCACTTTGGAATCGTGCAAGGATCTACCTACGCCGAGCTCCGAGAACAATCGGCCAGAGAACTCGTCGACCTCGAATTAGATGGTTATGCGATCGGGGGAGTCTCCGTTGGCGAACCCGAGCATGAGATGATGCGAGCCGTCGAAAACAGTGTCCCTTTTCTCCCTTTTGACAAACCTCGCTATGCGATGGGACTAGGAACCCCGCCCCAATTACTCGAAATGATTGCACGAGGAGTGGACATGTTTGACTGCGTGCTTCCGACCCGCCTCGCTCGTCACGGCGTCGCCATGACTTTGGATGGTCCTATCTCCATTAAGAAGGCTATTTATGAGTTCGACGAGAAGCCTTTATGTGAAAGTAACAGCTCACATGCTGCACGTTTTTCGCGAGCCTATATCCGCCACCTCTTCCGATCTAATGAAATCCTCGCTTTAAGATTGCTTTCTTTCCATAATATTGATTTTTACCTATCTCTCATGGCGCGCGCTAGAAACGCAATTGAAGCTGGAACCTTCGATGAAATGCGCCAAGAATTTACTCAACGATATACTCAAACCACACCATCATGACTCTTTCATTTGATTTACTTGCTCAAGCCGCTCCTGGAGGTGGTGGATTAGGAATGCTTTTCCCTCTCCTCATTATGGTTGCGATGATGTATTTCCTCGTCATCCGACCTCAAAGCAAGCAACGCAAAGAACTTGCAAACCGTATCGCCGCTCTCAAAAAGGGAGATAAAGTGATTACTACCGCCGGAATTCACGCCTCGGTTCATCACATCGGAGAGAAAACGATCACCCTGAAGCTTTCAGAAGGAGTCTTCGTCCCATTCGAAAAGAATGCGATTGCGACCGCTGAGTCAAAACCTTCTGTCAAAGAAGAAGCCAAAGAAGCTTCTGACGAATCAAAATCATAATCTGCTGTCATGCTTGTTGACCAACTCTTTGTTTTCTTTGTCGGGCTAGCCATTTTAGGGCTACTCTTCGCCTTCTTCACGATCGAAAACGAACGTTACAGACGTAACGTTGGTTCCATTCTTATCGCGATCATCGTAGGCCTTTCGGTCTATGCCATCACGCCTCCAAAAGAGACTCTTAAAAAGGGAATCGATATCGCAGGGGGGTCATCCTACACCCTTCGAGTCCAACCTACCGAAGATGAGGAAACGGGTGAAATGGTTCCTGTTACGGCGACCGCCGTCGAGGAAGCGATCAAAACGATCGAGGGAAGAATTAACGAAGGGTCAACCAAAGACATGCTGATCCAACGCCAAGGCGATGATCAGATTATTCTAGAAATGCCGGGCGCTTCTGAAGCAGAAGCCACCGAAATCCGTAAAAAGCTCGAAACCGTTTCTAAACTTGAACTTCGCATGGTGCACCCACAATCTCGGAGCTTAGTTCAAAGCCTTGAGATTGGCGACAAGCGAAGTGTGCGTGGCTACAAGGTTTACAAACAAGTCTATACTGATGATGAAGGCGTTAAAACGGAAGGTAAAATCCTCCTAAGTAAACGCATCATTATCGACGGCTCCAACGTGAAATACGCCTTCCCTGATCTGAGCCGCCGCGGTGTTGTCGCTATTGAGCTCACCAAAGAAGGAGGTAAGAAAATGCGCAACGCCACCGACCCAACCAAGATCACTCACGAGGTCTCCTCAATGGCAACGGTTCTTGATAATATCTGTATTAATACTGCCACGGTGCGATCTCGCCTGAGCGAACGTTTCGAAGTTTCGGGGCTCGGTAATAAAGAAGAAGTCGAAGAACTCTCAGCGGCTCTTCTTAACCCTCTTAAAAACCCTCTCATTGTCGAAGAAGCTCGTGAGGTTTCAGCCCGTTTAGGTCAAGCGACCGTCAAACAAGGTGTTTATGCCGGAATCTTAGGCCTGACACTGACTCTTCTTTTCATTCTTGCTTACTATCGTTTTGCCGGAATCATTGCATTGATCGCCTTACTCTTAAACATCCTGATTCTTTTCGGAATTATGGCAATGTTTGGCTTCACCTTCACCCTTCCCGGGATTGCTGGGATCATTCTTACGATCGGAGTAGCAGTCGATGCTAACGTTCTCATTTATGAACGCCTCCGAGAAGAGATTAATGCTGGCAAGTCACTTCCTTTCGCGGTTCGAACTGCTTTTGAAAAAGCTTTCTCTGCTATTTTTGATGCTAACATCACGACCCTTATCACCGCTCTCATTCTCTTTTGGAAAGCTAGCGGCACGGTCAAAGGCTTTGCGATCACGCTCACAATCGGGATCTTAGCCTCGATGCTCTCGGCTCTTATTATCACCCGCGTTCTCTTCTGGTGGGGCATTGATCTCAAGCTCATTAAGAAGCTTAACTTCATGAACCTCTTCACCAAGAAAGCTTACAACTTCCTTGATAAGCGAAAAGTTTTCTTCCCCCTCTCAATCTTGCTCATCATTGGAAGCCTCGCTTTCATTGGGATCAAGCAAGACCGAGCCTTTGGAATTGATTTCGTGGGAGGTAATATCGTGAGTTTCCAAATGGGGAACATTGAAGCTCCTGCCTCAGCTGAAGTTGAAAAAGCGCTTGTGAGCAACTTGGAGCTCAGTAAGTCGCCCGTGGTTCAAAATGAAACCTCTCAAGTGACCGGAAAACTTCTTACAATTCGTTGTGCTGACCAAGATGTTACCAATGTCGTCAAACAATGCCGTGAGTCGTTCCCTGTCCTCAAGGGCGTAGAACTGAGCCAGGATAAAGTCAGCGCGACTCTCGGAGGCGAATTTCTTCGTAACTCTGCGATGGCTCTCGGGCTTGGATTGCTTGCGATTCTCGTCTACATCACAATCCGCTTCGAATTCTCTTTTGCTCTCGGGGCCTTCTTCGCCCTTTTCCACGATGTGATTATTGTGCTTGGAATCATCATCCTCCTCGGAGGGGAACTTTCCCTCATCCATGTCGGAGCGATTCTCACCATTGCGGGTTATTCCATTAATGACACCATCGTTGTTTTTGACCGTATTCGAGAAAACTTGAAGACCAAACGAGGCAAAGTGAAGGACATCATGAATGATGCCATTAGCACTACTCTTTCACGAACAGTCTTAACTTCGGTTACCACCTTAGTTTCGGTGATCTTACTTTTCTTCTTAGGAGGTCCTGCTCTCAAAGACTTTGCGCTTGCGATCATCGTTGGGGTGCTCGTCGGGACTTATTCTTCGATCTTCGTTGCTTCGCCGATTGTTTATCTCTGGAGTAAATTCCGAGGAACGAACTTACGCCGCGAACTGCTCGATGCAGATCTCTCACAGCAAGTTTCTCCAGGTAAAGGTTAATGAGGTAACCTTTACGAGATCACCTTCTCTTTTTACTAGCAGAGCCCGACGGGCTCTGCTTTTTTTAGGACCTGTCATTATATGCCTTTGATCCATGAAATACGCTTTGCCGGGATTGATTTCGAATCCGCCGGGGCTCGAAAGGGCGAAACTGACTGCCCTATTCAAATAGGAATGGGAACTTGGAAACCGGAGGAAAAAGTCAAAGACCTTTTTGTCTCTTATCTGAAAAGTGAAAAAGAGGTGATGTGGCAATCACAACGTATTCACCATATTTCTAATAAAGACCTCGTCCACGCCCCCTCTTTCCTAAGTCTTTGGCCTGAAGTGAAAAGCAGGCTTTCAAATTCAGCTATCGTGGCGCACGGTTATGGCACCGAAAAAAGGTATTTAAGAACCTTCCCCAACCATGGATTCTCCCCATGGATCGATACCCTGACCCTCTCACGAGCCGCTTACCCAAACCTGACGAATCATAAACTCGGAACGGTCTGCGATGAATTAGAACTGACAGGGCTGATTGATAAAATCGTTCCCGAAAGGCAATGGCACGACGCTCTCTACGATGCGGTAGGCTCGCTCGTGATCTTATCCAAAGTGATTCAGGATTTCACTTTGATGGAGGCTTCCCTAGAAGTTTTGGTGCAGCCTAAAAAGTTTTTTTAACTAGAGCCCATCCTCGGTATCTCGTCAGAAGGTGAGCCTCATGAAATTAGGCGTCTTTTTTCAAACATCCTTTTTTTGTTTTTTTCGTGAACTTTAAAAGAGATCACGTTACTGACCTTCATCTATGTCACGTTCACACACCATTGCAGTTCTTGCAGGCGACGGAATCGGTCCTGAAGTTATGGAGCAAGCTCTTCTTGTTCTGGATACCACCGCTGAAAAATTCGGCTTCTCCATCAATCAAAGCGCGCACCTCGTTGGAGGCGCTGCGATTGACGCGACAGGTTCCCCCCTTCCACCTGAAACGGTTACGGCTTGCGAAAAGGCTGATGCCATTTTATTCGGTTCGGTAGGTGGCCCGAAATGGGAAAACCTCCCTCCTGCGCAACAGCCAGAACGTGGAGCGCTTCTCCCCCTTCGTAAGCATTTTGGCCTCTTTGCGAACTTACGTCCTGGCGTTTGTCACCCTGCACTAACACACGCCTCTCCTGTTAAAAACGAACTCATTCCTAATGGATTTGATGTTCTCTGTGTCAGAGAGCTTACTGGCGGACTTTACTTCGGTGAGCCTAAGCTCCAAGAAGAACGTGATGGTGAGACCGTCGTCATTGACACCATGATTTACACTAAAAGTGAGATCGAGCGAATCCTTCACGTCGCTTTCAAAGCGGCTCAAGGCCGTGATAAACGAGTCTGCTCAGTCGATAAAGCTAACGTCCTTCAAAACTCGGTGCTTTGGAGACAAACCGCGGAAGAAGTAGCGAAGTCATACCCTGATGTCGAGCTCTCACACCTCTATGTGGATAATGCCGCAATGCAGCTCATTCGTCGCGCCCCTGACTTCGATGTCTTGGTCACTGAAAACCTTTTTGGGGATATTCTTTCTGACGAAATGGCGATGATTTCAGGCTCCCTCGGGATGCTTCCTTCTGCGAGCTTAGGCGGCCAAAAAGATAACGGCCTTTATTTCGGGATGTATGAACCAAGTGGTGGTTCTGCTCCTGATATCGCAGGCCAAGGGATCGCCAACCCGGTTGCTCAGATCCTTTCTGTTGCGATGCTTCTTCGTCACTCCCTTGGAGAAGAAGAGGCCGCCAAGGCAATCGAAAACGCCGTTGAAAACGCGATTAGCTCAGGTCTACGCACTGGAGATATCTATACAGGTTCCGAACAGGAAACGAAGGTTAACACTGCTGAAATGGGAGCTGCTATTCTCAAGGCTATCTAAGTTTTCTTCATTTCCCACATTACTCTTTTTAAAAGCCTTCTCTCGCTGAGAAGGCTTTTTTCTGACCCTCTTTCTTTATTGTTTTATGACTTCACTTTCCCAAGACTCACGCCTTTCTCCTTTTTGTAACACCCCCGCTCAACGCTGGGAAGATGCCTTTGTCAGCGGCAATGGCTTAACGGGCCTTATGCAATGGGGTGAAGCTGGAAAAGATCGCCTGACTTTCACGAGTCATCATTTTCTTCTCCCTAATGGCACTCCTATCGAGCTTCCTGATATGTCAGATCAGCTCGCACCATTGCGCCAAGGAATGATTGAAGGCCATATCCAAAAGTCTTGGAAAACCTATTGGGACACCTGGGAAAAGCGGTCCGGCCACGAAGGCTTCTACTGGACACAAGAATTCCACCCTGGTTACGAACTGCACTTCGAAAGTCGCGATATTCAAAACTCTGAAAATTACCACCGCCAATGCGACTACCTCTCCGGAGAAGTCCGAAGCCTGTGGTCAGATCAATTTGGCAAGCAAACACGCTCCTCATTTGCTTCTCGTCATTCCCAACTACTCTTCACGAAAGTAACTTCTGAGAAACCACGTGATTTCGATCTAACTGTGCAGGCTTGCCCTCAAACACCAACAGATATTCACGTCTCAAAAATCACATCTCAAGATTCCATTGCCTTCCAAGCGATCTACCCTGAAGTCTCTCACGGGCAAGGTGCTTACGAAGGAAGAAGTCGTGTCGTGCTCTTAGACGGAAATCTCACCGCAACAGAAGATCAGCTTTCTATCAAAAAAACGACGAGCTTTATCATCATTACCAAGCTCGCTCGCTATCGAAATGATTCTGATCTTCTTGCGACATCACCTCTGCTTACAGACCTCCAAGCTTTCAGCTCTTCCTACGAAGCGGAGCTCGAAGCCCATCGCCATATTCATGAACCAATCTTCAAGCGCGTCGAATTCTCTCTTGGTGTGGACGAGCAAGAACGACAAATCAGTAACAACGACTTACTCAGAACCATTAATCAAAAGGAGCAAGAGCTCTCACCGCGTTTTCTTGAGAGTCTTTTCTATACTTCTCGTTACCTCTTCCTCTCCTCTTGTGGCAGTGACTACGGGCCTCGACTCAGCGGACTCTTCATTGGGGAATGGGGTGCCGCTTGGGCCGGCGACTACACTTGCGATGCTAATGTTAATTTCGCGGTAACAGGAGGGAACCTCTTGGACCTCCCAGAAGCGATGGAAGGGTATTTTCAAATCATCGAACGCACGATACCTCAATGGCGAGAAGCTGCTCAAAAGCTGCATGGATGCCGGGGGATCTTTGGACCTATTCGTATCGATGGCGAAAACGCCATTCACTATCACAGTGATTATTACTATTCTCACATGGTTTTAACAGGCCTCGGACCTTGGCTCTTTTACCCGATGTGGGAATATTATCAGGTTTCAGGAAACAAAAAATTCTTGGAACAACGCCTCTACCCTCTCCTCGTCGAGCAAGCCCTCTTCTACGAAGACTTCCTACAAGTGAAAGACGAAAAAGGACATTTCATTTTCGCCCCTTCTAATTCTCCTGAAAACTTCCCTAAAGAGTTTGATGGCCCCGAAAAAACATCCACCTGTATCAACGCCACCGTCGATATTGCAGCTTGTAAACACGGGCTTCGAATGGCTTTAGAGGCTCATACTGCACTAGGCAAGCCCTCCGACCCTCAAACTCAAAAATGGGAAGAAATGATAGGTCTCCTCCCGCCCTATCTCTTAACTGAAGATGGTGCCTTGAAAGAATGGTCCTGGAAAGAGCACCAAGAAAACTATGATCACCGTCACGCTAGCCACACTTACCCGGCTTGGCCCGCTGGAGAAACTGACCCGGATCACCCCAAAACAGCTTGGCAGTGTGAAGCCTTTTCAAAAGCACTTGCGAAACGAGAATACCCAATCATCGCGGCTCATGACGCGCTACAGAAAGTTTATACCTTTATCCGTATTAAAAATCGTCAAGGGGTCGAAGGCATTCTTAAACACATGCTGAGTGCAGGGTATTTCTTCGACAGCTTAGCCACCTCTCACAATGTCGATTTAGATATTTACAACTATGATTTCATTCTTTCTTACCAAGGCTTAATGGCAGAGGCCGCCTATTTTTCTGAAAAAGAAAAATTAGAATTACTCCCTGCGATGCCAGACAGCCTTCCTGTAGGAACCTTATCAGGAGCCAAAGCACGTAATCAATGCGATCTCCATCAGCTCACTTGGGATCGAACGCAGAAAAAAATCTCGCTCGACCTCACAAGTCGTATTTCTCAAAAAATAGAGCTTATTCACCGTGATGGTATTAAAAAAGTAGAGACTTCTGCCGAATTAATAACGACCGATCACTCCGATCGAGTGTCGCTTCAATTGAAAGCTGGAGAACGAACTCAAGTCACTATTCTTTGGTGAATAAGACCTTCCTGTGAATTACACTTTTAAAAAAAGTCAAGGAATCTTAAATAAAATCTCGCCTTTAGTTTCAAGTGCTTTATAGTTCAGTTAAATCTTTACTGGACCATATCATTTAAAATGTCGGCACAGCACACCCACCATATTAACGTGAGAGAAACTCAACTTGAAATGCCTGAACGCGCTCCAGGAGCCCCTTCAGCGTTGAGCGACGACTTTGAAGGCAAACTTGGTGAAGCTCAGAAGCAGCTTGAGCTCCTTCAGCAACACCAGGAAGAAATCGAACGCCGGAAACGTGACCTCCAAGAGTTACACACACGGAAGCAAGAATTTCTTACAGGACAAGTAGGGATGACTGAAAAACTCTCCTTCGCTCTGACCTCCATTGAGCGTGAGCTTTTTGAAATGCGCCAAGAAGTCGAAGATCTCGACCAAACTCGTGGCGTCTTCGCGAAAAATTTAGAACGCTTAAACCATCTCAACCCTGATCAATGGGGTCCCGATGTCTTAGGACAGGAGCTCAATAAATCCATTTCTCTCATCGACCAGGCTGAAGAAGAATACGATCAAGCCGTTCAACATTTCTCAGGCGGACGAAGCCGCGGTATCTTCGGGGTAACTGGAAAGAAAAAAAACCAAAGTCTCGGTTCCTCCGGCAATGGTGAATTTTCAACGATGTTGAAAAACGGCTTTGCCTTCAATCTCCCTGTGATTGTATTCGGTAGCATTGCGGTGCTCGTTTATCTCATCAAGTAGATGGCTCTTTTCTCGTCCAAAAAGGATCCTCAGGAAATCCTTCAATTACGAGAGGAGGAGGATCACTTATCTCAAAAAATTGACGACCTCCGACAATTTATTGAAGAAGCTCCTCAAAAGCTGCAAGAAGAGATCGAAAACCAGCGGAATGAAATGCCGGCCCCTGATGATCTTCAGGACCGGATTAGAGAAAGAAAATTCCAAGAACAGCTCAGTCGAGGCGAAATTAAAAACGAACGCCGGCACCAAGCCCGGAGCGGGCTTTTGTTTCTCCTAATGCTCATCGCGATCGTCTCTCTCTCTTGGTGGACTTGGTCCCGTTTACAAGGATTCTCCCTGTAGGCTTTCCTTTCCCTTTACTCCTCTTCTTTTAGGTGAAAAAACAATTGGCAGGCTAGGAAGGATCAGAGAGGATCCGTTCTATGTCAGATGCCTGTCTTGATGTCAAATATGTCGCTGACCTTGCTCGGCTTGAGCTGAGTCACGAAGAGATCCCTCATTTCCAAAGTCAACTCGATAAGGTTTTGACCCACATCGAACAAATTTTATCAATTGATGTGGATGGAGTCGAACCAACTTCTTACCCCACTCCTGTCTATGACCGGGTTCGCCAAGACGAAGCGCAAGAAGGCTTTGGGCAAGAAGGCGCCTTGAAAAACGCCCCTGATCAAACCATGGGTCAGATCCGAGTTCCTAAAGTGGTCGACGCTTCTTAATCTCCTATTACTGATCCCTGAATCTACTTACGATGAGCCTTTGCACTGCAACAATCGCCACCCTTCGCCAACGTCTCCTGGCCAAAGAAATTTCGCCTTCCGAGATCGTTCAAGACCTTGCGAAAAATATTGAAGCTCAAAATGAAACTCTCGGAGCCTACTTAAGCTGGGATCTTGATGCTGCTTTAAAGGCCGCTGATGAGGTTGATCTCTCGGCCCCCTTAGGTGGCATTCCTATCGCTTTTAAAGACAACATCAACGTCAAAGGGCAACCTTGCACCTGTGCTTCCCGTTTATTTGAAGGAGGCTATACAGCACCCTACAATGCTACTGTCACGCATAAGCTCACAGCGGCGGGAGCGATCCCCTTTGGCAGAGCTAATATGGACGAATTCGCGATGGGGTCTTCTACCGAAAATTCAGCTCTTCGCAGAACGCTTAATCCACAAGCCCCTCGACACATCCCGGGAGGATCATCTGGAGGATCTGCTTCTGCCGTCTCATCTCATATGGCTATCGCCGCGCTAGGGTCAGACACAGGCGGCTCTATTCGCCAACCCGCAAGCCATTGCGGTATCGTCGGACTCAAACCCTCTTATGGGCGCGTTTCACGCTATGGTCTCGTGGCTTTCGCCTCCTCTCTCGACCAGATCGGGCCCATGACCAAAACGGTCGAAGATGCCGCCCTATTACTCGAATCTCTAGCTGGGACTGATGGAAGAGACTCAACTTGCCTCGACGCAGAAGTTCCTTCTTATACTAAAGCTCTGCACAAAGGCGTGAAAGGCTTGAAAATCGGACTTCCTACCGAATACTTTGGAGAAGGGCTTGACCCGCGAGTGAAAGAGCTCGTCATGAATGCCGCCAAAAAGCTTGAAAAAGAAGGCGCCGAGCTCGTGGAAATCTCTCTCCCTAATAGTCAACACGCTGTCGCAACTTACTATATCATTGCTCCAGCTGAAGCTTCTTCAAATTTATCACGTTTTGATGGGGTTCGTTACGGGAACCGAGCCGAGGAACCTCGCGACATGCTTGACCTCTACAGCAGAAGCCGAGCGGAAGGGTTCGGAAGTGAAGTCAAGCGCCGGATCATTTTAGGAACTTATGTTCTTAGCTCTGGCTACTACGATGCTTACTATACTCGAGCTCAAAAAGTTAGAACCTTGATCCAACAGGACTTCACGCAAGCTTTTGAACAAGTTGATGCTATCCTCTCCCCCGTCAGCCCGACCCCTCCTCGCAAACTAGAAGAGGCCAAAGAAGACCCACTCAAAGACTACCTCGCTGACATCTACACGATTAGTGCCAATCTATCTGGAATTTGCGCCATGAGTGTTCCTTGCGGAACCTTGAACGAAGAAGGTGACGATTTACCGATCGGGCTTCAAATCATGGCTCCACATCTTGGAGAAGAGACCCTTTTCCAAATTGGAAGCACCTGGGAAAAAATAAGAGGGTGAGATAAAATGGATCTCTCTCTTTTGAGAGGTCCCACCTTCAACTCCAACATAACGGAACTGAAAAGTGGTAGTCCTACAAGGATTTGAACCTAGACTAACGGAATCAAAATCCGTTGTGCTACCATTACACCATAGGACTGTAAACAGTGTGATCTTGCGATCGGGGCGGCATAATTAATCTCTCACCTCAAAACTTTCAACCCCTAAATGAAATTTTCTTTCATTTTTATCAAAGCTCTTGCGACTTGACCGCACTGTGAGAGACTTCTGCCCTTCATTTGTCCATGGATTACTCCTCCCTCATCGAAAAAAGAAAAAAGAGATTCGCCGAAATCGAAGAACTCATTTCTGTCCCGAATTTTTATGACGACCCCAGAGCTGCCTCTGAGATCATGAGGGAGCATCGTCAAATTAAAAAACTTCTGGAGAACTGGTCTATTTTTGAAGAATGCCAGCGTAATCTCAATGATAATCTGGAACTTGCAAAGGAAGAGGACCCTGAACTCGCCGAAATGGCTGAGCTGGAAATTCCTGACTTAGAAAGCCAAATTGAAACTCTTCAGCAAGAAATTCAATACGCGCTCCTTCCTCAAGACCCTACCGAAGACCGGGACGCCTTGATTGAAATCCGAGCGGGCGCTGGCGGAGACGAGTCCTCTCTCTTTGCAGGAGACCTGCTCCGGATGTATCAACGTTATGCCGAATTACGAGGTTGGAAAACAGAGCACCTAGGAAGCAGCCCTAGCGAAGTAGGCGGATTTAAGGAAGTCATCTTAAAAGTCTCTGGAGACGAAGTCTTTCGTTACCTCAAATATGAAAGTGGCGTGCATCGTGTGCAACGCGTCCCATCCACCGAAACTCAAGGACGGATTCACACCTCCACCGCAACGGTTGCGGTCATGCCCGAAGCGGAAGAAGTCGATATTGAGATCAAAGCTGACGATCTCCGGATTGAAGTCTGCCGTGCAGGAGGGGCGGGAGGACAACACGTCAACCGAACCGAATCCGCAGTGCAAGTATTTCACCTCCCAACCGGAGTCATGGTGCGCTGTGAAGATGGCCGAAGTCAGACTCAAAACCGAGAACGAGCTCTTCAAATCCTACGAAGCAAACTTTTTGAGGCGAAGCAGCAAGAAGAAGAAGCAAAATACTCGGCACAGCGAAAATCATTGATTGGGTCAGGAGACCGATCTGAAAAAATCCGAACCTTCCACTTCCCTCAAGCCAGAGTCACCGACCACCGTATCCAGTATACGTCTCACCAAATTGAAGCGATTTTGAATGGCGAATTATTCGAATTCACCGAGCAACTTCAAAAAGCCGAAATGGAGCAGCGCCTTGTGGATGCAGGGCTTGAATCCGAAAGTTAAATCAAAACCACCTTCCCCTTTCGTGAAACCAGCTTCTCCCACTGTTCTTGAGGTCATTGACCTCGGCACTAAATACCTCGATCAAAAGCAAGTCGAGTCAGCTCGCACCAATATGCAGCTCCTTGTCGCTCACCATCTTGATTGCACTCGCACTGGTCTGTATTTACAATTTGACCATCCCGTTGAAGAGCATCTTCTCGAGGAAATCCGAAGTGATCTCAAAAAAAGAGGTTCTCGTATTCCTCTTCAGCACCTCCTGGGAGAAGTTCCTTTTCATCGACTCGAATTCAAAACAGATGCGAGAGCTTTAATTCCCCGTCCAGAAACAGAAGAACTCGTCGAACTCATTCTCAAAACAAAGCTACCAACTCCCTGTCGACTCCTTGACATGGGGACAGGGTCTGGAGTGATTGGGCTCTCACTCGTCAATGCGCTCGGGGAACAATGCCAGGAAGCCATCTTAGCGGATGTTTCCAAGGAAGCCTTAGAGCTAGCCTCAGAAAACACCCAAGCACTCAAAGCAAGCTCAAGAGTCTCACTCGTTGAGTCTCATCTCTTCGATCAGATCGAGGGAACATTTGACCTGATCATTGCGAATCTTCCCTATATCCCGCTCAGCGATGAAAAGACGCTCAGCCCTGAAGTTCAGCATGATCCCAAATTAGCACTCTTTGGAGGGAAAGATGGGCTCGACATCATTCGCGATTTTATTCCAAAGTCATTTTCTGCTCTTAATCCGGGTGGCATGCTTTTTCTAGAAATAGGAATTCACCAATCAACAGAGGTAGAAGCCCTTCTTACACAAGCAGGATTCGATCATGTCATGACACACTCTGATTTGAACCAAATCCCAAGATTCCCATCGGCCCAAAAGCCGCTTTAAAACCTCATTTACTTCGATACAACATCATGGACAAACTCATCGTCAACGGCGGAAAGCCTCTTTCTGGAACGATCAATATTTCCGGATCAAAAAACGCCTCCCTCCCGATTCTCGCCGCTACCTTACTGACCTCTGAACCTGTGATCATTCGCCGCGTGCCTGATGTTTCAGATACGAATTATATGCTCCAGATCCTACGAGCTCTTGGCGCAGAAGTCGAAAGGTCAAGTGGCACTGTCCGGATTCATGCTGCTAACATTATCCCCAATGCTCCTTATGAAATCGTTCGCAAAATGCGGGCTTCTATCTGTGTGATGGGGCCCCTTCTCGCCCGAATGGGAGAAGCTAACGTTTCTATTCCAGGAGGTTGCGTGATCGGAGATCGCCCTGTAGACCTTCACTTAAAAGGGCTTGGTGGCTTGGGTGCCGAGATCGACACCGAAGGAGGCAACATGCTCCTCAAAGCTCCTAATGGACTAGTCGGCAAAGAAATCGACCTCCGCGGAAAACATGGACCTACTGTTCTAGGCACTGATAATCTCATGATGGCGGCCGTTCTTGCAGAAGGCACCACCATCATCGAATCTGCTGCCTGTGAACCAGAAGTGATTGACCTCGCTGAATTTCTCATTTCCCTTGGAGCTAAAATCGAAGGTGCCGGCACTCGCCGAATCACGATCGAAGGAGTTAAATCACTTGGCGGAACTGACTATACCGTCATTCCGGACCGAATCGAAGCAGGCACCTTTATGATTGCGGGTGCAATGTGCGGCAGCTCTGAAGGGGTCACCCTCAATCGGATCAATCGCGAGCATATCGAAATCATGAGTAAAGAACTCATCGCGGCCGGGCATGACGTCGAATATTCTAATAATGACACTTCCGTCACCGTAAAACCAGGAAGCCAACCAAAAGGAATGAAGCTCACGACCGCTCCTTACCCTGGATTCCCCACCGACATGCAAGCCCAGTTCACGGCGCTCTGTGCGGTAACCCCTGGTATTTCGGTAGTAGAAGATACCATCTTTCCTCAGCGGTTTATGCATTGTGCCGAAATGGCACGGATGGGGTCTGATATTAAAGTCGATAATGGCACCGCTATTATTAACGGAGTATCATCGCTCTCCCCAGCCCCCGTCATGGCAAGTGACCTCAGAGCCTCGGCAGCGCTTGTCCTCGCAGCACTGAAAGCTGAAGGAAAAACCGATATCTTACGCCTCTATCATATCGACCGAGGCTATGAGCATATCGATGAAAAACTGCTCTTACTTGGAGCGGATGTGGCGCGAGTCCGCGAATAACTCAGCTGAAGGCTAGTTTCAAACAACATTTCTAAAGCCCCTTTCTTGAAAGAGAAGGAGGCTTTTTCTTTGTTTAGAACACCCTATCTCTCCCCTCCAATAACAAGATAAAGCGGCAACGCTTTGCCTAGTGCACACCCTCAAGGGAGGAGCTCCCAGTAGCGCCCCAAAGGCGTCACTTTTTCGCGAAGACCGGTGCGATGCTCCGCACGGATTCCTTTTGAGATAAGTTGCTTGAGATCTTTTAAAACGGCCAGGCTCTTCGTGAAATATTCATGCCCAACCCCTCTTGAGACAGAGAAGGTCACATCGATACTCTCACATCCCGAAACGATACAGCCCCCGTGATCAGAGTCACCTAGACGAGGATTCCCTCGATGCTTCAATTGCGAAGCCTCGAGCGCTAGATCTTCCTGGGAAGCATAAATCGTTACAGGAACCGCATGCTTTCTCATGGCGGGAGCTAGCCGGAGCCGAAACTGTTTTCTATCTACATCGGGCGCCGCGAGGATCACCTCTTTAATTCGAGAGGCTCGAGTTGGCTGGCTTTTTAATAAATTCAAATAAGACTCGATCAAAACCCGTGTTCCCATGCTGTGTCCTACCAAGTAAAATTCTTCGACTCCTGAATACTTAGTCATCTCATCTAAAAAATGTTGAAGATGAATGGCCGACCGTTTCGCTTGTCTCCCGTCCGCTTCATACGCCGAAATGACCCCTCGCGAGGGCCAACTATAAAAAACCGGCAAGCCTGCAAAATGAAGATCATGACAAAGTTGAGCGGTCCGACACGCTGCTTTTTCAAAACTGGTATTAAAACCATGCACATAGACGAGAGCCTTTTTCTTTGCGCTTTTTTGCATCTGGTGACGAAGGTCTCTAAAAAACAAGCTTTTCTCTTTTTGGGAAATGGATTTCACGGTCACATGTCGATGTTCCTTGGCGCTCCATTCTAATTTCCAAAAAGAGGGCCGCTCCAACTTTCCTGCTCGATGAGTTCTCGGCACGGTCACTTCGACCACTCCATAAGACAGAGAGGAACCTTTGACGCCATAACCAGTCACTGCACTTCTATAAGTCTTAACTTTACGATCTGTCCCATACGCCACTTGGTAAACAGAATGGCGACTGCCTTTCCCTGTAGAATGAGGAGCCCTCGTCGCACAAGATGAAATCAAGATCATACTCGCGCCTAATAGAATAGAACCTGTTAAAAAGCCTCTCCCTTTTCTCTTTTTCTGCACCACTCTTATCGCCATCAATGCCTGCACATTGTCGAGTGACGGTAAACTTCACAAGGGCTAAAGTGATCCTATGCTTGAACCTTTCCCTTCCATCCCGTAAACGATTGACCTCATGGCTGACATCGACC
The DNA here is from genome assembly GCA_937951675.1 of uncultured Verrucomicrobiales bacterium. GTDB lineage: Bacteria > Verrucomicrobiota > Verrucomicrobiia > Verrucomicrobiales > Akkermansiaceae > CALFBI01. Next base: position 64,647 of record CALFBI010000005.1, read on the forward strand.
TTTCCGAATATGACATCATTCCCCTAAAAGAGCGGATCAAGGAGCTTCACCGTTTCCTCGATGCGGATCAATTAGAGAAGGACGTTCTCGCCTACGAAGAAAAAATGGCGTCACCTGACTTCTGGAATGATGCCGATGCGGCTCAAAAAGTGGTCGCTGAAGCCAACCTGATCAAAGGCCGGTATAATCCCTACCGCGCTCTGAGCAACCGGATTGATGACTTCGCCGTTCTCCTTGAATTTGCCTCTGAAGATCCTGATTCCGCTGGGGAAGTCGCGAAAGAGTTTAAGGACGTTTCTAAAGAGCTCGATGCATTCGAACTCATTACCCTTCTCAATAAACCTGGCGATGTGAATAACGCCTACTTCACCATTCAGGCTGGAGCTGGAGGAACCGAAGCTTGCGACTGGGCCGAAATGCTTCTCCGCATGTATATCCGCTGGGCCGAAGGTCGAGGATTCACCGTCACGCGCCTCGATTACCAAGAAGGAGACTCCGCTGGATGTCGTGGAGCATCCTTAAAAATCGATGGGCAACACGCCTATGGCTACTTGAAAAATGAACGTGGCGTGCACCGTCTCGTTCGAATTTCTCCTTTCGATGCCGCAGGAAAACGACACACCTCTTTCAGTGCCGTTGATGTCACTCCCGAAGTCTCGAAGGATATCAATATCGAAATCCCTGACTCTGATGTCGAAATTCAAACCGCCCGTTCCGGTGGGGCAGGAGGCCAGAACGTTAACAAAGTCGAAACAGCTGTTATCCTAAAACACAAGCCTTCTGGAATTGTGATCCGTTCCACTCAGGAACGCTCACAGCTTCGAAACCGGGAACTTGCTTGGGAACTCCTCAAAGCGAAACTTCACCAAATCGAAGAAGATAAGCAAAAGGCAGAAGCCGACCGAACTTACTCTGAAAAAGGAGAGATCGGCTGGGGAAGCCAAATTAGGTCTTACGTTTTCCAACCTTACCAAATGGTGAAAGATCTTCGCACTGGTCATGAAACAGGAAATATCCAATCCGTCATGGATGGTGATATCGACGGATTCATCGAAGCGATGCTTCGAGGAGAAACCCGAAAATAAAACCCTTTTTTCTATGATCCGGATCGACGTCCTCTCGCTCTTCCCCGAAATGGTGCTGGCCCCTCTCCGGGAAAGCATTATTGGTCGTGCGCAAAAGGACGGACTAGTGGAGCTTCACTCTCACCAACTCCGAGACTGGACGACCGATAAACACCGCCGCACCGACGACTACCTCTGTGGTGGTGGTCAAGGGATGCTCTTAAAACCAGAGCCCTTATTTGCAGCCATCGAAGAGCTCCGAGGAAAAGAGACCTATGTAATCTTAATGACGCCTCAAGGTCAGGTTTTTAATCAACAAACCGCTCGTGAACTGAGCTCAAAGAAGCACCTTATTATCATCTGTGGTCACTATGAAGGAGTGGACCACCGTGTGATTGAAAAGCTCGTCGACCTCGAACTTTCTATTGGTGATTATGTTCTTACCAACGGAGCCATTGCTGCCACTGTTGTGATCGATTCCCTCACCCGTCTCCTTCCCGGTGCCTTAGGAGATGCCCGCTCGTCGGAGGAAGAATCATTCTCTAACCCTCACCTCCTTGAAGCACCAGCTTACACCAAGCCGATTGATTTCCGAGGGCTCAAAGTCCCTGAAGTCCTAACTTCTGGACATCATGGAAAAATTTCCGCATGGAAAAAAGAGAAGGCCCTGGAACGGACTCGTCAAAACCGACCTGACCTCTTAGACTCTGCACATGATGCAACTCGAGCCTGAACTTCTCTCCCCCGCTGGTAACTGGGACTGCGCTCGAGCCGCTGTGGCGAATGGAGCTGATGCTATTTTCTTTGGGCTTCCCAAATACAACGCCAGACTTCGTGCTGATAATTTCACAGAGGAAGACCTACCTCGACTCATGTCTTTTCTTCACCAACATGGAGTGAAAGGCTTTGTCACGATGAATACTCTCGTCTTCTCAGATGAACTCGAGGGCGCCGTATCCCAACTTCAACTCCTCCAGGAATCAGGAGTCGATGCCATTATTGTGCAAGATATCGGCCTTGCTTACTTGGCAACAAAGGTCGCCCCTAAATTAGAGCTTCATGCTTCTACCCAGATGACGATCACTTCAGCTGAGGGACTCGAATTCGTTGAACAATTTCTCCCGCTCGACCGCGCCGTGCTCGCACGAGAACTCTCCCTCAAAGAAATCGAACGTTTCGGAGAAGAGCAAACCTCCCTCGAAGTTTTCGTTCATGGCGCACTCTGTGTCGCCTACTCTGGACAATGCCTCACCTCCGAATCACTAGGTCAACGTTCTGCAAACCGTGGCGAATGCGCGCAAGCATGCCGGATGCCCTACCAAATTATCGTCGATGGGGTAGAACAAGACTTGAAAGAAGTTCGCTACCTTCTAAGTCCACAAGACCTCGCCGCCGTTGATATGATTCCCGGCCTCATCAAGGCTGGAGTGAAATCTTACAAAATCGAAGGCCGCCTCAAGTCTCCCGAGTATGTTGCCGGGGTCACCGCTGTTTACCGAAAAGCGATCGATGCCTCTTTAGCCGAAATCCCTATTCATGAAGCGGTGAGTGAGGAAGATCGCCATCAGTTAGAAATGACTTTTTCCCGCGGGCTGAGTTCTGGCTGGCTCGCTGGCACCAATCATCCTTACCTCACCCACGGGAAGTTTGGCAAAAAAAGAGGAGCTCTCGTCGGCACGATCACTCATGTCGGAGAAGACTTCGTCGACATCGACAGCAATCCACCTTTCTCACTTACCGAAGGCGACGGGATCGTCTTCGATGCAGGAGAAGACCGGAACCATGAGCAAGGAGGCCGCCTCTTCCGAGTCACAGGAACTCGACTCTGGCTCGACCGTCGCGCTCAGATCCAATGGGACCACGTTCGCCCCGGACAACAAATCTGGAAAACGGATGACCCAAAAATAAACCAATTTCTCCGTAAAAGCTGGAAGTCTGTCCGCCTTGAATCAAAGGGACACCCTCTCCACATCACCGTCTCAGGGTCTTTAGGGAATCCGCTCGAGCTTCTTTGCGAAGGACATCGCGTCCACACCGATCATTCTCTCGAGGCAGCAGAAAAGCACGATCTTGACTCTGAGCTACTAGAGAAACAACTTTCTCGCCTCGGTGATACTCCTTACCAATTAAGCCATCTCGACTCTCAACTCCCACAGGGATTAACCTTACCCATCTCTTCGCTCAACCGCGCTCGCCGGAGTTTGATTCACCTTCTCGACCAAAACGAAAAAGAAAGACGAACTCTCCCATCCTTCTCTCTCTCCGAACATTTACCCAAGGTTCCGCAAACAAAGGCCGCGGCTGAGACTTCTCCTCAGCTTTCTGTCCTCTGCCGTAATCTTCAACAACTTGATGCCGCCCTAGAAGCAGGCGTTGATCGCATTTATTGCGACTACGAAGACCTTCGTGATTACCGCCCCGCAATGGAAAAAGCTCAAAGCCTGGGCATGAACGATCGCATTCACCTCGCCACTCCTCGCATTCAAAAGCCCGGAGAAGATGGTTATTTCAAACTCATCGAGCGACTGCAACCTGGTGGAGTCTTACTTCGGAACCTAGGCTCCATCCAACACTTCCGGAACCATCAAGAAATCAAACGGGTCCTTGATTTCTCACTCAACATTTCCAACCCCGTCTCTGCGGAAGTCCTTCGCCAACAAAGTGAAGCCAATCTCCTCACCTGCTCTTATGATCTGAATCTCCAACAAGTGTTAGGTCTTTTGAAAGGCGCTCCCGCAGAATGGTTTGAAGTCACTCTTCACCAACATATGCCCCTCTTCCACATGGAGCACTGTGTCTTCTGCACTTTCATGTCAAAGGGAACGAGCTACAAAGATTGTGGCCGCCCCTGCGAAAAGCATGAAGTGATGATTAAGGACCGAGTGGGACAACTTCACCCCCTCAAAGCTGATGTCGGGTGCCGCAACACTCTCTTCAATGGAAGAGCTCAAACTGGAGCTCTCTACTTTTCCGAGCTCCTCAAAGCAGGAGCTCAAAACTTCCGAGTCGAACTTCTCTCTGAAACAAAAGAAGAAGCAGGTCATACTATCAAAGCTTATCAACAACTTCTCTCTGGTAAACAAGGCGGTGAAAGACTCTGGAGAACCCTCGGGGCCACTGAACAGCTAGGAGTTACTCAAGGAACATTAGAAAAAATCCGCGAGGAGAAGCATTCCATTTTTTAGCCCTCCCCCTTCGCTCAACGCACTGTTGGCTTCAAGGTAAAAAGACTGCTAGTGGCTTGAATCTATTCATCTTTCTCACTGGTCTTCATTCATAAACGTTACTTCACCAGTAGAGATCGCATAGTAGGCCCCGACGATGCTAATCTTTCCTTCTTTCTCTAAAGAGGCCAAAATGGGGCTTTGTTCGCGTAATTGTTTCACTTGTTCGTAAATATTTTGCTCAATGACCACATTTACAAATTCGGGAGCTTCGGAGGAGATTCCCTTTTCTTGAGCGGCACTAATCGCTGGTTTGATTTTAGCAAGGAGAGACGTTAAGTGGCTATCTTCTAAATGGGCACACGCTCCTTTCACCGCACCGCACCCTTCATGTCCCATCACGACAATGAGCTTCGCTCCTGCGTATTTGGTGGCATATTCTAATGATGCTAGCTGGTCCTCACTGACCACGTTGCCAGCGACTCTGCCCACAAAAAGGTCTCCTGGGCCTTGGTCAAAAATCTGTTCCACAATCACTCGAGAATCGATGCATGAAAGGAAAGCCGCCTTGGGATACTGACCTTGAGCCAAAATCGGAAATTTACTCACTAGGCTCCGTGCCGAGAGCTGATCTTCAACATGCCTGGCATTCCCTTCTCGAAGCTGTTGTAAAACTTGATCAGAGGTCAAAGCAGCCTGCTGTTCTTGAGTGGTGGGATGAAGGTGGTGAGCGTTCATAAGGGAAAAGATAATGCCAATCAGAATAAAAAAAAGCGGAAATCATTTTTTCGCTCGTCCTGGCCCCTCTCATCCCTCATCTCTATTTACGTGACTATCCTGATCACTGCTGGACCGACTCAAGAAGCCATTGACCCCGTTCGTTATCTTACGAATCGGTCTTCTGGTAAAATGGGATATGCTTTAGCCGAGCAAGCGCTCGGAATGAAACACCGTGTCATTCTTATTTCAGGACCGACTCAGCTCGATATCCCTGCTGGGGCCGATTTCATCCCTGTTGAGAGCGCTCGTGAGATGTTTACTGCGGTGGAGCGTTTTATTTCTCAATCTGACATTGCCATCTTTGCTGCGGCAGTCGCTGACTACCGTCCCACTTCGGTTCCTGAGCAAAAGATCAAAAAATCATCTGAGACCATGACTCTCGAGCTTGTTAAAAACCCTGACATTTTAGGATCTTGCCGGGATGTCTTTCATTACCAAGGTGTTCTCGTTGGATTCGCCGCAGAGACCGAAAAGGTCGAAGAACACGCTCGCGGGAAACTTCTTCGTAAAGGCTGTGATTTGTTAATCGCGAATGATGTGTCACGTCAAGACATCGGGTTCGATCAAGATGAGAATGAAATTATGCTCATCACGGCGGAGGAAACCATTCCCCTTCCTAAAGACTCGAAGAAACATCTCGCATCCCATGTCATCAAGGAAGCGCTCCTGATTTCCCAAGAAAAAGCAGAACAATAGGATTCAGCCTTCAATCTTGAAGAAATCCCGTCATGGTGTGGTTATGCCAACACCACTTGACGTTGCGGTCGATGCGGCCAAACAAGCCGGAGACCTTCTCAAAGCAAATTTCATTGCCGATAAAACCGTCGATGAAGCATTCCATCACGATATCAAGCTCGCCCTTGATAAACAGTCTCAAGACCTGATTTCAGGAATCATTCTTAAAACCTTTCCCGATCACGCCATCTACGGAGAGGAAGGCATCGGCGGCAATCAAGAATCAGACCACCAATGGATCATCGACCCAATCGATGGCACTGTGAACTTCTTTTATGAAATTCCTCACTTCTGTATCTCCATCGCCTATCGCAAAGGAGATGAGATCCTTGCTGGGGTTATTTTAGATCCTATGATCGGGGAACTTTGGACGGTAGAAAAAGGGGGGAAACCTCTTCTTAATGGACGTGAGGTTCAAGTAAGCTCTCGCACCAAACTCGAAGAATCCATCCTCTTCGTCGGCCCAGGCAAAACCGAAAAATCACTTGATGTTGGACTTGGCCGGTTCAAAAAAGCCTCTCTCCGTGCCCGTAAGATGAGAATGATGGGGTCCGCCGCACTCGGCATGGCCTATGTTGCTTCTGGTCGCCTTGACGCTTATGTCGAATCTCGCATCTCACTCTGGGACATCGCCGCAGGCAAACTCCTCGTGGAAGCGGGCGGAGGCAAAGTAGAGCTCACTCGTAATCCTGAAGCCGAAGACTCTTACTCCATTATCGCAACGAACGGCAAAATCCCGATCGAAGAAATTCTTTAACCCCCTCATTACTACTTATGACTTTCAGAACTGGAATTGGATATGATGTCCACCAATTTGCAGAAGGACGCCCTTGCATCCTTGGCGGTGTAGAGATCCCACATCACGTCGGCCTCCTTGGTCACTCGGACGCGGATGTTCTCTGCCATGCAATTGCAGACGCCTTACTTGGAGCACTCGGCCTTCCTGATATCGGCTACTATTTCCCCCCTACTGATGACTCTATTGAAGGGATCTCTAGTCTCGTTATTCTAGAAAAATGCCGAGACCTCTGCGCAGAGCATCAATTTGATATCTGCAATGTTGATAGCTCTCTCATCGCGGAAGCTCCTAAGGTTTTGCCTCACCGAGACGAGATGCGTCAAAAGATCTCCACCGCTCTCGGTATCACTCCGGAGCAAGTTGGAATCAAAGCGACCACTAACGAAACAATGGGCTTTGTCGGACGACATGAAGGAATTGCCGCAATGGCTTCCGCCGCCCTTCTCAAAGACGCTTAAATCCGTGAAACGAATCTCCCGTGTCTCTTTGACCCTGATCGCATTTCTTGATCTTTTGATCTGTGTGCTTTTAATGGCTCAAACGGCACACCCAGATTCTTCACTCGTCGGGTCGATGCACTTGCTGGCAGCGAGTATCTCTGTTCTGATTTGGATCCTCTCCCCTCGTCCTGTTATTTACTACCTTTGCTTTCTTGGGCTCTGCGCAACTCTGATTGCTCTCTTCACATCCCCTCGATGGTTTCTTGAAGGAACGTCCATCATGAACCTTCCTTTAAGCTCCCTTCATTTCATTCTCATTGCGGGAGGATGTTGGTGGAGTGCTCTCTCCACGAAATATTTTTCAGCACCCTCCTAATATGAACCCTTTGATCAAGCACCCCTACTATCTCCGCTGGCTTTCACGCCTTCGGAAAAACCTCCGACAAAGTGGGAGACTCAGAGAGCTCAGCCTGCATCTCGCTCTGGAAACAAAACGATCTTCAGCAGAATGGGAAAAACAACTCGGTCTTCTCATGGAGGAAGAATGTGTTGCTGATCCAGACCTTATTGCCTCCATTGACCATTGGATTCAAAAACGCTCAATAAATTCTCCTGACTCAGATAAACCAGGGCAACAACTCGACCTAATCTGAGCGGCTAAACAAAGTAAGCTTTCCGCTAAGCAAGCTGCGAATATTGTTTTTGATCTTCCTCTACTGCTCGTCGAAGGATGTTAAAAACATCAGGGATTTCACTCTGAACTGTTTTCCAGCTCGGCATCGCACCCTGCTCGAATGACTCCTTTTCAGCGAGCACTTCTAGTCCCGCTTGCCTCACATTTTTCAAGAAGATCTCTATCGCTAACTCTTCGTCTTTTTGTGAATACTCTAGTCCATTAAAAATCGCATCTTGCCGATAGCTTCGTAGTAAAGAGAGCGCCATCTTCTGATACGACACCGCGACCAACTCCACTCGCTCGGGAGTTAAATTCACCCCCAAGAAAACCATCTTACGGAAAAGCGATTTCACAATATCACAGCTCATCTGAGATAAGCCCTTCCTCTCACCCTCTGACGAGAGATCTCGGTGCTTATGCTCATAACGATCTGCGATATCAACCTGACAAATCTGCTCTTCCGAAAACAAACGGTAAGCTTCTGAGAGCTTCCCAACCTCTAACCCCCAATCCGGAGTAAGGCACATGTTTTTGATAGCCTCTGTTGTCAGCGAAAATTCACCAGCAAGCGCGTAACGAAACGAATCCAAATATTTCAAATACTCTTGTTGATCGCCTGAGATTCCCATCAAAGAGCGAATGAAAGGTGTCACCAATAAACGGCAAACTCTCCCTCTCATCTCATCTTTTGTAATTCGAGAATAATATCCCTTACAAAAATGATACTGAAACTCAGGGTGAGCTACCGGGTAAATAAGCCTCGCCAACAAAGATCGATCATAGGAGCGAATATCACAATCATGTGAGGCCACACAGTCAGCCCGATTCGTCGCTAAAAGATAGCCAAAAAGATACCAAACATTTCGACCCTTTCCTCCCTGCTTCGGCGCAAGTCCCTTCGCCTGTAACATCTCATCGACCTTCTGCAAACGAGGACCATCATTCCACAATACCTCTGGATTCTGCTTCATCTTTCCAAAGAACTGGAGAGCATGGCGGTATTGCTCTTCATTCGCTTGATCAAGCCCCACCACGACTTGACTCAAGTAGGACACTTTCGAAATTTCCGAAACGATCAAAGGAAGCCCAGGCCCCTCTAATTCGGAATACAGAGAAGGTAACATTAACGCGAGAGGGCGCTTTTTATTAAATGATTCTAACTCTTTTTCGATCTCTACTAGGTCCCGAGATTTGAGCTGATGGAGGGTTGTGATTGTGCCCCCTTGATGGAAATCACTCATGACTTCCCGACTCCTAACATTTGCTTTAAACAACCGATTGCGAACTCTCCATGCGTGGCCCAAGGCTTTTTCGGACTGACTAATTCCCAGCCTCTTTTTTCCGCTTCTAATCGGAACGCCGGAAGAGGATTTACCACCACTTGTTTCTCGCACAATTCTAATATCGGAAGATCGGCTTTACTATCAGAATAAGCCGTCGAATTAGGAAGTAGTCCCTCATTAGGAATGATTCCTTCAAGTCTCATTCTCACTACTTTTTCTTCTCCTTTATTATTCTCAGAAACCATTTCAGGAAACAAAGGGAACGAGGTCACCTCTTCAAAACGAGTTCCGTATGCCGCATCAAAGCCTAGCTTCTTACCAATCGCGGTAATATACCACTGCGGGCTTGCTGAAGTCAGAATAGTCAGATGCCCTGCTTCTTGATGCTTCTCCAAACATTCCAGCATCTCTGGATAAAGCTCTTTTTGATACAATTCTTCGGCAAATTCTTCGGCAAATCCCTCCACTCGCTCCTGTTTCATCCTCCATAAATAAGAAAGAAAAACGCGTTTCATCCCACCCGCCCCCAGCACTTTGGATAGCAGCAAAAATGGTAGAAATACTAATAAATAAAGACGTCTTAACGGCTCCCTCTTCAATACAAACCGACAAAACAACAGCTGACTATCCCAAGGAAGAAGAGTCTGATCAAAATCAAAAAGTGCATAACCTGCCGGAGATTTATTGGTCATTTATCGAACCTCACAATGAGTGATTCTCAACCTTGCGAAAAGAAAAAAGGAGCTCCTTCACGGAGCCCCTTTTCTTTAAACAATAGTCTAGAACTTCTATAAAAATCAGAAATGCCAGATCAGCCCTCCTACCACGCTATGATCAAACTCTCTCGGAGTAGAAATCGGATATTCATAACCAAGACGTAAATCCATTTGGGAAGTAAGGCCAAAACTAAACCCAATTAGACCTTCGACTGATTCCTCTCCTTTCTCATCCCCACTCAAAGCAACCGATCCAGTGACTTCAAAAAGAAGATTGAAAAGTCCCTCGGATGAAGGATGGTGCTGGCAGTGTGATGCCGAATCTGAAGAAAAACAACCGATTGTTTTAACGAGTCCCAGGCCAAATAAGAACTCAGTCTCATCTTCATCAAAGATATGCTCAACTCCTACTTGAGCATTCAAAGTCCACCAATTACCAAGATCGAACCAAGCGGCTAACCCTGGTGCGAGAGCCATTTCCCGCCCTCCCAACCGCTTAGAGGCAGTAGGTAAAACAATTTCTAACTGTGATGTTAAGATATAGCGACTTTCCTCAAGTAACACCACTCGTGGAACAATTGCGAAGTTACCAAAGCCTTCAGTCGTATCTCCTCCCTCTTCTTCGATCACATAAGACTGCTCAAGAATAACTCCGAAACGACGCGTAAAAGCCCACTCTAATTCAGTTTCGATCTCTTGTTCATGAAAGCCATCCCCTCGACGTGATCTGAAATCGAGAAAGAAATCTCTTCCCGTGAACGCAGGTTCCACTCCAAAGGAATGAACAATAGGAGTTCCATTACTACTAAAGTGTGAATGCTTGTATTCTTCCCATAATCCACCCTTCGAGGTTTCCCCCAAAGCTTGATGATCTGAGTCACTTAGTTGATCTGCTGAAATAAAACAAACCGTCCAAAATAATAAGCTTAGAGTAGTTATGGTAGTAGTCATCGCAACCATATAATGCAACAATGTCGCACCAAGTCAAGGTTTGATTCCTTTCTCAAAACAAAAAAGCGACACTTTCAAAGTGTCGCTTTTTAGTATTTAAAAACTTTTATACAATTTATTTCATCGCTCCAGAAGAAGCCACAGAAGCTTGCTCATTCTTTTCACGAGCTCGTTTCAGAGCGTTAGCAGATTCCTTTTCAGCCCAAGAGTTATAAGACTTCTCTTTAATGATTTCCATGTAACCCGTCATATTAGCATGACCTTCTCCACAGAGCTGAGCGCAAACAACTGAAGTCTCCATCGTCTTAATCGGAGTAAACCACATCGGAATATCTTTCCCCGGAATCGCATCTTGTTGAGCACGCATTGGGATAATCGCGTAGTTATGAATCACGTCTGTAGAGGTCACTTCGAGAATCGCAGGACGATTCACAGGAAGCTTCAAGACAGGACTCATAAAATCATCCCATCCATTCGGATCGTTTGGGTCGATGCAAGGATCTCCCACATTCTGAATCAAATGGCGGTCTACTCGTCCAAATTTGCCATCTGATCCCGGGTAATGGTAATTCCAGGCAAACTGATAACCAATGATACGAACACGTGCTGGGTCGCGCAACTGAACTTCGGCAAAGGTGTCGGTCCGTGCTTGCCACTGAGGAATCGCTAAGCCCAAGAGGAGAACGGCCTCAATAATGACAACCCCGATTTCAATATGGGTTGAGGTATGAGTTTGAACTCCTGAGTAAGACGCCTTTGGATTCTTCTTATAATGAAATTTCCATAAAGTATAGAAAAGGAAAAGAGTCCAACCCACGAATAGGGCCAGCATAAAGTATTGAACCACATCGATGGTGTGGTCGACTCCTCCTCCGTGTTCGGAGAAGCTTTCAGGAAGACCAATGGCTTTAGATGGAGATAACATCGTTAAAAGGAAGTAAGATTTTAATCGCTGAAGTTAGGGTCAAAGTGCTCCCGCTCTCTTCGAGCGAGTTTGACAAATAGAAAGATAATGCCCGAGAGCATTGGGACAATAATAAGTAGCATGACGAGAATAGCCCATCCTGCCGCATCACCTCCAGAAGAGAAGTTACTAATACAGCTTGGGCATGCGAGGATCCAATTCATCAGATTACTTATTTAAAAATTGCTTAGACTTACGGTAAAAACTCACTCCATAGATAGGAAGAACAACTGCGGTAAGAGCGGAAACGATCCCGATCACGAAGACCGCGCTGCCTTCTGACTTCCCATCGAGAAAGAAAACCCACACTGCAACAAGAGCCGCGAGAATGGTCGCGATACTAATGAAGATAAAATGGAATCCGCGGAGTGACATTTGATGGGTAAATAGAAATGATTATTTAGGCTCTCCGAGACGAAAACCTTCGAATATAATCGGGTCGATGAATGCTAACTTCGTGATAAAATAGAGGCAAAGCGCCAATACAATCGCGAGGCCAAATAAGAAGTAAATGAGTTTCTTCTCATGATTAAGGTGCATGAAAATAAACATCACGCAACCCGCTTTAAACGATGCGATTAAGAGGCCTAAAATCATATCAGCGGTGTCAAAACCATGTTTCCCAATATCCAGCGCCGGTATGGTCGCCACTGCAACTGTCGCGACCGTCATGCACATCAAGATGAGAAAGACGATGATATAATTCTTCTTTGCTTTGTGAATTGCTTCAGGTGAATCAGCCATTTTAATAAATAGTTCAGGTTATCGATCGCTTTGCGATCACATGAGGTAAAGGATTGGGAAAAGGAAAATCCAAACGAGATCCACGAAATGCCAGAAAAGGCCTCCCACTTCAACTCGGTTCGCAAGCCAGTCTGGATTAGATTCATACATCTTACGACCGAAGAACATGTAATAACCAAGCACAATCCCACCGCCAATCACGTGGAGGCCATGAAGGCCTGTAATAGTAAAGTAAAGAGCGTAATAAGTATTCCATTTAGGAGTGAAGGTTGAATCAAAACGAACTTCATTCCGAGGAATTGACAGCTCAGGAAAATACTCATTCATCGTCTTATGATTAGGGCCCGTAAAGCCAGCAACTGGACCAGGACGAAGCTCTTTCATCTCATCGTAAGTCATCGCGCTGATATCCTTCCCCTCTTTCAACGCTTTTCCGTAGGCTACAATCTGTTGCCAATCGATCCGGTAGTGATCTTTCTCGGTTGGGACTCGCTTAGGATCACCCTTTTGGTAACGACCATGCTCATCATCTTTTTTATAAGCACCATATTCTTCTAAAAGCTTTTCCTCCAATTTGACCACCATCATTTTATGAACTTCCCAAAGTTGACGTGTATTTTCGTCTTTGAGAACCCAGCTTTTTTCAATGATCGTTTCAGGATCCTGCTGACGTTCTTCCGCCTTCATAACCAAGTGCTGGAAATCTAAACCATCAATCGAAATCACCATTGGGCTATCTTGAAGCTCACCTTGCAGAATCGTGTTATCCTTTAATTTAGATAACGACTCTCCTTCTGTGATCCAAGAAGGCTTAAAGTAAAAAGTCGTTGCCGGCTCCACCTTAAACACCAAGCTCTTCTTCATCGGAACGAGACGGTCTTTAATCGCTTCTAAGTCGACATCGACTCCGTATTCTTTTTGAATTTGCCAACCTCTGAGATCAGGGTGTTCAGCTTTTGCCTCTGCCCATTGTTCAGAGAGATTATCACGGCGTAATTTGCCGTTCGCAGTGCGTGCACTTACAAACACAGACTTCGCCCGCTTAATAAGCGCTTTCGAAAGCTCTTCTCCTTGAGCGCCCACTTGGAGAGGTGACTCGTCTTTATAACTACGTTTCGCTCCGACTTCCTCTTCCAGGTAGATCTTAGAACCCGCTGCATGAGCCTGTTCTATGAGTTCATCAACATACTTCCCACTTGCAGAAGTCACATCTACTTCGATTTCAGAAGTTTTGAAAAAGATTTTATTGTGCTTAAACTCCTTATAGTCAGATCCATGAGAATCGCCTTGAGAATCATCTCCATGATCTGCGCCATGCCCTTTTTCGGCATGATCACCATAATGGTAAACCTTAGAAACACGCCCTTCTTTATCTATCTTCGCATAGCCTAGATGCCCTTCAACCACCGTGAAGTCAGATAAGCGAGCCGCTTGGTGATTAAACTTCGCTTTATATTCTAAAGCTTTGAGGCCCATGAAGAAGGCCGCACAAATCAAAGTAATCGCCATGTAAAACTGGAACTGCGACCATTTACGCAATTTCAAAGCCGCCCACGCGAAAACAACCGTCACCGAAGATATGATCAAAATCACCGTGTTGATGAGACCTGGTAAGACTGGGAGAGTCCTCTCTGGCCATGGGTAATCTGAAAAAACTCGTAGGAAGATATAACTTGAGAATAAGCCGCCAAAGAGCATGACCTCTGAAGCGAGGAAAAGCCAGATCGCAATCTTAGAGTTACAGAGACCCGTATCTTTACGGGGTTTGAAAATATATGGAATTTCTACCATGATAATTAAAAGGGATAGTCGAGATGAATAATCGAGAAAAAAAGTTAGGCGTCAGGAGAATCCTTTTTCTTAGGTTCTGCCCACTGAGGATAGAAGTCTTGATCGTGATCAGGACGAGAATATTCGTAAGGGCCCCGGTAAACACTCGGCTCTTCAATAAAGTTACCGTGTCCTGGAGGAGTTGGAGTAGCCCATTCGAGCGTCGTCGCTTCCCATGGGTTATCGCTTTCCACTTTCTTACCGAATAATCTAGCTCCAAAGAAATTAATGATGAATGGAATCTGGGCCAAAGCCATAATCCATGCTCCCCATGACATCAGAATATTTAAATCAATGTGCTCGAAGACAGTCGCGCCGAAAACATTAACCCCTTCTCCACTCTTATCGAGATAAGCATCTCCTCCATTATACCAACGACGATGGAATCCGGCCATCCCTTGCATGAGCATTGGGAAGAAAATAAGATTCATACAAATCAATGACGGCCAAAAATGAAGGTGACCCAAGAAGTTACTCATGTAGCGCCCCGTTATTTTCGGATACCAATAGTAGATTCCGGCGAAGAGGCCGAAAAGAATCCCCGGAGCAACAACGTAATGGAAATGTCCGATCACGTAGTAAGTATCGTGAAGGTGCATATCTGCAATGTTGAAAGCTAAAGGAAGACCAGTAAGGCCTCCGATCCCGAACATTGGAAGAAACGCACAGGCCCAGATCATCGGCATCGTAAAACGAATCGACCCACCCCAGAGAGAAATAATCAACGAGGTCAAAAGGATCACCGAAGGAATCGAGATCAGAACCGTTGTTGTCTGGAAAAACGTCGAAACGACTGGTCCCATCCCGGTGAGATACATGTGGTGAGCCCACACGATGAAAGATAAGAACCCTAGCACCAATACTGCATAAACCATTGACCGGTATCCCCAGAGAGGTTTCCTGGTATTAGGTGGAATGATTTCCGCCACACAAGCAATCGCAGGTAAGAGAAGAACGTAAACTTCAGGATGACCTAAGAACCAGAACAGGTGTTGGAAAAGAAGAGGACTCCCGGAGCCCGAAACTTCCAGGATCCCATCTGTCTTCGTATAAAGACCACTCGGAAGGAAGAAAGAAGAGCCTGTTAAGCGATCGACAAGTTGCATGATCCCCGCCACTTCAAGCGGAGGGAAAGCAAGTAAAAGAAGGAACCCTGTTACAAGCATCGCCCAGACAAAGAACGGGAGACGCATCCACGTCATTCCCTTTGCGCGAAGGTTAATGATCGTCGTAATGAAATTCACCGAGCCCAATAGAGAAGAGCTAATTAAGAAGACTAAGCCAATCAGCCAAAGGGTTTGTCCGGTGAGCCACTGATTCACATATTGGGAATCCGCTATGGCAGCTAGAGGAGAATAATTGGTCCAACCCGACTTCGCGGCTCCAGACTCAAAGAAAAAACTAGCACACATCACCAAACCACCGACCGCATAAATCCAGTAACTCATCATGTTGAGTTTCGGAAATGCCATGTCTACGGCACCGATTTGGAGTGGTGTTACGTAGTTGCCAAAAGCACCAAACCCAAGTGGAACAATCCCGAGGAAAACCATAATCGTTCCATGCATCGCACCGAACATATTATAAGTCTCTCCAGTCACTTTCCCATCTTGAAGCCAACGAGCCTTCCACCCGTCTGTGAAAACCCAGCTCATCCAATCTGGAAGAGGCTCATGTGGATAAGCAATGCTCCATCGCATCACCATCATTAAGTAAAAACCGAAGGCTAAAAATAACAAAGCAGTAATCCCATATTGAATCCCAATCGTCTTATGATCAGTGGAAAACACATACTTGGAAAGGAAGCTCTGCTGATGGTGATCGTCGTGGTGCTCGCTCATCTTAATGATTAAAAAATGTTTCTGGCTGAATATAACTTATTCAGCGCTTTGTTCAACTGGTTCGAAGGATTCAAGGTCAACAATCGTCTCGAGCGTAAACTCCGCTCCAGAGATCATCTTATTATGATTAGAAAGAAGTTCGCTTTCGGTGACCTGGCCACCTCCACGGGCTTGACTTGTAGCCATAGCGTTTTCAGCCATTTCCGGAGAGATCACATCTCCCACTGCATTCCCCATGTTATTACGGAGATAAGTCATAAGAGCAGCGAGATCTTTCGGAGAAAGGCCATCACTTTGGGCCGGCATCATGCTATTCCAGTCACGCCCCGCGACAGTGATTTTTCCTTTCACTCCATTAAGAATGGCCATTGCGAGAGCTTCACTATCCCCTGTCACCCATTCAGAGGCAGCTAAAGGAGGGAAATTAGCGCCATCTCCTTTGCCATCTGGTTGGTGACAACCCGCACATTTCGCAGCATAGATTTTACCTCCCTGACGATTATAAATCGCTAAGACCGGGCCAGAAGTTGCAACTTCTTCCATTCCTCCTGGGGCCTCAGCACGCACATAATCAGGTTTCACAAGATCATTATAACCAAGAAACTTACCTCCTTTACCTAAAACGGCTCCAGCAATCATCAATACCACTCCACAAACGAGCATCACCCCGATTGGAAACGAATCAGATCCTGGATCTAAGACCTCTTGCTCACGTTTTGCCGCAGCACTCACCTGATTCAGGTTGGCATGGGCCTCTGTGACATTGATGTTTTCATCAAGGTCAGGGCGTTGTGATGATGATTGATGATCAGACATGGATTAGCGGCTGTAGTCGATAGATGCAGGAACCTTGTTGTCCTTTTTAAGAGAGAGAAGATAGCTTACTAAGGCTCGAGCAGACTCCTTCGGAATCAGTTGTTCGCCATCTTTGATAGAATCAACAGAAAGTGCTTCCAGACTCCCCTGTCCCTGCACATCACAAGTCCGGAAAAGCTGCGTAGACGAAGGACATACAGACCATGATGTCGTCAACTTATGACGAGGGTTATAAAGATGCATATAAGCCCACTCTTCGGGAGAAATCTCAGCTTCTTTCGCATATTTTCTAATACGCACCCCTACGTTACTTAAATCTGGTCCGGTTCGAGTCAAACCGATTTGCGCAAATCTCTCACCCGCGTAATCGTAAACATTTGTCTCACGGCGGGTATCTCCATCTGGGTGGTTCGCATCGCCAGCCCAATCAAGGCGCCAGACATCAGATCCTGCGTAAGTAGGACGAACTAATTGACTATGACAGAGGTAGCAACCTTCTGCTCCATAAACTTTAGCCCCATCAAGCACACGACCTGCGCGCTTAGTGGTATAAACTCCTGTTTGTTCATCGATGTCTTCGACAAATGAAACGGCCTGAGTCTGGCTCATCTTCGCATATGGAACTGCGATGACAAAAAACCAAGGCAAAGCGAAGGTAATTGAAAGGCCTAGGATGAAATGCTTGAAAGTCATAAAAAGAAAATCAGGTAGTCGTTCACGCGTTATCTACAAAACCTTCACCCCCGTGCGGGCTTTCGGCATGATGAGAATGAAGAAGCGTTGGGTGTTGGCTTCGACGGCCAAGACGCATCCACATGAGAAGAAGGTGCAAAAGAAAAACAAGGTTCGATACGAAAATAAAGTGCCAAGCAATCGTTGTGCCTAGAGTGTAAGCATACCCTCGTGTCGCGGCATCCATCCAAGGTTTATCAAAAGCCTCTTGGGCTTCACCTTGTAGAAAACCACCGAAAATTGAGCAAAAAACGATTGTAACAACTCCGTAAACAGAAAGCCAAAAATGCCAATTAATGAAACGGCTGGATAACCACTCCCGCACCGTAATCCTTGGAACAATAAAGTAAATCGCTCCGAAAATAATCATGCTAAATACTCCATAAATGGCGAGAATTTCGTATCCATATCCAGCAATACTGAACTGAGTCTCTCTCAATCCGTTCGGGGTGTTCAAGGCGATCCCGATCGCACCTAAAACGACAAGAAGAATAGAACCTGCCGCGACAAAGCGAAGAGTCGGACTGTAAGGAAGCACTTCAGGAGCCTTCTTCATCGTGACTAAGATATTCACCCCAACAGTAATAGCTGGAATCATAAAAAGAATCATTGCCACCATTCCCATATAAGGAAGGAAATGAGGAATAGGAGCTCCAGCGAGCTTCTGCATTCCAGCCCAAGGCCCGATGACGGCGAGTGCCCAGAATCCAAAGATCGCAAGCTTATAAGAGTAAATGGCACGACCTGTCACTTTCGGCGTCAAATAATAAGCCGCCCCTACTGCAACAGGGATAAAGAACAAGAAAACAAGCGTCGCTTTAAACCAAGCATTTACCCCTGCCGTCATGAGAGGATGTCCTTCAAAAACAAACACGAAAAGATGTGAACTCAGGAACACCCAAGGGAACCACAGCATTGCAGCCATTAAATACCACTGAGAGATAAAGGTCCGACTCCCGTCGCGGACTTGGAACTGAACCAAAGACCAAACAGCGATCAAGACATAAGAAAGAAGTAAAACAGGCCAAACGCAGGTTGGAAACTCCATCCACGAAACACCAGTTCCCTTACCAGTGCAAATTCCGATTAAGCCCACTGCAATCGCAAGATTCCAAAGGTGCCCTGCAGTCAAAATCACTCCTGAGTTCCGGCTTGGCTGGCGTGTTAATCTCGCCATCAGCCAAATCATCACACCAAAAGCAGCTTGTGCCCCCCATCCGTAAAGCAATACATTCATATGCGCCGCATAAGCACGCCCTACTGCAAACAATGAAGAATCCTTAAAAAAGTCTGGTAACAGCCCGAAATCAGGATCGTGCTGTTTGATCGATGCGATCATTCCAAAGAAAATCGAAATTGCTAACCAGACTGCACCACTTGTGAAGAAAAACATCACAGGGTGGCGTAGTGAACGGTCGACCTCCGCACGGATGATCGCGTCTTGTTCGTTAGATAAGTTGGTGTCAGTAGCCATATGCTTTAGAGACGGAGAAAAAGTGAAATTATTGGTTAAGGCTCGTTGGGCTACCGGGAACGATAGCCGAAGGATCTGCAACAGCTTGATCCGAGATCATAGATGCCGCAGCTTGTTTGAAAGAGGCTTCGGGTTGCAAATCTTTTAAAACCTCGGCCTGAGCACTGTCGACTTGCTTCTTGATTTCAAGACGACGCTTTGAATTCACTTCATAAGCTGCATCCTGCTCCCCTTTCGCTAAAAAAGGAGAAGAGAAAAAGCATACGATTCCAAAGAGGCTAATCAAAAGAAGCCCGAGCAAAAAAGCGCCAAAACGGCGAATAGGATGATCTGTTGGAGATGCCATTAGTTATGAAGATTAGCTGATTCGAGGATACGTGGATCACGATGTGGGTAAAGAGCCACACTCGTCAAATTACGAAGATAGAAGAAAAGGAAACCTGACACCACAATCACCAAGGCGATAAGGTCTCCCCACCATGCATGTGGAACGGTGAGTTGCGCCTCATTGTTAAGAATCAAACCAAGAGAAGGTCCTCTTTCAGGAATGATCATGTGATACACATCAAACGCATGCATGCATAGAGTGTAAGACAAAATCGCAATCATGAAACGGTGATTCTTCTTCCACCCCTGATTGAGCAAGAGGATGAAAGGAAGCCCGAAGTGGAATAAAACCAAGCCGATACTAAATGTATTCCAATGCTCTGTATTACGAAGGATAAAGTAAGAAGTTTCCTCCGTCACATCTGCATACCAGTAGAGGAAGAACTGTGAAAACGTGATGTAAGCCCAAAAAACAGTAAAAGCGAAAGTCAATTTACCCATCACATGATCATGCTCAGAGCCCACTACTTTCTTCATATAACCAGCTCTACGAAGTAAGATCGTCGTGAGCATGATCACCGCCATTGAGTTCAACACACAGCCGGCAAAAACGTAAACACCCCACATGGTCGAGAACCATTTATAGTCGAGAGCCATCACTAAATCGATCGCCATGAAAGTAATGCTAATCCCTACAATTGGGATGTAACGAGCGGCCGCACCACGAGCTGCAAAAAGGTTCTTCGTAGTCGGGTTCTCGTCATTATCTTGATCCACTGAATACTTCCGTGTCCGATAAATCGCATAACCAAGAGCAAGGAAGTAGAACGCGAAACGCACATACCACGCAAATTGATTCAAATACCAAGTCTTCGCAGCAAGAAGCGCTTCATGCAATTCAGTCAATTTTCCGGCAAGCTCTCCCGAACCCCAAAACTGATACAATGAAATATCAGCAGCCTTACGTGCTTCCGCATGAACCCCCATCCACTCCCAAAGGGCTGTTTGGACATTAGGAAAGAGAAACGGGATCGCGAAAACGACCATAAAAGGGAACACAAAACCTAAATTTTCCATCACTCGGCGAACAGAAGTCCCCCATCCGGAATTCGAAAGGTTATGCAACATCGGCCAAAAACAGCCTCCCATTGAAATCGTCGCGCAGAAAAAGAATCCATAGAGCCATGAATAAGCAAAACTGTATTGAGCCTGTTGCAATGCTGATCCTTTTTCAAAATTGATTAAGAAAAAGATGCAACTCGCAATGAGCCCGACAACAGCAACTAGACCAGCAATCGCTTTAACTTTAGCAACCTTCCCCTTTTCGAGGAATTCGCCATCAACTGGAATGTCTTGTGATGTGACAATGTGTGCCATAAATCGTATTTGGGAAAATGGTTATTTCTTAGATGCTTGAAGAGCTCTGACATAGGCAACAATCGCCCACCGATCACGAACCGGAATATTGTATCCGTATCCACTCATATTCCCCTTACCATGTGAGATCACATCGTAAAGGCGTCCATTTGGATAAGACTCCGCAGGGTAATCATAAAGATTGGCAATACCAGCAAGACCATAGTTACTGATTGTTCCTTTTCCGTTACCTGATTCACCGTGACAAACAGCACAGTAAATCCCAAAGCGTTCTTCACCACGGCGAAGAAATGCTTCCGCGTTATCCTCCGTTAACTGAAGTTCTTCGGGCATTCCTTTTCCATAAAAATCACCAAATCGGCCGGTGTAGTAATAACCTTCGCGGCCTTCCCCAAACTCAACTGGAAAAACACCATCATCACTTGAATGAGGGATCGTTCCTGCCACAGGTTTCCGGGAACCAAAGCCGTCGCGAAAGAAATCACTTGGCCTCTGCCCTTTAACCTTATCTTGCTCATCCATATCAGGGAACAAACGAATGGGTGGCTTACTTGATTTATCACCTCGGAATCCATTGAGACCGATGAACAAAACCGCAATGAGAGCGTATGCTAGAAAAAAGTATTTCATAAGTTCAGTTCTTCTTATCTTCGATGAGTTCTAGGTTTTGACCGCCGATTTCCTCGAGGAAACCTTTCGTCTCTTGCGCTTTAAATTTTGCATCCTTCGCTTCGATTGCGATGAAGAAACCGTCGTCCGTTGCTCGGGCGAATTGCTCGCTCTCAAACAAAGGGTGATTGAGACGAGGAAGCCCCATCAAACCGAGTAATCCGAAAAGAGTCGTAAACCCTGATAACAGAATCGTCAGCTCGAACATGATCGGGAAAAAGGCCGGAAGGGTGAAAATGTTAGCAGGTTTGGCCTGCACAATTGTTGGATAAATCGCTACCTGAGTGACGTAAGCAAGAGTCACTGCTGTGCAGAACCCTGTTAAACCACCTACAAACACGAATTTAGGAAGAATCGATTTCTTCATTCCCATTGCTTTATCCAATCCATGAATCGGAAAAGAAGAATAGCAATCCCACTTCGTAAAGCCGGCGTCCCTCACCTTCTCGGCAGCCTTATAAAGCTGAGAAGCGTTTTTGAACTCCGCTAAATAACCGTAAACCTGTTTCGTTTGAGTGCTCACTGGTAGAAATATTAAAAAGGTTAAGCTTTCGGGGCTTGGTTGTCTAACTCGTGCTGATAAGCCGATTCACTGACCGCGCCCTCATCGTTGATTTCTTCTTTATCTTCATGATGCGGATCACTCTCATCAAGCGTCCACTTCACCTCCGCAATGTTGATACAAGGCAGGAAGCGTAAGAAGAGGAGGAACAATGTTAAGAACATCCCGATCGTTCCGACGAAAGTCATCACATCAACAGCAGAAGGGCTATATGCCTTCCACATTCCAGGAAGCCAAGTCCGAGGAAGAGTCGTGACAATGATCACGTAACGCTCAAACCACATTCCCATGTTCACACACATACAAACAGCCATTACCACCCATAGGTTTTCTCGCATTTTGCGGAACCAGAAAATCTGAGGAGAAAGAACATTGAATGACATCATGAGCACATAAGAGAGCCAGTAAGGTCCCGTTAGACGGTATTTGAAGGCCGCAATCTCATATTTTGCACCACCGTAAAAGGCGATGAAAAGCTCCATTAAATAAGCATACCCAACGATCGTCCCGGTCAAAAGAATGATCTTTGCCATGTTATCAATATGCTTCATCGTGATCATGTCCTGCAATCCGTAGATGAAACGAGCTGGAATCATAATGGTCAGCACCATCGCAAAACCACCGAAAATCGCACCTGCTACAAAATAAGGAGGGAAAATCGTCGTATGCCAACCAGGCACTACTGAGGTCGCAAAGTCAAAGGATACAATCGAGTGAACCGAAAGAACGAGTGGGGTCGAAATAGCGGCCAACAAAAGGTAAGCCACTTCGTAATGCGTCCAGTGACGGTTACTCCCTCTCCAGCCAAGAGAGAAGATTCCGTAAATCTTTTTACGAATCCCCTTCGCCCGATCTCGGATCGTCGCCAAATCAGGAACCATCCCAAGATACCAGAAAATCAAAGAAATCGTGAAATAAGTCGAAACCGCGAAAACATCCCAAAGAAGTGGCGATTTGAAGTTCTGCCAAATCGCATTCGCATTTGGAATCGGAGCTAAATACCAAGCCATCCAAACTCGGCCAACGTGGAAAGCCGGAAAAATCCCCGCACACATCACCGCAAAAATGGTCATCGCCTCGGCGGCTCGGTTAATAGAAGTTCGCCAATTTTGCCGGGTTAAAAACAGAATGGCCGAAATCAAGGTTCCGGCATGTCCAATCCCAATCCAGAAAACAAAGTTTACAATCGGCCAGCCCCACATGGTGCGGTTTGTATTACCCCAAACCCCTACTCCAGCTGAAACCAAGTAACTTAAGCCACCCACCACTCCAATCGCAGCGATAATGGCACAAGGAATAAAGAGGAACCACCAGAGTGCTGGCTGTGGTTTCTCGATCACGCCACAGATCCGATCTGTGATCCAATGATAAGAACGACCATTAAGAATCAGCTTCTCGCGCTCGAGAACTGGAAGCTTCGGTCCGTTTCTTTTAGTAGAATTGTCAGTGGCGTTGGCCATAGGTCTAAAATGGAAAGATAAATTCGATTAATGAACGTTCACAGTGGCGAGCCCCACAAACTTAGCGTCCGGCATTTTTGGATTAGGATTCTTAACACGGGCAAGGTAGCTCGTCCGAGGACGAGCTCCGATGTAGTTAAGAAGGTCATAGTTCCGCTTCGATTGCTTCGCGCGGAACATCGTTGATTTTTCTTGATCGAGTAGATTCCCGAACTGAATCGCATTTGTTGGGCAAGCATCTTGGCAAGCCACCCGGATCGCATCCGATTTCACCCGGAGATCTTCAGGGTTAATTTGCACTGCCGCAGAAGGTTTCCCTGCCGCAAGAACCTTGCTGCTATGAGCTTGCTTCTGCTTAATTTTCCCAAGCTCTAGACGTTGCACGCAGTAAGTGCACTTCTCCATCACTCCACGCATCCGAACCGTTACGTTTGGATTACGTTGCAAATGCTTTGAGTCGCCCTCTTGCTTCTTACCTAAAGCTCCTTTGTAAAGGTTCTTCTCAATGAGAGGATTGCGCTTGTTGTAATCAAAGAAGTTGAAACGACGAGCTCCGAAAGGACAGTTATTTGCGCAATAACGAGTTCCGATACAACGGTTATAGGCCATCGCATTAAGGCCTTCTTCGGTATGAACGGTCGCATTAACAGGGCAAACCACTTCACAAGGCGCGGCTTCACATTGTTGACATGCAACCGGTTGAGGAATCATCTCAGGATTCTTCTCTACCCATTTTGGCAAGCCTCCATGGTCATCGTGACCATGATCATCATGAGAATCTTTGTCAGACTTCTTCTTGTGAGCGAGAGTTGGATTAGTGAAGTAGCGATCCATCCGGATCCAGTGCATCTCACGTCCCATTGCCACTTGTGATTTGCCAACGACAGGAATGTTGTTCTCAGCCTGGCAGGCAATGAGACAAGCACTGCAACCAGTGCAAGAGTTCAGATCGATCGTCATCCCCCACTGGTGAATTTTGTCAGAAAGAACATTCTCAGCAAAATCTTCATCATGCCAGATTTTGGACCCCTTCGGCTTGTAACCCGGGATATTCTCTGGAGCATGGGAATCGACCCCCTGCTTCTTCACATGGCCTAATTGATAATCAAAATCATGACCATTAACAGGCTGCGCTGAAATCTCACGAGCCAAGGCACGTCCGTAAATCGAGTGATGCTCCTGAGTGAGCGCCACTTTATAAGAACCTTCTGAGGCCTTAATCGTTGCGCCAGTCGCCAAGTAAGAAGTAGCTTGGTCACGAAGTTGATAAGCGTTGAAGCCTGATTCTTGTCCCGGAAGACCACAGTAGCGAGAATCCTTCGCACTCTGTCCATAACCGAGAGAAAGAGAGATCGTGTAGTCAGCTTGTCCGAAAGAAACCATCAAAGGAACTTCGAGGCTGCGACCATTCACAGTCAACGTGACCATAGGAGCCGCTGCGTCACTTGCTTCCCCAATATCAGGACGAGGCGCATTTTTAACATCGACTCCGAAAATAGGAGTGGTTGGCTCCAGCTTCACTAAGCGCTCATAAACGCCAAGATCTTTTGCGGTCTGAGGAGAAACATAAGCAACGTTATCCCATGTTAACTTCGCAATCGGGTCAGGAGCCTCTTGTAACCAACTGTTGTCAATGTAGCGGCCATCATAAACAGAATAATCTGTTGTGAAAACGAGCTCCAGACGGTCCTTATTAGGGGTAGGCACTGCTGGCACCTTCGCACCGACTGCCACCTGCCTTGGACTCGTCTCTCCATAAAAAGATTTTGGATGAAAACCATTTTTAAGGGTCTCTTTCCAAGCGCTCAAAGAACCGTCTAAAGAAGCAAACGTCACTTCCACTTCTTTCTGCGCGGTCGAGACTTCCGTCTCCGAAATAGGTTTAATTTCAGCTCCAAAAGCCAGTGAACTCAAAAGCTCTAACTCACCGATGCCATCGTAGAGAGGTAAAATCATTGGCTGAATGATGGAATACATTCCATCTGCCGCCCGAACATCTCCCCAGCTTTCCAAATAATGAGCGGCTGGGATATGCCAGGTCATTTTATGAGCTGTCTCATGCACTCGAGTTCCAAAGGAAAAAGAAGAGGTCAACTTCGCGAGAAGTTCTTCGAATTTCAAATCAGTAGGCGCATCATAACAAGGATTCGCAGGGGTCGTTGAGATCAAATGAGCGATTTCACCCGCTTCAATCGCTTTCGCAAGATCCACCAGAGTGCCTTGTGAAAAGTTTAATTTCTTAAAAGCCTTAACCGTCCGACCAAATGCTCCAAGAGCTTTGTTCAAGGCGATCGTCAAGCGCTGCAAGGGCGCTGACTGACGCATTCCTGCGAAAACAAGAGAATGCCCACGATGAGAAACCAAATCAGCCGCACAGTTTTTAGCCCACTCTTCGAGCGGAGCATCTGAAGCGATCGCTGGGTTAAGCGCAGGAGCCACAGCAGCTAAAACTGCCAATTCGGAATTACCGGTCTGAGCCGCAACCTCTTTTGCAATCGCACCTGCCACTGCATGGATTTGGCTCGGAGCCACCGGAAGACGATGATCAGCCATTCCTCCTGTTACAGAGTAAACAGACTCCACCGCATAGAGACGGTTCATCTGCTTTGGATCAATCTCCGCCACGTAATCTTTCCCCTCTTTCTGGGAGCCAGCATTACGCTTCGCATAGAATTCTTTCACAGAGCTAACTGCTTCAAGCTCTAAGAAATCGGAATCAAGGGCGAGAATACGATCTGCTTGCTCAAATTGTGGAACCAAGCTCACTTCACTCCCGAAGATCTCTTTTTCGGTCGCTTTGCGACCCTCACCGCTTAAAGCCTCGTAAGAATAAACTTTTGCCCCTTTGCCAGCGAGAGTTTTTAGCAAACGGGAGCGAGTCGGGCTATCGTCTTCCCCTACTAAAAAAGCGGTTTTACCAAGATCGACTTGCTTCAAAGCACTCTGAAGAGCGGCCTTTGTCGACTTCACCCCTTTATTTAAAACTATCTGAGAGCGGTCAGGACTATAAAGATCAAGAATCGAAGACTGCGCAAAAGAACTCACTCCAGCCGAAGAAGGATGATCTCGGTTGGGAGCTAATAAAGTCGGACGACCTTCTGTGGTGGTTACAACGAGGGGAATCGCGCCATTCGCAGCAGGCATTGCCGTTGCGTAGTAAAGAGGCTTCCCTGGAATCACCCATTCAGGCGCATTCCGGTAAGGTTGGATATACTGCTCTGGACGGCGGCAAGAAGCCAAACCGAAACCTGCAAGAGCCGTTGAGGCTCCCATGAGCTTCACAAAACTACGGCGAGAAAGCTCACGCTCCTCCTCCGTTAGCTCTGACGTTCCTTGCGGGAACTCTCTTTCTAAAGAAGCGCGGAATTGAGGTGTCTTTTCAAGTTCACCAAGACTCCGCCATACTTTTGTTCCATTCTCAGATGCTGGAACCTCTGGATGATGCCACTGACGTTTACTCATTCGGATTAAGAAATAGTTAAGATTACTTGGTTTATCGGTGACAGGTTGAACAGCTCTCTTTTGGCTTCACTCCGTAGACCTCTTTCAGGTGCTTACCGAGATCTTTAACGCTTTCGACCCCTTCGATAGGGTTCTCAGCAAGATACTTCTCGGCATCGTAATTCATATTAAAGACCTCCTCGAGTGGTCGCAAATTTTCCTCAGGATTACGGTGACAATCTAAACACCACCCCATGGAGTGGCTTTCCGCCTGATAAACCACTTCCATCTTATTCACATCACCATGGCAACTTTGGCATGAAATCCCACGGTTCACGTGTGCGGAGTGATTAAAGTAAACGTAATCTGGCGATTTATGCACTCGAACCCACTTAATAGGCTGGCCGTCATAATTCTCATAATTGGTATCAACTGCACGGCGCAGAGGCTCTAGCTTCGGAGAATCCGTCTTCACTGCTTTGTGGCAATTCCAACAAGTATTCGCTGTCGGCACGTTAGCGTGTCCTGAATGTTCTACAAAGCTGTGGCAATACCGACAATCCAGACCAAGTTGCTCAACATGCAACTGGTGATCGTAAGGAATCGGCTGATTAGGCTGGTAACCAACCCGTTGAGCTTTTGGTGTTGCGTAATACCAGAAAGCCGCAACGACCCCCGTAGCCAATGCTCCGAGGCAGATTACGACTTGGAAAGGCAGTAAATTTGTCCAGCGTGGAAAGATATTAGCCATTTGCGTGCGGTGGATTTACGAGCTTGTGAAAAATTTCACAAGCTCTTTCAAAAAAAAAGTAAGGATTGCTCCAAAACTTCGTTTAAGGTGGTGGTGGGCGGAGAAGATAAGTGGATGTATTGAAAAACGCAATCATTCATTTGCTCCACTTTACTATTAATTAATCATTCATTTTTTCACAAACGAAAGAGACCACTTTCACCTCCTTCGGATCAAATCGACCACCAAGACGCCCTCCCCTCTATTTCAACCCCTTTGCTTTCATTCGTTTTAAATTCCATGAAAATAATGCCTTTCATTATTTTCTGAAATAACTATAAACCCTTTTGTGAAGCAAAATCCATATCGCCCTCCTCAGAGTGAGCTGAACAAGCCTGCACACACAGAGAAAAGACCCCGCCCTCCTCAGAAGAGGTCTCAATATCTTTTCGCCATCTTGCTTGCAACTGTCATTGGCTCTGTCGCCATGAGGTTACTAAATCACACGGCTATGGATCGAAGCTCCCTTCTCTATATCGGGATCCCCACTGTCATCGCCTTAGGCATGTGCTTCATACCAAAAGCCCGCAGCGTCACTGGCAGCATCATGGTCGGAATCACTTTCTACCTCCTTATTATCATGATCATTGGGATTGAGGGCTGGATCTGTATCCTGATCGCTTCCCCTTTATTTTATCTAGTAGGCGGTATTCTCGGCCTCACAATCGACAAAGTTCGTAACCAGCGCGAAAAAGCGAGTAAGCAAATCAACATGCACCTCTCTTTCACCGCTCTCATCATCCTTAGCGCCATCGAAGGAACGCATAAGCTGACGAGCTTTGATCGCCAAGAAGAACTTAGTATCACTAGAACGACTTCTCTTACCATAAGGGAAGTCAAAGAAGCACTTCGCATTCCTCCCCAGGTCGATCCTGAGAAATTCCCACTCCTTTTCAAACTAGGCTTCCCTGCACCAGAGGAGTTCACAGCGGGTGGCAACCAAATCGGAGACCAATGGATCCTCCCCTACGACCTTGGCAAAGAAGAAAAAAGGAATCTTATTGTCGAAATTTTTGAAAGTTCCGAGCAACATCTCAAGCTTTTCACGGTCCAAGATCAAACCCCGCTCGGGAATTGGCTTCGCTGGGATGAAATCCATTGGGACTGGCATACAGACACCACCGGCCAGACAAAGATCACACTCACGCTCCATTACCAAAGACAACTTGACCCGGCTTGGTATTTCAAACCCCTACAACGATACGCCGTTCGTAAGGCAGGCGACTATTTAATCGACCAAATTCTTCATCAAGAGCGATGACAATCCCCCTTTTACAGGAAAGCGGCATTCTTTACGGGCCGATCTTAATTAGCTCCCTTCTTTTCCTCATGGGACCTCTTCCTCAAAAGGCTCTCGCAGGACTCTGCTTCAGCTTCCTTACGGTTCTCTCGATGACGATTCTCATCAACCCCTTCATGGCGTGGGCGTGGGACATGAAACGAAATAGTCTTTTCGGGCTCCATCCTGCGGCATGGATCGGATGGGCCATTTTATGGGGGATCGCAGCCCCTCTTACTCTAACACGCCTGGCTCAGAACCTTCTTTCTGTTCCCTTATCTTTTGGAACCACCATTTTAATATTCGCTTCACTCGATTTCATTTTTATGCCGCTATTTCCACAAGTGATTCAGCTAGATTCCAGATGGATCATAGGAGATTTAATCACCCTTCTCCTCATTTTCATTCCCGCACTCCTACTCTTTCACACCACTGTTGCTCGCACCCACCTCTCTTATCGAGCTTTGGTTATTGCTGGAACCTTTACCTCCCTGCTCTTTGCATTACCTCTTATCCTCATTAGCTCCGCTCAAGATTATAGCCAAATTGCGCAAATGATCGAGCACCTCAACCCCGCCCAACGAACTGGAATTTGGATCGCAACAATCACCGGGGCCCTCCCGGGTTGCGCGGCCGCATCCGAATTCTACCGACAAGGTAAAGGCACCCCGGTCCCCTTCGATCCACCTACTCATCTCGTCACTTCGGGAGTCTATCGGTATTTAAGAAACCCAATGCAACTAAGCATCACCTCCCTCTTAATCATTCAAGCGATCGCCCTACAAAGACAAGAACCCCTCATCCTCGCTCTGATTGGCTTCTGTTACTCGATCGGCTTAGCCAAATGGTCCGAACACGAAGACCTCAAAAAGCGATTTGGTAACACATGGGCTAATTACCAAAAAAAGAGTCGCAGCTGGATCCCTTATTGGAACCCACCTCTTCCCGCACCACAGGCAGTCATCTTTGTCGACCAAACATGCCAAAATTGCAGCGCCTTAGGAGAATGGACGAGCAACTCTTTTCCTAACATTAAAATCAAACCAGCAAATCAATACGAATACGGAAAACTTCTCCGACTCTGCTACCGAGACCTCAACACCAAAGAAGAATGGTATGGCACTAGCGCTCTAGCTCGCTGCTTCATGCACAAACACCTCGGCTGGGCTTTCATTGCCTGGTTCATGCTTCTCCCTGGATTCAGTTGGTTACTCAATCAATGCTTTGACGTAAGCGGGCTGCGAAATGATAATAAACAGAAAGAACCGCTTATCAAATAAACCAGGAACAGGTGACTACCCCCCCCCCTCTCGCCCTTCAAGAAGCAGGACTCAATCCTGACCCTAGTTGAGAGAGAGGCGAAGGCCGTAAAAACTCAAGTCGCTTATAATCCTATTTACTGCAAATCACGCATCGCACACAGGCTTTCTAAGCCTGATGAAACGACATCTGG
>CALFBI010000006.1 GCA_937951675.1 uncultured Verrucomicrobiales bacterium
AAAACTCTTTACGCAACAAAAATGGAACCAGCCTACACCAGAGCAGAAAAAGGCCTTGATTTAAAAGTCATGACCCATGCGGTCGAACAAATTTACCTCAAAGCCCTTCAATAAAGAGCATTCTCACTTTCTTTTAATCAACGTTGTAGACGTTCCTGCGAACCGTTTTAGAAATTGACTTTTGGAAAATAAGATATTTTATATTTCAAGTTATGACCCCTTTAACTTTTTCACTACAAGCAACAGCCTTACTTTTCTTATCTATCCCCGCTTATAGTGCCATTATTTGGAATGGCGCTTCTGGCAGCTACACTGGTGGGTCTGAAAATGGTAATGCCGTTTTACAAAGTAATACGGCACCTACTCCTACGACCACAGCTTCTGGCTATCAAAATGTTGCTGTTAATGCCACTGACCCTCATACTTTCAGAACCTACAATGGAGCTGACTTAACCCTGACTCATTCTTTGAGTATTACAGATTCAATGGGAAATGCGGTATTAGTAAACAATTTACGTCTAAGCACTAGAGGCCAGCTGACCAGCCTCACACTAGCAAGCTCCATTGCAGCTGGAGAACGTTTAAATTTTAACTTTACTTTCGACCGCCCCATCGGAACCTTTGAGACACCTGGAAATGCTAATCCTGTCACTGGCACCAATGCTCAATTCTCTTCCCGATTTTTAGCTATTAACCTTGGTTCCGCTATTTATGATGATGTCATTTACCGTTTCTCAAACTCAGCTTCGCCGGTAGCGCCAGCTGGAGAAACGCCTGGGGCTTGGGATTACTCTACGGCTATCAACCCTAGTGGAGCTACGAATACTGGACGTTCTATCTCAGGAGCTTTTAACGAAACGGTTGACTTGTCTTTCGTCGGAAGAACGCCTGGAGACGTCTTAAGAGCTGCTATCCGCGACGATAACTCGCCTACTAACACTAGTAATTTCACCAACGCATTCACTTGGACTCTTATTGCAGGAGCTGAAGATATTCCGGTAGGCACGAATTTCAATTTCACTCTCGATGGCACCCCTGTTCCTGAGCCAACCGGTCATACTTTGCTTATGCTAAGCGGCCTTCTTCTTTTATCGAAAAGAAAGCGCAACGCCTAGAAAAGACTCGAAACACACGTCTCACTAGAGATTTTTTCCTATAAAGACCTCTCGAAAGAGAGGTCTTTTATTTTTGGTAAACGGCCAAGGTCTTGGAAAGCATTGCTGAAAGCGTAAATTGCTGATTAGACAAAGGTCGGCTCTCTGGCTTCTCCAGCGTGACTTTGATGGCCTCCACCATGCCATCGATATCTCCTACCGCAACGCACCCTTCTGGAAAAAGAGCTTCAAGCTGTTCCTTCACTCCTCCATGCGAATAAGCGACGACTTTTTTCTTCAGCGAAAGGGCTTCTAAAGTAACTCGACCAAAGGCCTCTGGGTCTTTGGAGCAAGAGACCACCACATCTGAAACTGCCATCACTTCTTTGAGGTCTCTCCGGTGCCCGACCAAGGTGATATGATCGGTAAGCTTAGCAAGAGCCATGCTTTGCTTCAGCTCTTCAAAATATTGTGTCTTATGCGGATGAGATTCCCCAACGAGTAATCCGTGTGCATCGACCCCCTTCGCGCGAAGTTTTTCAATCACTTGGATAAAATCCAGAGCCCCCTTCCAACGCGTCACCCGACCAGGCAAGGTTATCACAAGCTTCCCTCGTAATTGGGGGAATTTCGCCTCCCAAGTCGCCATCCAATCTGGCGAAGGAGTGAACTCTGCCGTATAAGATCCTGTATCTACTCCACGATGAATCACAGTCAACGAATCAGGATTTCTTTTCCCGTAATTCTTCAATACATACTCTTTGACACTATGTGACACACAAATGACCTCCTCCCCTTTCGTCATCACCTTTGAGTAACCATTCACCGAATAGAACCCATGCACGGTGGTAATCAACTTTGGGCGCTGTTCCTTAGGCAATCTTTTCCAAGCAAGGTAAGCTAACCAAGCTGGGAGACGTGATCTGAGATGTAAGATATCTGGTTCTTCTTCTTTAAAAACCTGAACGAGCTTTCGCACCTGCTTGAGAGAAGAAAGCGCTTTTTTATGAACCGGTAATGTCAAATGCCGACCGCCCTCTTTCTCAAACTGGCTGACTAACCGCCCCCCATTCGAAATCACGATGGACTCATGCCCTTGATCCACTAAGTATTTTGAAACTTCTAAGGTTCCTCGTTCAACCCCTCCAGAGTTAAGTTCAGGTAGTATTTGAATGACCTTCATGAAAACCAATTTTGTTTCAAATAGTGCGCAGCTCGTTGTGCTTCTTGCAAGGGAAGAACCTTCCTAGAAGAATCTTGAGGGCCTTCATTCTCGTTCAACAAAATAAAGTTACCGGATTCTACCAACTTCGCGAGTCCCTGACTCACTCTTCCTTTTTTAAGCTGCTCCCCAGGATCAATAAGGCCGACTCTAGCGCCAGAGGAAAGGGCTTCATAAACCATCGATGCTGAGTCTTTCGTCACCCAGATTTCGATGGCCTGGCTCATTTGAAATGGAAGCCACTCCGGAGACACTTGATCCCAAGGGAAAAACTCTACCTGAGCGAGTTGCTCGTTTACTTTTCTTAAAAACGACTTCGGGGTGCGACGCGAATTCGTCAACAAGACAGGACATTCAGTCGCTTCGCTGATTTTTTTCACCTGGTCCACCACTTGCTCGTCATTAAATCGATATTCTTTCGAGCTTCCTCCTAAGAGAACTAATACTTTTTTCCGGTTCTCGACCAAGCTCGGCTGCACCAAATTCATCACCCCTTTGGTAAAAAACACATTTGTCTTAGCTCTCAGGCTTGGAGTCTCGTCATGATCCGGAATCAAACAGAGATCAAAACATCTCAAAGGGAGACTAGGCTTCATAATGACAACCCCTTTGGTTTTCAACCATCGTTTCGCCCAAAGAATCTTACCATGAGTGCGATGCCCTGCTCCCACAATAAGGTCAGGCCTCTGCTCTCTTTTTTGGCAAACCCTCACCAACTTCTTAAAAAAAGCACCCTTTGATAAGGACAACACTTCCGTCTGAACCGGGATGATTTTGTTTAATTCACCCAGTAACGCCCGAGATTGATTTTCGTGACCTCGTTTTTGGTCAGAAATAATCCACGCTCGAATCTCTGTAGGCTGCTTGCTGATAACAAGGATTATGCCGAACTTCCGCAAAGCTCCAACGAAAAAGAAGATGAGATCAAGAGAGATTCTCTCCAGCTGACTCTTTCAGCATTGATTACAAAGGCTCCTTCTGATGGGTTATTACCCATGATGGATCGTCTCATTCTTACCGCTGGTGGCACAGGTCACCGAGACCTATTGAGCCAGCACCTCGTTAGCGCGGATGGAGAAAAAACAACGGTCTTACAAATCATTCTTCAAGAAGCTGCCCAAGCCGGGATCAAGTCTATTGGAGTTGTGGTGCGACCTGAAGACCTCGCCTCTCTTGAGCAATCTTTAAACGCCCCTCCTGTGGCCGTTGAGTTTATTCCTCAGCATGAGCCCAAAGGGTCTGCTCACGCGATTACTTGTGCGAGTCAATTTGTTGGCTCAGAACCTTTCTTCATTCTTTATGGCGATCACCTACTTCTGAACTTAACAGAGACAATTACGCAATTAAGAACACAGTATCAGCAGTATCAATGCTGCCTTAGCACTGTAAACCTGACTCACGAAAGAGATATTCGACACTTTGGGGTTATCGGAGGGGAAAGGCTTCCAGAACAAGATAATCTCTATCATGTCTCTACTATTTTAGAAAAGCCTTCTCCCACTCAGGCCGAAAGCGAACTTTGGATTCCTGGGCTCCGGCAAGGCTACTATCTAGCATTCCACGGGCTTCATTTGCTCACTCCATCCGCTTTTCTACAACTGCAATCCATGGTGGAGCAAAAACCCGACCTTATCATCGGGGATGGCCTTTCTCAAATCTTGAGCGACGAAAAACTCCTCGGGGTCGAAGCCCCTAGTGACCGGATCGATCTCGGCGAAAAATACGGGCTCTTAAAGGCTCAACTTGCACTCTCCTTGAAAGGTAAAGATCGTGATACGATTCTCCAAGAAGTGATCCGCCTTCTGAAATAATATCACGTTGTTTTTTCGCCCTATGAACCCATTCATTGAGACCATCACTTCCCCTAAAGCAGAAGTCAGAAACCGCTCTTTTGAGTCTCTGAGCTCAGGGCTTTCTAGTCATAAACTCTTAGCGGGCTGTAGTGACCTCGAACAGTTTCGCCACCAAACGACTAATCTTTACGAAAAGGTTCGGGCCCTTTTTTTTCTCTCGCAACTTTACAAGCATTCTCTTTGTGAAACGAATGAGATTCCTGAAATAGGCTATTTACCTCCTGCCGCCATGAAAGCCCTCCTCGCACGGGAGTTCGAAAATTCGATTCAGTCTTTTCTTCAAGCAGGATCCCAGTCTGGTATGAACCACTCTATTGCGAGTGCATTAGGAAGTGCTTATCAGCAGCTTGGCTTCCAAACTCTAGCAGACCAAGTGAAGAAAAGTGTGCGATCAATCAGAGGAAATCAATGGATGTTTCGCACCGGGCATGCTAACGACCACCCTCTTCGGATTGACTCAACCTTACTCAAGAGAGAACAAACTTCTTATCCTGTTTTAAGAGAACAAACTCCGGTCCGAATGGATCTCACCCATAGTTGTTGGAGTGATGTTTTCTTTCTCGGCATGGATAACCCCGAGGGAGCCAAAGTCATCAACATCTCAGTAGACCTTGCTGTTCGAGGCCAACATGAGACTCCAGAGCCACCGATCTCGGCTTACTTCCGTATTATTGACCGCCCTGTCATTAGATTGGTAAGTATCGACCTTGAAACTCAAGCCGATGTTGCCAGCCTCGAGGAACTTTTTGATTTTGGCCGCGACTACCTAGGCCTCCTCAAAGCGGCCATTATCGCCTCCGGATTCATCCCCCCAGGAATGGAAGGATCAGGACAATCTCTTGAACAAGTATTAGAAACATTAATCGGACCAGGACTTGGCTTCGAGCTCGTCAGCCACGTCAATAATATCCCGAAGGGAAGCCGCCTTGCCGTGAGCACTAATCTCCTGGCCGCTATGATCGGCGTCTGCATGCGTGCTACGAAGCAAACTCAATCGTTAGAAGGTTCCCTCGTCGAAACTGAACGCCGACTCCTTTTAGCTCGCTCTATCCTAGGCGAATGGATTGGCGGATCTGGTGGAGGATGGCAAGATTCAGGTGGGGTCTGGCCTGGCATCAAAACCATTTCTGGGGTCTGCGCCAAGGAGGGTGACATAGAGCACGGACTTTCACGCGGACGGCTCATGCCTCAACACCACGTTCTTACCGAAGATGAAATCCCGACTCATTCACGGAAAGCGCTCGAAGACAGTCTTATCATTGTGCATGGTGGAATGGCGAGCAATGTTGGCCCCGTTCTAGAAATGGTCACTGAGAAATACTTACTTCGCTGCGAAAAAGAAACAGCTGCTCGAGCTCAATCTCTCGAATACTATGAGCGCATTTTAACAGCGCTTCGAACGGGCAATATGAAAGAGCTAGGTGCCATTACGAGCGAAAACTTTGAAGGCCCCATTCAGACTATTATTCCTTGGGCTAGTAATGGCTTCACCGAAACATTAATTCAAAGAGTCAAAGAAAAGTTAGGATCTCATTATTGGGGGTTTTGGATGCTCGGAGGAATCTCTGGAGGAGGAATGGGGTTCATCGTGGAACCGACGCAAAAAAAAGCAGCTCTCAACCAAATTCACGACATCATCCTCGCCGTTAAAAAAGAGCTTTCATCCTCTCTCCCTTTTGCGATGGAACCTGTTGTCTACGACTTTGCCATTAACGAAAAAGGCACGCGCGCTGAGCTCACTTCTGATCATACCATTTGCCCTTCATACTACCTATTTAGACTCCCCTCTTTACTCAAAAAAAATCATCAAGACTTATCTCCCTGCGAACGCTCCGAAATTCAAAAAATCGCGGAGGCTTGCCAACATGATCAAGACTACCAAAAAGTCAGCTCACAACTCATCGAGCGCCTTTTACCTTCTTCTCAAAACCAAAAGTCTGATGACCAAACCCACCTTACGCAGCTTCTGCAAGCAAATGGTTTCGATCCTTCCGAACATGAAAGAACACGGCAAGATTTACAATCGGGTAAAATAGGACTCTCTCAAAATAGGTTAGCTGCCAATACCCTTATTGAAGATGTTCTTGCTCAAGATTTACTACACGAAGCGGCTTGGAAGCAACAAAATGAAGCCTCTGAAACCTCACACCTAGGGGCGAAGGCAATTCAGGAAGGACAAGTGGCCGTTCTTACGCTCGCGGCGGGCGCAGGAAGCCGGTGGACAGACGGGGCTGGGATCGTCAAAGGAATCCATCCTTTTTGTAAATTCGACGGGAAACACCGCTCTTTTCTTGAGGTGCATCTCGCCAAAGACCAAAAAACCAATACTTCTTACCAAGGGGCACTCCCTCACATCTTTACCACAAGCTACCTCACCCACGAAGCGATCTCCGAACAACTCCTTAAGAATAAAAACTACGGATACAGCGGAAACATCTACCTCTCCAAGGGGCAATCCATCGGCCTCCGCATGATACCAACCGAGCGAGACCTTCGCTTTGCCTGGGAACAAAGCGCCCAGCAACAACTTGATGGGCAAGAGCAAAAAATGCTCAAGAGTGTCAGAGAAGCCCTGATTCGCTGGTCCAAACAATCTGGAGAAGGATCTGACTATACCGCTAATCTCCCCGAGCAATGCATCCATCCCACTGGGCACTGGTATGAGTTCCCTAACCTCTTGCTCAATGGGACTCTTTCCCAGCTTTTAGAGGATCATTCTCATGTTGAGTATTTGATGATGCACAATATCGATACACTCGGAGCAACAGTAGACCCTCATCTCCTTGGTTACTTCATCAAGAAACAAAAAACCCTCATGTATGAGGTCATCGCCCGCCAACTTGATGACCGTGGGGGCGGCCTTGCGAGAGTCAACGGGAAAGCTCAACTCGTTGAAGGAATGGCTCTCCCCCGTGAAGAAGACGAGCTCAAACTAAGCTACTACAACACCGGCACAAATTGGATTCACATCGATTCCATTCTAGAAACCTTCGAACTTAGCCGGACCACTCTGCACGACACAGACGCGGTCAGAGAAGCCATCCGAAAAATGGCTTCTCGCATGCCAACTTACATCACCCTCAAAGACGTCAAGAGGCGCTGGGGACGGGGCCAGGAAGATGTTTTTCCCGTCTCCCAATTCGAACGCATCTGGGGAGATATGACTACGATCTGCTCAACGGAATACGTTCATGTAAACCGTCGCAGAGGCGTCCAACTTAAGGATCAGGCCGCTCTTGATGACTGGAAACAGTTCGACTACCCGCATTTAATTCAACACCTCCAATTCAATTCATGAAATCCCTCTTAGTTACAGGTGGCGCCGGCTATATCGGATCCCACACCGTCCGTCAGCTTGTCGCGCAAGGATACCAGATTACGGTATTAGACAACCTTGCCTATGGGCACGAAGACGCGGTCGTTGATCAGCAGGTCGATTTGGTTAAGGGAAGCGTTGGTGACAGCGAATTAGTGGACCGGCTTTTCAGCGAAAAAAAGTTCGATGCCGTCATCCAC
This sequence comes from uncultured Verrucomicrobiales bacterium, assembly GCA_937951675.1. GTDB lineage: Bacteria > Verrucomicrobiota > Verrucomicrobiia > Verrucomicrobiales > Akkermansiaceae > CALFBI01. The sequence continues at coordinate 7,686 of CALFBI010000006.1, forward strand.
TTTGCAGCCTACACCTATGTTGGAGAATCTGTTACTGACCCTCTCAAATACTATAATAATAACACCTCTGAACCGATTAAGCTCTTGCAAATCATGCAAAAGCATCAATGCCGACGTTTTGTCTTTTCCTCGACCTGCGCCACCTATGGCGAACCTCAACAGCTGCCACTCGTAGAATCACACCCTCAAGCTCCGATCAATCCTTACGGAATGTCTAAACTCATGGTAGAGCAGGTCTTACAAGACTGCGACCACGCTTGGGGGCTCAAAAGCGCTGCTCTGCGTTACTTCAATGCCTCTGGCTGCTCGGATGATGGAGTCATCGGGGAAGATCATGAACCCGAAACCCATCTCATTCCCCGTGTCCTGATGGCGATCACTGGAGAAATCGATAAAATTTCCGTCTTTGGCACCGATTACGACACCGCCGACGGCACCTGCATCCGAGACTATATTCATGTTAATGATCTCGCTTCAGCACATATTAAAGCGCTCGATTTCTTAGAAAGAGAAAATGAATCTATCCAATGCAATATCGGAACGGGAATTGGTGTTTCCGTCCAAGAAATCATCGACGCCGCAGAAAAGGTAACGGGCAAAAAAGTGCCCCTCGAATACGGTCCACGCCGCGAAGGCGACCCTTCTAAACTCATTGCTCAACCAGACTTTGCCAAAGAAAAGCTCGGATGGGAGGCTTCTTATCTAGATGCTGAAAGTATTGTTCGCACCGCTTGGACCTGGATGAACGGGCCTCGCAAAGGACGATACGACAAATAAGAGCCTCTTTCGTTAAGCTTCAAGCTCTTGCTCTCGAGCTAAGAGCCAGAGCATATCACTCAACCGATTCAGAAAAAGGGTCACACTCACTGAAAGCCCTCCAAGAGCTAAGCTCTCCCGTTCAGCACGACGGGCAATAGTCCTCGCGACGTCTAGAAAAGCGGCTAATACATTCTGCTCCTTTCCGGGACGTGCCCAGCCACGGAAGCGAATCCCCGAATCTTCCAGCTCCTTTCCCAGGCCTTCTAAATAAAGCACTTCTTGCTCTGTGACTTGCCCATACCCCTTCTCTTGATAAGTGACCCGATCTTCTGGTAAGGTCGCGACTTCCCCCATGAGAGACACCAGGTGTTTTTGAATCGTATTAAGGCACTCAACCAAGTCTCCCTCCGCATGAACCCGGCAGACCCCGATCGCCGCATTAAGCTCATCAACGGCCCCTAGAGCCACTACTCTTTGATCCGTCTTCGAGATTCTCTTTCCAAATAAAAGGTCGGTCTCTCCATCATCCCCTCTTTTCGTGGTAATACTCATGCTTCAAGAAGGATGGCTGCTTTGATTCTAAGAATCAATCAAAGGGTCGCATTTTGTCTTCTGAGGTGCTAGCCTTTGCCTCTTGAAACTGGCGAAACTACCTAATGGAGATCCTGAAATCTTTTACACCTTACAGGGAGAAGGTCCCTTTACTGGGCGTCCAAGCGTTTTTATTCGTTCTTCACTCTGCAATCTACACTGCTCTTGGTGCGATACTCCGTTTACCTGGAACTGGGACGGCACTCCTTGGGAACATGAAAAAAATCAAAAGTTTAAAAAACAAGAGGCCCTCATTGATCTTCCTATTACTGAAATCGCAGCCCTCATTTCTCGCTTCCCCTGTCGACATCTCGTTCTAACGGGCGGAGAACCTCTCCTGCATCAACCCGAGTGGGTCGAACTCTTGACCTCGTTAAATCATAAGATTAAACCTTACAGTGTCGAAATTGAAACAAACGGAACCGTCATCCCTTCTCCTGAATTTGATCTTCTCGTGAGTCACTATAATGTCTCCCCCAAACTCGCGAACTCCGGAAATGAAGCCTCTTTACGGCTTAAAAAGAAAGCTCTTCAGTTTTTTGCCAACTCCGCCAAGGCTGTCTTTAAATTTGTTCTCACTAGTCCTGCCGATCTCGACGAAATCAAAGAGCTCTCCAAAACTTACGGTATCCCCCCTGAGCGCCTTTTCCTCATGCCGGAGGGGACCACTCCTCAAAAAGTTTCGGACAACCAATCATGGGTCGTTGAGGCCTGCCTCCAACACGGATACCGCTTTAGCGACCGGCTCCATATTCACCTATGGGGAGAAAAAAGAGGTGTTTAAGCGCAACTTTGAATCAATAAGTCCGTTTAATGAGTAAGATGAAATCACCTGAGCCTTCTGAAAATCTTGCCTGGAAGCTTTTAGACCATGCCACGCATCAGAAACCTTCCGCTTCTTTCCCGCAGAATGTTTTACGTGCTGCTCGGGTTACACCGCCTGAGAAAAGACCGATTCACCTTTTTACTATTCTCGCGCCTAGCCTCGCGGCAATAGTCCTTTTCGCAGGTATTTTATTTTCACCTCTTCTTAGCCCCACTTTATCAGAAGGTGAGCTCTCCCTTTCTTCTTGGGATGATGAAATCTCTCTCTACCTTGCAAATGAGCATATGGAGCAATTAAGTAACGAGGAGCTTGCTCTTGCGCTCCTTTACTAAAGCTACGCCTGTTTTTCAGTGCCCCCGGATCATCTCAACCTCTCTTAGAGCATGTTTGAGCGCTTTCAAATACTCATTCCGAGGCATTTCATAGCCCCCAAACTGTCGAAGGTGGTCCGTCATCCACTGCGTATCCAACAGTTCGAAATCAGACTCACGCATCCAGGAAACAAGACCGACTAATGCGGTTTTACTGGCCTCACTCTTTCTCGAAAACATTGATTCGCCAAAAAAGGCTTTTCCCATCGACACACCATAAAGACCTCCCTGTAACCCTTCCTCATCCCAGCACTCAAAACTATGCGCATAACCCAGTTCATGCAGGTCGAGGTAACTTTTTAAAATAATCTCATCAATCCAGGTTTCACTACGTTCGGCACATCCCTTCATCACCTCTAAAAAGGCCGTATTCATTCGAAGCTCGAAAGGCTTTTTCTTCATCGATTTCCTCAGGCCTTTCGGAACGTGAAACGATTCATCAATTGGAATTACTCCTCGGAAAAGAGGTGAAAACCATTGGATTTCACCCTGATCAGACATTGGGAAAACTCCTTCAGCATAGGCGCCCAATAAGAGGTGTGGAGAAATACATGCCATAGTCAAAAAAAGTTTGCCGAAAACTCTCTCGATTTGGAAATTGTTTTTTTAAGATTCTCAGCATAACTCTCAAGCCATGGATCGTTTTTTAGTTAATCTCGACACTTTACCTGAAGAAGGCCTCTCGGTAAATGAGACCCTGAGTTCTCGTATTTTAGAACTTCAGGAAACCAATATCAAAGCTTGCTCAGATATCTCCCTGAACTTTCATGTTCAACGTTTTGATGATGATATCATTATACAAGGAAAAATCGAGGTTTTGATCGAATTCGAATGTGTTCGAACCCTTCACCCTTTCACGCAGACCATTTTTGTAGAAAGCTGTGATATCAGTCTCCCTGCGGGATCTAAAAGAGAACTTGATGCTTCTGAAGCGGTGCGAGAAGAAATTGTGATACTCTTTCCTGGCTACCCGAAATGTGAAGATGGGGATGAAGAAATGAGCTGTTCGATCGATTCTCGTTATTTAGCAGTAGACAAACCCGCCGAAGATAGGGTAGACGTCTCTCCCCCGATTGAGGATAAGGATGATCGTTGGTCTGCTCTTGATGACATCACCTCTTCGGACTGAACTTTTTAACTGACATAAATCATGGCTGCTCCAAAGCGTAGAACATCAAAAATGAAACAGAAAATGCGTCGTGGCGCGAACCGCTGGCACAAACCTCTGCTCAAATCATGCCCTGAGTGTGGAAGCCGCGTTCCTTCACACATTGCATGTCCATCATGCGGATCCTATCGTGACCGTCAGGTTATCGAAGTTGATCTCGTTTGAGATTTTTTAAGCCTTCGCGCTTTAAATTTCATTACCTCGGCAGCCTGCATTTGCACGGTTGCCTTTTTTTGTTCATTCTCAATGAACAAAAATTTCTAAAAGAGATTTCGCACCAAACTTAGATGAAAATAGCTCTCGATGCCATGGGTGGAGATTCCGCCCCCCAGATTAATATTCTCGGCGCCAAACAAGCCTTAGCCCGATTCCCGCACATTCAAAAACTTTATCTGGTTGGGCAAGAAAAAGTCTTACAGCAGCAATGTGACGAACATCGCCTTCTCGACCCACGAATCGAAATTGTTCCCGCAAGTCAGGTTGTGGAAATGTGTGAATCTCCGGTCAAAGCGATCAAATCCAAAAAAGACTCCTCTATTATTCGGGCCGTTGACCTCGTTAAGAAAGGAGAGGCTCAAGCCGTCGTTTCTGCAGGTAACACCGGGGCGGCCGTTGCCGCGGCTACTATTAAATGGCGCCTTCTAAAAGGCGTCGAGAGAGCTGGGATCGCTACACCTCTCCCCAATGAGTATGGCCTCTGCAACATCCTCGATGCGGGAGCTAACCCTGAAGCCAAAGCAGCTCACCTCCTTGGCTATGCCCTGATGGGAACTGTTTACTCCCAAAAGGTTCATAAAATCAAACGCCCCAAAGTGGGCATTCTCTGTAACGGAGAAGAAGACGAAAAAGGCACTGAATTCACCCGTGAAGCATTTGCGCTGGTCTCTGAACTCGCCTCTCAATCCGACGATCACTTCGAATTCATTGGGAATATAGAAGGAAACGACCTCATGAGCTCACCCGTCGATGTCGTCCTCTGTGACGGCTTCGTTGGCAACGTCACCCTTAAAACTTGTGAAGGAGCGGCCAAAGCCATTAGTCGTTGGATTAAGCATGAAGTCAGCAAAAAACCTCTTTACCTACTCGGGGGACTTTTATCAAAAGGCGCCTTCAAAGCAGTCAAGGACCGCACCAACTATGAAATGTATGGCGGGAGCCCTCTACTCGGGGTGAACGGCATCATGATCATCGCGCACGGCTCTTCTTCTCCTCTCGCCATTGAAAATGCGATCCGAGTCTGCACCGAATCGATTGAGAATGAGATCAACCCTCTCATTGAAGAAAGAATGCTCTCTGCCTCGAAGATCATTTCTTCCTAAATCAAGGGTTGCCCTCTGCTCAAGACTCATGCTCAATCGTGGCCATGAATTTAGCAGATCAACCTGTTGCCATTCTAGGAACCGGAAGCTACCTCCCAGCAAAAGCGCTCAGCAATGATGAGCTCTCGACCATCGTCGATACTTCTGATGAATGGATCACTTCTCGGACCGGCATTAAAAACCGCCATATTGCAGCTGAAGGAGAGCACACTTCTCACCTTGCCACTCATGCCGCTAAGAAAGCTCTCGAGCAAGCTGGCATCACTGCTGATCAGCTAGGCCTCATTATTGTCGCTACCATTACCCCGGACACCCTGACTCCTGCGACCGCTTGTTATGTGCAAAATAATCTTGGTGCTCCACAAGCCGTAGCCTTCGATATCTCAGCCGCATGCTCAGGATTCCTCTACAGCATGAAGATTGCGGAGAACATGATTCAGACGGGAGCCGTCGACTACGCTTTAATCATCGGCGCAGAAAAGCTCTCCTCTTTCATTAACTGGAAAGACCGCACCACCTGCGTCTTATTTGGCGATGGTGCCGGAGCCGCGGTGCTTGGTGCCTCCATCGAAGGCACGGGAAGAATCCTTGCTACAGACATCGGCACAGACGGGAAACAAACTCACCTTCTTAACATCCCAGGAGGAGGCTCCGCTCATCCGACTACTGAAGAAAACGTTAACCAACACCTAGCCTCTCTCTCCATGCAAGGCAAAGAAGTTTTCAAACATGCCGTCACTCGCATGAAGAACTCTGCTAATACTGTCATCGCGCGAGCGGGACTAGAGCCAAGCGACATCAAGCTTGTCATCCCTCACCAGGCTAATCTACGCATTATCGACGCGATCGCAGATCGACTTACCATCGATAACAAGAAAGTATTCGTAAATCTCGATCGATATGGAAACACTTCGGCCGCAGCAGTCGCAATCGCTCTTGATGAAGCGCACCGCCAAGAAAAATTTGAACGTGGAGACAAAATCGTTCTCGTCGTCTTTGGCGCAGGTATGACTTGGGCCTCCGCTGCAATCGAGTGGTAATTCAGCCAAGCACACACTCCATTTCGAAAATCTTATGATGACCGATTCTCACTGTCATCTTGCCTCAGATCGCTTTGGTCCGGATGAACTTGAAGGCCTCATTCATCGAGCCCGACAACATCAAGTTACGAGAATGGTCTCTCTTTCGACCGGAACTCACGATTTGGACCGCACTCTCAGCCTCGCCGAGAACCACCCTGAAATTTACGCCGCTATCGGGGTGCACCCCTGTGATGTTTTAGAAACGCCAGACACCTTTCTCGAAAAGATCGAAACAGCGGCTCTTTCTCACTCTAAAGTCGTCGCAATTGGAGAAACAGGCTTAGACTACTACCATCCTGCCCCTAAAGGAACAGACGCTAAGACCTACCACGAAAGGCAACGAGTCTTTCTCGAAAAGCATTTCGAACTCGCTGCTTCATCAGGGAAAAACATCGTCATTCACACAAGGGATCAAGAGGGAATGCAATCAGTTGAAGACGCATTACGTATTTACGAACGGTATGCTCAAAAAGTGCGCGCTGTATTTCACTGCTTCATTCACGATCTCGATACCGCTCAGAAAATCATTTCTCTCGGGGGTCTTGTTTCCTTTACTGGAATCACCACTTTCAAAAACCCAGGAAGCACCCTTGAGGTCGTGAAATCGCTTCCTCCTGGGAGCTTTATGATTGAAACAGACTCTCCTTACCTCGCTCCCTCTCCATACCGAGGAAAGCGGAATGAACCAGGTTACACTTCATTCATTGCTCAGGTCATTGCTCAAACACGGGGAGAAGACCTCGACAGTTGCTTAGCCCAAATCGAAAGCACTACTGAGCACTTTTTTCAATTTTCTTAAGTAATTTGAAATAAAATCACCCTTGAGAGTCGTTCTTCTTAAGAGAATGTGAATTATATATTTCACATTTATTAATTATTAAGAATAATAAAGTCATGAAGATCACCCTTCCTCTTATATCTATCACAAGTCTCCTTTTGCTCAACTCTTGCCAATACCCCCTCCTACAAAAAAACGGGACGGGACAAACTCAAGATCAACAAGCAAACCCTTATGGAGTTCCTGGACAAGGAACAACCCTTCCTGAGCAAGGGTCTTATCAAGAAGTCAATCCTCCTTATCAATCTACTCCTGCCCCTCAAATTCCTAGTGTTCCTCAGGTAACCGCGCCTACCCCCGCTCCTGTAGCGAGTGGAAATAGTAGCTCTCATGTCATTCAAAAAGGAGATACTCTCTGGGGCCTTAGCCGCCAATATGGCGCTAGCGTTGATGCCATCCGCCAAGCTAATGCACTAGATGGAAACTTGATCCGAGTAGGTCAAACACTACAAATCCCAGCTCAATAACTTTTTGAATCTTTCTCAATGAAGATTCATCATTTTGGAGCCGTTTTTTTCTTACTCTTAGGAACGGTTCCTTCTCTTCTGGGAGAAAATGATTTTTTGCAGGCTCTCTTCGACACAAGAGAGCCTGCTCTATTTAAGAAATTACTCTCTGAAGCCCCAGAAAAAGACATTTCAAAGCAAGCCCTTCTAGAAGCGCGCTTTCTTTACTATATTGATCACTCTCAGTTTGACCAAATCGCGACCCTTTCCAAAGAGCTAAAAGCGCAAAGGCCTCACTTTCAGCTCAAAAATTCTCAGATTTTCAGCACCCGCGAAGACTGGGAGTCTGTGGTCCAATACAGCTTGGCCCTCAAAGCTCTCGAAGATCAAGACAAGGAAACTTTCGAGCAACGAATCAAGGAGGCTTTCTGGCTTAGTCCTAAACAAGCTAATATCTTTGGGCATCATATTGAAGAATACCGTATGACTCAGCATATGAATTTATTTGAGTTTCCTTACGAACACGAAATCACCCCCTTGGGCACTACGGCATCCATCTCAATCTCGAATCTCCTCCAAAAACAACCCGGCCATTTATTACTTTATTTGTGGTCCCCTTGGAACCATCTCTGTGTTCAAGAACACGAATGGTATCTCTCTCTACACAAAAGTTTCAAAGAACACCCTATTACGTCACTTGCTCTTATTATCGAAGAAAATGAAGAAGCTTCGGCTGATGCAATGAAGCAAATAAAAGGCCTTAAAGAACCTCATCATTGGTTCCAAAACTCTACTCAACCTAGTTTACAACAGCTTTTGAGAATCGATTCTTCACCCTCTTTTGTTTTAATTTCACCCACTGGAAAAGTCTTATTTAATAACTCTTCCTCACATCCTAACTTCATTCCTCTACTTAAAAAAGAGCTGAAAAACTGGAATCCCCCCCTACTAGATCACCCTGGGGAGTAAATAGCCTTAAATCACCGTTAGGTCTACGATTCATTCCCACCATTGAAAATCAGATATTTAAGTTATTTTAACTTGACGAAACCTTAAGTTAACGCCCTTACTAGTAGTGCTAACAAAAAATAAAATACATGTCTAAAACAAAAGCACCTTCAAATCTTGAGCTCCAAGCGCTTCATGTCCTCTGGACAGAAGGACCGTCTACCGTGACTACCGTTCTTGAAAACCTTCCTGATGGAAAGTCACGCGCTTACACTACTGTTCTTTCTGTTCTTCAGAGCCTCCAGCGTAAAGGCCTCGTAAAAACTAAAAAAGCAGGTCGTGCTTATATTTATCGTGCATCACTCTCTGAGGCTTCTATTTTAAAACCTGAAGCTCAAGAATTCGTCACAAACCTCTTCGGCGGTAGCGTAGGCAAAGCAATCCTCCAGATTCTTAACTCTGGAAATTTAACTGAAGATGAAAAAAGCGAAGTCGTCACGGCACTCAAAACGCACAAAACGAAAAAGCGTGCGGCTAAAAAAGTGAAGAACGAAGTCATCGTTTCAAAAACAGCAGCCAAAAAGAAAAAAGCGGCTCCTAAGAAAAAAGTAGCTAAAAAGGCTCCTGCGAAAGCGGCCCCAAAAAAGACAAAAGCAGCTCCTAAAAAAGCAGCTAAAAAAGCTCCTGCGAAAGCGGCTCCAAAAAAAGCAAAAGTAGCTAAGAAAAAAGCCGTTAAAAAAGCGGCTCCTAAGAAAGCTGTTAAGAAGGCAACGCCTAAAAAAGCGGCTCCAAAAAAGAAAGCAGCCAAAAAAGCAGTCGCTAAAAAAACTCCTAAGAAAAAAGCAGCTAAGAAAACGGCTCGCAAAAAATAAATTTCAGTAAAGAAATATTCATTTCCTTAAGAGCTGGCAATGCCAGCTCTTTTTTTGTGGGGAAGGAGATCAGACGACTCCCTAAACTTTTCGCTCTAAAAAGAGCACGATAAGTATAAAAAAGGGTTTGCAACAAAGAAATCTTCTCCTTAGCCTCTCAACTTCGTTGGTGAAATATTTAACGCGTGATTAGCTCAGTTGGTAGAGCAACACCTTGACATGGTGGAGGTCACTGGTTCAAATCCGGTATCGCGCACCACCAATGCTTTTTTTGGTCTCATACGATTAGTTTCTCATGTATTGACCTATCAGGATTCTTGCGCGAACTTAAATGGCTACGGATGAATAATCTTACCCAAGAACTTCCTCACCTTTTAAAGCTCCTTGATGACGAGCAGCCTGAAATCAAAAATGCTCTTATCAAACAGCTAGCTCAGGTCAAAGGAGACCTTAGCCATGAAATGGCAGCTCTTAACATCGATCTCTCTAAAAAAGATCAATCTCTTTTGAGTGACCTCTTGTTTCCAGGGCGAGAACGACAATTAATTAAAGAATGGCATATTCCCCAAAACTCTCTTGAACTCCCTGACGGAGATTGGGAAACGTTTGAATTTCTCCTTAGGCAACTCTCTGATTTCTTGCACGATGGTATTACATTAAGAGCCTCTTTGAGCGACCTCTTAGATGATTTAGCTGACGAAGCTCAAGATAAGTATCCGGTTCTCAATGCTCAAATTCTTGCTGAATATTTATTCCAATCTAAAAAATTCATTGGTAACAGCCAAAACTACTATTTCATCAACAACTCTGATCTGACCTGGTGCCTCGAAAATAACACCAGTAATCCCATTGGATTAGCAGTGATCCTAATGTTAGTCGGACAGCGTCTTGGGGTTGAGATCTATGGATGCAACTTCCCTGGGCATTTTTTTGCCCGAGCTGAAGTCAATGGCAGAGCCGCTTTAATAGACCCTTTTAGAAAGGGAGTAATTCTTTATATTAACGAGATTATAGAAAAAAATAATAATCTAGATGAGCATACTCGGCGAATTCTACACGAACCATGCTCACAAAAAGAAATCTTACGCCGTATCCTTCATAACCTAGGAAACTCTTATACCCGAGTGAATCATGAGAAAGGTGAGCGACTCACTAGTAAATTGCTCAAAAGCTTAGTTTAGTATTTCAACATGAAAAATCCTCTACTACCTCCAGAAAACACTCTTTCTTTTTACGATTATAAGCCTAGTTCCCCTGCTACGAATCAGCTCATCTTCGTCCATGGCCAAGGTGATTTTGCGGAAAGGTATCAGGAAATTCTTCAACCTTTTCTTGATCGCAACTACCGTTGCCTCGGGGTTGACTTACCTGGTCACGGAAAGAGCCCTGGCACTCGAGGGCATGTTGGAACCGTTGAAACCGTCTCTCACCTTTTCCGCCTTCTTCGGAAACGCTTAGATCCACAACTACCAACAGACCTTATGGGACACTCTATGGGCGGAATGCTTTGCCTTTTAGAGCTTTGCCAAAACTCCAAATATTATCAAAAAGCATGGATTAGTTCCCCTTTACTCTGCCCTGAGCACAAAAAAGAGCATCTCCTTCCCTTGCTAAAAACGCCTCTCATGGATTGGTTTCCTACTTTCAGGATCCATACCGGTGTCCATGGAGACTTATGTCGCCATGGACCTCGCAAACGAAAATCACCGCTTTTTCACCAATCTATCTCTATTGCATGGGCCCATGAAGTCTACGAGATCGGACAAACTCTTAGAAACCAACTTCTTCCCTCTTCTCTCCCTTCCATTCCTATTTTAGTCACTCAAGGAAGCTCCGATCAAGTCTGCCCTCCTCTTTTTCCACGCAAGTATTTAGCTAACCAAGCCAAGGTTCTATATCGTGAATACGAAGGATTACGGCACGAACCGTTTAAAGATGAAGGTAGCGAAGTCCTGTATGCGGATCTTAACGCCTTTCTAGACGGCAACCTTACCAAGTAATTTCACCCACGGCATAAAGCTCATGCGTTTTGACAGCCTCTAGACCAACCGCGGCGGCAGTCCCTAAAATCATCTCTTCGGTGGCCGTTCGGGGCACTTGTGCCGCGGGTCTTGTCAACCCCATCACAAGGTGTCCATAAATTTGAGCCCCTGCAACGTGTTGCAATAATTTCATCGAAATATGGGAGGCATCGAGGTTCGGAAATACTAAAACATCTGCAGACCCATGGCGCTCAGCCTCGGGTAATTTCACTTCTGCAGCTAACGGATCAAGGGCAACATCAGCTTGCAACTCTCCATCAATTTCAATATCGAGGTCAGATACTTGTGACTTTGCTAATGCCGTAGCCGCTTCCATTCTACGAGCTGAGTCAGCATTAGAGGAGCCCTTTGTTGAGTGACTCAATAATACGACTCGAGGGCGGCGCCCCAAATAATGACGAGCTACTTTACCTGTTTCTACTGCAAATGAAGCTAACTCCGTCGTCAACGGAGCCGGATTCATTCCGGTGTCAGCTAAAAATAAAATGCCCTCAGAACCTAAATGATCTAAATGGTCTCCTACAACAACCGCCGCGGAAAACACTCGCGGCACATTCGCCAAAGGCTTCACCATTTGTAATAAAGAACGATAAAACAACCCTGGAATCACCTGATTCCCACCAACAACCGCATCACAATGAGAATATTGCAGCATCATTGCCGCATACCGGTGAGGCTTCGTTACGGTTTCAGTCGCGTTGGTAAGAGAAAGTCCCCGATACCTTTCGATCTTCTCCAAGCGCTTCGCAAATAATGATAAATCAGAACTCTTAGAAGGATTAATGATCCGAACAAAATCCAGAGAGAGCCCCTCTTTTTCGAATAAAGAAATAATACGGCTTTCGTCTCCAAGTAAAATAGGCACCCCGATTTCCATCTCGACCATGCGTGCCGCCACCCGGACAATCCTCACGTCTTCCCCTTCTGGGAAAACGATCCGCTTTGGGTGATCTTTAAGTTTCTCAAAAATCATCGCTGTAAAAGCGTTTGGCTCGGAAAAATACTCGCTGAGTTGGCTCATCAATGCTTAGTTGGAATTAAGGTTTAAACTAACGACTCTCTTCCTCAGGAACAACATCAAAAGACACAAAGAATCGTATGCTCGTCGATTATCACACTCATACCCCGCTTTGCCGGCATGCCGAAGGCGAACCAGAGGCCTTTATCGAAGCCGCTATTTCCGCAAAACTCGCCGAATACGGAATCTCAGATCATGCCCCGGCCCTTCCTGAACCTTTTGATGATTGGCGAATGCTTAAGTCGGAACTTCCTGATTACCACCTCTGGATTGAAAAAGCTCGAGCTCATGCTGATCACCGCATCATCGTTAAAAGTGGACTCGAATGCGATTGGATCCAAGGATGTGAGGCCTGGATCGAAGAGCTCAGTGCCAGCCACCCCTGGGATTACCTCATTGGTTCTGTTCATTATTTGAAAGATTGGGATTTTGATAATCCGAAATGGCTTGGCCGGTGGGCCGAAACTGACCTGGAAGCAACCTGGGCCCGTTACTGGAAAGAATACGTCACAATGGTAAACAGCGGTTTATTTGATATTATGGGGCATCCTGATCTTATCAAAAAATTCGGGTTTCATCCCCAGGGAGACCTTCGCCGCTTCTATGAACCTGTCATTCAAGCCATGGTCGACCAAGGAGTAGCCTTCGAACTCAACACTGCAGGATGGTTCAAAAAGTGTGCTGAGCAATACCCTGCTCACCCTTTTCTGGAAATGGCAGCCGAAGCACAAATCCCAGTGCTGATTTCGTCTGACGCGCACCGCCCCAACGAAGTCGCTCGTAAATTCCCTGAAGCGCTTCAGCTCGTCAACGAAGTTGGAATTCAAAACACCTGCCGCTTTACCAAGCGCAAGCAAACACTCCTCCCCTTCAATGAAATTAGTCCTTTTTAGCTTTCTTTTACTCCTCTCGCAAATGCTTCGCGCTCAGCCAGACTCCCCCAAACTGACGGTGCAGATCTCGACGCTTGTTTCCGAAAAATTCTTATGGATCAAGATAACACCTCTACCTTCTTACCACTTCTACTACCTTGACCCAGGAGAAATGGGAGTCCCTCCAGAAGTTCAATGGAATGAAACCGACGATTCAGTCAATATCTCACCACTCCAATACCCTCTCCCGAAACGATTCAAAACAGGGACCTTACACTGCATCGGCTATGACCATGCCGTGTGGCTTCGGGCTCCCTACCATAAGAAAAACGAAATCACCCCCGAAAGAATCACAGGCCAACTGAGTTGGCTCTCTTGTAATGAAGACCTCTGTTTACCTGAGTCGACCACCATTCTTTTTGACCTCACACAAGTCGAGGCACCTCCGACCTCCCAGCCCTGGCCTCAGCCCACTCCTAAAACATGGCAAAGTCAGATTCAAAAAAAACCAAAGGCTTTAATTATCACTCTTTCAACCTCTCAAAAGACATCTCTTCTTCCTGAAATCTTAGATGTTTTCACGACGCAAAAAAACATTCAAGACCCCACTCAACCTATCGTCTCAGAAAAAAAATCAGCTCACGAAACCTCTATCACGATCCCTCTCTCTGAATACACTTCCCCCAAAAGTTTCCCCTCTGAATGGATCATCTCAACTTCTCAGGGAGGCTTTATTCTTCCGGCTCAAAGAACTATCGATTAGACATTTCAGCCAAGGCCTGCTTCACTAGGGTAATTCTTTATTTATGATGAAATTAAAAACACTGACGATCCCTGCCTTATTCCTCTCAGCGACACTCTCTTTCACCTCCGCTCTCTCTGCTGAGTGTGGAGCCTGTGAAGCCGGACATGAAAAAGACGCTCCCCACTGCTCTGGAGCACACGCAAGTCATTTCACTCTAAAAGACCTTTCGGGAAAAAAGCATAGCCTTTCTCAATATGCTGGAAAAGTTGTTGTTCTCGAATGGACCAACTTTGAATGCCCTTTTGTAGCGAAACATTACCACCATTCCGGTAATATTCCGAAGCTTCAGAAAAAATACACTGACAAAGACATTGTTTGGCTCTCGATTGCCTCTGGAAAAACAGCCGCTAAAACCAACTCCGAGAATGCCCAAGAGGCAGGCTCAGCCGCATCTGCCGTGCTACTCGACCCTACTGGAAAAACAGGTCAAAAATACGGAGCTAAAACAACCCCCCATTTCTTTATCTTAGACCAAGCAGGACACATCGTCTACGAAGGTGCCATCGATTCGACAAACTCTACTAAAGCGGAAGACATCGAGAAATCTGAAAACTATATCTCCAAGGCTCTCGACGAATTACTTGCTAAGAAAAAGATATCTTCGGCAAAAACTCCTCCTTACGGATGCTCGGTTAAATATCTAAACTAAGATCTCGACTACTATTCACCATTATCTTGAAAGCCTTCTTTTTTCAAAGGAGGCTTTTTTATGTTTCTTTTTGCCTAAAAAAGGCAAAAAAAACGGAGACCTCATGGCCTCCGCTTTTTCAAAAATGAAAGAGAGTCTCTTTTATTTGATTTTGAATAACTCAACATCAAATACGAGCATTCCTGCCGGAGCCCCTGGAGGAGGATTCACTCCATAAGCTAATTCTGCTGGGATCCAAAAGCGACGTTTCTCTCCCTCAACCATTAACTGAACTCCTTCGGTCCATCCTGGAATAACTTGATTAAGAGGAAAACTAATCGTTTCCCCTCGTGAAACAGAGCTATCAAAAAGTTTCCCATCCGTCGTCCAACCTGAGTAATGAACTTCTACTTCATCTGTCGCTTTCGGGTGGTTTTTTCCCGAACCAGCTACTAAGACGCGAGAAGCCAAGCCCGATTCTGTTTTTTCCACGTTGCTAGGAACAGACGTAACATCCTCTGGGGTTTTAGGGGCTTCTGGTGCCTTTTTGATCGTAAGAAGCTCCACATCGAAACAAAGCTGACCACCCGGTGCTCCGCCGCCAGGGTTTTCACCATAGGCCAACTCAGCAGGAATCCAAAAGCGACGTTTCTCACCTTCGACCATGAGTTGAACTCCTTCGGTCCATCCTTTGATGACCCGATTAAGAGGGAAACTCGCTGGCTCACCTCGTTCTACTGAACTATCAAAAAGGTCTCCTCCTTTTGTCCAACCAGAATAATGAACCGTCACGGTATCTTCTTCTGACGGGTTCTCAGAACCTGTCCCTACTTGTAACACTTTAGAAGCTAAACCTGATTCTGTTTTTTCCGCGTCGGCAGGTGCCTGAGCAACATCTACAGGAGCTTTCGGAGCTTGCTTAATATCGAGTAATTCAACATCGAAAACGAGAGTTCCTGATGGCGCCCCAGGACGAGTTGGCTTTTCGCCATAGGCTAATTCACCAGGAATCCAAAACCGACGTTTCTCACCTACGACCATCAACTGAACTCCTTCGGTCCATCCTTTGATAACTTGCCCAAGAGGGAAAGTCGTCGGTTCTCCTCGAGAGACAGAACTATCGAACATTTTTCCATCTGTCGTCCATCCAGTATAGTGAACTTTGACCGTATCGGCCGCAGTAGGGTTCTCGGTTCCTGTTCCTTTTTGAATGACTTTAGAGGCCAATCCGGATTCCGTTTTGATCGCATCAGCGGGTGCTGCTGCGACATCTGCAGGTGCTTCAATCATCGTTTTAGTCGATACGTTTGGTTGGGTTAATTCAGCACTCACCTCACCCAATACGGATAAGGCTGCGCAGCTTAATATGATCGCTTTGTTCATAACGTTCTAGGTGAACTCTTGATCATCAAGCGAGAAAAGAAAGAGAATTCGTCTCTCCTCTTTTATAAAATAATGCCAAGTTGTTCCGGCAGAGCTGTCCTCGGTCTCCAGGTCAAGATTTCAGGTTCACCTCGCGTGACTAACACCGTATGCTCAAAATGAGATGAAGCTTTACGATCACTTGTAATCACGGTCCAACCATCATCTAGCCATTTCACAGAAGCTTTTCCTTCATTAATCATTGGCTCAATCGCTAAAACCATTCCCTCTTTTAAACGCGGAGTGACCCCTTGCGGACGGTAATTCGGAACCTGTGGTTCTTCATGAAGCTCTCTCCCTACTCCATGCCCTACTAAATCCCGCACGACAGTAAAATGATGCTGCTGAACGAAGGCTTCGACCGCGCCACATAAATCTCCTAAATACTCTCCGTGTCGAGCGTATGAAATCGCCTCAAAAAGAGACTGTTCCGTAGCAGCTAAAAGCTTTTTTTCACTTTCTGTGATCTTCCCTACAGGAACCGTTGTCGCATTATCACCAATAAAACCATTTTTAGTAATACCGACATCAATTTTAATCAAATCACCGTCTTTAATCACTCGATCACCTCCGATTCCATGCACGATTTCCTCATTCACAGACAGACAAGTGTATCCCGGAAAGCCGCGATAGCCTAAAAAAGCACTCACACAATCATGCTCTTTCATGAGCTCTGCCGCAAAAAGATCAATCTCGCGGGTCGTCTTCCCCGCCTCGATAAAAGCCGCCGAAGTTTGCAAGATCTTACTCGCAATCTCACCAGCGACTCTCATCTTTTTGATATCTTCAGAGGTCTTAATTGGGATTCTAGATTTGCGCTTTGCCATATTGAATAGATTGAAAAATAAGCTTTGAAATTTCTTCTGAAGAAGAGGCCGAAGGAATCGAAATCAAACGCCCCGAACTTTGATAGTAGTCGATCAAAGGCTCAGATAACCTTTGGTAAAACTCATACCTATTTTTAAATTTCTCTTCGTTATCATCCTCGCGGGACAGCAGCTTTCCTGATTTACAGCGGTGACATGGGCTTCCTTTCTCATGAATACCATTAGACGAAACTGCACCACATTGATGACATTGTAATCTTGAGAGAATTCGACTCTGAAGTTGGTCTAAACTGACATCCAAATAGATGACTTTAACTGAATCTGTCAGTAATGCGTCAAGCTTCTTTGCCTGCTCTAACGTTCGAGGAAAACCATCTAATACCCAGCCTTCAGAATTTAAACACACCCATTCCCAAGTCATCCGAATCGCCAACTCATCCGGGATATACTGGCCTTCATCCATAAAAGGCTTCGCCAAGCTCCCAATTTCTGAACCTTCCGTAATATGTTTCCGTAAAAGAGCCCCTGTGCTCAAATTAGGAAGCCCTAACCGATCTGCCAAAATCTGACTCTGGGTGCCTTTTCCTGATGCCGGTGGCCCTAAAAAAATGATTCGTTCCATTATTGAATGAGGGAGGGGTCGTTAAAATAAAAAAGGCTGCTCGAGATTCTCTCGCGCAGCCTTCAATCAATTCACTGCTCGTTCGAAACTTCAGTTAACAGACATCGCAACAATTCCCACGAGAACCAGAACAGCGATGAAAACCCAAAGGTAAATAAGCGACGAGTTTGAAACAGATTTATTTGTCACCTGTCCTTGAGCCGTTTTTTCATAACGACCTCTCATCTTCCCTTTGCGAAGAAAACCATCATAATGACGTTGTAAAAGATGCGTTTCGATTTGGCGCATGAGGTCTAATACAACTCCTACTAAAATAAGTAAGCTCGTCCCACCAAAGAAGGATGTAAAGAGAGGAGGAAGCTGCATTGTCGAAGAAAGAATCGCCGGCAAAACGAATAGAATGGTAATGAAAATCGCTCCCGCGAATGTCAACCGAGTCATGGTGTAATCAAGAAACTTTGAAGTTGGATCTCCGGGACGCACTCCAGGAATATATCCACCTGATTTTTTCAAGTTTTCAGAAATCTCCTTAGGTTGAAACATCGTTGCTACCCAGAAATAACTGAAAGCAAAAATCATAATTCCTCCAATAACATAGTAAGGAGCTTTCATCGGGCTCAAAAAGACTTGCACCGTATTAACCCACTCTTGCCCTCGAAACATCATTGCAAACGCCGCAGCAGGCAGAGAAAGAAGAGCCGTTGCAAAAATAATCGGCATCACTCCTGCGTAATTCACTTTAAGAGGGAGATACTGCGTCTGGGTATTCCCCATCTGAACTCCACGTCCTCCACGTCCCGCACGCTTTGCATATTGAATCGCAATTCGACGCTGTCCTTGGGTAATCGCAATCGTTCCTGCAATAATAATGATCAAGAACGCAATTAAGGTTACCAAAATAATGGGTCCAAAAGTGTTTCCTTTGCGTGTGATGAATTCCCAAGCCTGAACTAAAGCCCCAGGAAGAGCGGAAATAATATTGATCGTAATAATCAGAGAGGTTCCGTTACCAACTCCTCGTTCCGTCATTTGATCACCCACCCACATTAAAAGCATCGTTCCTGCCACAATCGTGAGAACGATAAGAAGCTGGAAACCAATTCCTGGATCAGGAACGAGCGAACCGAATTTCGAAATTCCATCAAACAGGTATCCCGCGCTCTCCGGATTCTCCAAAGTTCTCGCCAGCATGAATCCTTGAACAACCGCAATAATGATCGTGATAATTCGAGTGTATTGATTGATTTTCTGACGACCTCCGTCTTCACGGGAAAGTTTAGCAAGCTTGGGAACAACGACTGTCATCAGCTGCATCATAATCGAAGCTGAAATGTAAGGCATAATCCCAAGTGCAAACAGGCCACATTGAGTCAAACCTCCCCCACTAAATACGTTTAAAAGAGCCCCTACAGCCGCTCCAGGATTAGAACTCCCCTCATCACTCAATCTCCAATCAAGCCATGATTCGATCACCCCAGGATCAACTCCTGGAAGGGTAATAGCGACTCCAAGACGGACGACGACAATCATCGCCAAAGTATAAAGAATGCGGCTTCTGAGCTCAGGCACCTTCCAAATATTCGAAAAAGCAGAAATCATGTTAAAAAGTAAAATATCGAATTTTAATAAGGGAGTAATTTAAAAACAACGTGAGGAAGCACACCAGCGCTTCCTCACGTAAAATTTATTTCGTTTTTGCCTCTTTTAAAGAGGCAAAATACTTAACTAATTTTGCCGCCTGCCTTCTCGACTTTTTCACGCGCCGTAACGCTGATTGAGTCGACAGAAATAGTTAGGCTTTTCGTGAGGTCACCTTGGCCAAGAAGCTTGATGACATCAAAAGCTCCTTTGATCAAACCTGACTCACGAAGGCTTTCTTCGTTTACGGTAGCACCAGCTTCGAACTTTGCTTCGAGTTGGCTACAGTTCACGATGACAGACTTCTTCTGGAAGGCTACATTGTTAAATCCACGTTTCGGAAGACGACGGTGAAGGGGCATTTGACCACCTTCAAATCCTGGACGAACATTTCCGCCAGAACGGGCTTTTTGACCTTTATGGCCTTTTCCTGAAGTCTTTCCTAATCCTGAACTTTCCCCTTTTCCAAGACGCTTTGTGCGGTGTTTCGCACCGGCATTTGGTTTTAGTGTATGAAGTTTCATTATCTCTATCTTCTATGGTTAGGGAATCAGACTTAAGCCGACTCCTTTTTTTTCTTACCTCGGAGAGTAAGAACCTCATCATGGGTGCGAAGTTGGGAAAGCGCTTCAAGAGTCGCTTTTACAACATTCGCATGATTGTTTGATCCGAGTGACTTTGCGAGAATATCTTTAATTCCAACCGCTTCACATACAGCACGAACACCACCACCTGCGATGATCCCTGTTCCTGGAGAAGCTGGTTTTAAAAGAACTTTACCTCCTCCAAATTCCGCGTAAATTTCATGAGGAATTGTTCCTTCGTGAAGTGATACTGAAATAAGATTTCTCTTAGCGGCATCACTAGCCTTGCTGATACATTCGGCGACTTCGTTTGCTTTTCCGAAGCCAAAGCCTACTTTCCCTTGCTGATCGCCAGCAACGAGTAAAGCTGAGAAGCTAAAACGGCGTCCGCCTTTAACAACTTTGGAGCATCGATTGATGAAGACAACTTTTTCAGTGAGCTCTTGTTCAGGCTCTCCTGACGCTTTGTTATCGCGGTCTTTGACGGTGTTTGGTGTCATGTTTATCTGAAAAAAGAGTTAGAATTTCAAGCCACCTTCACGAGCGGCATCAGCAAATGCTTTGATTTTCCCATGGTAGAGGTGACCTCCACGATCGAAAATAACAGTATCGATGTTTTTACCGGCTGCTCGTTTTGCAACAAGAACGCCTACTTCTGCCGCAACAGCGACATTCGAAGCGGCTTTCTCAATGTCTTTATCGAGACTTGACGCGGCACAAAGAGTGCGACCTGCTTCGTCATCGATCAACTGAGCGTAAATGTGTTGGTTTGAATAATGGACTGCAAGTCTTGGGCGTGTTGCGCTTCCTGCTACTTTCTTACGAATGCGGCGGTGAATGCGCTGGCGGACTGCTTTACGGTTTAAAGTGCTCATCTAGTAAATTCCTTTCTTACTGAGTTTATTTTTGAACGCTCTTACCTGCTTTACGGCGAACGTATTCTCCTACATAGCGAACTCCTTTGCCTTTATATGGCTCAGGTGGATAATATCCG
Organism: uncultured Verrucomicrobiales bacterium; assembly: GCA_937951675.1. Taxonomy (GTDB): domain Bacteria; phylum Verrucomicrobiota; class Verrucomicrobiia; order Verrucomicrobiales; family Akkermansiaceae; genus CALFBI01. The sequence goes on from CALFBI010000006.1 coordinate 28,358, forward strand.
CGAACTTCTGCCGCAAATTGCCCGACAGCTTGCTTATCAATTCCTTCAACCTTAATTTTGGTGTTATCAGTAACTGTAACTTTCAGTCCTGATGGAATTGGATGAAGAATTGGATGAGATTTCCCTAAGGAAAGATCAAGTTTATCTCCTTTAACTGCAGCACGGAAACCGACACCGAGAATTTCAAGGTCTTTTACAAACCCTTCGTTCACGCCGCTAACCATGTTGTTAATGAGACTTCTTGCTGTGCCATGAAGAGCGCGCATTTGACGCTGCTCTGAAGCACGATTAAGTGAAACTGATCCCTCTTCTTGATCGAGGCTAATCCCCTCTGGAAGAGACCACTCAAGAGATCCTTTAGGTCCCTCAACTTTCACTTCTGCACCATTCACTGTTACCGTGACCTTTTCAGGAAGTGCTATTGATTTAATACCGACTCGTGACATTTTACTATCCTTCTATCTTAAATTGATGAATCTGAAATTTCTTACCAAACGAGGGCAAGAACTTCGCCTCCTAGGCTTTGTTTCTTAGCTGATGCTCCCGACATCAACCCTTTTGAGGTCGATACAATCGAGATGCCTAAACCATTCAAGACACGTGGAATTTCTCCCACACCGGCATAGTGACGACGTCCAGGTTTTGAGACGCGCTTTACGTCTGTCAAAACTGGAGTGCTATCAACAAATTTAGTTTTCACTTCGATTACTTGGTGACCCCCTTCAGGTTTCACTTCGTAGTTCAAAATATATCCTTCTTCTTTAAGGATTCGAGCAATCTCACCTTTTGCTTTAGAGAATGGCGCAGAAAAACTATCGTTTCCGGCACGTGATGCATTCTTAAAACGGGTAAGAAAGTCTGAAATAGGGTCGCTTACAACAGCCATGGTATCAATATTCTAAGTTATCGTTTAGGGTTTTCCAATTAAGCTGCTGCTTCAGCGGAGTCATCATTTGATTTCTGCTCACGGAATGGCATGCCAAGCTGAGAGAGAAGAGAATGAGCTTCTTGGTTTGATGACGCAGAAGTTACGAAAATAAGGTCGAAACCGATTTGACGTTTAATTTTATCAAGTTCGATTTCAGGAAAAATAGCTTGGTCAGCAAAACCGACAGCGTAGTTGCCTTGCCCATCATAACTTTTCGGAGAGATTCCACGAAAATCGCGAATGTTGGGAGCCGTCACGTTAATAAAACGATCAAGAAATTCCCACATCTGATTGCCACGAAGAGTAACACGTGCTCCAACAGCTTCGCCTTCACGAACCTTGAAGTTAGCGACACTCTTACGAGCGAAAGAAACACTTGGCTTTTGGCCTGTGATGCGGGTGATTTCCTCTACTGCGTCTTCGACAGCAGCTTTCCGGTCGTTAATGTAACGACCGACATGGGTGGTCACAACGATCTTCTCTAAACGAGGGACCTGATGTGGGTTCGAATAACTGTGCTTCTCTTTGAGAGCCGGCACAATCTTATCTTTATATACAGTTTTTAATGTTGGTATCATTGCGGGTCAGCGTAACGCGCTTAAGCGCTTAGTTGGAAATGTAAGTTGTATAGAAACTTAATCCTGCCTTTTTAAGGGGCAGGAGAGAGGGCCTATACTAGTTGGTTGGGTTTATCCAACCTTTTTTACATTTGAAATGTGAATTGGTCCGTCAACCTCGGTAATTCCACCTTCAGGATTCTCTTCGGAACGACGCAAAGCCTTTTTAATTCGGCGAGCTCCTTCAACAATCACTTGGTTTTTGGTAGATTTCACTTCAAGAACTTTGCCACGTTTTCCTTTGTGAGCTCCTGAAATGACTTCAACCTCATCGTTGATTTTGACGTGTGTTTTAATACGACTCATGATTACAAGGGTAATTAAAAATTAGAGAACTTCTGGAGCAAGTGAAACGATCTTCATGAATTTCTTTTCACGAAGCTCACGAGCCACAGGGCCAAAAATACGAGTTCCTTTAGGATTCCCATCTTTATCAATGATCACGACAGCATTGCTATCGAAACGAAGAACAGAGCCATCACGACGACGGACAGGATAGGCGGTGCGAACAACGACCGCTTTTACAACGGTCCCCTTTTTGACCGATGCGGTCGGGATTGATTCGCGGATATGGGCTGTAATGATGTCGCCAACGCGAGCAGAACGAGTCCGCTTCCCGATGACACCAATCATCTTAGCCACACGGGCGCCAGTATTATCGGCGACCTGGATTTTTGATTCCATCTGGATCATAGCTAAAAAAGTTAAATAAAGGTTCGTAGAGTTAAATTCTTAATTTGATAAGAAATGAGATTTAGTGAGTAAGCACTTCAACAAGGCGCCAGCGTTTCGTTTTTGAAAGCGGGCGAGTTTCCTCGATGCGAACTTTATCACCGACAGCGGCAGAAGAGTCTGCATCGTGTGCATAGAACTTCTTACTCCGCTTAATGATTTTTTTGAATTGTGGATGCGGAACACGAGCGGTGTATTCTACAACGATGGTATTATCCATGCTAGTAGAAATGACTACCCCTACGCGGGTTTTTTTAATTCCTTTATTTTCAGTTTGGCTCATCCTGGTAAATGGGTAATGGGTAAATTTATTACGCGTTGTTGCGACGATCACTAAGAACCGTCATCACACGAGCGATCTCCTTACGAACAAGGCCTTTGCGCGCCGTGTTCTCAAGTTGACCAGTAGCGGACTGGAGACGAAGATTAAGACCTTCTTGCTTCAGATCGCGGAGGCGAACTTGAAGCTCTTCAAGGCTCAATTCGCGAATATCTTTTGCTTTGGTTTGAGGCATGATAATAGAAAGATTGAAGTGCTAAAAGTTACTTTTGACGAGAAACGAATCGTGTTGGGATCCCGAGCTTATAAGCGGCAAGGCGCATCGCAGCACGAGCTTGTGTTTCAGAAACACCTGCAATTTCAAAAAGCATTGTTCCTGGGCGAATAACAGCAACCCATGTTTCAACAGCTCCTTTACCTTTACCCATACGAGTTTCTGGTGGACGGCTTGTTACTGATTTATGTGGGAAAACTCGGATCCAAACTTTACCACGACGCTTAAGCTCACGGTTAATCGTGATCCGGCAAGCTTCGATTTGGCGGTTAGTCATCCATCCACGGCCAGTAGCTTGGAGACCGAAGTCGCCGAAGCTTACGTTAGTGCCGCGTTGAGCATTTCCCCCGCGGTTACCGCGTTGGGTTTTACGAAATTTTGTTCTTTTTGGAAGTAATGGCATAGTCTGTCCTCCTCTTTAGAAATTAATAAGTTGTTGATTTATTTGCCTGGCGTTCCTGCTTGAGGAGCGACGGCAGCTGGTTTTTCTGCTGGCTTAGCAGATTGCGGAGTTGCAGCACCTGGGCCACCTGGGCGACCACCTGGACCTCCCGAACGGCCACCTGGACCTCCCGGACGACCTCCGCCACCACCTCTACGATCATTGCCGCCTTTTCTTCTTGGGCGACGATCATTTTGAGGGCGAGGAGATAAATCCGCATCGTCTTTCTTATTGATCCAGCATTTTACTCCGATGATTCCGTAAACGGTCGCAGCTTCAGCAAATCCATAATCAATTGGGACACGAAGAGTTTGTAGAGGGACTTTCCCCTTACGATACCACTCTGCACGAGCAATGTCAGAACCACCAAGGCGGCCTGCGCATCGAACTCGAATTCCTTCCGCTCCGAAATCCATAGCGGTCTGGAGAGCTCTTTTCATTGCACGACGGAAGCTGATTCGACGCTCAAGCTGAACACAGATGTTTTCTGCGATAAGTTGGGCATCAATTTCAGGCTTACGAATCTCAACGATGTCGATTTTAACAGGAGCTCCTTTGCAAATTTTGCTAAGTTCCTTTGTCAATCGTTCAATTTCAGATCCTTTACGCCCGATGATTAATCCCGGACGTGAGGTATGAAGAGTGATACGAACGCTATTCCAAGCACGCTCGATAGTGACTCGAGAAAGAGCTGAAAAGTGAAGACGTTTCTTGATATATTTGCGAACCGCAAGGTCTTGATGAAGCTTTGTAGTATAGTCTTCACCTTTTTTCGCATACCATTTAGAGCGCCAATCTTTATTGACAGCGAGGCGGAAGCCGATCGGGTTAACTTTTTGTCCCATATTGTCGTGATGCAGTTAAATTTTCTTAAGCGTTTCCGTATTTTTCTTCGAACAAAGCTGTTGCTTGTTCGAGCCAATTATCACGCTCGATACGTCCTTTGAATGCGAGGCGTTCATCGAATGCCACAATGTTCTCAGGCGTCCATTTCGTGATTTGTTCATACTTGTAAATTCCTTGCTCGTTTAGCTTTGTTTCGAGAACAGGGCCTACGCCACTAATTTTCTTAAGGTCGTCGACCTCAGCAGGAGCTTCTTTATAAACTTGTCCAAGTGCTGCTTCATCTCCCGCTGGAGCGGCATCAGCCTTTGGGGCTTTTGCTTCCGCTTTAGGAGCTGCTTTTTTTGGAGCGGCAGTTTCTTTTTTAGATTTTGACCTAGGCTCTTCAAGAGACACTTCATCTGTCAACACGATGTTGATATGACTTGTGCGCTTTTTAATCGCTGAGGCAGATCCTCTAGCACGAGGCTTAAAGCGCTTGAAGGAAGGACCCTCGGTGACAGTTGCGATCTTAACAACTAGCGTGTCAGGGACAAGGTCATGGTTATTCTCGGCATTGGCAATGGCACTCTTCAATGTTTTACCAATGAGAAAGGCCGCCTTGCGAGGAGTGTAGGTCAAGGCATCAAGGGCGTCTGATACAGGGAGACCTTGGATTTCACGTGCAACGTCACGAGCTTTCTTCGGTGAGATGCGTGCTGATTTTGTTATTGATTTAACTTCCATCGTTCTAGCGGAGGCAAAGGTTATCGGTTAATGAAATGTTTTAATTGAGGCGAGATCACCTAGTTTTGCGGATTGGTCATTTTGTGCGAGGCTCTCAATGAGAACTCCGCAGACATCTTTTCGTGTTTCGGCGATCACCGCCTCCCCAATCGAATGGCCACCACGCTTCAACGTCATGATCATCCCGATTCGGGCGCCCATTTTTTCACCGACGTTGAGAACGAGAAGTCCACTCTCACTGTCAATGCTGACGACACGAGCATGTTGCAATGTGCCGTAATCAACTTTGGGGCGCGGTTTGTGCCTCAGTCCAAGGGCAACGTCAAGCTCTCTCAGCTTAATTTCTACCTCCTTACGGATATCAGGGTCAGAAACCACTGCCGATTTGAGGTAATGTTGGACTGTAGAAGAAAGCTGCATCGCTGCAGTTTCAATAGTATCAAGCTGGCGAGTCAGTAATTCGAGATCTGAAACAGCCTCCACTAATCGATCTTCTCCACTCCCGAGCAAATGAGTGCCGAGAGCTTCGAGACGAGTGCGAATTTTCGAAAGTGCAGCAGCACTTTCTTGTTCTCTCATATTTGCGCTCACAAGACTTTCTTTGAAAACCTTGTTTTGACGCTTCAATTTGGAAACCTGCGCTTCCAAAGACTCTCTGCTCACATCAGCCATTGCAGTGTGCCACATAAGAGTAGCACCTGCGAACACCGGTGTAAGTTGAGAGAGACGAATCATAAGAGTGGTGTGCTGTATCTGAAAAAACGGATTACTTCTTCCCGACGCTTCCGTGGGATTTGAAAATTCGGGTTGGAGCAAATTCCCCAAGCTTATGTCCTACCATGTTTTCGGTGACGTAGACTTGGATAAATGCTTTTCCTGCATGAACGTTGAAGTTGTGTCCAACGAATTCAGGAGTAATCATGGAGCGACGGCTCCATGTTTTGATAGGTTTTTTGTCGTTTCCTGCAACTGCTTTATCAATTTTGAGAAGCAATTTTTGGTCAACAAACGGTCCTTTTTTGAGTGATCTAGGCATGATTCAATCAGTGAAATTATTTTTTCTTCGATTTGCGACGTTCAATAATGAACTTATCGCTAGATTTTTTCTTATTACGAGTCTTCTGACCCTTGGTGTGACCCCATGGTGACTTCAAGTGCTGACGTCCACCACCGGACTTTGATTTACCCTCACCACCACCATTCGGGTGATCAACAGGGTTCATACACATCCCACGGACGGTAGGACGAACTCCCTGCCAACGTGTGCGGCCTGCTTTCGCAGAAACCTCATTCATGTGGTCACGATTTCCTACTTGGCCGATCGTGCAATAGCACTTGTCGTTAATTTTACGGATCTCGCCAGATGGCATTTTCACGAGAGCATATCCTGCTTCGCGGTTAGAAAGGATTGCTTGCTGACCTGCAGCCCGAGCCACTTTACCACCAGCTCCAGGGACGAGCTCGATATTGTGAATCGCGGTCCCAAGAGGAACTTTGCTAAGAGGAAGAGCATTACCTGGTTTTGGTGGAGCTGATACGCCCGCCGAAACAGTGGCACCTACTTGAAGACCTACCGGAGCTAAAATGTAGCTTTTTTGACCATCTTCGTATTTGATAAGAGCGATCCGGCAAGTGCGGTTTGGATCATACTCAATTGATTGAACCGTTGCGGCAACGTCAAGTTTCCGACGTTTAAAGTCGACCAAACGATATTGACGTTTATGTCCTCCCCCAATGTGACGACAAGTGATGCGTCCTTGGTTATTCCGTCCACCACTTTTCTTAAGTGGGCGAAGAAGGCTTTTTTCTGGTTTACTTGTGGTGATCTCTTCGAACGTAGGAAGAACCTTGTAACGGTTCGAAGGAGTAACTGGTTTGAATGTTTTAAGTGGCATAGCTCGCTATTCTTTTCGAATGGTTGTTCGCTTTTGCAGCAAGGATTAAAATTTAGGCAAGATCGATGGTATCACCTTCTTTTAAGCGGACGACCGCTTTTTTCCAGTGAGCAGTGCGTCCAGCATCAGCGCGACGTCTGCGTTTTTGTTTTCCGTGACAATTCGCAGTGCGAACTTGGGTGACGGTAACTCCGAAGTGTTTTTGAATCGCTTCTTTGATCTGAAGTTTGTTTGATTTGCGATCTACTTTGAAAACATATTCATTGTTCTGCTCTTGGAGCATTGATGCTTTCTCGGTGAGACGGATCGTGTCGATGACGGTGTAAATATCGCTCATGGGATGAGTTCCTTTCTTAAATGAGTTAGGCCGTGCGAGCGGCAAGAGTTTCGAAAGAGTCTTCTAAGAGAATGACCGCATTCGCATGAAGAAGTTGCTCGATGTTAACGTCTGAAGCAGAAGAAAGTTGAACGGGCTGAACATTACGACCAGCGCGTTTCGTTTCTTCGCTGAATTGTCCAACAATGAGAACTTTCTTAGCATCGGTGAGTTCCTTTACAGCAGAGATAAAAGACTTTGTCTTTCCATCTGCAACTTCGAAAGAAGGAACTGAGAAGACGGCATCTGCTTTGATTTGCTCGCCGAGAACTTTACGAAGAGCGAGGCGGCGAACAGATTTAGGAACGTTTTTAGAGTAGTCACGTGGACGTGGTCCAAAAACAACTCCTCCTCCGACAAAAATAGGCGCTTGGCGATCACCATGACGGGCGTTACCGGTTCCTTTTTGACGATAGATTTTCTTACCTGAACCACGAACTTCTCCGCGAGTTTTGGTGCATGCCGTTCCGGCACGACGGTTAGCTTGATAAGCTACAACGAGATCGTGAACCGCTTGGTTTCCTTTCTCTGCGTTATCAACAACTTGAATTTTCGCTGCTGCAGCATCTTTGAGATTTAAAGTTTTCGCTGACATAATATAAGGTCCTTGTTGAAATTAAGCTTTTTTTGGAGCTGCTTTTTTAATTGCAGGACGAATGGTGACGATCGCTCCCTTGTGACCAGGAACAGATCCTGAAACAAGAATAACATTGTCTTCGGCACGCACTTGCACGATTTTGAGGTTTTGAACGGTGCGACGGTATTCCCCGTGACGACCTGGCATTTTTTGCCCTCTCCAGATTCGAGCAGGAGTAGAACCAGCACCAACGGCACCTGTTCTACGGTGCATCATGTGCCCGTGTCCATCTGGTTGACCTGCGAAGTGGTAACGTTTTACTACCCCTTGAAAGCCTTTTCCTTTTGTTGTTCCGATGACATCGATCCACTGCCCATCTTGGAAGAGTGCTGCTCCTGGGTGAGCTTCGTCTGTGTTAGGAAGAGCTTCGTCGTTATCGAAGCGAAATTCACGAATGACGCGCTTGGCGCTCGCTCCATTCTTTTTAAGGTGCCCGAGTTTAGCTTGGGTAAGGCGCTGTTCTTTTTGATCGCCGTAAGCAACCTGAACTGAGCTGTATCCTTCTTTTTCAGACGTTTTCGTCTGAACGAATTCGTTTCCTGAAATATCAATGACGGTGACAGAAGTCATGATGCCGCGCTCTTGGTCGAAGACGCGAGTCATTCCTACTTTTTTACCGAGAAGTCCTAGTGACATAATTTTAAAGGTTAAATCTTTTTTCGTTTAATGCGGAAAGACTTAGATCGTAATCGAAATGTCAACTCCAGCCGGAAGATTGAGTTTTTTGAGCTCATCAACTGTGCGAGCGGTAGGGTCCATAATATCAAGCAAGCGCTTATGGGTCCGGATCTCAAACTGCTCAGCAGATTTCTTATTCACGTGAACCGAACGGTTTACTGAGAATTTTTCGATTTTTGTAGGAAGCGGGACAGGTCCAGCAACCTTAGCTCCTGTGCGCTTGGCCGTTTCCACAATTTCTAATGCCGAGCGGTCGATGGCACGGTGATCGTAAGCGCGGAGGCGGATGCGAATTTTTTGATTATTCATTTGATTGTGGCTAGTTCGTTAAAGTGAGTTCTTAAAAGATATTTGGGTTAAGCGTTTTAGGCAGCGTAGGCTCCTCCGCGCTCAGCGATGATTTTTTCCAATACGTTTGGTGGGACCTGATCAAACCTTGAAGGCTCCATTGTGTAAGAAGCGCGCCCACTGGTAATGGTGCGCAAGTCGGTCGAATAACCGAACATTTCCGACAAAGGAACTTTAGCTTTGATAATGGCAGCATTTTGCTTTGTCTCCATGGACCCAATCAGGCCACGGCGACGGTTGCAATCCCCCATCACATCACCTTGGTAATCTTCAGGGGTGGAAATTTCAACATCCATGATTGGCTCCAGAAGAACAGGAGAACCCTGTTGGAGCGCATTCTTCACGGCAAAAATGGCCGCCATACGGAAGGCATTTTCATTTGAGTCTACTTCGTGGTAAGAGCCGTCGATGATACTAATATCGAGGTCGACAACTGGGCTTGAAGCAATCACTCCCGTCGTCAATGCATCATTGATTCCATTGCGAACGGCAGTAAGATATTCTTTAGGGATTGTTCCTCCCGTAATTTTGTTTTCAATAGTTGTTCCAACGCCTCTTTCAAGGGGCTTCACATCTAAGATCACATGACCGTATTGGCCACTGCCTCCGCTTTGCTTGACTAATTTACCTTCTCCTTTCGAAGGTTGAGTCATCGTTTCACGGTAAGCAATTTGTGGGCGACCAACATTAGCCTCCACTGAAAATTCTCTTCGCAGACGGTCGATAATCACTTCTAGATGAAGCTCTCCCATCCCTGCGATAATAGTTTGTCCTGTTTCATCATCTGTTTTGACAACAAAAGTCGGATCTTCCTCAGACAGCCGAGCTAAACCGAGTGCCATCTTATCTGAGTCAGCTTGTGTTCTTGGCTCTACTGCCATTGCGATCACAGGCTCGGGGAAAAGAGGTGGTTCAAGGAGTAACGCTCCTTTGAATTCACAAAGGGTGTCACCTGTTGTGACGTTTTTAATCCCTACGATCGCAGCAATATCACCTGCATAACAGGTCTCGATATCAGTGTGGTCATCAGCTTTTACTTTCAGAAGGCGCCCAATCCGTTCTTTCTTCTTAGTGCGGGGATTAAAGACCGTATCTCCTTTTGAGATACTTCCGGAATAAACTCGGATGAAAACAAGCTTTCCGAAAAACTTGTCGGACCAAAGCTTAAACGCAAGAGCACAGAATTTAGCGTCGTCGCTAGTTGGTGCCTCAATTTCAATAGACTCGTCTGAAGGGTCTTGCCCTTTCGCTGAATCGATATCAAGTGGGCTTGGGAGATAGTCAATGACTGCGTCAATCAGGTATTGAACTCCTTTATTTTTAAAGGCTGAACCTCCCGCCATTGGGATGATTCGATTAGAAATTGTTGCGCGGCGTAAGCCTGCTTTAAGCTCGGTGATACTAACGCCCTCTTCCATGAGGAATTTTTCTCCGATCTGCTCATCAACTTCAGCTACCGCCTCAAGAAGATCAGTATAAGCTTGAGATGCTTTTTCTTGCAATGCTACAGAAAGCTCGGTGACTTCATAAGTCGATCCTAGCTTATCATTGTCATTATAAAGAATCGCTTTTTGGTTAAGAACATCAATCTGCCCTTCTAGGCAGTCTTCAGCTCCGATCGGAATTAAAACAGGAATTGGATTAGCTCCAAGTTTTTCTCTGACTTCTTTAACGACGTTTTGGAAATCTGCCCCGGTGCGATCCATCTTATTGACGAACACGATACGGGGCACGTCATACTTGGAAGCTTGTCGCCAAACTGTTTCGGTCTGAGGCTGAACTCCAGCAACTCCACAGAATACAACAATAGCTCCATCTAAAACTCTTAGAGAACGTTCGACCTCTGCAGTGAAATCGACGTGCCCAGGAGTATCGATAATATTTACACAGTGCTTTTTGCCTGAGTAAAGCTTCTCAACACCCTCTTCTTCTTTTTGAGTCCAATCGCATGAAACAGCAGCGGAAGTGATCGTGATACCACGTTCTCTCTCCTGCTCCATATGATCAGTCGTCGTCGCCCCGTCATGAACTTCACCGATACGGTGAATCATTCCGGTGTAGAACAAAATTCGCTCAGTCAACGTCGTCTTTCCCGCATCAATATGAGCAGCAATCCCGATATTACGGGTGTGCTCGAGCGGAAAGAGGCGTGTTGAACTGTTCGATTTGTCGGACATCGGTCGCGATGGCGAAGGTTAAAGAGAAAAGTTAATTAGAAACGGAAGTGAGCGAAGGCACGGTTTGCCTGTGCCATCTTGTGAACATCGTCGCGTTTGCGAACAGAGTTCCCGGTGTTGTTTGCAGCTTCCTTGATTTCGTTACCGAGAGCGAGGTGCATCGGAGTTCCGCGGCGTGAGCGAGCGAAATTAACGATCCAACGCATCGCGAGAGCTTCTGAACGAGCAGAATCAACCTCGAGTGGGACTTGGTAAGTAGCTCCCCCTACGCGGCGTGATTTAACTTCAACGCGAGGTTTAGCATTCTCAATTGCACGGGTGATGACCTCGAGAGGATCAACTGTGTCTGTTCCATCGTTCGCTTTATCGATCGCACTATAAACGATTCTTTCAGCAAGAGAGCGCTTCCCGTCTTTCATCACTTTATTGATGAGAGTTCCGACAAGTTGGCTATCATACTTAGGATCGCGACGATCTGGTTTAGCGTGAATTTTTTTACGGCGTGACATGATTAAGTCTCAGTTAAAAATTTACTTCTTAGGGCGCTTAGCACCGTATTTCGAGCGGGACTGCTTACGATCGCTCACTCCGAGGGTATCAAGTGCTCCACGAACAACGTGGTAACGAACACCTGGTAAATCCTTCACTCGTCCACCACGAACAAGAACAATCGAGTGCTCCTGAAGGTTGTGGCCTTCACCGCCAATATAGGCAATGACTTCGAAACCGTTGGTCAAACGAACTTTTGCGACCTTACGGAGAGCCGAGTTAGGCTTTTTTGGCGTTCTGGTATAAACCTGAAGACAAACACCACGGCGTTGTGGGCAATTTGATAAAGCCGGTGATTTCGACTTTACCTCAGCCTTTTTACGTCCCTTGCGGACTAATTGGTTGATGGTAGGCATAGGATCCTGCGTGTTTTATTTAGAAATTTTCTCTTTTGAGCGGTCGTTAAAGGGTGCATTCCGTAAGACCGCGAGAAATTCTCTCGCAAGAGCCTGTTTTCCGGAGGTGCACCCGATAGTATCTTGAAATTCTGCTAAAGCTGCCTCGTTTCGGTCTCGAAACGTCTCAGACATGCGATGTGGGGCGCGCAATTTAGAAGCTTGAGACGATCTGACAAGACATTTTTTCATCTTAACTTCGATTTTATTACAAATTTGATTCTTAATCGATCAATTCGGCTCCCTTTTACCCGCTCTCTTATAAGAACAACGTCGGGAACTTCCCGCAAAGACCTCCTTATTCCAAAAGTGAACCTTCAAGCTCTTGGCAAAGATTTCTCCCTGAAAGCTGAGAAAGATAGGAAAGCTCTGGCCGCAAGACCTCAAAAGCCGGCTCTCCAGCAGGATCCTCTCTCCCACAATGAGTGCACGAACCAAACCCTGGATACCCTGGGGCGCTTTGAGGATCGTTATCTGTATTAGGAAGCGTTATAATAGGCCGCCCTCCGGACTCTGATGGACTTTGAATCAAAATTGGATGAATCCAGCAAGTAAGAGGCTTGTGATACCAGGGGAGGTTTCCTTGCTCCATATCAAGCCGTTGAATCTGGCACCGCCCCTCTCCATCTAAAAAAGCACAACGAGTTTCCGCAAAATGACTTGGGTAATCCACGGCAAGCTCCTTTTTCTTTGCTTTCCGAGTCGCGGTTTTTAACAAAACCCCTTTTCCTTCAAAAAAAACAGAAGGCCAGTCTTCCCACTTCTTGACGAGCTCTCCCCGGTGCTTACCGAGCCAACCGGCGACGCCCTCTGATTCCTCTCTCGAAAGGTAAACCCCATCATGACAACAAGTTGCGCGACACCGACTTAGCTCACAAGAGCGTATTTTAGCGTGAAAGGCGTCATGATCCAGATGTGCTTCTCTCACCTGTTGGATCAAAATTTGAGCCGTTTGAGGGTAAGCGGTAAGTTTTCGAGCTTGATCCATCATCATTCCTCTTTATCGCTCTGGGTATGCCAATTCCATTTAAGGGAAGTCAGATTATCTGTCATTACGATGTTCAATACCGTTGGATGCTTAAACGCCCCGATCGGTATACGGAACTTTGGATTGAAAGAGAAGAGGCTCCGGAAGGGCAAACCCTGATCGCACAATGCCCGGCGATTTTTAATGCTGAGATCGTGCTCGAAGTCATTGATTGGTCTAAACTGAATGGCTGGGAACCTCTCAAGCGCGGAGATGATTTCATTTGCCGTTGGACCAAGCGCGGAATCAGCAAGGTCGCAGAAGCTTAAAACAATCTCAGCTCTTACGAGAGGTTGGTGAAGACGTTTTGAACGTCATCATCTTCCTCAAGCTTGTCGATTAACACTTCGACCTCTTCCATTTGAGCTTCGGTGATTTGAATCGGGTCGTTAGCAATTCTCTGAAGACTTGCTTTACTCACTTCGATACCAAGATCTTCGCACCCTTTGGAAAGAATATGAAATTGGCTAAATTCCCCATAGAGGTAGACGCGGTCTTCGACGACCTCCATCTCCTCTAGCCCGTGATCGATAAGCTCTAGCTCTATTTCCTCAAGATTTTGGTCTTCTGTTTGCTCAAACTCGACGACCGCCTTGTAAGAGAACATGAACTCTAGCGAACCGCTGTTCATCATCTGGCCTCCACCTTTATTAAAACACGTGCGCACATTAGCGACGGTCCGAGTAGGGTTATCGGTGGCGCATTCTACCCAAATGAGAACGCCATGCGGTCCTTTCCCCTCATAGTTTGCTTCTTGATAATCGGTAGCATCTTTATCTGTCGCTCTTTTAATCGCCTTATCAATATTATCCTTAGGCATATTTTCTGCCTTCGCATTGATAATCGCAGTGCGGAGTTTCGCATTACTGCTCGGATCTGAGCCGCTTTCCTTTGCTGCGATCGTGATCATCTTCCCTAATTTCGGGAAGACTTTTGACATTTTGTCCCAGCGCTTTTCTTTTGATGCTCGTCTATATTCAAATGCTCTTCCCATATAAAATGTTCTTCGTGTTGAGAGAACCTTATGTCGCAACCTTTCTTCGTCAATCTTTGGTGTCGAGGATTCTCACGAGAACTTGTCCTTCTGGAGATGATTGCAATCTTCACAATAAAGAGTCATGCTCATCTCACCATGTCTGAGACAATCAGGATTGATATTTGGCTCTGGGCTTGCCGATTTTACAAAACTCGAAGCCTTGCTGCTGCTGGCTGTAAAGCAGGCAAAGTAAAACGGGACGGAAAAACACTCAAACCTGCTAGCACCCTCAAAAAAGGGGACCGGATTGAAGTGCCTGATCATTCTGGAACCTTTAAGCGAACAATCGAAGTTGCTGAACTTCTCGACAAACGAGTGAACCCCTCTTTAGCGGCTGGAGCTTACCTTGATCACACCACCGAAGCGGAAAGGCGCTTGGGTGTCGAGCGAGCTCAAACGGCGAGCTCTGAACGAAAAACTCGTAAAGAAGGAGACCAAGGACGCCTCAGCAAAAAGAAACGACGCGAATGGGCGAAATCAATTCGGCCTTTTGGAGACCCTGCACCATGATGAAATACAAACTCTCTTTTTTCATCCTTGGCGTCTTCTCTGGCACCTTACTTGCTTTACTTTTGCTCCAACTTTTCACTTCTCAGAAAAGGGAAGAAACGAGTCAAACCTCCCTGAGTAAAAATCATTCAATCTCGCTGAGTGACCTTTTGAAAAAAGTTCACGGAGTCGACATTATTCCTTTCGACCCGATGAACCCTGCCCATCTCTCCCTAAGTCACCATATTCACCAGGCCGCTCAGCGTTCTCTGGATTCCATGAATACCTCAGACTCTGCGGCGCAAACAACCTCCCGTATCAACGAGGTCTCCCGGGTTCTCGAAGACTTATTATTCCAGAACTTAGACCTTCCTCCTGAATTCCAATGCCGAATCCCCCTCAATAAACAAGGTAAAGAACGACGGAGTGGGTATCCAGATCTAGAAGTGCTCCATATTCCAACTCAAACTCGTGCCTACCTCGACCCCAAACTCTACGCCTCTCAGCAGACCAATTCCTCTTTCCGTTCTTTTTACTACACTCCTTTCTCAAAGCATCATAAAGCAAACCGCCCGGCTTTACATCTCTTGCTCGGCGTTCGCCACGAACAATCTAAAAATCGACGAGTTTTCGGAACTTTCCGCCTTCACGACCTCTCCTCGCTCGCTCTCAAACTCAAAGAAGAATATCATGCGAGCAACCAAAAACTCTATCAGACCCCGCTCATCCTGCCACACGAATCACCTCTCCCTACGCTTCCCAAAAACTGAGTCTTGATTCTTATCGCTAAGCAGAGGATCTTCCTGCCCATGGAATTCCAAAAAGTTACCGCACACGCGAAAGCCAATGTTTATTTTGATGGTAAAGTGGTCTCACACAGCATCATTCTTGAAGATGGAGAAAAGAAAACCCTCGGGGTTGTCTTCCCTGGAGAATACCACTTCGGAACAGAAGCAGCCGAACGAATGGATGTGAGCGCCGGGTCTTGCATTGTTCAATTAGACGGCAGCCAAGAGACTACTGCTTACCAAAGCGGCTCACATTTCAACATCCCTGCAAATTCTGGGTTTACGATCACGGTGCCTGACGAAATTTGTCAGTATGTTTGTTCTTACATTTCCTAATCTCGCTCTATGAAAATTCACGAAAACGGGAGTGATTCCTACTCTCGCATCGAAGACACCCTTGCCGAAGACTTCGACTCGAACGCGATCGACATGATCGGCGGAATGGAATGCGATGAAGAGGACCTCCAAGCACAACGAGATAATGGCGAAGAAGACCCCATCCTCATCATCGAAATCCTCGCGCATTGGGAACCTGAAGCCAAAGTAGGAATCCTCGACTGGTTCTACGTTTGTGAGTCTGGAGATGACGAAGACGAACCGGACCTTCAACATGGAGGCCCTATTGTTGCCTTTGAATACGAAGGCAGAGATCCAGACTTCGACGCTCTTCTCTCGGCAGCAGCGCCTATTTTAAACGACGAATTAAACTGGGTCGAATTCACCCTTGAAGATCTCGATGACCTCGACGACGAGGAGGATGAAGAAGAAAAGGAAAAAGAGAGCAACAGCTAATAAAGCATGCTCGAAGAATGGGATGTCGTCATTATCGGAGGAGGGGCTTCCGGCTTCTTCACCGCGATTACAATTGGGGAGCAATCCCCACACCGTCTTCGCATCCTTATCTTAGAAAAATCTTCTCAACCTCTCGGGAAAGTCAAAATCTCAGGAGGGGGGCGCTGTAACGTCACCCATCAACGCCTCAAGCCAAAGGAGCTTGCGAAGCATTACCCCAGAGGAGAAAAAGCTCTTATTGGACCCTTTCATCGATGGAACGCCAATCACACCATCGAATGGTTCGATAAAAAAGGCGTCGACCTTAAAACCGAATCCGACGGGCGAATGTTTCCTACGACGGATTCTTCCCAGACCATCATTGACGCACTTCAAGGAGCTGCTGAACAAGCTGGCGTGACGATCCAAACAAAGTGTGCCGTCACCCAAATCCTCTCGACTTCTTCCCCGGACTCGACACCTGAATTCGAACTCCAAACATCTGAAGGTCCACTGAAAACAAAAAAAGTCGTGCTCGCGATGGGAGGCACTCGAGCACAAAGCTCAGTGGAAATGATTCAATCTCTCGGGTTAAACCAAGCTTCAGCAGTTCCCTCCTTATTCACCTTCAAAGTGAACGACCCCGAACTTACCTCCCTCTCTGGTCTTGCAGTCAAGCATGCTAAAATCTCGCTCGAAGCAAGTAAATTGATCACCGAAGGCCCTGTGCTCATCACTCATTGGGGCGTCAGTGGTCCAGGCATCCTCCGACACTCTGCGTGGGGAGCTCGTCTCCTCGCTGACAAAGAATACCGGTTCTCAATTCTCATCAACTGGCTTCCTCGACAAGAGCCTGATCTCACCTCCTTACGAGACCGACTCGGGAAAAAGAAGATCGCCAAAGAAAGCCCTTTCCCTGAGATCCCCAAGCGCCTTTGGGCTTACCTCTGTTCCCGTAGTAAAATTACACCAGAACAAACTTGGTCGCAAATGAGTAAAACCCAACGAAAGGCGCTTCACTCTGAGCTCTCGACATGCCGCTTAAAAGTGGAAGGAAAAAGTCTCAACAAAGACGAATTTGTCACCTGCGGCGGAATTGAGCTCAAAGAGCTTCACCTTAAAACCATGGAATCGAAAAAAACACCCAACCTCTATGCGGTCGGAGAAGTTCTCAATGTCGACGGCATCACAGGAGGGTTTAATTTCCAAAATGCTTGGACTACAGGTTACCACGCAGGGGTTGCGATCGCGGACTCTTTTCGGTAGAACAAAGCGATGGGAGAAATGACCTATGGCATGCTCGGAGATGACGACCAATCTCACGAAGATAAACTCGCAAAGTATACTGGTGAAGTGAACTGGGAATACCTCAAGGCTAGCTACCTCAATGAGGCCCTTTATTTTGTAAACGCTTCTCTCCGCCTCGAAGAAGTAGGCAAAGCCTTTTCCGAAGATCAAACTCTACAAGTTCAAGCTTGGATCAAAACAGGCGAGCTCACTAAAATTGAAGAACTCCACGCCCAGTGGTTCGAGAAAGAAGACCCTACTTTCCAAGCCCTCGTCGTATCCCCTTTCGTGCTCTGCCAGTTAGTAGAATAGCAACTCTAGCTTGAGTCAGCCCCCCTGAATAAAAAAAACTCACCCTCATCACACTTGGTTTTTCTTATCCGCTAAGAAACCGAGTAATAAAAACGCAGTGATCACGAGGCCTACCAAAGTTAGGTCCTGACATTGAGCGAGCTCATTCTTCAAAAACTGAGTCAGGCGATTTGTTAACCAACCATAACCAAATGCGCTGATGACGATGAAAATAAGCACTCTGAAAACAAGGTGGTATTTCCGGGTCACCTTTTTAAAAAACCGGGAGATTTCACGACCATATACAACGAGCATCGTCGCCATCCAAGCAAAGATCATCTCGACCAAATACTCCCTCATCCATTCTGCGATAGAGTGAATCATTTTAACTCCTTTTTTTCTTTAATTTCACCCCTTTAACGAACTGCTTTCACCGGAGTTCCTTTCACTCCTGTAATGGCTACGATAACTAAAATAGCCCCTACCATTAAGCCCCACCCCATTGTCTCTTCAGGAATCCAAAAAAGTGATTCCACGACACCCACAATAGGAATCAAAAATCGATAGGTCGCGAGCACGTTAACAGAGTGCTGAGTGCTAAGAGCATTCCATAGACTAAAAGCAGCCGCTGAAACAAAGGCTAACCAAAGAGTCGCACCTATCACGACTCGACCTCCCATTAAAACAGGCAGTTCATCCCACGCTTGATACGAGACCAAACAAAGAAGAACTCCTCCAATAAATAGTGACCAACCTGTTGCGACTTTCGCCGACATCTCCCCCTGCATTTTAGAAAAAGTCATAATCCCAAAAGTCCCTCCAAGGTTTGATAAAAGAATCAACACAGACCCAAGAATAGGATGAGAACCTCCAGAACCAGGAGCAGATACAGCGAGAACAACTCCACAAAACCCAATAAGAAGCATCGCCCATTGCCGCGGAGAAGGAGACGGTGTTTTAAGATACCATGGAGCAAGTATGACCCACCAAAAACTGCCCCCATTTGCCATCACAGCACTCAGACTTCCACTCGCATAAGCCAAGCCCGTATAAAACAAAAGATACTGAAAAAAAGTCTGTCCAAGAGACATCGCAAGAATCGGTCGCAACCCAACCTTCTGAGCCTGGGCTAAAGCAGGACGAAGCCCCGAAATCAACAAGAGCACCCCTCCTGCGATAAGAAATCTCAGCCCTGCCAAAAGCCAGCGACTCGACAAATGAGGCTCATAGTTAATTTCTCCCCAGAACCTGTAGACCGCCTTAATGCAAGGGAAAGCACTTCCCCACAACAAAGCACAAATAAAGACAGTCAGTAAAAGTCCTCCGTGCGAATACAGTGATCGTAACTTCTTCATTGCGAGATAAAGATTCCTCAAAAAAAACACCGACCCCAAAAACGAGGCCGGTGTTTAAAAAATAATCGTTTCGTAATGAAACTTAATTAACGTGAGTAAAGCTCAACAACGAGCTGAACATTCACGATTGGATCGATGTCTTCCACTTCTGGAACACGTGACATTTTTCCTTCAAGGTTATCACGATCTGACACAAGCCAGTCTTTCTGAGGAACTGATTGAGTCTGATCAAGAAGACGAAGAGCAAGCTGCTTAGAGCTTGGTTTGTCTACAATCTTAATCGTATCACCTGGCTTAACAGTATAACTTGCAACGTCAACTTTCGTGTCGTTAACAGTCACGTGACCGTGGTTCACGAATTGACGAGCTGCCGAGCGAGTGTTCCCGTAACCAAGACGGAAAACAACGTTATCAAGGCGAGTCTCAAGAAGTTGGAGCATGATATCACCCGTGATTCCACGGCGACGACCAGCTTCTTCGTAGTAAGAGCGAAACTGCTTTTCAAGAACTCCGTATTGGAACTTGAGTTTTTGTTTCTCTCCAAGAGCGATTCCGTAATCTGATTGTTTGCGACGTGCTGCGCGAATTCCGTGTTGCCCAGGAGGGTAAGCACGACGTTCAAGAGCTTTTGACGGGCCGAAGAGCGCAACTCCGAAACGGCGATTGATTCTTTCTTTGGGTCCAGTGTAACGAGCCATGATCGAAAAAGTTAAATAATGATAATTAAAGGATTAAACTCGGCGAGCTTTTTTAGGGCGGCAACCGTTATGAGGAACTGGTGTGACGTCGTCGACAGTATGAATTTCAAGACCAAGAGATCCCACAGCACGAACTGCTGATTCACGGCCAGATCCTGGCCCTTTCACACGAACGTCAACTTCTTTAAGCCCATGGCTCATTGCTTGGCGACAAGCATCTTGAGAAACAACTTGAGCGGCATAAGCCGTGCTCTTACGAGAACCTTTAAAGCCCATTTTGCCAGCAGAAGACCAACCAATTGAGTTTCCTCTGGTGTCTGTTACACTGACGATAGTATTATTGAAAGTCGCTTGAACATGAACAATACCACGCTGGATGTTTTTGTTCTGTTTCGCCTTGATGATTTTGACCTTATCGGCCGCTTCCTCACCTAGAATTTCTGCAAAAATATCTCTTTTTTGCTCTTTCTTGTCTCCCGCTGGAGCCGCCTGCTCTTCAGTCGCAGCTGGTTTCCCTTCAGTTGCTACCGGTTTCTCTTCGGCAGCAGGGGTTTCAGCAACAGGAGTCTCTTTAGGAGCTGCTTCAACAACCGCCTCTTCAACTTTTTTGATTTCTTCGTCAGCCATCTTATAAAATAGTTTAATTGTATGTCGCTTACTTCACCACACCAACGGTGCGACGTTTCCCTTTTCTTGTGCGGGCATTTGTTGAAGTCCGCTGACCGCGAACAGGAAGACCTCTTTTATGACGAATGCCACGATAACAATTGATACTTGTTAATCGCTTGAGAGACGCCTGTCTTTCACGACGGAGATCACCTTCGATAACGATCCCCTCTGTCTGGATCACTGAAGCAATCTTAACGAGTTGCTCCTCGCTGAGTTCACCCGTTCGGATGTCTGCGCTTACACCAGCATGCTCGAGGATCTTTTGTGTCTTAGATCTTCCGATGCCATAGATGTAGGGAAGAGAAGCTTCGATGCGCTTCTCATTCGGGATTTCAATGCCGAAAATACGTGCCATAGTCTTGATTTGATTCGCCTCGTGGACGGTTACGTTCCTGCTTTCCAGTCGCAGGGGAGAGGTTCTTTACCAGAGCAGGTAGTTGTTACAAGTGAGAAATGACTCTTTTTTCACTTTTCAGCTAAAAGCTATCGAAGCATCAAGCTTTTTCGGCCTCTGGGAACTCGTTGCTAGACAAAGCTCGTCTCCTCCGTCATTTCTTTAAACAAGCCTTTCAATTCAATTTCTCCTCTCGATTTTACCCCTCTTTAAATTTTTTCTAATCATGGATTCTCAAGAACAAAACCAACTCCCTCCTGATGATGCTGCAGCGATTGATTCCTTAGGAAAAGCTTATCAAGGTTTCAAAGATGAACTTGGCAAAAAAATCATTGGCCAAAATGAGGTGATTGAACAATTGGCCATTTGTCTTTTTTCGAAAGGGCACTCTCTTTTGATGGGAGTTCCAGGGTTGGCGAAAACACTTTTAGTTTCATCTGTTGCTGAAACGCTAAACTTAAGTTTCAACCGAATTCAATTCACTCCTGATCTCATGCCGGCAGATATTACCGGAACAGATATCATTCAAGAAAACGGAGTGGGAGGAAAACGTGAATTCGAATTCATTAAAGGACCTCTCTTCGCAAACATCGTGCTCGCAGATGAAATCAACCGGGCTCCCGCCAAAACTCAATCGGCGATGCTCGAAGCGATGCAGGAGAAAAAAGTGACGGTGCTTGGGAAAACTTATACTCTCGAACCTCCTTTCTTTGTCCTAGCAACTCAGAACCCGATCGAACAAGAGGGAACTTACCCCCTCCCAGAGGCTCAGCTCGACCGCTTCATGTTTCTCATCGATGTCTCTTACCCCAATGCGGCCGAAGAACTCCGAATCGCACAAGAAACGACTGGGGCAGAAAAGGAATCACTCACAGCTCTTCTGAGCGGCGAACAAATCAAAGCTTACCAGGAACTCATCAGACGTGTCCCTGTCCCTGAACATATTTACCAATACGCGGTCGATATTGTTCGCATGACGCGCCCCAAAAGCGAAGAGGCCCCAGAATGGCTTCGTGAGCTTGTCAGCTGGGGAGCGGGACCGCGAGCGGTTCAATATCTTATTTTAGGCTGCAAAGCCCGAGCCGCGCTACGAGGCACCTATATGGCCTCTCTCGAAGACATTGAGGCGGTAGCCAGTCCAGTTCTGGCGCACCGAGTTCTGACTAACTTTACGGCAGAAAGCCAAGGCATCACCTCGAAAAAAATCGTCGAACGACTCATCGAAGAAATGAGGTCGAGCGCAACTGCTTAAATCCCTTCCCTCTCTGTCTGACCTCCTATGGCTGACTACTCCTTCCTCGATCCAAAACTCCTCAGCAGACTCGAAGCGTTACCCTTCGAGTCTCGCTCTCCAATGGTAGGAAATGTGGCAGGTCGACACCGGTCTCCTCACCGCGGTTCCTCCGTCGAGTTTGCCGAATATCGAAAATACGTTCCTGGAGATGACACTCGCCGTCTAGACTGGAAAGTTTATGGGAGATCTGACCGCTTCTACATCAAGGAATTCGAAGCCGACACGAACCTTCGCGCTTACTTTGTTTACGATTGCAGTGGTTCCCTTGCTTATCATTCTGAAAATCAGGAACCTAAAATCGACTTTGCTCGGCGTCTTATCGCGACTTTGAGTTACCTTCTGGTGAAGCAAGGCGATGCGGTCGGACTTTGCTGTTGCCGAGAAAAGCTCTTCCTCGACATCCCCCCTAGTCGCCGCCCGGCACAACTCCAGACTATTTTTGAATCCCTCGAGAAGCACAACCCACAGGGAGAAACAGGACTTGTCGAGGCCCTGCATACGATTGCGGAAAAAATCCCGCAACGATCTCTTGTCATCATCCTTTCCGATTTTTTCGTAGATTTGCCTAAGCTTTCTGAGGCGCTACAACATCTTCATTTTCGGAAACATGACGTCAGCCTCTTTCACCTTATGGACCCTCAAGAACTTGCTTTTGAGTTCGAGCGGCCACAGAAATTTGTCGATCTGGAGGACGGCAGCAGCCTCGTCGCCGAACCTCAGTTAATCATGGAAGAGTATCAGAGCATTTTATCTGAATTCCTATCTGACCTGCCCAAAACAGCTCATGATGCTCTTGCTGAATATCAAATGATTCAAACTCATGAGTCACTCGAAGAAATTGTCAGTGCCTTTCTCATTAACCGTCTCGTGAGATAAACCCAAACTTTACTCTCTTCCTCTCTTGAGCTTTCTCAACAGCACTTATCTTTTCGGACTGATCGCGATGGCGATCCCGATTATCGTGCACTTACTAAACCGAAAACGCTACCGCACGACCGAATGGGCGGCGATGCCTTTTCTTCTAAAAGCAGCTCGTGAATCAAGAGGTAAAAAAAAGCTCAAACATTGGGTCATTCTTGCCACTCGAACGCTCCTCATCGCCGCCCTCGTCTTTGCAATCAGCCGTCCTCTCATCGGTCGCTTCTTTGCCTGGGGGAATGGAGGAAGAGTGGAGCATGTTCTCTTCATTCTCGACCATTCAGCCAGTATGGAAAAGCTTGCACTCAACCGGACCCAATCCTTGAGAGCCACTGCCATCACGCAAATTCAAGAGACCGCTGAAAAAATTGGAGCTCAGCATTTTTCTCTCCTCGACAGCGCCCACGGCCAAATTACTCCTCTCACAAGTGTTTCCGCTTTAGATAAACTTCCACTCACAGCTCCCACCGAACATCATTCTCACTTCCCAACTCTTCTAGAAAAGGCTCTAACTCATCTGGAGCAAAACCCTGGAGAGAAAACGGAAATTTGGATCGCAACCGACTTACAACGTAGCGACTGGAGTGTTGAAAGCCCTGTTTGGGAAACCATTCGGCAACGCCTCGATACCTTACCCTCCCCGCCGCAAATACGTATTCTCTCTCTGAAAGGGACTCCTGAATTAAATCAATCTATCCAAATCGAGCGAGTTCAGCGCCTCAGTGACAAGCTCCTCATTGACTGTTTCATCCAGCGTAATCAAGAGAACGAAATCGCTCTTGCACTCTCCATTGGCTCTCAAGGCGGAGAATACAGCGAATCCATTCAAGTTTCAGGTCTAGAATACCGTTTCCAGCTTAAAGTGCCTCTCCCCGAAGGCTCCCTTAATGGTTACGGATGGGTTCGCCTCCCTAATGACACCAACCTCAATGACAATCTGGTCTACTACACTTACGGGCCACCTCAGCCTACTCAGATTTGGCTCATTAGCGATAAGGACGCCCAAAGCGAAGACAACCAAACGCTCCTTCGAGCCGCTGCTCCTCTCGGCATTCCTCAACTCAAAGCTTCTTTCACTTCTCCCGAGACCCTTCTCTCGGTTGATTGGCAGTCTGCCTCGCTCGTCATCTGGGATGCACCGCTCCCTCAGCAGCAAGAAGTCACCGATGTCCTCACAGCCTACCTCAAGGCTGGAGGGAATCTCCTCTTCATTGCTCCTGAAGAAACGAAAACTCAAGCCTTCTTAGGAGTCTCTTGGGGGAACTTAACTCCCGCACCCGACGGTGAATACTTTCTCATCGACAAATGGAACCAACAGGAAGGCCCTTTACGCAATAGTCCTGGCGGAGGTGTTATCCCCGTAGACTTTCTCAAAACCATTCAAAAAAGAGAACTTTCAGGCAACGCTACGACGCTCGCCTCATGGGAGGACAGCAGTCCACTTCTCTCTCGCGTCTTAACCGAACGAGGAGGCTGTTATTTTCTCGGAACACGGCCCAATCTTTACTGGTCTAATCTTGACCAAATGGGCCTCCACCTCGTCCTCATTCAACGCCTCGCTAATTCTGGGAAAAATCGTTTCACTGCAGATTACTCCAAAACAGTAGGTCAGGCAGCCCCCTCTCTTAAAACATTCATTCGCCCGCCTGACCTTCCTTTAATCCACGACCCACGCTACCACAGCGGAATTGTGGAACGATCCGAACGCTTCATCGCGATCAACCGAGCCAAAGAAGAAGACCTCTGGGAAAAGGCAAGCGAAGAAGAAATTCAACTCCTCATCGGAAAAGGACACACTCATCTCCTTTCCGAAGGGCCTGCCCGGAGTGACAACCTCGTCACGGAACTTTGGAAATCCTTCCTCATTCTCGCACTCATTTTCATCGTGGTTGAAAGTGTGCTCACCTTACAAAAACCACTTACCAAAAAGTGAAGCTGTGAATTTTTCCCTCGGTCCTATCACCTTCTCCTCCTCGATTCTTCTCGTCGTTTTGGGAGGAACGTTACTTTTAGCAACAGGGTTTCTCTGCTTACGAGCATTCACCAGAGCCACCCGCCCCGTGCGCACTGGACTTTTAGAACTCCTCCGATTCACGGTCGCGTCCCTCATTTTCCTCCTACTTCTCCAGCCCGAATGGACTTCTCAAGTCAAAGAACAGGGTGACCCCGAGCTTTTCATTCTCTGGGATGACACTGAATCCATGGAAACACTGGATGCGATGACCACCGACGAAGATACCGCTACTTCGAAAATCGTTTCTCGTAAAGAGCTCGCACAACAAATCATTGCGAACCCAATTTGGAACCAAATTGCGGAAAGCGAAAACCTCAAAATAAGAACGGCCTCCTTCCAAAGTCTTCACTCAGACAAAAAAGCCTCCCAACTCTCTCAAACCGACCTTAATCAAGCAATCACAGAAGCTGTTGAAGACTCTTCCCGCCTCCGAGGCCTTGTCCTTCTTTCTGATGGTGATTGGAATTCAGGGCTTCCACCAGCAACCGCTTCTCAGCAATTAAGGATTTCTAAAACCCCCATCTTCAGCATCCCTCTTGGATCTCTTGATTCTCTACCTGATCTCGAGGTTTCCTCTATCAATGCTCCTACCTACGGAGTCGTAGGAGAGCAAATCCAAATCCCTTTCACGATCGAATCCTCCCTCTCCCGAGAAGTCCGAACCATTGTTCAACTAAAAGGGCCTAATGGCCATCAAGTTTCCAAAGACATCACGATCCCGCCCCAAAGCACCTACTACGACCAAATTCTGTGGAAGCTTGAAGACGCGGGAGCATCGACCTTAGAACTGAGCCTTCCTGTCGCAGAGGGCGAACTCATTGAAAGTAATAACACCCGATCCTTCCAGATTTCAGCAAAAGAAGAGTCGATCAAAGTGCTCGTCATTGAATCTCTCCCTCGCTGGGAATACCGATTTTTAAGAAATGCGCTCAGTCGTGACCCTGGCGTCGAAGTTGACTGCCTCCTCCTTCATCCCGAGCTGGGAGTGGGAAATGGGCCTGACTACATTCAGTCGTTTCCTGATCAGCCAGGGGAAATTCAAAAATACGATGTCATCTTCTTAGGAGATATTGGCATTGGTGAAAATCAGCTCACTGCGGAACAAGCAACCCTCATCCGCGGATTAGTTGAAAACCAAGCTTCTGGAATCGTCTTTCTTCCCGGGCCCCAAGGGCTCCAGAAAACCCTTCGTGACAGCCCTCTTGGTGAACTTATCCCTGTCGAGCTCGACGCCCAGAAACCACTTGGCACAAGTTCTCAGAACCCCTCTCCGTTAGTCCTTACCGCGGAGGGGAGAAAATCTCTCTTAACGAGCCTTTCTGACAATGAAGCCGACAACCCTGCTGTTTGGAAAAGGCTTCCTGGTTTCTACTGGTCAGCGGCATCCATCAAGGCAAAAACTGGAGCTCGTGTCCTAGCTGTCCATGATAACAAGCGGAATCGATATGGGCGTCTTCCCCTGATCGTGTCGCAATCTTTTGGAAGCGGGAAAGTTCTTTTTATGGGGGTTGATAGTGCTTGGCGGTGGCGCAAAGGAGTGGCCGATCGCTACCATTACCGATTTTGGAGACAAGTCGCACGATGGATGTCGTATCAACGTAACTTAGCGAGTGGCGATCGCCTTCGCATCTTTTACTCCCCAGAAAGACCTAAACCGAACCAAATCGTCAGCGTGCAAGTCAACGCCTTTGCTCCCTCTGGAATCCCTCTTCGAAAAGGAACGCTCTATCTAGATATCACCTCTCCAGAGGGCCCTATCCGGAGGATCGAGCTCCCCCAAGAAAATGAACTTTGGGGCGTCTTTAGCGGTTCCTTCACCCCTGATATTTCAGGTTCATGGCAACTAGAAGCTCAGATCGCAGGCGCTCCTGACCAAAAAATTCAAACTACTATCCTGACAGAACCAATTCTTCTCGAAAAAAAAGGAAAGCCTAGTCGGCCCGATGTCATGAAAGAAATGTCACAAATCACACAAGGCGCGATGATCACTCCTGAACGACTTTCTGATCTTTCTGACCTTCTCCGGCAACTCCCTGCACAAGAACCTCGTCTAAACCGAACCCCCCTCTGGTCTCATTGGGGAACCCTCCTTACCCTTATCCTTCTCTTGAGTATTTTCTGGATCGGAAGGAAGTTTAACGGGACTTTCTAAGCCTCTTGCCTCGTCTCGAACTTCAAAGGTAAGTCGCTGAATGATCAGCTCATGAGACCGGGATACAATCACTTGAAGCTTTGATTTCAGGTCTTTTAGGAACCATTAACAGCTCACTTCGTCACCAGGACTTACTCCAACGATAATAATTTTTTCCTGCCATAAGAATGATATAATCAATACCAAACACTCTTGCTACCACAAGAGCTTTGAAAAGGTGGCCCCGCTTTTAAAAACTTATAGAAATTTTTGAATCTCAAATGCGAACCCGATTTGCTCCATCCCCCTCTGGCCACCTCCATCTCGGCCACCTTTACTCAGCACATCTCGCTTCTGAATTGGCACGAGACCTTGGAGGTGAATGCTCCCTTAGAATCGAGGATATTGACCAGAACCGCTGTTCAAGCTCTTATGAGGAAGATCTTAAAGAAGACCTCAACGCTCTAGGTCTCCAATTTCAAGGCCCTATTCTTCGTCAAAGTGAACGTTATCCCCACTACGAACAGGCCTTAAAAAAACTTCAAACAGCGTCTTTTACTTATCCTTGTTTTTGCTCACGAAAAGAAATCCAAGAAGAGCTTAAAAATCTGCAAAACGCTCCGCATGGACCCGAAGGAAAACATTACCCTGGCACTTGCCGAGATCTCGACCCAAAAGAAAGAACCAAACGAATTCAGGCCGGAGCAGAGCATTGCTGGCGCTTTCACTCTGAAAGAGCGGCCTCAATCTTACCTAAGCTCACTTTTACCGATATTCACCACGGACTAATCGCCGCCGACCCTACGCTTTTGGGTGACTTGATTATCGCACGAAAAGATATAGGGACCTCTTACCACTTAGCTGTCGTGGTTGATGACTTCGAACAGCAAATCACCCATGTTGTGCGAGGTGATGACCTCTTAGCCAGCACCCATTTACACCGTTACCTACAAGAGATCTTAAAATTCTCAGCGCCCATCTACTTACACCATCCTCTGGTCTGTGATCCTGATGGAAAGCGCTTAGCAAAACGAGATCAAGCCCGCAGTCTTCGTGAACTTTTCGAAGCAGGATGGCAGCCTGATCAAATTTGGAAACTCCTGGCTCATATGCCCCACTCTGAGAAACTTCGATAAAGAGCATCATTTATGTTTTGCATGTGAGTAGGTTTCCCTGTTTTGCTCCTTTCCACCTATGAAAGATATCAACATCACGATGACAACCAACAAGGGTGATCTTAAAATCACTCTTTTTCCTGGAGATGCTCCTGTCACCTGCGCCAGCTTCTTAAACCTTGCCAGCCGTAATTTCTACAATGGGATTACCTTTCACCGTGTGATTGCAAACTTCATGGTCCAAGGTGGCGATCCTACTGGCACCGGGACAGGTGGACCAAACTATAAGTTCGAATGCGAGTGCAAACCGAATCGCAAACACGACAAGCCTGGCATCCTCTCTATGGCGAATGCTGGACCTAATACGAATGGTTCACAATTTTTCGTTACTCATTTACCCACTCCTCACCTCGATGGGCGCCACACTGTCTTTGGCGAAGTGACCGAAGGACAAGAGGTCGTAAACAGTATCGCTCAAGGTGATGAAATCAAAAGCATCACTATTCACGACTGCACAGAAGAACTTTTTGCTGACCAAGCAGACCGTATCTCGGCTTGGAACGATCTTCAGGGATAAAGCTAATGCTCGTAGTTCAAAACCTCAGGGTCGAATTCGGTCCTCGCGTTCTTTTTTCGGACCTCTCATTTAGTGTTGGAAAAAAAGAGCGGATCGCTTTTGCCGGACATAATGGTGCTGGCAAGTCGACCTTGATGAAATGTCTCGCAAAGGTTCTCGAACCGAATGCGGGGCAATTCAGTCATTCTAAGAACTATGAAATTGGATACCTCCCTCAGGAAGGCATCCATATCAAAAACATTAGTTTATGGGATGAAGTTGCTTCTTGTTTCGAAGAAGCGAACCTACTTCAGGCCTCTATTGACCAGAAGTATGAGGAACTTTCGTCCCTCCCTTCTGATTCTCCAGAATACATGCCGCTTCTTGAAGCGATTGGAGACTTAGAAATCAAACTAGAATCTTTTGACCCCTCTCGCATGAAGCCGAAAATAGAATCAGTTCTTGCTGGTCTCGGCTTCAGTCGCGAAGACCATGAGCGGGATTGCGGTCATTTCTCTGGAGGTTGGCAAATGCGGATTGCGATGGCGAAGCTCTTCCTTCGTTCTCCAGACCTCCTTCTCCTCGATGAACCGACGAATCACCTCGATATCCAATCTCAAAGATGGGTCGAACAATTTCTCCTCCAGTATCCGGGTGCGATCATTCTCATTTCTCATGACCGGTCTTTACTAGATACCCTGACAACTCGCACCATTGCCTTCCATCATGGAAGAGCGGAAGAGTATGCAGGGAACTACAGCTTTTACCAGATTGAATCGGTCAAACGAAAAGAGATCCTTCGCAAACAATATCAATCTCAGCAGGCTGAAATCAAAAAAGCAGAGGACTTTATTAATCGCTTCCGTGCTAAAGCTAGTAAAGCGACTCAAGCACAGAGCCGACTCAAGCAGCTCCAAAAAATGGAACTCATCGAGATCGAATCGGAAGATGCGGTCTTAGAGTTTCGATTCCCATCGCCGCCTCCCAGCGGCCATTCCGTGGCGACCTTAGAAAACGCGGGACAACAATATGGAGATTACGAAGTCTTTTCCGGATTCGATTACGAAATCACGAAAGGCGAAAAAGTGGCGATTGTCGGCCCGAACGGAGCAGGTAAATCGACCTTTTGTAAAATGATCACAGGGGAAGAAGAGCCTGCTTCCGGAGTTTTCAATCTGGGACTAAAAGTCACTCCTTCCTTTTTCTCGCAAAATCATGCCGATGAACTCGATCCTGACCTCTCTATTCTCGAGACAGTGGAAAAGGCCGCAGGCCGAACGAGCCAAATGTCGGCACGAAACCTCCTCGGCTGTTTCCTCTTTCGCGGAGATGATGTTTTCAAAAAAATCGGAGTTCTCTCTGGAGGTGAACGTTCACGAGTCGCCCTCGTTAGAATGTTAGTCCAACCGGCTAACTTTTTGATTCTTGATGAGCCGACGAATCACCTCGATATGGAATCCCAGGATGTCTTACAAAAGGCGCTCCAAAGTTATGAAGGAACTATCATCATTGTTTCCCACAACCGAGACTTCCTCGACCCCATCATTACCAAAACGATCGAATTCCGGCCCCAAAAAACACCGCGATTATTTCATGGGAATCTCACTTATTACCTAGAGAAAACAGAAGAAGATAATCAGCTTGAAACTGGAAAATTAAGTAAGAGAAAGTCGACCGCTAGCACTCAAACTAAAACTTTTAAAAATAGAAAAGAGCAACGCCGCTTCGAAGCTGAGCAAAGAAAGAAGAAGCAAACGGTCCTAAAACCTCTCACGGAAGAAACAGCTTTGTTAGAGAACACCATTTCTGAGCTAGAAGTGACTCAGAAAACATTGAGCAATCGCTTAACCGAGCCAGGAGTTTCAGAAGAACCTGAGAAACTGCGTCAAGCAACGGAGGCTTATCAAAAGATCAGTAGTCAACTCGATCAGGCCATCTCTCGATGGGGCGACCTCTCTGCTCAGATTGAAAAAGTGAAAGCGGAATACTAGGCCTTACGCCTCATATAAAAGACTCCGGCAGAAAAATCAAAAAATTAAGATTTCAACCCGAAATGAAACGGGATCACGGTTTTCGCCTGGACTGAAACTCCTCCCACTTGGCGAGGTTTGAAGCGCCATTTCCGAGCCGCTTTCAAGGCGGCTTTATCTAAGACAGAATAACCCGAACTTCTTTTTAAATTTGCTTGGATCACTTTGCCTGTCGAAGAAATGGTCAACTCGACCATGACGCGGCCTTCGTAACCCTTTTTACGCGCAAGCTTGGGATACCTCGGGGTGCTCCGCTTCATGACTTGAATCGGAATCATTTTTGTTCTACCCACCACCGCTTTCTTTTTCTTCGGCTTAGCCTTCAGCTTCGGTTTGGATTGAGAGCCTGAAGCCGCCGTTTTTTTGCGACTTGGGATTTTTGCTTTAACCTTAGGGAGAGGAGTCACTTCGAATTGATCCGAGACAAAAGTCTCTGAAGCATCTGAGGCCACCTCAAAATCAGGCAGGCTTAAATCAGCTAAGTTTGGGGTTTGATAAATGGGTGGCACTTTTGAGTGATCCATTTCTACCTTCAGCGGCACTGGAGCTAAAAGCGAAGGCTCAATCGGCTCAAAAGAAATTTCACTTGGTTCTGAAGTGAATTGTAAAGCTTGCGTGGGAGATGACACCTCAACCCACAATTCTCTTAGTTCAATTGTGGCCAGAGTGGCCAAAAGTGACGCCAGGAAACAAACTGCCACAAGAAAAGGAATCCCCCAATGAAAAGAATGCACTAAACCATTACCTAATTCTCTGCGAATGTCACAAGACACGCAGATAAGCTCGGAAGCTTCCGACTGTGGAGCTTCAGGCAATGGAAAATTAAGTTTCAAAAGCTTCTACTGTTTATCAAACGCTTAAAAGCGCTCCTTCTTAGAATAAAGCTTAGGAGTCGGAGTTTTTTACCTCGCTCGCAGAGGCTTTTTCGGCACTCACAGCTGGGTCAACTTTCTTTTCCTTAGGTTTTGGAGGAGAAGTTTTAGCCTCATCAGGCACTGCTTTTTTCGCCACAAAAACCTTCCCGTTTTCCAATAAAATCACATACCCCTCATTAATCAGCCAATGAAAGTCGTGATACCACTCCAATTTAGCTTCTTCCTCAATATCGGAAGGAAAAAGCTGCTCCCAGAGTTTTGGAAGTTCTGCACCTGTATGCCCTATAATCCATTCGAAAATCTGCTTAGGCCGGTCTGCCATGACAATATCGGAAGGCAAAGAATGAGGCCGTGAGGGACCCGCTTTAAGCTTCTTATCCCATTTAAAGACCGCAACTTGGCGCCCTGAGAGTTGACGGCAAAGAAAGGGAGTTAATTCACCTGGAGCATTTTTCGCGTCGAAAACCGTCTTTTTGAGTAATGAAAGCAGAGGGGCTGAAAGAAGCTTCCCTGGAACACCGCCACTGACCCAAGCCTTTTGACCTGTTGCAAAGGCCTTCGAAGGCTCATTTGCCCAAAAATGAGTTTCTAATTCCGGCTGACTTTCCAACACCTGAGCGTCTTCACCCAGAGATTTAAAATGCGTTTTCTGCGAAACGGAATGCTTCCAAGCCTCAATCGATTCAGCTTCACGCTCCATAACGATCTTCGATTTGTAAACTTCTTCACTCAGGTGAGAGTATTGCCCTTCATGAATCTCCTTCAAACGCGCTTGATACCCATGGAAATTAGGAGGCCCTAAATATTTTCCAGATAAGCCACATTTTCCAACGACTTGGAATTCACCCTTAGGAGCTTCAACTTCAACTACGACTTCTTCATAGGATTCTTTAAAAGCCTCTGAATTTCTAAAATGCTGGAAAGCTTCTGCTTGAGAAAGCCATACGGAACCGTCACTAAGATGACGAATGAGATCGACGCCCTCTTCGGATTCGAATCGAACATTAAAACGATCTCTTGAGGCCAAGATAAATTTACAGAGGTGGTAAACAGAATAAGTGCGTCCAGTAGCCAGAATCTCTTTTGCTAAGTTATCAAGACCAGCTTCGACAGGCATCAAAGTTGCTTTGACCTTAGCTGGTAAAGGAGCCTCTTGCTCTCGCCGCTTAGGAGGCCGAACGTCATTATTCTGGCGAGGTTTTCTGTTTTGAGGGCGGGGACCGCGATCATTTCTACCTTTATGGCTCTGTGATGGCCGTGGTTTAGATCCACGATTTTGCTGATTTGATTTTTTAGCACTTCCGGGCTTTGCCCAAGAAGGTCCAAAATCTAGAGCGGAAAGGTCAAGTGATTGCGAATCTTCTGGTTGCTCAGGCATAACGATAAAGAGGTCTTAATTGGGGTGAGAGTCTTGCTCGAAAGCTAGCCCCTAAACAATGATTTTTTCAAACTCTTAACCCATTGGATAAGGAATTTGCTCACTTATTTGGTCTAATTCATGAAGCATCTCCTTAGAAAGAACTTCTCCGGCCGCCCTCAGAATAGGTTTCATCTGCTTCAATGAGGTCGCTCCCACAATCGTCGAGGCTACGAAATCATGCTGTTTACTCCATGCTA
The DNA here is from genome assembly GCA_937951675.1 of uncultured Verrucomicrobiales bacterium. Classification (GTDB taxonomy): domain Bacteria; phylum Verrucomicrobiota; class Verrucomicrobiia; order Verrucomicrobiales; family Akkermansiaceae; genus CALFBI01. The sequence continues at coordinate 61,610 of CALFBI010000006.1, forward strand.
CGGCAGCAGTCACGGGGTGATACCCATATTTTTCAGCCACTTGCATAAAGCGCTTGGTGCTCTCGATCGAACGCTCATTCACAAAGCGCTGAGCCATTGCCTTTTGACGAGGACCCGCCTTTTTCAAATAGTCATCAAACCGCGACCCAGCAGGAATGGTTCCTTCATTATATTTCCCACTCAAAACTCCTGCCGCAAGTGGGCTGTAAGGGAGTAAACTGACTTCCTCTCTCAAGCAACATTCGGCAAGCTCATCTTCGAAGCGACGATTATTGAAAGAAAAGTTATTCTGAATCGTGTCGTAACGACGATAACCGGCCTCCTCACTTGCCCATAGAGATTTCATCAGGCCGTAACTGGTTTCATTACTACAACCAATCACTCTTACTTTTCCCTCTCTTACGAAATCATTAAGCACTTCTAAAGTATCTAAAGCTCGCATTCCGTGGTCTGGCCAGTGAACTTGGTATAAATCTATATAATCTGTTTTTAACCTCCGAAGACTCCCTTCCAATGCCTGCCGAATATGACGTCGGTCGATAGCCGCTTTCCCCCCTCTCACTGGTGGATTAAACCACCCATGAGCCGGACCTCCAACTTTGGTAGCAATAATAAAAGAGTCTCTAGAACGAGAGGAGACCCATTCCCCAACCCATTCTTCTGTAATGCCCGCTAAATCAGAATTGGGAGGAACTGGGTAAATTTCAGCAAGGTCTAGGAAGTCAATTCCAGCACCCTGTGCCTCATCCAGAATTTTAAAACTTTCGTCTTTCGCGCATTGAGAACCAAAAGTCATAGTTCCCATACAAATCTCGCTGACAACTAAACCGCTTTTCCCTAGTCTCCTTTGCTCCATGACTCTGTAAGTTTTCGTAAATAAGTGAATGAGTAAATCCCGGTCTGGTGCCCATCTTCCCAACTCAACTTTAATGCGTATCCTCCCATGAGCTCATAGGACCGCAAAGTAAAACTGCTTGGTTGATAGTTTGAAGAAGGTTTCACCACTCGCCCCAAAGCATCCGGCTCTCCCTGACAATTCGCACAAGGGCAAGACCGGCGAAGGTTTTCAAAAGGCAAGTAAGTCTCTTTCCCATCTGACCATACAAGTGCGAGCTCGCCACCAATCACCGCGGCATTGGTTAATTCAATTACTTCATCCATCTTTGTTTGCTCATATTAAGAACGGCTACCAAAAATAGCCGACCCAACTCTCACCATAGTCGCGCCTTCCTCAATAGCAATTTCGAAATCGTGACTCATCCCCATACTTAATTCCGGTAACTTACAAGCATAGCGACTTACAAGTGTTTCTTTAAGCTCTCTCAATTCTGAGAACCAAGGCCTCACTTTCTCAGGATCTGAAAAAAAAGGAGGCAAACTCATTAACCCTCGTAAATCAAGGTTTTCTAATCCCAACATTTCCTCGATCTCAAATTCCAGCTCGTCTTTCAAAAAGCCTCCTTTGGTTTCCTCCTGAGCCAGATTCACCTGCAAACAAACTTTCGGCCTCTTCCCTAAATCAGCCGCGACTTGATTCATATATTTTGCCAACTTCAGAGAATCAACTGTATGAATCATACTTGAAACTCCAATGACTTTGCGCACTTTATTCCGCTGCAAACCTCCTATAAAATGCCATTCGACCTCAGAAGACATTATTTGAGATTTCTCCATCATGTCTTGGACCTTATTCTCCCCTAAAGCTAAACTTCCCGCGAAAACCACCTCCTCTACTATAGAAGCCGGCCATGTTTTTGAGACGACAATGAGTTTCACCTCCCCGGGAGAGCGATTTGCTCGCCTTTCCGCTCCAGCAACTCTTTCACAAACAGCTTGAAGCCGCTCTGCAATCGTCGACATTAACTTAGTCGGTTAAAACAGTCGGTGAAGGTGCTTTTTTGACCACTTGAGAGCTTTCCGAAAACGCTATCAAATCAGTCAAAATAGAAATCCCTTCGCGCCTAACCGGATCTAAACCAGATGGCCACTCAGGGGTGTCATCAAGCTCAGCTATTTCATTTTTAGCTCGGCGCATATGAACTTCTTTTTCTTTTTCTCGGTCAATTACCTTGAGTTCTTTTTTGGCAAGATCCTCAAGCCCCATTCGGTAAAACGTATAGCGTTTTTGGTCTTCAGGCTCCACTCGTGCGAAGCGCTCACGCATTTCCTGTTTACGAAGCTTATTTCTCTCTCGAGATTTATTTAATTCTTCTCTCCGGGTATTAATATTGAGTGAGGCTTTATTTTCAGCAAGCTGCTCCTTAGCACGCTCCACATCACTCTTAATGTAAATGAAGTCTTGGTTTTCGTTCACACGTTTTTGGCTCATGCTAATCAACTTGGAAACATGAAGAGGCTCTCTCTTTAAAGCCCTATACCCTTTCGCTTTTGGGATTTCGTCATGGGCCAAGGCATAATCCAAATGAGCTTCCCCTATTTCTAAAGCATCTGTAATAGCTGGTAAAATAACATCTGGAACAACGCCTCGAAGTTGAGTCGTGCTCCCAGCCACCCGATAAAACTTTTGAATCGTCATTTTCACATGGCCAGCATCACTTCCGTCTTCAAAAAATTTAAAAAACCGCCCAATATCCATTGGCTGCTGAACAGTGCCTTTCCCAAAAGTAGAGGACTCCCCGACAATGACGGCTCGATTATAATCTTGTAATGCTCCCGCTAAAATCTCGCTCGCAGAAGCACTTGTCTTGTCCGTTAGCACCACTACTGGCTTTGTAAACAATGCCTTTCTATACTTCGAGCGACGACGACCCTTCGTTTCGATTCTCCCAAAAGTATCTTTCACCTGAACTACTGGCCCTTTCCCTACAAAAAATTCGGTCATTTTCAGCACCTCGTCTAAAGAACCTCCTCCATTCCCTCGTAAATCTAAAAGGAGACCCGAAACGTTTTCTTGATTCATGCGAATCAAAAACTGCTCTAAATGTTTAGCGACACTCGGATCTCCATCCTCAAAATCAAGATAAAAGGAAGGAATCATAATCCAACCTATTCGAATTGTTTGCTGATCTTGAGTTTTAAAATCAATAATTTCAGCACGAGCATTTTGTTCCTTTTGCTCTACTTTACCCCGTTCTATCGTAATAATTTTAGTTTCACCAGGAGCTCCTGCGGTCTCAATTTTCAAACCCACCTTTGTTCGCTTTTTCCCTCGAATTAAATCTACAACCTTATCGATTTTCATATGCATGGTGTCGACCATGTTCCCATCATTGAGCGGGTCTACTCCAATGATCCTATCATTAAGAGCAAGCACTCCCTGTTTATCAGCAGGCCCTCCCACAACAATGCCCATGATCTTTGTCGCGCCATCATCCTCAGTTTGTAAAAGCGCTCCAATTCCAACAAAGGAATTTTTCATTGCATCCCGAAACCTCTTCATTTCCCGGGAACTGAAATAGTCTGAATGCGGGTCATAGCATTTCGCCACGGCACTAAAAAAATAATTTGAGATATCCATCTCATCAGCATCTTCCACCGTTTGCAAAAGTCGTTTATACCGTTTAAGAATTTTTTCTTTAGGAGCTAATTTTTTATGGTCTTTCGGTTCGTCCTTATCTTGCTCTTTAGCAAGCTTTTCTACAGATTCTCTCCGTAAAACTTCAGACAGAATACTGTTTTCGATATGCTTACTCCACAAAAGATCAGATGCTTCTTGGTCTACTGCCCAGGAAAGAGCACTTCGATCCCGAGCAATGGTGCGGTCAGATTCGAAAGTAAAATCATGACTCTCCAAAAGTTTTTCGGTAAATTCTACTCTTGATTTCAATCGACTTCGAAAAACAGAGTAAACATGATTTGCAACCGTCATGCTTTTTTTCTGTAACAATAACGTGTCTATTTTATCTCCATACTTCTTTTCAAATTCATCAACATCAGACTGCAGAAAATACATTTTCCCAACGTCTAAATCTTTTAAATAGGTTTTTAATACTCTCTCATTTAAGTCTTTAGAATCCAACCTCGCGAAATGAGTATTCCCAAGCATGACCGTCATTTCTTTGCCTACGACATCAAAGTCCGTCTTCGCGTCAAGAGGCTGTTGAGTCAGCAAAAGACCACTGAGACCTGAAATCAGGTATACCAGCAAATCGTGGAATTTTTTCTTTATTGGTTTCACTCTACTTAAATTCAGGGTTCTGCGAACATTTGTCGAATGTATTCCGCTACTTTAGGAGCGTCATCAGCTCTTTTTATTTCCTATTTTTTCCCACCAAGATTCAAATTCAAGCTCTTGATCTCGATGTAGGCCTAAGGGAACCTCTATTTTTTGCTTCTTTCCGCTTCTTTTAACCGTCACCAAAATCTTGTCTCCTGGCTGCTTTGAAAAAACAAGCTCATGAATTTTATTGATCGGGGTTTGCTTCTCATCTCCTGCAATACTTTTCCCATCCACAGCAAGAATCAGATCATTTTTTAACATCCCTGCCTTTTCCGCTGCGGAAGGCTTGATAAATAAATCGATTTTTACGAGCGTCGTTTTTTCCTCCTGATCAAACTGGATGGTCATCATGATACCCAAAAAACCTTTAGGCGCTGTAATATAAGCGGATTTAATAACCTTTTTAAGACGTATCTTAACCTCGGGGTCTGCGGACTCTCGATACTTACCTAGCAATAATGGCAGAGCTTCTTTTTTCGCCCTATATTGAAGAATAAGCTTCTGAGTAGCCTCTTCTCGTTTTTCATACTCGTGAGAAGCAATCTCTTCAAATAATGAAGCTTGGGCCCAGCTTCCCACTATCACCCAAAATAAAAATATCCGCCCCACAACGTGAGCGGACATTACAGCCTTGATGGACATGAGCCTTATTACTGACCTCTCCAGTTCTTCTGCGGAACATTAATAGTGTCTCCAGGAAAAACTTTGATCAACTTATGCTCCGAACGATTCATATCGTAAACAGCTTGTTTCCCGTTACGGAACACTGTTACCCGGTTCACAGCACCAAATGCAGTTGGACCTCCTGAGGCCATGACCGCTTGGAAAAGAGTCATATTCCTTTGGTAAGGACGATCTCCAGGAGCCTTAACATGCCCCCCTACGGTCACTAATTGTTGAGTGATAGTATCCGAAGAGTCTGCTATAATTTGAACTGTCGGATCTGTATAAATTTCCGCAGCTTTATAGGCGTTCTCTATTTTAACTGCTAATTGATTCACCGAGAGCCCGCTCGCCTTAAGCGTTCCAATCTGCCACATCCTGATGTGACCCGAACTAGAAACTGAATATGAAGCATTCAACCGTTGCTGTTCTGCAGCGGGAATCCCTTGAAAAGAAACCTGAATAGCTCCTCCCGATTGGATACTTTGAGCCCAAACCGATTGAACTAATACTAATAAAACAATAATGATTTTTGTCATAACTTTCATCTTTTAATAAATATCTTCCGAGTTTTCATTTTGAGGAACCTCTTTTAGCCCCTCATTTTTTCCCAATTTTTTATCTGCCGTTTTTTTCTTTGAAGCCGTCTGCACATCATTAGTTGGCGCATAATAAGTGTAATAACTCGTATAATACTGATACTGACTATCACTTCTCACATCAACATTATTGAGGACCACTCCGATCACGTAACCTCCAACGTTCTCCACAGCCTGCTTCACTCGAATTAACATGTTCCGAGGTAATTTACGGTGCTGAACAACAATCATAGTCAAATCAACTTCACTAGAAATCACCGAGGCATCACTCACTCCTAAAATAGGAGGTGAATCAACTAAGACGAGGTCGAATCTTTGTTTTACATCTTGAATCAACTCAGTCATCCGACGTGAATTCAAGATTCCAGCCGCGTCTGCCGGCAAGACCCCGGACGGCAAGAAAAAGAGATTTTCTACAGAAGTCTGTAAAATCACATCTTCCAACAAAAGGTCGGTCGTCAAATAATTAGTCAAACCAACCGTATTCGTAATATCAAAAAAGGTATGTAACCGAGGACGACGTAAATCAGCATCAATCATCAAAGTCGTATAGCCTCCTTGAGCGCATACATACGCTAAATTCACCATCGTAGTCGACTTCCCTTCACCTGCCCCACCCGATACAACGGTAATGGCATTGTCATCCGGGTTCTTACGATTGAATTCAATATTTGTTCGTAAAATTCGGTAAGCCTCGGCATCAGGGCTCGCGCCACTCTGCTTATGCAAAAGACCCACATCTTTAGGGATAACAGCAAGAACAGGAACTTTAAGGAACTTCTCCACATCTTCGAGGCTTTTCACTGACGTATCGAGAATTTCAAGCGCAAAGGCGATGACCAGCCCGAAAAGTAGGCCAACTACTGAACCTAGAACCAGGTTTAATTTAATGTTAGGGCTTACCGGAGATTTTCCTACTTTTGGATACTCATGAATCTCAATAGGATTTTTGGGCTGTCCAATAGAGATTTTTTTTGTGGTATACTCCAGGCGCATATTTTGAAGCACTGCTTTTGCCTCAGAATGATCTTGCCTTGCTTGGTTATATTCATGCGCTGACAGAGACGTTTCGACTGCATCATCACGCTTCTCGTTAACCACCTGCTGCATCGACTCTAGACGTTTCCCTGTAAGATCCAGCTTCGTTTTTAAAATCTCTTTCAATGAATCTACAGACGAATAAAGGTCAGCATGTAGTCCTTCTGACATTTTACGGATGCGTATCGTATCGGGGTGTCTTCTCCCCAAGCCTGAAGCTTTCATCCCCTCTAGATTCCGAACCGCATTTTGGTATTCTTCGTATAATCTGGGCACTCCATTATCAGGAAGCTGAAGTCCTGCCGCATACTTCATCAATTCCTCATTTTTAAATTTATTCAGCGTAACAACTTGAGTCTCCAACTGACGCTTCTCGTTTTCGAGTTCAAATAAGAGATTTCGCGAAGTCCCATATTCGGCATTTTCAGGCTGCCCTGGCCCCCCATCTCCTCGGAACGTTTCGGTTAAGGGAACATTTGTAGCTCTTACTAAGGTGTCTAAGACCTTACGTTTCTCTTCGACCCGGTCTTGCTGATTACGAAGTTCATTATCAAGAGCTTGAAGGGCTTTTTCAGCCCGATTGATTTCGTCAGAGTTTCGACGCTTCGCATATTGATTTGTAATTTCTTCCGCAATGCTTTTAGCTTCTTCTTTTTCGGTATGCGTGACCTTAATTTTAATGAGATCAGTTTGCCTCTTCGCCTCAGTTGAAACAATACTCTTTAAGGTCGAGATAACTTGATCGAAATCTTTTTCCCAAACTGTTTGTAAATTCAAGCGCTCACTGACGAGCTTGAGTGTCTCTTCTGATTTAATAACCTCATATTCTGTTTCAAAAAACTTACGGCTCTGGATCGCTCCAATTTGGAATTGATTGCCTGATTTATTGAAAGGGTCAATTTGCATCCTACTAGGTAGGACCTGAACTAGGGCCTCACTCGAATACTTCTTAGGCATCACATACGTAATGATTACCGAAGCTAAAAATACGAGCAGAAGAGTGAGAAGCACGATCCCATACCTATTCTTTAAAACCTGAATATAATCGATACTTGGTGCATCAGATGCGTTATCAGACTGCTGTTTGAAATCAAAATCTTTATCCATAAAAAAAGCTCTGTGTTGTAGAGACAACACAGAGCTAATAAAGTTCAATAATAATCTACTTAAAAAGTAGAAGTAAGACCGAGTGTAACACGAGTTCTGTCATATTCACGAACTTCCGCATCACCATCAGGATCTGACATGGTGAAGTTCACAGAAGCGTTTGCTGAAACGTTATCTGTAAGAGCATAAGAAAGCCCTGCATTCACACTGTAGATAATTTCATCATATGACGAAGGTCCTGAAGATGCGCCTGGAGCGAGACTCTGAGCATCATCATAACTAGAGTAAATGACATTACCTCCAGCAAACAAAGCAACTTTCGGAGAAAGCTGGTAGTTTCCTTGTAAACCTACACGAAGAGTTTGGCGCTCATTGAACACAGTCCCTTCGAAATTACCTGCTGCGAGGTCAGCGGCGCTATGAGTATAAACGGTCGTGTTGAAACCTTCGATTCCATAACGAACAAAGCTACGCAAACCGAACTGTTCATTGACTTGGCTTCTAAGTGCTGCCTCAACGTATGGAGCAGTGCTTCCACTCCCATTATCAGGATCAAACACTTGAACTCCCCCACGGAAAACTCCTACTGTGTTTGGAGAGAAGCGGTGCTCTAAACCTCCAGTGATATAATGAGAATTTGAATCCCCACCCGTTTCACGATCTGTGATTCCGTAGCGATAACTTGCGGTCAAAACAGTCGCTGGGCTGACCCGGTAACGGAACTGATTGTAGAATGAATAAGTATTGTAATCAGATCCATCGATGTCGTCATAAATAACACCTGACGCTCTCACACCTGAAATCGTCCCAAGACGCTCGGTCCAACGATAACCTAAGCTATTGTCGGTCGACCAACGGAAATAATTTCCAGAACGAACATCTTGAGTTCCTGGGGAATCGAAATCCGTATCGAACGAATAAGCGAGGTAATTACGACTACTGAAACGAAGACGCTCAGAAATACGATTGGTCCAATTAAGTCCGGCGCTAATCTGAGGAAACAGATTATCACTTTCATTGGTGCTAGTCCCTGTAAGGTTCGTGCTTTCCACCTCATCAAGGTAGTAAGTAACTCCTACGCGAGCCCAAGCCTCGAGAGTGGTGCGAGGTGTCACATAAGCGTAGCTCCCCTGAATAAAAGCGGAAACGAAAAGCGAATCTTCTTCACCAAAAATCTCAGAACCTAAAGGAGCTGAATTCGAATCATAACCCACCGAAACACCGGCAAGCCACTGAATCGGAGAGCTTTCGGAAGCATCTTCATCAGTTGGTGCGATATCATACAAGCTTTGCGCAAGAGCGAAGCTCGAAAGAGCTGCTGACGCTAAAGTAATACGTGAAAAATATTTATTCATATTAGTTATATTTAAAAAATTAGTTAGAAACACTTCCTCCTGGAGTCGCCTCTTCAAGAGTAACAGTGATAGGGATTTCAGGATCTTCTCCGAACGAAAGGATGTTCCCCGTTCCAAGACCGCCATCAACACCAGGGCCATCAAGAGGACTAGGGACTTCTTCTGTTCCAGGTGAAGCAGGACCTACTTCGCCACCTTTATCTAAACCACCTTTAGCACTGTAGGACTCCCCAGCACCCGGATCAAGCTCAGCAAGAACCTTCTGAACTTCAACTACCGCATCAGGAGCAACCGCAACGGCGCACTGAGCAACAACTCTCATTTGGTCTGGAGCAGCAAGACTCGCTGTCCGAACGATTTCACCAACAAGTTTTTTATCGGCCTCTGTAGACACGATGGCCGCCTTTACGATTTCGCAAGCGCAAGACTCATTGGCAGCAACCAATGCTTCAACCTTTTCAAGAACAAGTGATGGTTGAGCAGCTAAAGCCGACTTCAAAGTTGAAGACAACTTCAAACAATCCGGGGTTTCAACTTGCTCACCGTAAGCAACTGAAGCAGACACAGCTGCTGCAGAAACAACAGCTAACGCAGTTTTTTTTAGTTTCATAACAATTTTATAGGAGTGATGGAGCGGGTAGGGGGAATCGAACCCCCCTGGCCAGCTTGGAAGGCTGGAGCATTACCACTATGCTATACCCGCTTCATTGATAGAGGGCATCCTGAAGCCTTCTTCTTGAAGCGACAAGGATTTTTTTCTAAAATCAGGAGGTTTTTTGAAACCTTAAAGCCCCTTTCTTTTCCGCAAACCGGTATTTACAACTTACATACATCTCAAAAACCAGTCGGCGCCTCGATCATCTCAAAATCCACCTGTAGCTCAGCCGCCAGGGCCTCCCCAAGCACTTTCACCCCAAAAGTCTCTGTAGCATAATGACCTGCACATAATAAATTCACCCCTAACTCTTGAGCTTGCACTGCAGCCCAATGCGGAGCCTCTCCTGTAATGAAAGTTTTCACCCCTTGCTGATGCATCTCTGCGAGCTCCGAACCAGCCCCTCCTGTGATGATTCCAATTTTACCAAGGTCTTCAAAATCAGAGCAAATAGATTGAATTTTGCCATGTGTGGATCTCTCCAGCCTTTCAAGTAATTCGTGCAACGAGCAATTTAAATCCCCTTTAATTCCTAATTGGATTCCCTTCCAATCAAAAAAAGCGCTCTGGTTTTCAAGACCCAACCTCTCAGCCAATTGAACATTGTTACCCCATTTAGGATGAATATCGAGTGGGATATGAGAGCTGTAAATAGCCAATTCAGCGTTAAACGCTTTCTTAGATTTCTCGTAAACCGCCCCTACTAGAGGCTGCACTCCTTGCCAAAATAATCCGTGATGAACTAATAACAAGGAATGAGGCAGTCCTTCTGATATCTTCGAAATTACAGGCAAACTAGCGTCTACTGCCGCATAAACTCTATCTACCCTTCCTGAATTTTGAAGCTGAAGCCCATTATACGCTTGCGGATAATCAGGAGTATTCGCGACATCTAATTCCGCATCTAAATAGCTCACAATTTGCTCTAAATCTTTCATCTTCGTGCCAATTAATGCCCTTAATCTGCGGCTTCTGAACAGTTAATAATTTTCTGGAAATCTAAAGGCATCGGCGAATCCCAAGTAAGGCTCATTGATCTCAATGTTAACGAACAGGCATGCAAGGCCTGACGCCTCATCAGAAGAGCGGAAGCCATTTCCCTGGTAAAGCCTTGATCTATATGATCGAGATAATGCTGATCACAATGACCATATAACTTATCACCCAATAAAGGGTGACCAAGATACGAGGCATGCACTCTGATTTGGTGCATCCTTCCCGTATGAGGCTTCGCCTCTATGAGTGCCACTTTTTTTCCTTCAAATCCCCCCTTCCACAATACCTGAAATGAAGTTTGGGCTTCTTTACCTTGTTCATGAACTTTTTGCTTGAGCCAAATACGCGACTCTTCGACATCACCAGCTCTCAAAAGAGGCTCTTTGCAGACTACCTCATTCCAGGCAGGCCAACCAAATACCAAAGCCATATAGCCTTTCTCAACTTCTCGTGCCTGCATTTCCAGATTCATTTCGCGCGCCATATGAGGGTTTTTAGCGACTAAAACTAATCCCGATGTCTCTCGATCAAGACGATTAATGATTGAAAGATGCCCCCCCAAGGCCAACTCACAAGACAGCAACATCTGCAAACCACCCAAAAGACTGGGCTCATTCGGGTATTTTGCAGGATGAACGATCAATGGCGCCGCCTTGTCGACGACGATCCAATCTTCGGATTCATCGATGACTTTAAAATCTGCCTTAACCTCAATTGGCTCCTTCAAGATTCCACCCTGCCAGAATTTATCACTTCAGGAAACAGTGAAAGCCACTTGCTTGTTATTCATAAGTCCTTTTATGCTCTCTCATATGTCAGCACCGAAGGAGCATACTCTCGCGAAATCAGCCACTCTGGAAGGATCATCTCTTCATACAGGAGAAAAAGTAACCTTGACCATCAAACCTGCTCCAGAGGGATATGGATTCAAATTCCGCCGCATCGACCTCCCTGACCAACCCTTCATCGATGCTGATGTTCAGAAAGTTAGAACTGTTGAACGAGCTACCACCCTCGCTGAAGGGTCGGTTAAAGTCCATACTGTTGAACACGTCTTATCAGCGCTCACCGGGATGGGCGTTGATAACGCACTAATCGAAATGGACTCAAATGAACCGCCTATTGGAGATGGTTCTTCAAAACCATTTGTGGAGCTCATCAAACAAGCCGGCCTCGAAGAGCAAAACACTCACCGCAAAATCTGGGAAATCCGCGAACCAATTCACTTCGACAACAAGTGCGGCTCTCATATTACAATTCTTCCTGATTCCAAGCTCCGAGTTTCCGTTACGAACGTTGGACCTGACGGTCGTTTCACTCAATATTACAGCACCGAAGTCACCCCTGAAATTTACGAAACCGAAATCGCTCCCGCGCGCACCTTCACCTTTTACGAAGACATCAAACCATTACTCGAAAAAGGCCTCATCAAAGGAGGCAGCCTCGAATGCGCCGTCGTTATTAGAGGGGACGAGATCATGTCCAAAGAGCCGGTTCGATTTCCGAACGAATTTGCCCGCCATAAAGCTTTAGACCTCATCGGAGATCTGATGTTAAGCGGTAAAAAGATTACTGGTCATATCATTGCAGTCGCCCCAGGGCATGGACCTAACACTGAAATGGCTAAAATACTTCAGAAAGAATACTCCAGAATGCGCCATATGGTGCCTCCAGTTCACATCCCGAAAGGTGAAGGAGTTCTTGATACGAATGATATTCTGAAAATTCTTCCGCATCGTTACCCTTTCATGATGCTCGATCGGATTGTTGATTTTGAAGGTGAAACAAAATGCACCGGGGTCAAAAACGTCACCTTTAACGAGCCCTATTTCCCTGGTCACTTCCCCGGCCACCCCGTCATGCCAGGGGTTTTACAACTTGAAGCAATGGCTCAATGCGCCTCTATCGTCCTCCTCAGACAACCAGGCAACCAAGGCAAAATTGGTTACTTTATGAGCGCTGATAAAGTCAAATACCGACGCCCAGTGCTTCCAGGCGATACTCTATTCATTGAATCCGAGCTTATCAAATCAAGACGTGGAATTGCCTCCGCATCTTGTCGTTGCCTTGTCAACGACAAGGTGGTCTCTGAAGCTGAGATTAAGTTCGCTCTCGTTGACGCCTAATTGATAATACCATGATCCACCCTTCTGCTATTATTTCCGATAAAGCCACTCTTGGCGAGCAAGTCGAAATAGGCCCTTATTGCGTGATCGGAGATCATGTCACGCTCGGGGACCGCTGCAAACTCCAGTCTCACGTCGCGATTGAGGGACATACTGAAATCGGAAGCGAAAACGAATTCTTTCCTTTTGCCGCGATTGGGATGAAAACCCAAGACCTCAAATACGAAGGGGAACCCACATCTCTCATTATCGGGAATCGCAATACTTTTCGTGAAAACACAACCATTCACCGAAGCACCGACCAAACCATCCCAACTAGAATCGCTCACAACAATTTATTTTTAGCCTACTCTCACGTCGCTCACGACTGCCAAGTGGGAAGTAACTGCATTCTAAGTAATAATGGAGCCATCGCAGGACATGTCACTATTGGAGATCACGTCATCATTTCCGGATTTAGTGGTGTGCACCAATTCTGCCGAGTCGGAGATCACGCGATTGTCGGAGGCTTCACCAAGATCACGCAAGATGTCCCTCCCTATATGATTGCTGATGGCGCCCCAGGCAAGCTTCGCGGACTCAACCTCGTCGGACTCCAAAGACGGGGATTTTCGGAAGAGCAAATTCAAAAACTCAAACTTGCCTACCGAAAGATCTTTTTCAAAAAAGGGCTCAATTTGAATGAGGCGGTCAAAGCATTCAAAGAAGAGAACGCACCTTTATCTGAAGAAGTAGAGCACCTTCTTCGTTTCACAGAAGAAACTGAAAGAGGAATGACTCGCTAAATACGTTCACTCTCTTACCAAAATAAACGGCACGGCCGGTGAATCACCTTCACCGGTCCTCCCTTGTGACTCGTGCTTCGCTCAATCGCAGTCGCAATTGAATCAGTGAATTCTACAGAGACTTTTGATTTTTCTTCCAAAGTTGTATGAGTATATCGACGGTAAGTCTGGCCTGTTAAAGGGTCTTTAAACTTTTCGTAATGCTTAAGCTCCTCATACTCGATGAACTCAAGCTTACCTGAAACCCCCTCTTTAGTTTGACGAAAATGAGTTTTCGTCGGTTCACCAAGAGACAACTGAACCTCATGAGCGGTCATTCCTATTGCGACTTGTTTCGCTGCGATTAATTCTCGCACCTCCATTTGCCGATAGTAAGTCTCTTTCATCCTCTCCACAAAATCGGGCTCCGGTTCCTCAAAAGCTTTAGGGCTCACCCATCCCGCGACCCCTGCATGAGTCGCTTCACCTCTTATTTTAAAAGCTTTTTCTGTAAAACCCTCCAAAGTCACTAATCGGTTTGCCTTGAGATACCCTAATTTCCTCCGGCCATTTTTTGTCGCAAAAACGGGCATGCTTTTGAGCACCATCAACTTCGTCTCAGAGTCCGTAAGCTCTTGTGTATAAACTACTTGAGGGTCATTATCGAGCAAAGACCGCCTCTTACTCCCTTGCGCTTGGACTAATGAAGACAATATGAAAAAGCCCCCAAGCAGGAAAAAATATAATTTCATTAAAGAGTAAGACTTTTTATTCATGAGATTTATTCAAGATTATTCGTTGCCCCCTTCTCTTTCCCAACACATTCTTACACTATCATGTCACACGTTCGAGATTCAACCAAGTCACAAGATTTATTCCGCAAGGCGAAACTCAGAATCCCAGGAGGAGTGAATTCACCTGTGCGGGCTTTTCGGAATGTCGATGGTGACCCTTTCTTTGTAGATTCTGCGAAAGGAGCTTACATCACTGATGCTGATGGCAATCACTATCTTGATTACGTTGGCACTTGGGGGCCTGCCATTTTAGGCCATGCCCCAGACTCTGTTTTACAAGCCATCCAGAAAACCGCTCTTAAAGGAACCTCATTTGGAATCCCTAGTGAATTGGAAATCACGATGGCAGAAAAAATTTGCGACTGGGTCCCTTCTGTCGAAAAAGTTCGTATGGTGAATTCAGGAACGGAAGCCACCATGTCTGCAATCCGGTTAGCTCGGGGCTATACCAGAAGAACTAAAATTATCAAATTTGAAGGATGTTATCATGGCCATGTCGACTCCCTACTCGTCGCGGCGGGATCAGGCGCACTCACACATGGAGAACCTGACTCGGCCGGAATCCCTCCCTCTTTTGCCGCCGAAACCATCACGATTCCCTTTAATAAACCTGAACTTCTTAAAGAATGCTTCGCCAAATATGGTGATACGATTGCAGGAGTCATCCTCGAACCTTATCCCGCTAATGCTGGCCTCATCCTTCCTCAAGAAGGCTTTCTGGCTCTCTTACGGAGCTTAACAACTCAATACGGGAGCCTCCTCATCTTCGATGAAGTGATGACCGGATTCAGAGTCGCTCGGGGAGGGGTTCAAGAGCTTGTAGGAATCACCCCTGATTTAACAGCTATGGGGAAGGTTATCGGAGGCGGACTTCCGGTCGGGGCCTTTGGCGGCAAAGCTGAAATCATGAATTTTCTCGCTCCCAACGGGCCTGTTTACCAAGCAGGAACCCTGAGCGGAAATCCTGTTGCGATGGCGGCAGGTCTTGCTCAGCTGAACGAAATGGAACAACAAAATGGTTACCAAGCACTCGAAAAAACCGGTGCTCAACTTGAAGATGGGGTCAAAGAAATCCTCAAAGAAAAAGGACTAGGGTATCAATGGAATCGGGTAGGATCTATGTTCTGTCTCTTTTTTACCGCGGAAAAAATCATCAATTTAGATTCCGTGCAAACTTCTGACCTCAATGCCTTCAAAAACTTCTTCTGGAGAATGCTTGCTGAAGGAGTTTACGTCGCACCCAGCCCCTACGAAACCGGGTTCATCAGCCTCAGCCACCATTCTTCAGACATCGACAAAACCCTCTCTGCGATCCAAAAAAGCATTACCCCATCAAAAAAATAAGCCGTCAGACCCTTCGGGTGACGGCTTATGATCTTTTTACTTCGCCTTAAGCGTGTGCCTCGAGCTTCTCCTTGAGAGAATCTTGAGTGACATTCGCGCCGACAATCGTTTCAACAACTTTGCCGCCCTTGAAAACTAACAAACTTGGGATCGATTGGATTCCGTAAGTCCGGGCAAGGTCTTGAGCTTGATCCACATTTATTTTTCCTACTTTTGCGACTCCTTCAACTTCAGCTGAGAGAGCGTTAATCATAGGAGCGATCATCTTACATGGGCCGCACCATTCCGCCCAAAAGTCAACAAGGACAGGTTGCTCCGATTGAAGGACCTCAATTTCAAAATTATCTGGAGTAAGTTCTAATGCCATACCTCTATCTGACAACAAAGAGGGACACCCCGTCAAGGGTGTCCCTCTGAAAAACAATAGAAATTGAAGTTTCTTATTCTTCTGTCGCAGCTTCTTCAGCTGGCTCCGAAGCCTCCGCCTCAACAGCTTCTTCAGTTTTTTCTGCTTCAGCTTCAGCGGCCTCTGATTGAGGTGCATTCTGAGGCGTGTATTCTCTCACTTCTACCGAAGTGGTCCAGATGGAAACGCCTAGAGCTCCGACTGCTAATAGTGTTAAAATAATTGGTGGAATCATAATTTAGAAAATTTGGTTTAATCCATCCCAGAGTTTGAGAGTCACAACCTGGGTCGCTAGAACTCCAATCGACGCTAAAAGAGTAATAATGGCTGCAATAGTCCAAATTAAACTTCCATTTTTGCTCTCTTGATCTGCTGAAGCAGTTGCTTGGATACCTCCCTGAGGAGAAGCTGATGGAGAAGCTGGTCCTCCGATCGCTCCAGTATTGATTGGCACCGTGGCCTGCGGCTGACTCGCCGCAGCAGTAGGAATAGCACTCCCCCCTAATGCGATCGTTTTTAACGGTGCTGGACGCGCCGAAGATGGAATAGGCCCCGTTTTAAGAGGAGCTGTCTTAGGGCCTCCTGGCACTGATCCTACCTTAAGCGGAGTCGTCTTCGGCCCCATTGGGACAGAACCGGTTTTAAGAGGGGTCGTCTTAGGTCCAGCCGGAACAGAGCCCGTCTTGAGAGGCGTCGTCTTAGGACCTCCAGGAACGGAGCCTTTTTTCAAAGGGGTCGTTTTAGGCCCAATTGGCACGGAACCCGTCTTGAGAGGTGTCGTCTTGGGACCTGTCGGAATCGAAGGCGGACGAGTTGGAGCCGTTGGAGGCCCAGCCCCAATGAGTGGCGCGGTCGGAACCTTTGGCGGCTGCGGCGGCGTGTTACCAACATTTGGTGTTGGCGGTGTTGGCGGCTGATTGTCTGATTCGCTCATAAAAATAATAGGTGTTGGCTGTAGCTACTTCTATTTAGATTCACTTAATAAACATGAAATGGAGGAGCACTGTCAAATCCGCAGGTTAAAAAAACGACATTATTTTGCTTTATTCCTTTTATTTAGCCTCTTTATGAGAAAATCAGGCACTAATTATCATCGCTTTTAGGGAATCAAGCTTTCAAAATCATCATTATGACTCCTAAGAAAAAACGTTTCCTTATCATCTCCTTTGTGTTCGCCAGCATTCTGTTGATTGCAGGAGCTTTTATTTGGTATCTAAATCGACCTATCGCCCCCGTCATTCTCACTGAGAACGAAAAAGAAGTGCTCGAAACCAAAATACAAACGGCTCAGGCCACGACTGCCGAGAATCCAACTTACCAAGCTGGTAGCAAAACACTCCTTTTATCCGAAAGGGAGCTCAATGGCTTATTCCACAGCAGCACTGACCTAGGAGAGCAACTCCGCTTCGAGCTCGCTGATGGAGCCATTCATGCCCGCGTTCAGCATCAGCTTGACCAAGACTTCCCTATTTTTCCTGGGAAAAAGATCAAAGGAAAAGCGCGCCTCCTCATCCAAGATAAAACCGCTGAAAATCCTCACCCTGAAGTGATCTTAGATGATGTGACCCTATGGGGAATCTCTATTCCAAACGCGTGGCTCGGTGAGCTTAAAGGGAAAAATCTCTTTGAACAACTTGGGAGCGGGCTCGAAGAGAACGCTTTCAGCAAAGGAATCAAATCTCTCAAAGTCGTTCCAGGCGCGCTCGAAATTCAATTCGCGGAGTAAAAAAGCACTCACCTTTCCTCATCTAGAGCTTCACATTTGAGGACTCGATAAGGCTTGCGCCAAAATGAGGATCAGAGATGATTCTCGAACTTATGGCGAAGGCTCCTAAAAACGCAATTTCTCCGACTCGGGAAGAACAATTCCCGGAATGGTATCAGCAAGTCATCCGAGCTGCCGATCTTGCTGAAAATTCCGAAACTCGTGGCTGTATGGTGATTAAACCTTGGGGCTACGCCCTTTGGGAAAATATCCAGCAATACCTCGATCAAAAATTTAAGGAAACAGGCCATCAAAACGCCTATTTCCCTCTCTTAATTCCCCTTTCTTATCTGGAGAAAGAAGCGGAGCATGCCGAAGGCTTTGCTACAGAGTGCGCTGTTGTTACTCACCACCGACTTGAAGCTCAAAAAGGAGAGGACGGAAAAACGACGATGGTTCCTAGCGGAAAACTCAATGAACCTTACGTCATTCGACCCACTTCGGAGACTATCGTCGGCGCCGCATTTGCTCGCTGGACAGAGTCTTACCGAGACCTCCCCCTACTCATTAATCAATGGGCAAACGTCATGCGGTGGGAAATGCGCACTCGGTTATTTCTCCGAACTGCTGAGTTTCTTTGGCAAGAAGGGCACACCGCACACGAGACAAAGCAAGAGGCGATCGAAGAAACTGAAATGATTCACCGTCTTTATGAGACATTTCTTCGTGAATTTTTAGCAATCCCTGTTATTGCTGGCGAAAAAACCGAAGCTGAAAAATTTCCAGGTGCTGAGACAACCTTAACCGTTGAAGCAATGGTCCAAGACAAGAAAGCGATTCAAGCGGGAACCTCTCACTACCTAGCCCAAAATTTCGCAAAAGCTCAAAATATCACCTTTGTCGGAAGAGACAACAAAGAGCAATATGCGGAAACAACTTCTTGGGGGGTCTCCACTCGATTAATAGGCACTCTCATCATGGCTCATAGCGATGATGACGGGCTCGTTCTCCCGCCTAGAGTCGCCCCTCAGCAAATCGTCATTATCCCTATCACTCCCAAAGAAGATACCGCTGAAGCCGTCATTGATTCCTGCGAGGCCCTTGCCAAGGCATTAAGAAAACAGACCTTCCACGGATCTCCGCTCCGAGTCCTCGTCGATAAGCGAGACCTGGGTGGGGGAACCAAAAAATGGGAATGGGTTAAAAAAGGAGTTCCAGTCCGGCTTGAAATTGGACCGCGTGACTTGGAGAGCCGGAAAGTTTGCCTCCAAAAAAGAACTCAACCTTCTACCGAAAAGTCTTTTCTCGATAAAGAAACCTTCATCCAAGAAGCTTCTACCCACCTTGCTGAAATTCAACAAAGCCTTCTAGACCAAGCAACTCAATTCAGAGATGAAAACACTTCTCAATGCCTCTCTCTTGACGCCTTCGAGAAACATTGGGAATCAGAGGAGCCTGGATGGCTTTCCACCCCTTGGGCTGGAAGCCGTGAGGAAGAGGAAGCCTTATCGAAAAAACACCAAATCAGCATTCGCTGCCTTCCTCTCCACCAACAAGATGGAGAAGAAGCTGCTTGTATTCTGAGCGGAAAACCTACCCAACAAAGAGCCCTCTGGGGAAGAAGCTATTAAATCTCTCTTCTTTCTTACTTGCTATTCAGCTCAGAACTGAATAGCGTCCGCTCCCCTGACCAAAAAACATTTTTATCATGTCTAAGCATAACAGCCTCAAAGCAAGTGGTGGCGCAGAAGGAAAGCGTTCAGTTTTGAAACGCTTCGAGCGCATTAAAATTTTAAAAGAACGCGGTCAATGGGCCGAAGGAAAAAGCCCTATTGGTCTTCCTAAAACGAAACCTGAAGGTTAAAGCCTTCTCTTTCACTCATTGTAATTTCTAACCCTAGCGGATCCTCTTTATAGGTTCCGCTATTTTTGCTTTAATATGTCATCAGAAGGAACACGTCTTAATAAATACCTCGCATCTTGTGGGGTCGGCTCGCGGCGTGCCTGCGACGCTCTCATCTTTGAGGGCAAAGTGAGCCTCAATGATCATATTTGCATCAACCCTGCGACTCGAGTCACCTCAGCAGATTCCATAAAAGTCGGCCGAAAGCCCGTTCGTCCACTTTTAACAACAACGATTGTTTTCAACAAACCTCGAGGTTTTGTCTGCACGAAAAAGGATGAGCTCAATCGCCCAATCATTTACGATCTCCTCCCGCAACGCCTCCAGCACCTCAACCATGTTGGAAGACTCGATCAAGATTCGGAAGGTCTGCTCATCTTAACGAATGATGGGGAGCTTGCTCAGGCTCTCACTCATCCTAAAAAGCATATTGAGAAAGAATACCTCGTCACGACTTTGAACTCTTACGAAAACGAGTTGATTGATCGTTTTAAAGCTGGGGTTTATACAACTGAGGGCAAAGCTTCGGCGAAAGCCGTTCGACGTCTTTCTTCACGTCGCCTCCAAGTCGTTTTGGTCACTGGACTCAAACGTCAAATTCGCCTGATGTGCTCGACTCTGGGCCATCGAGTAAAAAAACTCGTTCGGGTGCGTATTGGTTCTTTCTGGGATCATGAGATCCCCACTGGAAAATGGAGAGCACTAGAGGAAGACGAGATTAAACTTCTCCTCATAAACCCTCGCCCTGCGAAGAAAAAATACCGAGGAAGTTAGATTCAAAGGTTGTCTCTAGTCTGATTATTCCTATAAATTTGGATTTATCACGCTATGAGTAGAAATATTGAATCCCATTTATCTGAAGATAGAGAGTTTAAGCCGAGCAAAGACTTTGCGAGAAAAGCTCGAATCTCCAGCATGGCTCAGTATAAGCGCATGCATAAAGAGTCCATCGAGAAGCCTCACCTCTTTTGGGCTCGCGAAGCAAAAGAACTCGATTGGTCCAAAAAGTGGGATAAAGTTCTCGAATGGAACGCTCCTGATGCCAAATGGTTTGTCGGAGGAAAGCTAAATGTTTGTGAAAACTGCGTTGATCGTCACGCCGAAGGGTCTCGTAAAAACAAAGCTGCTATTATTTGGGAAGGAGAGCTCGGTGAAAAAAGAACTCTTACTTATCAACAACTCCAAAAAGAGGTTTCACGCTTTGCCAATGTTCTCGAAAGCCAAGGAATCAAGTCTAAAGACCGGGTCATTATCTACATGCCAATGACTCCTGAGGCTTCCATCGCGATGTTGGCCTGCGCAAGAATCGGAGCGGTGCATTCTGTCATCTTTGGAGGCTTCTCCGCTGATTCTATTGTCGATCGACTAGAAGACTCTCAGGCATCAGCCGTGATCACCGCTGACGGTGGCTATCGACGTGGCAAAGTCGTCCCCCTGAAAGAGAATGTCGACGCGGCTCTTAAAAAATATAAAAAATGCCGAACTGTGATCGTCCATCAACGAACTGGCGAAAAAGTCTCCATGAAAAAAGGTCGAGACTATTGGTGGCATCAAGAAACCGAAAAAGTTTCCTCTATACACAAGGCGAAAGCTTTTGATTCAGAGCACCCTCTCTTTATCCTCTATACTTCTGGCTCTACCGGTAAGCCTAAAGGAATCTTACACACTTCTGGAGGTTACCTCACTGGGACCTACTCCACCTGTAAATACATTTTCGACATGAACGATGATGACGTTTACTGGTGCACCGCCGATGTCGGCTGGATCACAGGTCATTCTTATATTGTCTATGGACCGCTTGCGAATGGCGTGACCCAAGTCATGTATGAAGGAGCCCCCAATTACCCTGACTTTGGGCGCTTCTGGAAAATGATTGAAGAATACGGTGTCACTATTTTTTACACGGCCCCTACCGCCATTCGCGCCTTCATCAAAGCTGGAGATCAGTTCCCTCAAAAATACGATCTCTCTAGTTTGAGGCTATTAGGAACCGTAGGAGAGCCCATCAACCCAGAGGCTTGGATGTGGTTTCATGATAAAATCGGAGGCGGTCGATGCCCGATCGTTGACACTTGGTGGCAAACTGAAACAGGTGCTATTATGATTTCCCCTCTCCCTGGATGCACCCCCACCAAACCAGGCACCGCAACCCTTCCTTTTTTCGGGGTCGATGCCGCCATCGTGGATGAAAACGGTAAAGAATGTAAAGCAAATGAAGGAGGCCGACTTGTCATCAGGAAACCTTGGCCTTCAATGCTTCGTAATATTTACCGCGACAAGGCTCGCTTCAGAAAAACTTACTGGTCAGATTACTCCGGGATTTATACCGCAGGAGATGGTGCCCGGACCGATAAAAAGGGGAATTTTTGGATTGTTGGGCGCTTAGACGATGTTCTTAACGTTTCAGGCCACCGCCTCGGCACCGCAGAAATCGAAAGTGCCTTGGTTGCTCACCCTACTGTTGCTGAAGCCGCGGTTGTGGGGAAGCCTCATGAAATTAAAGGGCAAGCTGTCATTGCTTTCGTCAGCCTAAAGGCAGGTATTCAAGGTGACAGCTCTTTAGAAACAGAACTCCGGAACCATGTTGGAAAAATCATTGGCTCCATCGCCAAACCTGACGAAGTCCACCTTTCGCCAATGCTTCCGAAAACCCGCTCAGGAAAAATCATGCGACGCCTTTTGAAAGAAATTGTCACGACAGGTAACATCTCAGGAAACATCACAACCCTTGATGACCCAACCGTTATCAAGCAGCTTATTAAAACTGTAACGAAAAAGAGTAAGTCATGACGACCACTCAATACTATGCCGCCAGCTTTTTAAAAATCTTTGGTTTCCAGAGAAAGAATACCTGGCTCACCTCTGCCTCAAAGGAAGCTCATTTACTTGATGAAGCGGAAGAAATTTTAGGGGAACTCGCTTGGGAGTATTTTGAAAATGACACTGAAAATGACGCTCTTTACTGGAAAATTAAATCTTTCCTGACTCAAAGAGCTCAACTCAGCAAATCGATCCAAGAACTAGAGAGCGAAGCAGAAGAGCTCCAACAGAGCCGTCACGCAGCCTTAGCAAACATCGAAGAATCTTCCCTGTCTTTAGAAAGAAACCGAGGCAAACTCACAGAACAAGAAAGCTCTATTTATTCCAAAATAAATGACCTAAGCTCTCAAGCCTCCCAGCTCAAAAAAGAACGCGATGGGATTAATTCTAAATTATCCTTCTTAGCTTCTGAAGAAGAGCTCACCGAAGAGATTAAAGAAAACTCTCACCGTGAAATGCTCCGTCTGAAGAATTCTTTCCAAGAACTTAAAAAAGAGAAAGAAAAACAAGAAGTTTTATTACTAGAAATCCAAAAGGAGATTAGCACCACTCTAACAAAAATCACTCACATACAAGAGCCGCACGCCAAGAAAGCTCAGTCCCTTTTCACAAAAACCTCTGAGCTTAACAAAATACTTTCTGAAAAGAAAAATATACGTTCTTCACTTCAAAAAGAATGCCGCGAAACCTTTATCAAAGTGGGACAAATTTTAAGTCATCCTGATAATAAAGCGCACCCAGGAAGCCGAGCCCATTCAGGTTTAATCAAGCAAATGAAAGCGATTCGCAAATCGATTTTCTATCAACAAAGTGCCGCTCAGCTCCACTAGAGGAGCCTTAACTAAGTGTTTAAAATAACTCTTATTTACGAGCCAAGCGAGTAAGCAATTTTTCGTGAATTCCTTCGAATCCTCCATTGCTTAGGACCGCAACAACATCACCAGGCTGAGCTTCTTCAACTACATGGGAAACGATTTCATCAACTGTTTCCAAGAAAATTGCTTTTCCTCCCCGTCGGTTAACATCTTCTTCGAGTGTTTTTTCACACAGTAGATCTGATTGCTCAATTTTCCCAGCATCAGGAACACTCGGAATAATAGCTCGATCAGCTAAACAAAGCGCATCCGCAAGCTCGTTCTGAAAAATATTTCTTCTGGTCGTATTTGATCTTGGTTCGAAAATAGCCCAAAGGCGCGCTTCCGGGTATTGTTGACGGAGAGCTTGAATGGCGAGGCCAATCGCTGTGGGATGGTGGGCAAAATCATCAACGACTTTCACTCCATTCACTTCTCCTTTGAGTTCCTGACGACGAGCAATCCCAGTAAAAGTTTCAAGTCCGACTTGAATCTCTTTAACACTCAAGCCTGCAAATTTTGCAGCCGCCGCGCTCATCGCAGCATTACGAACATTAAATTCTCCCACCATCGGAATCATATAGCGATCTTCACCTAAAGTGAATGACGTCGACCCTGGCTGATAATCGACTTCTGATATTTTCAAATCACAAGCTTCTCCAAACCCAACTGTTGTGACAGGAGCAGGAGAATCCTGCGCTACCTCCAAGCAATTCGGGTCATCCCCATTAATATAAGCAAGCCCATTACGAGGAACCACTTTTAAGAGGCGGCTGAAAGTCAGTTTTATTTCATCTAAAGAATCGTAAATATCAGCGTGGTCAAACTCGATATTATTAATGATCACCACTTCCGGCAAATAATGGAGAAATTTAGATCTCTTATCGAAAAAAGCGGTGTCGTATTCATCTCCTTCTAAAACCACAAAATCTGAATCGGTGAATGACGCACCTCTTCCTAAATTTTTAGGAACACCTCCTATCATATGACTCGGGTCATGACCTGCTGATTTAAAAATCCACGTTAAAATAGAAGTCGTCGTGGTCTTTCCATGGGTTCCCGAAACAACATAATTCCTCTTCCCCCTCAAAAAGTAATTTTTAAGCAATTCAGGAAGAGAAGTATAAAGCAGTTTTTTCTCCAAAACGGTTTCCGCTTCTTCATTTCCGCGGCTAATTGCATTACCAACAATAATCACATCGGCATCATCTGGAACATTTTCAGCCCGGTAACCACTCATCACCTCGACTCCTTGTTCACTCAGGAAAGTCGACATTGGCGGGTAAACATTCTGGTCTGAACCAGTGACTTTATAGCCACGCGATTTCATCGCTGCGGCGACTGACCCCATCGCGGTTCCACACACGCCGATGAAGTGAAAATGTTGATCTGTCTTCATAAAAATACTTAATAAGAGGGTGCTGAAACAGTCGAATTATCTCTGTTATCACGCTGCGTTTTTAAAATTCGGTCGGCTATTTCTTTAACCATTTCTTCTAAAATAAGTCGGAGGTGGCTCCCTTCTCTATAATCGGCGGGAGCAATGTTTCCAACTCGATCTGTAGAAACACTTAGCTGATAGCTTTTCCTGAAACTTTTTCGCGTCTTGTCTGCTGGATTATAAACAGCCACCGAGCGACCTCCATTTCGCGTCGTCAGCTTGAAAGCGGGAATATCTGTGGGTCCATCTCCGACATAAATCATATTTTTGAACGGAATCGGCCGCAATTCATGAGGCACGTAATCATTAACGTCATCTCCTTCCTTGAGCATTCCTTTATTGATGCGGTAAAGGTATTGAGTTTTTTCCGTATGAGAAATTGTTCGTTTTGGAAAAACGATTCGCCCAAACTCATCTTCCCCATATTCGCAGGCAAAAATCGCTTTCATAAAAGGAGCTAACCGACTTCCATCGATGAGCTCTTTTAACCCAGACGAAATAATATAGTGCTCAATATGAATCCCCGCTAAAAGATGCTCCTGCTCAAGAACTGCTCTCACTTCTGAAAAATATTCAGGCAACCCTGGAAAAAAGCTGAGACCTTCTCCTAGCTTCCTCAGTTGCTGATTAGTGACCTGGTCCATTGCCAGGTAATCCTGCAAGCTCTTCATATAAGCGAGCTCGTTATCCCAGCCCGCAGACTGAACGAGCTCATTACATTTTTGCCAAAACTGTTCCTGCTGAATCCCAAACTCAGGAAAAATGACGTCATTCTGCATGTAGACAGGACTCAAGGTCTGATCATAATCATAGACCAGGGCAATTGTGTTCTGAGCGGTAGTCATTTTCTTCTTCAAGAAGAACAACTCCTCACTCGATCAGCAAGAAAACTCTTGATAAATAAAGGCTTCTAGCCGGAAAGCTTTTGAAAGGTCTTCTCTAACTTCGGATAGGTGAATTCATACCCTGCGCTCATCAAGACTTGAGGAACTACTCTATAGCTCGCCAATAAGGCCTCAGCAAAGCCCCCTAAAGCTAATTTTAAAAAGCCCGCTGGAACGGTCATCAATGCTGGCCGACGAAGCGTTTTCGCTAAAAGGCTCGTAAACTCATCATTCCGCTGAGCATCTGGGCTCACTAAGTTCACTGGACCTCGTAATTCTCGCTGCTGAATCGAGAATAGAATTCCACCGACAACATCATCTAAATGCACCCACGGCATCCATTGCTTCCCTGATCCAATTTTACCTCCTATTCCTAGCCTGAAAGGCCGCGAAAGTTTTTTCCAAGCTTCGGCCTCTGCTGACAAAACCATTCCTATTCGTGCAACGACGACTCTTAATCCTTCCTCCTCTGCGAGAAAAGCAGCCCTCTCCCAGTCTACACAAAGCTTTGCGAGAAAATCGCCCCCAGCAGGACAAGCTTCCGAAAGCTCTCGATCCCCTCCATCACCGTAATAACCAATAGCCGAAGCATTCACCAGGGTATGAGGACGCGCTGCTACTGGTAATTGACGAAGAGCCTGAACGAGGTCTCGAGTCACCTCAATCCGGCTTGTATGAAGCTTCTCTTTTACCTCTTGAGTCCAACGCTGAGCGACTGTCTCTCCAGATAAATTCACAATAGCATCAAGCCCTGAAAGGTTGGTTTGCTCTTTTTGCCATAACCGCCATTCAAAATCCGAAGATTCCCGTGGTTGACGGGAAAAGGCAATAGGTTCATGCCCTTCCTTCTTTAAGCGTTTAATGAGCTCATTCCCGACAAGGCCTGAAGCTCCAATAATACCAATATTCATATACAGAGACTCGCCCTGATTTTTGATTTTCTCAACTGAAAGTTGCCTTCTTCAGTTTGATTTCGTTTTCTCAACCTCTCATGACTCAGATCTCACAAGTCCAACCCTTTCCGCTCAATCGTGGTTTATTCCAACTCTCTGGCCCTGATGCCCTGAGATACCTTAATGGACAGGTCACCCAGCAACTTGAAACAATCGAACAGGAAATGGTGCTTTCGGCACTTCTTACGGATGCCAAATCGAAAATTATTTGCGACTTAGGAATCCGGATCTCACCGGCCAAAGACATCATTATTGACTGCCCTAAAGACTTAAAAGAAGCCGCGATGGAGCGTCTAGACCGCTACCTCATCGCAGACGAAGCTGAATGGAAAGACCTTCCTGACGTCTGTCTTAGCTATTCTTCCGAGACTTCCCCCGAGCATCCAGACCTCTCTTATCGTTACGGAGCTCCTGGGTATGAGGGCCTTGTTCCTACCGACGCCCCAAACCCTCTTCCTAAAAATCACTCAAGCTTACTCAAGCTCATTCGCCTGGAACATGAACTCCCCGCTTTCAGAATAGAATATCTCCCTGGAGATCTCGCCTTTGGGGCAGGAGTCGAAGATTCCGCCATCAGCTACCATAAGGGATGCTACTTAGGCCAAGAAATCATTTCACGAATGAAGCGCGCCCGAAAAGCACCCTTCGCGATCGCAGTTTTATCATCTCCCCTCCTACTACCAGAAGGAGCCTCTCTTTATGATGAAAATGAGATCGAAATAGGCACCGTTACTACCAGCCACCCTCATTCAGAAAAAGCACTGGCTAGAATCAATCGAAAAGGAGCTCAATCCTCTACAGTCTACTACAAAAATGGACCTGAATCTCAAAAAATTCAGGTCCACATTATTAAAGTAAAGTATTAGAGCCTTCTTTCTCTCTTAGAACTGATAGTTCATATAAAAATTAAACTGCCCGCCCTTATCAGCCTCTTCATCAGGAGAGGAAAGAGGAATGGCGTAATCAACCGCGATCGGACCGATTGGCAGGTTAAGCCGTAATCCTAACCCGGCATCTGAATAGAGATCATCTGGAGCAAATTCCCAGCTTCCGTCATTCACAAAACCTGTATCTAAAAAGGCCGCTCCACGAACAGACTCGAAGAGAGGAAAGCTCACTTCAGCTGAGATAAACCCATAAGTGCCACCACCAATCACTTCGTCAGTAGCATCTACTCCTGCTAATGCGGCGTTATCCCGAGGACCGATATCCCGGAACTCGAAACCACGGAGGTCTCTAGACCCTCCCAGGAATTTTCGCTCAAATACTGGAGTCGAACCATCGCCTAGATTATCAACAGACCCAAGTGACCCTTTCAGGTTCAGGACCATATCAAGAGGAAGCTGCCAATGCTTTGTTCCATTAAGATCCAAGGAAATAGTATCAACATCTCCACCTAGAGCTCCACCATTGTAACCAAGCTCCGCTGAAAAACGGTGCCCTTTTCTCGGCAAAACATTACTATCACGACTATCATACTGGTATGATAGTGTTAACCCACTGCTTAAAAAGTCTCCTTCAATGTCTTGTGTTTGAAATAAGCTTCCGGCGCCAATTCCACTTTCTAATTCAACATCAACTTTCTCTAGACGATACTCGAGCTTCAATGACGAGCGCTTCCCTAAAGGTTTTCGAAGTGAAATAGCACCCCCTACGTTTTGTTGGTCATAAATATCACTTAAGAAATTGCGCTGCTGATAATAGAGCTCTCCTCCCAAGGATAAACGGCGACCCAAAAACCAAGGTTCGGTCAAACTCACCAGCACATCTTGCCTCTCCGCCCCTAAGCGAAGATTAGCATTAAAACGCTGCCCACCTCCCTGGAAGCTCCACGGGTTGCGGATATCGAAGTTGGACTGCTCTAAGTTAATAAAGCCTACAATATTATCGATAGAACTTAACCCTGCTCCAAAACTCAATGATCCGGTCCGCTTTTCAGCAACGCGAATATCAATATCACGATAACCAGAACGATTACTTGAGCTCCCAATCACATTCACAGAATCGAAATAGTTAATATTTTGTAATCTTCGTTTGGTCGTTTCTAAGTCTACTGAATTGAAATAATCATTCGGCTTAAGTGGAACCTCTCGGCGAATAACCCGATCTTGAGTTTTGACGTTCCCCTGAATATTCACACGGCCTACTCGGTAGCGACTACCTTCTTGAATCTCATACTTCAGATTAATGCGGCCCCCCGGAAGTTCAGTGACAACTTCTCTAACCTGTGCATCTGCATAACCTTTCGCCCCATAATAACTGCGGACGTTCTTAATATCGGCTCTCACTTTTTTGGATGAATATGGCATCCCTCCAATGAGACTCAGAGCGGGAGTCAATTCCTGAGGATTGAAAACACTCATTTTCCCGAATGACACTTGGTTAACGGTGTATTTTTGACCCTCATTAATGACGATCACAAGATCGATCATCTCTTTCTTAGAAGGCTCTCGGCGCACATCAACAACCCGTGCACGGAGGAACCCTTTGCTCCGGTAATAATCCAAAAGCTTGTCGAAATCATCATCGAGAGTATTCCCGTCAAGCTTCCCTGACTTAGTGAAAAACGAAAAGAAACCTTTTTGCTTTGTGTCTATCTCGCGTCTTAAATCAACCCCCGCAATGCTCCGGTTTCCTTCAAACTTGATTTTGCGAATTTCATTCTTAGAACCTTCATTAACAACAAAAACTAAATCTTCGTAGCCTTTTCTCGGTGATGGCTGGCGACGATGCGAAATTGAAATATCACTGTATCCATAATCACGATAAAGCTTCTCGATATTACGACGAGCAGTGAGCACTTTAGCGTCTGTTAAAGAACCTCCCGTAGAAAGATCCGTTGTCGCCGAAAGCTTTTTGTCGCTAAAGACGGTATTCCCCGCGAAACCCACTCCTCCAAGGCCAGCTCTCGTCGTCACTTCCGCAATTAATTTCACCTTTGCTCCGCTCTCTTCTGCCAAAAAGCGCGCATCGTCAACAAGGCCACTTTCGTAGAGGCGCTTCACGTCCTCATCAATTTGTTGGAGACTGAATTCTCGGCCTACTTTAGACCCGATATAATTGCGTAATCTGCCTTCAGAAACATTTTTAGGCCCAATGTAGCGAATTTCAATCTCTGAGATGGTGCGGCCACCAAAGGTTTGCGTGAAAGCTGGCGTCGCAAAAGCAACCCATACGAGCACGACTTTAAACCAGGATGAAATAATTGATTGGAATGATGAATGAAGCATATGAAAGAAGCCCTCTGTTAAGGGAGTTATCTCAGCGCGCTCCTCCCCCTCCGTCAAGCGGATAGCACCCCGGAAAGGTCATATCTCAATATCTCACCGGCGATCTTCACTCTGACCACTGAATAACCTGCCCAAAAATCACGAGCTCCTCAAATATGGAACCGCGCTCTCATGTCACAATTCTTGCAGCAAAAGATTGCGCCAAATAAAGAATTCGGCAACATGGCTTCCATGTCAGAGAAGCAGCCAACCCGAGTGCTTGACCAAATGTCTAGGCCTCTGCGCGACCTCAGGATCTCACTGACTGACCGCTGTAATTTCCGCTGCACTTATTGCATGCCTAAAGAAATCTTCGGCGCGAATTACCAATTTCTCCCTCGCGCCGAGACTCTTCGCCAAGATGAAATCATTCGGCTCATCACTCTATTTAACCATCTAGGTGTTCATAAAATTCGCCTCACGGGTGGAGAACCTCTTCTCAGACGTGATATCATCGAGATTGTTCAACGCATCTCTGACCTCAAGCTCATCAACGATCTCGCGATCACAACGAATGGAAGCTTGCTTCCTCAATATGCAGCCCAGCTCAAAAATGCCGGTTTAAATCGCTTAACGGTGAGCCTAGACGCACTCGACCCTCAGATAGCTGAATCCATTTCTGGAGGGAAAAGCCTCCTCCCAAAAACGCTACAAGGAGTTGAAGCCGCGCTTGAAGCCTCCATCCCAATCAAACTCAATTGTGTAATACAAAAGGGTGTGAATGAATCAGAGATCATCCCTCTTGTGACCTTTAGTCGAGAAAAACAAATCCCGATTCGTTTTATTGAATACATGGATGTCGGAATGACTAACCAATGGAATCATAAAGAAGTCGTTCCTAGTTCTCATATCAAAAAACTCATTCACGATCACTTTCCATTAATTCCCTCTGAAAATCCTCTTTTCGGTGAAACCGCGACCCGGTTTTCATACCTCGATAACAATCCTGGAGAAATTGGCTTTATTTCATCTATTACCCAACCCTTTTGCTCCGATTGCACCAGAGCTCGTATCTCGACAAAAGGAGAGCTTTTTACCTGCTTATTCGCCTCGAAAGGACATGATCTCAAAACACTCTTACGAAGCGGCATGAGTGACCAAAGCCTCATCGAACACTTTCAGAACATTTGGCATCACAGAAAAGATCGCTATTCCGAACAAAGGTCTTCAACCCCCTCTTCTCAGACAAAAGCTGAAATGAGCTATTTAGGAGGTTGATATTAAAATCATCGCTATGAAAATCGATCTCATTCACCTCTTCATTTCACCAGGGCATAATTATTTCGGCCGCCATGGGCAAGAATCTCTCGATCACCAAATTATTGAAAAAAGCGAACTCGAATGCGTCAAAGATCAAGGGATTCGGGGTGACCGCTTCTTCGGGTTCAAAGAAAATTATAAAGGTCAGATCACTTTTTTTGACGATAATGTTTACCAAAAAGTGCGCTCTGAGCTCAAACTCCCCGACCTTAAGCCTTACTCTTTTAGACGAAATGTCATCACCCGAGGAGTGGACCTTACCGCCCTCATAGGAAAAACCTTCCGCATCGGCCCTCTCACCTTCCAAGGCGTCGAAGAATGTCGTCCCTGCTACTGGATGGACGAAGCTTGCCATCCAGGCACCGAAGACCTCCTCAAAGGGTCCGGCGGACTTCGCGCTAGAATCCTCACTTCGGGAGTTCTAGCGCAAGGAAGCGAGCAAAGCCTTACCATTCTTTAACGCCAAAGCCGTCATACTCCCTTTCGTTTGGTAGCTTTCGTGACCTCCTCAATTCACGGGCGGGTTGCCTGAAAGCGAATAAAAAGGCGTTCACCATCCATCGCAGAAGGAATCGTAATTTTTTGACCTTCTATCGTCACTCCGGTGTCTTTCCAGGAAGATAAATCCTCGCACCATTGAACCGAAAGATTCACATCTGCCGGCACTGGTGAATTTAAATCGATCACAAAATCACTTCCCTCAAACGACATCGTATAGGTCTCATCACTCCGGTTAGGATTAGCTTGAAGGGCGTATTCGATAAGTAATGGGTTTTGATCCGCATCATCATCTTTAGAATCTAAGACCAAATGGTCATAACCTTGATCCTTCTTCCATTGGTCATAAGGGGAGTCTTTAATGGTTAAAGCCACTGAAGTCGAATCACCTAAATCATAGGCCTGATTTGCAACAACACTGACTACTAAAATTTCGTCCCCCTCTGGTAACTCATCATTAATTGCGGTCAAAGTCAGTTCCACACTTGTCTCACCAGCCGGTATATTGATCATGTTTTGAGAAAGACTACCCGAATAGTCAGAACTATCTGCCACCCCCGCTTTTGCCAGCTCGACTAATAAAGGAACTGCTTGAGGTTTATTCAGCGTGATTCTAATCGTTGCTGTATCTGAAATAGACCCCCATTCTCGCGCCGTGACATCAACCCCTGTCATGTTCACGATTGACTTCACCTCCACTGGTAATTCGGGCTGCGCACTAAAATCTATCCCCTCAACTGGATAAGCCGAAGGAGTCCCTGAACCCTGAGAAACTCCTACAATGGCTTCATTTACTCCGACCTCTAAATAAGTAATTCTAATTCTCCCCGTCCCATCATCGAAAAACTCCACTTGGAAATTATTCAACGAAGATGCGAGGCCGTATTCTTGGATATTTTGAAAAGTGATCACAGCACGATCACCTGGCAAAAACTCATAATAAATCGAGCCTCCCGCCGCAGGATTTAAATCATTCCAAAGAGGAGCAAGCATCCTCCCTGCAAAAAATTGAGTGATATCCTCAACATAAGCAGAGGATCCTTGATCAAAATGAATCAGCCCATTGGTCCCTAAATACAAAGTTTCTATTGGAGCCCCTCCTACTAAAGGTGCATTTTGCCAATTCGGATTTAAGACCCAATAACCATCATCGCGAGTTTCATGGGTAGGGAAACCTGTCAACTCCGAGCTCGGGTTAGGAGTCACCTCAAACGCAGTCGCAGGATCATTATAAACAAGGAAAGTATCACCTTTTGGAATGAAAGTGAGCTGCCTGTTTTCAAGATCAAAGCCAGAAGCATTTGCAAATGATTCAGCCGGAATCAAAGGAACGGTAGGAGGAGTCACTTTCAAATCAACCGTCACAATTCTTTCGAAATTACTAGAACTATCTTTAATGGTCACAACCGCCTGATAATCACCAGCCGACAAAGAAGATGCTGAAGCTGCAATATTGGCGGAGATCACCTGAGAGCTATCAGCCCCAATGAGCCCTGATGAAGACGACAGCTCGAGCCAGCCTTGATCACTGGTTGCTGTATATGAAACGCCTTCTGATAAATAGTTTGTGATTTGTAACTGATGCAAAGAAGGAGTAAAAGGACCGCCTTCTTCACCACTAGAAACACTCGTCAAGGCCGTCACACCAAAAGCAGGCTCTTCCAAAGTCATGGCGGTGCGCTGTTGAAAGTTTTTCTCAAAGAAAAGTTGCCTCGTCTCATAAGGGGTCGTCACGACTAACTCCGTTTTACCTCTATTCCATTGAGTGGTTGGTAATAACTGTCCATCAAGGAAAGGATACAACAAAACTTTAAATTGAGGGTCCTGCACATTAGGGCAATCAATCCGGATCCGCGTTAAATCGATAGAATCTCCATCTATCACAACCGGACGATTATCAAGTGCAAGAGTGTAGCTGTTTGATGCAGCTTCTAAGACTTTCACAAGTAAGCGTGGCCCACCTACTCCGTCTTTTTTATATTTCAAAATCATTTGATCACTCGTTTGTGATTCAACCTCTATTTGCCCCCCTTTCACCAAGTTAGCAAACCACGTGTATTGATGATTTTGAGAATCTTTCTTGATATCATCAACAATGAGCACAAACGGCTGCTCTCCTACACTTGAATAAGTAGAACGGTAAGCATACTCCACAGGCTGCATCTCATGAAGAGGGAGCACCGTTCCGTAACCTGTCAAAGCATAGGGTGTATAGGCCATCCATTCTGGCATCGTTTCACCAGCTCTAGGAAAATAAAAGTCCGACCAAGTGAGCTGATGCTCCTCTTGCAGAACTCGCAGCGGTGAAGGAGGTGCTCCTAGACTATAACGATAAAATTGAGTGGCATCACCTACCGCTATCGTCCCATTCGCATCCGACTCATACGAAACAAATTTCCCAGACAATGCAGGCCAAGCTAGTTTTGCGGCAGAACAAGCCCCGACGCCATCAATCATGATCGTAGAGACCGCGTCACTTGCGGTCGTTGCGAATTTACCTCGGTCTACAATCCAGCGACGACCATGGTTAAATAGCTCAAAACTATTCACATCTGAATGAACATGACCAATCGTGTATTTATCCTGGCGACAGCGAAATTCAAACTTGAAGCCATCATCCTTCCACTCATTGCGAGTGATCGCACAACCTCGATCAGGGCAAAATAAGTTAGGTTCTGTAGAGCCTGCTGCCGCAGCTAAAGTTTGCCCAGGGTAGGAAACCGTTTCACCAAAAAGAACGTGAAACATATCAAAAAAATTATCTTTCCCTGCTAAAGTTGAAACCGACATTTTTTCATACATGTAATCGATGACTCTATCATTTGGCCACATGTATTTAGCTAATAAAATATGGCGCATCAGTTTATCTATCAACCCCACTCCATCTGCATCACCCACGATATCATGATGCCCCCTAACACCACTTCCATCGGGATCAAAAAGATGAAACCCTGATATAATAGACTTATAGAAACGTGTCGTCTTATAAAAATTCTCGTGTTCTGGTCTCCGTGAAATAAGAAAATCAGCTACACTATGCCAAATCATTCCAAAACTATAATAAGCGTAGCCTTCATGCGGCATCCCAGAGGCAAAAACTCCATAGTTCGTTAGAAATTCCGCATTTGTTTCCTCTGCATGCTCGAGGACTTGCTTATCATACCCCTCTTCTCCCTCAATCGACAGGGCCGCCAAAAGGTGATGGTCATGAAAACCCCGCCAATTCGTAGCATTTTCTTCCGGCCGCTCAAAAGTCCCCACCGAATGACGATGAGCCGTCATCTTAGCAATGAGCCCTCGGGCTACATCACGATGTTCTACCGTCATCGAATCATAAAGCCAGTCATAACAAAGTGCCAAAGACCAACTCACATCATGAAGAAGCCGATTATCATAATTAGGCACATACCATTCATCAACAATCATGATAGCTCGCGAATAAACCGTCGCTAACTCACTCAATTTAGATTGGTCGGTGGTATTATTTTCACCAATCCATGCGACCAGCGCTGCTTCTGCCAGCTTATCAAAAAACTGTGGCTCACTAGCAAGCTTCCCTCCATGTAATAACACTGCCGGAATAGGGCGCTCTGCGAGCAACTCTTGATAATAATAATGAGTGTCTTTTGCCGGATCAGAAAATGCTGATAATCGCTTTTTCAAAACCTGTAACCCTCTTTGTGCGATTTCAGACTGGGCGACTCTAGATCTTAACAAAGGAAGGTCCGCTTCCGTGAAGAACAAACGAGGATGTTCACCTTCTGCAGGTAAGGGCTGCAAAGGCCGAGGCTCAGGAGCATCTTGATGATAGAAAACAATCAAGACCTCATCTGATTTCACTATTTTGCCAGACCGGTCTTTCAGATGAAGGCGAAGTTTGAATTTATTGTATAAGCCATCTTTATCCGTTTGCTTCGGTGAAAATGTGGCCGTTGTATTAAGGTTATTCGCATTAGCAAAGGTGACCGTTCCACTTTGCTCGTAAATACTCCCTTCATAAAAGCTCCATTCTGGCGTCAAGCCTCCAGCATTACTCACACTGCCTGAAAGGGTAACCTGATAATCAGACGAAGTATTAATGTATTGATTCGAACCAGCATCAACTGTGATTGAATCCAGAGAATCTAATAAATTTTTATCCGAATCACTAGGCCCATTGTAAATATAAAGAACCTCACTTGGATTTAATTCGTAATTAAAGAGCGCGAAATCATCCAGAAGCCCCTCAAAGCTATCAGCCACTCCGGCACGACCTCTCGACCCAATATGACTGGCTGTATTTCCTCTCTTCTCTTCCCAATAACGTGACGGCTCTTGATCTATGGCTTGCCCCACAAGCACACCATTGAGGTATAACTTTCTCGTAAATTGATTATTTTCATACTTCGACGTATGGACAACCTGGTGCCAAGTATTGGAAGAGAAAGAACCTTGAATGGGAGAAAATTGATTAGAGTAATTTCCGAAGTGATATCTCTGATTATTATGGAGGCGCTGTAATCCCATAATATCTGTAATATGACCCGCCGTTGTTTCCTCATTCGTTTTGATCCAAAATGACAATGAAGATTCGGCACTTGCTTTAGTATAAAGCTTCTCCATTTCTTTGTTCACAAGAAGCCGAAGGGCGCTATCAGTTCCTGAAAAATCCCAAGCATTCCCTGTGTAAGGGCGAGCTCCCTGCTCTAAAAGAGGCACTCCACTTTTAGGAAATGTGACCACATAAGCAGCCTTCCCTAACTTTTCCTTCTTCGCTAATTGATCCGTAGAAGCAGGCTTATCCATGCTATAAATCGCAATCGGATCTAAAAACTCTAGATAAGAAGGCCTTTCTTGGTTCGTTACAAAAACGCTCATCACCGAATATGAGGTTTCCGCACCATCAAAAGAAGCAAGCTGTAAATGGTAAATCCCCTCTAGGTCAAAAAAAACGGTCGGGTTTCTAATCGATTCATTTGAAAACTGCACATTAGAACCAGAAGGCCTTTTAATGACACTCCAAGAATAAAGCAGCCTGTTACTGTCAGTATAATCATCTGAAACTTGAGGGTTAAGCTGAATAGAATTTGAAGTGAGCGGTAACACTTTCCCATTCTCCATCACAATCAAAGGAGCCTCATTCGGCAGAACAGTGATCGTCACTTCCGAAGTTGCAGATCCTGATGTCAGCCTGAAAACATAGACCCCCTCGTGGTTAAATGTAACAGTTGTCTTTAAAGCGAGCGGATTCCGAATATTTGCACCATTAGGTCCAGATACTTTAGACCAAGTCACGGGGGCGCCATTAGGGACCACACCATCAAGGGTTAATCGGCCAGTGACATTAATTGACTGATCTAAGCCAGCGAACACTGGCCCCGACTTGATGTAATTCACTTCATATTCGGAAAGGGTTCGGTCAAAAACAGCGATCCCTGCCAAAGCTCCGTAACCGAAACCGACATCATTTGCATTTCGAGATCCTATCATCCAATGCCTCACTTGCCCTCCGGTAAGGCTCTCTCGATAAAGATGAGATCGCACTCCTCTTAACTTCCCATCCACAAAAATTTTCACATTGTCTTCGAATTGAGTGAAATCAACCGTGCAGGCAATATGATGCCATTGCCCGTTCCAGATCTGAACGCCATCGCTCGCTATATTAACATAATTATTAGTTCCTGCCCAAATCGTATCTCTCCTGGCGCCGGTATCAATGGAGCCCGCCATAATTCGGGGGGTAGACCCATTGTATTCCCCCTTGACCCAATAGCTATAGCTTAGCCCCTCTGTATCTGGCAGGTGGCCAACCTGGGCTAAGGCACTATCGCCAATCATCGCAAACCCGCCTTCACAAGTGCTGAAATCCCAAGCCTGGCTGACAAACGAATGAGGGCCCGCAACTTGCGCGGGGAAGTCATCAAGAAAAGAAGCCGATTTAACCAGCTGAATCGACCTGGGCAACGTTACCCGATTTGCTGGAGCGACATTGAATTCTAAATAACGAACTGGATTTAAAGATTCTAAATAAGTCCCGTCTGCTCCCGCAAAAACCCCCGAAGGAAATGACAAAAAAGGCAGCAATAAAAAATAATGATAGAGTTTCATATTAACATGAAAAAATGTGCTCAAGCATAGAAACACATCATTAAGCATATACACTAATATCTAACTGCAGCACAAGACATATCGGCCTCATATGACAAGATAAGCTTACCTGAAACTAACTCTTAACTATCAAAAGAGGCCCCCTCGCTGAGGAACGAACTTACTTTTAATGAGATACAATATTGAAAACGTTTTAAAAGCCATCTCCACCCCCCTCTTTCAACTACCTAGCCTATGGCTATATTAAAATGAGAAGTGAAACCGATTCATGATCTGGCTCATTTCTCGAAAAAAGGTATTTCCTTATACGCCCCCTAAAATCAATCTTCTACTATTTATATTAGAGGCTTCTTGGGTTTCTTG
The DNA here is from genome assembly GCA_937951675.1 of uncultured Verrucomicrobiales bacterium. GTDB lineage: Bacteria > Verrucomicrobiota > Verrucomicrobiia > Verrucomicrobiales > Akkermansiaceae > CALFBI01. Next base: position 99,674 of record CALFBI010000006.1, read on the forward strand.
TTAGCAAAGAAAGCTCAATGATCATTTAGCTGCCAAATTTTGCCTCAATTCAATTCGTAAATCTTTAAGCGAATTTGATTTCAAACCGGGCTGTATATGAACCAACCATTCATCAAACAATTGGTGTAAAAGCGTTTGCGCCATAATTTTCCTGAAACGAATGGCTAGCCATAAAACAAACACCCCCGTGACCACTAAAATCGCGATCGGTTTTGCCGCAAAAAAAGAGTAAAAAGAAACGATCAATCCAAATAAAAGTATCACTCTTTCAGAATTTTGAAGCAACTTAAACTGCTTCCCTAATACCTGCGCTCTCTCTAACTCTTTCTTTTGAGGATCAAAAAAAGATTCTCCTAAATGCTTCGACAAATAATCACCCCATATTTTGGCTTCACTAGGTTTGATGCTCGTCTGATACCCCAAGAACTGAGCCAATTCCCCTAACGCCTTCACAACAGCGCGTTGAGGAGAATCATAAAGATTTCTTCTTCGGTTTTTTCTCGTCAGATCACGCTTAAAGCGAAGAAAGTATTCGATCAAAACACCAACAAGAATCGCAAGTAAAAGGAGTCTCACCATAACATCTACACCAAGCCTTCCTCTCGTGCTTGCTGATAAGGAATTGCCTTTGCTTCACACTCTTTCTCCCAGCCTGAAAAATTCCAACGATTTGGGAAGCCTCGGCATTGCTCTGGTTTAACGGAGTGAATCCGACACCCTCCATTTTCTAACATGCTGCACTCGTGATTTTCTTTTTCGATCAAAGATAATCCATTTCGATTCATTCTCAGCCGTGTGTATTTCTCAATGAAATGCTCTAAGGGAATCTTCAAATACTCCGCAATCACTTCAACCTCTTCTTCACTCACCTTTACATCACCAGGCCATTTACAGCAAGCCGTGCAACGTTGGCAAACGTAATAAGATTCAGGATCTGGTGTGCTCACAGAACTATTTAATTTGCTGATAGTGCTTATTAATTTGCTTCAAATAAGCTTTCCATTTACGGCCGGGTCGCCCGTTTTCGAGCAAAAAATGCGGGCAATTCTTATGAGCTGGGCTGTAGCCTCGACGAGGCCAATGGTAATGAGGAACAACCCGCCGAAGTGGAATCTGATGTTTCTTCATCAAGTATGCCGTCAACTTCGCAGTGCGTTCTAAAGTGGCCGAGCGGCTATTCCCCGGGTGCTCACACATTTCGATCCCAATGCTATACTTGTTACCTGGCCCATTAATGTCAGCATGCTTCCCTTGCTCTCGAGTGGGTAAATGTTGAATGATTACATTTTGATCAACCGTATAATGCCATGAAAGGCTTCCTAGCTTCCCTCTTTTCAAAGCTAAAGCATGCCGGTAAGCATCAGCTCCTTTACTCCAATTCTGAGTGCTATGAATCGTGATATACCGAGGAGACATCGGACGACGATGAGGACGACTTCTTGAACCCACCCTTAAGATGTCCTTCTTAATACGAAGGTTTCGGTGAAATCTAGAAAGCGAAGATGGACGCCCTACTGGAGCCGCGATTACAGGCCTTCTTTCAACGGATCGAGCAATATAAGGAGATTGCTTCCTAGGGTAATAAATGCCCGGGGAAGTCACTCGTTCTGGAGCACTCGGATTAACGATCTCATAACTTGTCGGAGGGTAAACCGAACGCGGTTGAGTCGAAATCGTTCGACCCGAATTGGAACACCCCCACAACAATAAGAACAAGAGCCACCCCCCCGTGATAAATGTCATCCCGTTAATCATGATGACAAACTAAATTGACTGAGAGATAAATCAAGGCTTCAGGATTTTATCTCCAACAGGAGCTTTTTAAACACCCAGCTTCGAAGCCTTCGCTAAGAGTCTTAATGTTTCTGAATCAGGTAAATCCCGAAGGCTGATACTGATAATCGTTTTCACCAAATCATAAGTAAGACCTTCATGAGAAACCTTGGTATTAAAACGTTCCGTGAAAGACAAAACGGCTAAAGCAGCCTTTTGCCGTGGCTCTAATTGTAACCAGGAACGAGAATCCTTCGTCAAAATTGTGACCTCCTCTGGCTCAGTCTGACCTTCTTTATCCCGAAACAAGCTCCAGGTAGCGGGCAACTCTTGATGTGTATAAGCAAGAGCACAGCGAACGACCAGAAATTGGCTTTGCGCGTTCTGAGCCTGCACCAAGGTATCTAGGTGAAACCCCTCTGGCTTTTGAAAAATCAAATTTTCGCCGAGAGGAGCTTCTACTAAAATCAGAAGAGAATGCTGATCCCAGGGGGTGATCACAGGAGTCACTTCCAATCCTCCAGAAGAAACCGGCAAGAACTCTGTTATTAATTCTTCTGCTCGTAACGACTGATCTCCATTTAACCCACCTTGATTCCCAATCAGCTGATCAAGAGCCTCGACCGAGCCCCCTGAAGCCATGAAAGGCTTCAGCTGCCGAATGGGAAGTGATGCCGAAGTGCTGGAAATCTGAACAGCGTCCGAACTTGAGCCTTGCCCAGTGGTAGCGGCCTTTCCTTCCTGCTTAAAATTTTTCTGCAAACCTCCGTAAGAAGCAATCAGAGCCACCGCTGCCGCGATTCCGACTCCTCCCCAAAGAGGTGCGTATCGACGAGACCTCCGAGGCTTTAACTCTGTCGTTTTTGCGGAATCCTCTATACGCATAGCGCGCTGAATGGCTTCGTGGTGCTTAGGAGTAAGCCTTTCTTTATCTTCAGCAAGTGCCCCAGATAGAAACGCGACCACTTCACGAGCTTCGCTAAGAGCCCCCCGAACCTCCGCACTCTGCGACACAGAGAACTCAACAAGAGCACAATCCTCGGAATCCAATTCTCCAAGAGCGTAACTGGTAAGACGAGGGTCTGAGGCGGATAAAATTTTCATGGTAATCAAACAAATACTAAATAATTAAAATGACATTAGGCCTTCTGGAAGAAAGTCTTTGAGCTTCTTAAGCCCTGTGTGGAGTAGGAAACCGACATTACTTGAAGTAAGCCCTGTGGTTTCGCTGATTTCTTTGTAACTAAGGCCTTGTTGAAATTTAAGTAAAATGACTTCACGCTGATTGTCGGATAAGTGCTGTAAACACTCCATAAGCTCTGCTTTTGTCTCTTCGCTGCGTAGAGACTCATCCGGAGAAAGGCTTTCGCTCGGAATAGAACGAAAGCTGCTTTCTTCACAAACCACCGCCCGTTTTTCTTTGCGTAAGACATCAAGAGCTCGATTCCGTGACACGGTATAGAGCCAGGATTTAGCTCCTTTTTGAAACTTCTGCGGGTCTTGCTGATAAAGCTTAATGAATGTGTCTTGAACCACATCTTTGGAACGCTCCAAGTCATTGAGAATGGTGTTAACATAACCCACCAAAGGCCCTTCAAATTCCTGAATAGCTTCTTTGAGGAATTGGGATTTTGACATGGCTGAAACGTGAGCTGACTCCATTGTGAGGTCATTCTACTCTTTCAGACGAACTTCCTAGAGAAAACTTAGAAAAAAGATCAACTGACGAAATAGCTCAAATTTTCGAGCTCCAACGCTAGATCGACACAACTAATCGTAACATGGTCAGGAGCAATTAATACCGAAGAAGAAAAATTCAAAATTCCAGTGATCCCAGCCGCAACAAGCTCATTGGTTACTTCTTGCGCCTGCTCTCGAGGAACACAAAGAATCGCAATCTTAATTTGATTCTCACGGATATAAGGTTCCATTTGATCAACCGCTAATACCGGAACAGGCAGCCCCTTGGTAATTACCGCTTGAGGAACGGCATCAAAGCTCGAAACCACTTGATACCCCTCACGCATAAACCCCTGATAGCGAAGCAACGCGGAACCTAAATTCCCCACCCCCACTAAAATAACCCTATGGTAATTAGACCCTCCCATCGCCGACTTGATCTCCGAGTAAAGATCTTTAACAGAATACCCTAACCCTCGTGTTCCAAACTGACCGAAATGCGCAATATCTTTACGTAACTGAGCAGGCTTCACTCCTGCCGCCTTCGCTAAAGCTGTCGAGCTGACTGTCTCTATTTCATTTTCAATCAATCGCCCGAGACATCGTAAATAAATCGAAATTCGATAAATTGATTTTTTAGGGATCGTAAGTTTTTCCAATTGAATTTGAGGTTGAAGGTTCTCCTAGACTAACATCAATCTCTCTTGCTTGAAATAGCTATTTTCTTTTTCAATTTACTTTCCCATGAAACCAAAATTTTCTTAAATCATTTTCATGGAAGATCTTAAGGACGCTCAACGATCTCTTGTGAGAATCGATTTCCGTGGCTACGTCCATAAGACTTTCCGAGGCGAAGTAGCTCACGAACGCTACGACAACGAAGTGGCCATTCTTCATGAGCTAGAACGCAGAGGGTGCCAATATGTTCCTAAAATTATTGAAGAACATCCCGAAGAGCTTCGCATGGTGACCACTAATTGTGGATCTTCAGCACCTCGTCTCTCTGAGCAAAAAGCTGAAGACCTCTTCCAGCAACTCGAAAATGATTACGGAATAAGGCACGGTGACGAAGGCATTAGAAATGTGACTTATTGCGATCGTCTAGGCCGTTTTTGCCTCATTGATTTCGAACTAGCTGAAGCCCTCCCTCATCCCTCTGCTATTAACGAAGAAACCAATCACCTTCACTCTCACTACCGCACTCGATGGGTCGCAGCCAGTGTCCCAGGGAAAGGCCATGAAATTAATGATGACTCCTGGCTAGCGGTCGCCACCGATCACCAGTTCGTAGAAAAACTCCCCTCTTACGGAGAGCGTTTTTTGAATCCTGACCATCTTATTTTTGCGGTCTCTGACGGCATGGGCGGTCACGGGGCTGGCGACTTTGCTTCGCGTTTTGTGATGGCTGATTTACTCAAAAAACTCCCCAAATACATCAACCACCCTGAATATTCTCCTGAGGGGACTCAGGAATTAACCGAACTCTTCAAGCAAGTTCACCACGGCTTACAACACATCGCAGACCAAAACCCTGCGGTCAATGATATGGGAGCAACTCTTACCGTTGCTTGGCTTACAGACACCAGGATCTTGATCGGAAATGTTGGAGACAGCCGCCTTTATCGTTTCCGAAATGAGCAACTTGAGCAGCTTTCATTAGACCATACTGAACCTGGATACGCCTTAAAATCAGGAGCTATTACCGAAAAAGAATTCCGATCTCATCCCGATCGTCATTTACTCCTAGAAGCGGTAGGGGGCTCTGCCTTCCCTTCTATTTCAACGACCAAAGAATACCATTTCGAACCTGGTGACCGTTACCTCCTTTGTTCAGACGGCTTAATTGATGGACTCTGGGACCATGAAATCGAATCTTTCTTAAAAAAACGAGAATCACTCGCTTTCATCGCAACTGAATTACTAGAGAGCGCGCGAGAAAAATCTGACGAAGATGACACCACTCTCATTCTTTTTGAAATCTCTTCAAAAGAACATGATTGACTCACCCATCGACGCTTTCAGAGTATACTTTGAATGAACCCTGTCTTGAAACTAGAATATCTTTGGTTAGATGGCCTCACCCCGGAACCCCTCCTCCGGAGTAAATCCCGTAGCTTCCCCTGGAAGAGTGACACGCTTCCTCTTCTCGACGAAATCCCTCAAGCTTATTTCGATGGTTCTGCCACTTCTCAAGCAGAGATAGAGTCCTCAGACTTATTATTAAAGCCGGTTAAAATCGTTCCTGACCCGGCTCGCCCCCATTCCCTCCTCATCTTATCTGAAGTCTGCCATATTGATGGGTCCTCACATCCTAGCAGCACTCGCGACCTCATAGGCGACCACCCAGGCTACCAGTTCAAACTAGAACAAGAGTATGTCATGAAAAAAGATGACCACCCATTAGGTTTCCCGGCCCGAGGCTACCCTGAACGGGAAGGCGCCTATTATTGTGGTCTCGGCCAGGGAAGAGCCGAGGGTAGAGACATCGCAGAAGAACATTACGACCTTTGCCTACAAGCAGGGCTCGACTTGAGAGGAATCAACGCTGAGCTTATGATCGGGCAATGGGAGTTCCAAGTCTTCGGTGCCAACCCAAAAGAAGCCGCCGACGCCCTCTGGCTAGCACGTTTTCTCCTCATTCGCACCGCCGAAAAGCACGGAGTCACCATTGATTTCCAACCTAAACCTATTCATGGAAACTGGCACGGGTCAGGCCTCCACGTTCATTTCTCAAACGAAAGAATGAGAAATGAAGGAGGCAAAGAGCTCTTCGAATCTATCTGCAAGCATATGGGACCTCTCCATGAAGAGCACATTGCGGTCTACGGCTCTCATAATGAAGAACGGCTCACTGGAAAAAACGAAACCCAATCAATCGACACCTTCACTTATGGAGTCGGAGATCGGGGAGCTTCTCTGCGAATCCCGGCTCGAGTCCTTTCAAGAGATTGGAAGGGTTTTATCGAAGATCGACGCCCTGCCGCCAATGCTGACCCTTACCGGGTCATCACCCGGATCATTCAAACCATCGAGTCTTATCCTCATTAGAAGAATGAGAGTAGATCTCTACCCAAAGGCGACTTTAAGCTCGCTCTTTAGTGGATATTCTCTCATTTTAACCTCTCTTTCATTTCGAAAATACTAACGATGCACGATTTTCATTATCAAGACGGCAGCCTCTACTGTGAAGGCGTCAATTTAGAATCCTTAGCCAAAGAGCACGCGACCCCGCTTTATGTTTACTCTTCCGCGACGATCCATTCCCATTATGATCGACTTGATTCTTCTCTTGAAGAACTTGACCACCAGATTGAATACGCGGTCAAAGCGAACTCAAACCTCTCTATTCTAAAGCTTCTTGCCGAAAAAGGGAGCGGCTTCGATATTGTTTCAGCAGGCGAGCTTTACCGGGTCATGGCGGCTGGTGGTGACCCCGCGAAATGCACCTTTGCCGGAGTTGGAAAAACACGTGAAGAGATTAAATACGCCCTCAAACACCAAATCTACGCCTTCAATGTGGAGTCAGAAGCAGAACTTCGCTTCATCGATGAAATTGCTTCCAAAATGGACCTAATTGCCCCAGTTGCAATTCGAGTGAATCCCAATGTCGATGCGAAAACGCATAAATACATCTCCACAGGAAAATCTGAAAATAAATTTGGAATTGAATTCGAAGCGGTCGAAGCCCTTTACGAAAGCGCTAGCCATTTTACAAATATCCACTTGAAAGGGATCCAAATGCACATCGGGTCACAACTTACTTCTGTTAAGCCTTTTATCGAAGCGGTTGAAAAAGTAGCTCCGCTTGCTGCGAAATTAAAAGAACGCCATGGCATCGAATTCTTCTCCATCGGAGGAGGCATCGGTATCGTCTATGACACCTCTCTCGATTCAGGGCGGGAAGATTGGTGGACACACAAAAAGGACGAAGATCGCCCACTCACCGTAAACCAGTATGCAAAGGAAGTCGTGCCACGTCTCAAAAAGCTTGGTCTAAAAATTCTTCTCGAACCTGGTCGCTTCATCGTCGGAAATGCGGGAGTGCTTCTCTCGACATGCCTCTATGAAAAACGCGGCAACGCTAAAACCTTCAAAATCGTTGACGCCGGCATGAACGACCTCATCAGACCTGCCCTATACGAAGGGTATCATGAAATCGTCCCTCTCAAGCAAAACAAGTCTCATAGCCATGCCATTGTTGATGTCGTGGGCCCGATTTGTGAAACGGGAGACTTCTTCTGCCAAGATCGAGAAGTCGCTAATTTTAAACCAGGAGACCATATTGCCCTCATGAGCTGTGGCGCCTACGGATTCACCATGGCTTCTACTTACAATTCACGTCCTCTTGCGGCAGAAATCCTCGTCGATCAAGATCAAGCCTCTGTTATCAGAAGGCGCCAAACCTATGAAGAAATGATCGATTCAGAACGCGAAGCCCTCTAAAATCTTCTTTTATTTCAGCCTCTTTGCGACCTCTTGCCGCTCTTCCTTCACGAAGAGCGGCTTTTTTCTGAACATATCTTCGACACCCTACTTGACCTGAGTCTCTGAAACTCCTAGCGTTTCGCCCCTTGCTTACCTACGGTAAGCTCTCATTTTCTTTTTCATACCATGAATATCACTGTCGAAAAGCAGCCAAAATGCCTTGCTAAACTTCAAGTCGAAGTTCCAGCAGATGTTGTGAACACTACCCGTGAGACCATTCTCCAGGGGTATACTCAACAAGCCCGGATTCCAGGCTTCCGCCCAGGAAAAGCACCACGTCAAGTCATCGAAAAACGTTATCAAAACGAAATTTCTGAAGAACTCGAATCACGCCTTGTCCAAGAGGCTTACCAAGAAGCCATTCGTAAAGAAGAGCTCAAGGTGATCGACGCGAAAGCTCCTGAAAATAAGACGTATCATGACGACGGAGCTTTCTCTTACTCCGCTAATCTTATTCTCGCACCTGAATTCTCGCTTCCTTCTTACAAAGGTCTCGAAATCGCAATTCCCAGCAGCGCCGTCGAACAAAAAGACATCGATAATGAATTCAAAAATCTTCAAGAAAGAATGGCTGATTTCAGTGACATCGAAGGTCGCTCACTCGAGATGGAAGATTTTGCCGTGATTGATTACAGTTGTAACCTTGACGGGAAACCGGTTGAAGAAGTTCTCGGTCGTCCTGCAGGACACCTTGGTGGAAGTGAAGGATACTGGGTCAAAATGGACGAGGAAGCGTTTCTCCCTGGTTTTGCCGCAGCCTTGGTCGGCCTTAAAAAGGATGATCAAAAAGAGATCACCATCACCATTCCTGAAGACTTCCCTGCCGAAGAGCTTCGTGGGGCTGATGTTACAGTCGACGTGACCGTTAAAGAGCTTAAATCTGCAGAACTCCCAGAATTAAACGACGAATTTGCAGCAAAACTGATCCCAGGTAAATCTTTCGAAGAACTCCAAGAGCTTCTCACCCAAGAATTAACCCAGCAAAAAGAACGCCAAATCGAAGAAATCAAAATCGATAAAATCATTGGCCAAATTGTTGAAGCCGTTGATTTCGACCTTCCCGAAGAAATCGTGAAAGCGGAAGCACAAGGACAAGCTGATCAAATGGTCCGTTCTGGAGCACAACAAGGTTTGACCGACGAAGTCATTGAATCTCAACAAACTGAGATCCTCGAAACAGCACAGCAACGTGCCGTTAACAACCTAAAGAGTAACTTCCTCCTGCAAGAAATCGCGCTAGAAGAGAAAATCCAAGTGGAAGAACAAGAAATGCTTCAACGCATTCATGCGATGGCTCAACAAGCTAATAAGCCTGTTAAAAAATTCATCAAAGAGATGCAAAAAGACGGCCGAATCGGAAATCTCCGCCACCAACTTCTCACTTCAAAAACAATTGATTTCCTCATTGCTGAAGCAAAAATCACAATTGAAGAAAACAGTGACGCTTAAGGGTTAGTTCACTTAAATTTACACCATTCAATGACACCTTCAGATTCACATTTCCCTCAAGTGCTCAATAATCACTATGTTCCTATGGTAGTGGAGCAAGACGGACGGGGCGAACGCTCCTTCGACATTTATTCACGCCTGCTCAAGGACCGCATTATCTTCATCGGGACTCCGATCGATGACTTCGTCGCTAATAGCGTGATCGCTCAGATGTTGTTCCTCCAAATGCAAGATCCGAAGAAGGATATTCATATCTACATCAACTCACCTGGTGGATCAGTCACGGCTGGATTAGCCATGTATGATACGATGCAGTTCATTACTTGTGACGTGAATACCTACTGTATTGGCATCGCCGCCTCAATGGGCGCTGTGCTTCTCACCGCGGGAACCAAAGGCAAACGATTCTGCCTTCCAAACTCACATGTCATGATTCACCAAGTCTCTGGTGGAGCGCAAGGAACGGCTTCGGACGTTGAGCGAACAGTTGAATTTATGTATGAACTCAAACGCAGATTGAACAAAATTCTTTCGAAACATACTGAAAAATCTGTCGAGCAAATCGAAATCGATTCTGATCGTGATAACTACATGTCAGCTGCAGCTGCTGCTGAGTATGGTCTTGTTGATCAAGTCCTCGAAAACCGCACTGACCTTGACGAAGAAGAAAAATAAGCACTTCTTTTGAGCTTTTCTCACGGCCTAGTCTCTTCCATACTTGGAGAAACTAGGCCGTTTTAGCATTTTACAATTTATATCCTATGGCACGATCCACCAATCTTACTCTTTGCTCTTTCTGCGGCAAAAGCCACTCAGAGGTTAAAAAGCTCGTGGCAGGACCAGGAGTCTACATCTGCAACGAATGCATTGATGTCTGCTCTTCGATCCTTGAAAAAGAACTCTCTGAAAGCGGAAATCTGACTTCTTCGCCCAGCTCTAACTCTAGTCAGCCGGTAAAAGTCCTGACGCCAACCGAGATCTGCGAAAGACTTGACCAGCATGTTGTAGGGCAAGAACACGCTAAAAAAGTTCTCTCTGTTGCTGTTTACAATCACTATCTGCGACTTGGACATCTCGATGCTCCTGTTGATGAAACCCTCCGAGAGGTCGAAATTGAAAAATCAAACATTCTGCTATTAGGGTCGACGGGATCAGGAAAAACACTTTTAGCAAAAACGCTCGCTCGGGTCCTCGATGTCCCTTTTTGCATTGTCGATGCCACTACTCTGACGGAAGCCGGGTATGTCGGCGAAGACGTCGAAAACATCATTTTACGCCTTCTTCAATCTGCAGACTTTGACGTCGAAAAAGCAGAACGAGGTATTATCTACGTTGATGAAATTGATAAAATTGGCCGGAAAACCGAGAATGTCTCAATCACTCGTGATGTTTCTGGAGAAGGAGTTCAACAGGCTCTACTTAAAATCCTAGAAGGCACCGTCTGTAATGTGCCCCCACAGGGAGGTCGTAAACACCCTCAACAAGAATACATTCAGGTCAATACCGAGAAAATTCTTTTCGTATGTGGTGGAGCCTTTGTCGGCATGGAAGAGACCATCCGCCGCCGAATGGGAAGTAAGGTCCTCGGATTCCGCAGTGAAAGTGAACTCGATCAATTCGAAGAAGATTCCAGCAATATTTTAGAAGAAATTCAGCCTGAAGACCTCCTTCAGTTTGGCCTCATTCCGGAGTTCATCGGCCGTCTTCCGATCTGCTCTGCACTTCGTAAACTCCGGGTTGAAGAACTCGTTCAAATCCTCACCGTTCCAAAAAATGCTCTTGTAAAACAATACCAGAAGCAGCTCGCCATGAGTGGAGTGAAACTGAAAATCACCAAAGATGGACTCCTTGCGATGGCAGAAGCCGCGAAAGCACGAGGAACAGGAGCGCGAGCTCTTCGCTCTATCTTTGAAAAGCTTATGCTCGAAGTGATGTATGACCTTCCTTCTCGCGATGATATCGAATCTGTCACGATCAATCGGTCCGTCGTCGAGGGAGAGAAAACACCGATTCTCAAAAAGAAAAAAGCGGACGCCGCTTAAGCTTATCTCATCGTCAGGAGCGCTGACTACGACCTAACGAACCTTTCTTGTGAATCGCCTCTTTTTCTGTGGACTCTTCCGCGGCCTCACTCTCCTCTCTATGACTTCTCCTGGAGTTCTCTGGGGGGAAGAGGAAGGTTACCCCCACGTCGAGCGATTTATTGATATCCTCGAAACCGTTCGCGCCAGCCACCCCGATGCCGAAAAAGTATCCTACGAGCGGTTAATCAATTACGCACTCGAAGGAATGGTCGGATCACTCGATCAATTTTCAGGGTTTTATCACCCCGAAAGCCAGTTCTCCCAAGCTGAAACCGTAACCGTTGATCATCTCCAAATCAAAAGCCTCGGCCTGACTCTCGGGCAAAACGACCAAGGAGTCGTTGTCCTCGCAGTCCATAAAGGATCTCCTGCCGCCAAGGCTCATATTGCCGAAAAAGACTTCCTCAAGGCCATTGGAAAACAGCCTGTTCAAAACCTTTCAGAACTCCCAGCCGCCCTCTTACAAAAAGCTCCTGGCAGCCAATCTCTCTGCTCTTTTTTTCGTAAGTCAACGGTCAAAAAATGGGAGGTTAAACTTACCCACCGCGCCGTTCTTTCCAAAGCGATTACCAAAAGCAACCTCCTCCCAGGTTCTGACATAGGCTACCTTTACCTGAGTGAGTTCTCTGCCTCGACGCATCACGAAATAGAAAATGCTCTCGATAAGCTCGAAGACCAGGGGATGAAAGCCCTCATTCTCGACCTTCGCCAAAATCCTGGAGGGTATCTCGCTGAATCGGTCAAACTCTTAGGTGAATTCCTTCCACCTGATACCACCGTCGTAACCACCCGTGGCCGCGACCGGAACCAAGACCTCGAAACTCTCAAAACTCCCAGCCGACGACGCGTCAAAAGAGATTACCCCCTCGCTGTCTTAATCGATCAAAATTCGGCGAGCGCCTCAGAACTCGTCAGCGGAGCCTTCCAAGACCTCAAGCGAGCCACGATCATTGGGGAGCAATCATACGGTAAAGGCTCTGTCCAAAATATTAGCCCTGCCCCCTTCGGAGGAACCTTCCGGCTCACCACTGCCACTTACCATACTCCTTCAGGGAAAACGCCACACGAAATAGGAATCACCCCCGATCACCTCGTTGAGATCTCATCTCTAGACCGAGACCTCTTCATCCAGTGGTTAGAGCGCGAAAATCTTTCTGCTGAAAAACAGGCACAAATCGACCAATGGCGCGACCCTGTTCTCGAAAAAGCCAAGCAGGTCCTGTCTCCTTAATTCACCACCTATGGCGACACTCTTAGCACTAGAATCTTCGTGTGATGAAACTGCGGTTGCCATCATTCAATCAGGGAAGCCTCCGACCCTTCTTAGCTCTCTGATTTCATCGCAAATCGATATTCACCAAGCTTATGGAGGCGTTGTTCCGGAGCTTGCCTCTCGTCAACATTCCCTGCGTATCCGCCCTCTCGTGGAAGAGTCTCTGCGGGAAGCCGGGCTGACGCCTCAAGATCTTGATGCTATTGGTGCCACTGTCGGCCCAGGTTTAGCCTCTTCTTTACTCATCGGAAACACCTTTGCTAAAGGGATGGCCTTCGCTCTCGATCTTCCTTTTCTTGCTATTAATCATATGGAGGGGCACCTCCTCTCACCCTTCATTGAGACCAGCCAAGGGCTCGTCCCCCACCTCGCCCTCATTGTCTCGGGCGGACACACCATGACTATCGATGTCAATGGCCTGGGGAACTATCAATTGGTCGGAAAAACCATCGATGACGCCGTAGGTGAAGCCTACGACAAAGTGGCCCGAATGCTCGATCTTCCTTACCCCGGAGGCCCTGCCATTGAAGAACTTGCTCGCTCTGGTAATCCCAAGGCTTTTCCTTTTCCGCGCTCAATCCCCAAAGAAGATCACTTTTCTTTCTCAGGATTAAAAACAGCGGTGCTCTACACTCTCGAAAAAACTCCGGATTGGAGGAGCTGTATTCCTGACCTCTGCGCCTCTTTTCAAGCCTCTGTGATCGAAGTGCTCGTCAATAAAACGATTCGGGCCGCTCTTAAATGTCAGCATCACCTCGTCACGGTTTCTGGAGGGGTGAGCTGTAATCAAGCTCTGACGCAAGCCCTCCGCGACAGGTGTCAATCTGAGGGGTTGACCTTTCAAGAATGCCCCCGCAAGTTTTCTACGGATAATGCCGCGATGATCGCCTACGCCTCTCTTTGCCATTATGACAATGGCTCCTTCTCGCCCTTAACGGGAGATGTCCAACCTAACCTCTCTTTGGTTTCATGAATTCTCATTATAAACATATCATTTTCGACTTTGATGGAACCATCGCAGACACTCTTGATTTCACTCGCCTCATCTATAACGAAATTGCGAGTGAAGACGGTTACAAAATAGTCGCTGAAGCCGATGTTCCTCATCTCCAACATATGGGGATCTCCGAAATCTGTAAGGAACTCCAAGTCCCTAAATACCGAGTTCCTGGCATCTTGATGCGAGGTCGGAATATGCTCAAATCACGAGTTACAGAAATCCCACTCTGTGATGGGGTTGAAAAATGCTTGCCCCTTTTCCGGGCTCAAGTGGATCACTTTGGCATTTTAACCTCAAACTCTGCGGAAAATGTTCGCACGTTTTTAGAGCATTATCAATTAGACCCTCTTTTTAGCTTCGTGAGCTCCGTTTCTAAACTCACTGGCAAAGCGAAGCACCTTCGCTCGATCTGCCGGACATTCTCGATTGCTCCGCGTGAATTACTCTACATTGGTGATGAAATTCGAGATGTCAAAGCCGCTCAAAAAGCGGGAGTTGCTGTCGCCGCTGTCACCTGGGGATACAACAATGCCTCCTCTTTAGAGGAGAGTAATCCTGACTATCTCATTTCATCTCCCGAACAACTTCTGGAAATCTAAAGATTCTCCGCTTGAAGCCTGCCCCGCTTCTAGTCAATCTGCTCATCATGTCAGACAACCCGCAACAGACACCCCCGTCGACACCGCCCTCTACTCCAAGTCATTCGAGTGCTCACCCGCTCCTCCTCATGATCGTAGGAGTCTTATTTGTTGTTCTTTTAATCGTCCTTATTCCCCGCCTCTCGGGCTCTAGGCAAGAAATCCTAGACCTCGGACGCCTTAAGACAGAGAAAGAAACTCTCGTGAACCGAGAAAGAGAACGCCTAGGACTCAGCCCCATCGGGTCTGGGAGCTCTATCGGGGCTTCGCAACTTGCTGAGAAAGTAAGCTCCGATTCAAACCGGCTCGCGACTCTCATTCTTGAGCTGCAAAACCGAGTTACTAAAAGTGAACATGACATTCTCGAAAAAGAAGAAGAACTCAAAGCTTCTCAGACGTCTCAACGTTCTCTCCTCAAAAGCATCGACCAACTTGAGCAAGAACTCCTCGCTCTACGCAATTCGAGCGCCGAAGCGAACTCTCTCCAACAAAAGGTCACTTCTCTTGAAGAGCTCCTGAGCCTCACACGTCGCCAACTTGCTGAATCTCCTAGCGAAGGTTCCCTCAAGCAGCTCCAGCAACAATTGACCTCCACTCAGTCAGAACGTGATTCTTATCAACAACAACTTCGTGAACTTCAGAGTCAAGCGAACTCTCTCGTCGACCCAGAGGAGATCAACCGAATCAAAGAAGCTCTTGCCAAACTCACTCCTGAAAACCGTCGCCTGCGTTACGAACTCCAAAAAGTGCGTGCTCAACTCGATAAAGGTCTGTTCGTAGAGTCTGCTGACGAGCTCACTCCTGCGGCTAAAAAGCTCTACACTGAACTCTCCCAAATCGAAGGGACAAGCCAAGATGATCGCATTCGAACTTATGACCGTCTCAACCGAGAACTCCGTGCCTCTGTCATCGAAACGGTTTCTTTTCCAACCGGTGAATCGCAAATCAATTTCGAGAAGGTTGATAACCTTCGTAAAACACTTCAAAGCTCTCGCCCAAAATCATTCTTCCTCGTGGTTGGCTATGCTTCCAAAACAGGAGGGATCGATATCAATCGGAAGCTTTCTTCAAAACGAGCAACCGTCGTCTCAAGCGTTGTGAACTCTCAGAAAGAAACCTCACAATCCGTGCAAGGAGTCTTCCTTGGACAAACAGATCGCTTTTCATCGAGTAATGCTGGGGCCAATCAAATTTGTGAAATTTGGGAAATTCGCCCTTAAATCATTGATTCCAAAAATCACTTAATCATCTGTCAGAAGGAGAGCTCTGAAAGCTCTCCTTTTTTCATGATAGGCCATTAAACAATGGACCTGAACGACTCCATTTTTCCGTATTTTGAACAAATAGGGCCTTTCTGATCTCTCTTACTTTAAGTAGAATTTTTTTAATCTTTTACTCCTATCAATTATGGCGAGCAAAAAGCGCCCCACAAAAAAGAATCAATCCAAAGCGTCTTCATGGTCACGACGAGGAAAACCGTCTCCTCGCTCGACTCCTTTGACCGCCTGGCTCTTTTTCTCTCCCTTTCTTCTCGTCCGGAAATGCAGTCGGAAACTCTCTACCTGGAAACGACTCTCCATCAACAGTATTGCTCTTGCGGGAAACCTTGCTCTCATTATGGGAATCATCGGCATGACCTTTTATGCCCTTCGGTCCTTAAGATACGACCTCGACGAAGTGACGGTCATGCCAGAGCGGACCATCATCTTGGACCGAAGCGGGCGCGAAATGGGGCGTCTCCATGGAGAAAATCGAGAAGTCGTCCCCCTCTCCCAAGTTTCTCCTTACTTCCGTAAGGCTCTCCTCGCGAGAGAAGATGCTCGTTTTTATAACCACGGCGCCATCGACTTCAAAGGACTCGTCCGCTCTACCTTCCAAAACATCAAAAGAAGACGTTTTGCCCAAGGAGCATCGACTCTTACCATGCAGTTAGCTCGAAACAGCTTTAACCTCAGTCAGGGGGACCAGTGGTATCATGAGCTTGATCGCAAATTCTTAGAAATCGCGGTCTCTTTCCGAATCGAAAATCGTTACTCTAAAGATGAAGTTCTAGAACACTATATTAACCGGATTTTCTGGGGTCACTCTATGCAAGGAGTTGAGGCAGCCAGCCGTGCTTACTTCATGACTCCTGACCAGTCTCGAGGTAAAAAAGCCTCCGAACTCACCCTTTCGGAAGCGGCCATGCTCGCAGGTATCATTCGCGGCCCCAATCTGTTTTCCCCTTTCAAAAGCATTAAACGAGCGACCCGAGAGAGAGATACAGTGCTTGGAGACATGGTTAAATATGAGCTCATTACTCAAGCCGAAGCCGAACTCGCCAAACAAGAAAAACTCAAAGTTCGACCTAAACATTTACGGTCCTCCAAAAACAGTTATTCGATGGATGCCATCCGCAGAGATCTCGACCTGATCCTTGAGGAACATAACATCGAGCTCGGAGGACTCACCGTCATCACTACGATCGACCCGAGCCTCCAGCAAGCCGCTGAAAAATCAGTTGATCAACGCCTTCGTGCCATCGAGCAAATGAAAGGCTACCGACATCAAACCCGAACAACCTTCCAGAGAGCCTATCGGGATCAAGCCCCCTCTTACCTTCAAGGAGCTGCCGTTGTGATCGAAAACCAAACCGGGCGAATCTTAAGCATGGTTGGAGGGAGAAGCATCGATGAATCTCAATTCAATCGTGCGCTCAGTGCCAAACGCCAAATCGGCTCGCTTTTTAAGCCTTTTCTTTTCATGGCAGCTTATGAAAAAGGGCTCCTGCCTGATACATGGATTTCAGACGATCGCATCAAAGCGGGCGAAATTGATAACTCCCCAGCAGGCTGGAACCCACGAAACTCAGACGGAAAATATTACGAATGGGTCAAGACAGGTGATGCCTTAGTGAAATCCCGCAACACCTCTTCGATTCGGGTCGGAGATTTTGCGGGAATGGATCATGTTATTAAAACGGCCCAACACGCAGGCTTTTTAAATAATATCCCCAATTCTCCCGCTTCCTACCTCGGAGCTTGGGAAGCAACCCCTAAAGAAGTGGCTTCTGCCTACACCGTATTCCCAAATCAAGGAACTCGCTACCGCCCCTACCTGATCGAAGAAATCAAAGGTGCTAACGGAAAGACACTTTACCTCTCTGGTCAACTCGATGTCGAGGGACCAAAAGTCGGAGCAGCATGGTCAGTTTCGAGCGTCTTACAGCATGTTGCCAAAAGAGGAACTGCTTCAAATATTTCACGGAAATTAGGGTTTACTTCTCCTTGTGGTGGAAAAACAGGAACGACGGATGATTATCAAGATGCATGGTTCGCGGGCTATACGAGTTCTATCACCGCCGCCATTTGGGTCGGGTTAGACCAGCCTGAAAAAATTATTAATGGAGGGTATGGCTCCAAACTTGCCGCTCCCATCTGGGTCGACATCATGAAAAAAGCGACCTCACTCGGCTACCCTATGAGTCCATTCAAACCTCGGTCGCCCAGCAAAGTCGCTGAACTCTGCCGCGTCTCTGCTAAATATGCGACCCCCCTTTGCCGGCAGGAGCAAATGGCTTATCAAGCAAGAGTTCCGGCCGACTTACTTCCTGAAAAAGGACACACCTGTCCTCTCCATCCCGTCGCAGCCCAATCTGTAAAATCAAGAAGAGGTTTTTCCACTCCTCCTCGCGCTATTTTAGTCGAGCCTCAGCCCCCTAGGGCGATTCCTGTCGAATAAGTTGATAAAAATGCTGTTTCGACAAAAGATTCTCTTGCTTTCTCCCTCTCCCCCCCCTATTCATTGCCGCCCATCAAATCACACTCTTGCTCGGGTGGCGGAATTGGTAGACGCGCCAGACTAAGGATCTGGTGGCCTTTATGGCCGTGGAGGTTCGATTCCTCTTCCGAGCACCATTTTTTTATACCGCTTTTTGCGGTATTTTTTTTGTCTTAGATAAAAGACAGCTCCTATTTTAAATCTAAGCTTGATGGGGTTTTACGACTTTTTGTTCAAATTGGATATTTAACGAGACAGACTCAAAGGTTTTGTTTGATTTTTTTATTCACAAAGGGTAATTTATCTAATCTTCTTCAAAATAATCACCCGATCCTATTGAGGAACCGTCACTTTGAATTTATCATCATAAATAACTTATGGAGCCCGAAAGACCTAGCACCCGTATTGATTGGTATCGAACGTCTATAGACTCAAAGCTTTTTAAAAAGCTTTGCGAACCAAGTGATTTACAAGGCCTCTTCCAAGCTGGGGGCCATGTTCTCATGGCTATCATCACTGGTGTTGCAGCCTATACGGTCTACAGCGCTGGAATGTCGTGGCCTTGGATTGTCTTAGCTCTTCTTATTCATGGCTCAGTGGTATCCAACCTCAATGCCGGTGTTCATGAACTCATCCACGAGCGTGTCTTTAAAACACGTTGGCCTAACTTATTTTTCTTAGGCCTCATTTCTTTTACCAATTGGTGGAATTATCGTTTTTTCCAGCTCAGCCATAACGAGCACCACAAATACACTCTCCATCAGCCTGATGACTTAGAAGTGGTCCTCCCCCAAAACATCACCATCTTTAATTTCATTAGTAATACCATCGTCGATTTCTGGACCCCTATCCGTAAAATAAAAGAAAACTTGCTGTTTTCTTTCGGCATCCTCTCCGGAGACTGGGAAAAGTATATCGTCTCACGAGAAAACAAAAAAACACAGCAATGGGTCTTTAACTGGTCCCGCTTTCTACTCCTCGGCCATGGTCTCATTATCGCAGTAAGCCTCTACTATGGTAACTGGATGGTCCCTCTCCTTGTTTCTTTTGGCCGCTTTTATGGAGGAGGGCTTGCCTTGTTAATGGGAGCCACTCAGCACATCGGTCTAGTAGACAAGGTGAATGATTTTCGACTTTGTTGCCGCACGGTCAAATTCAACCCTCTTTTCGAATTCCTCTACTGGAGAATGAACTACCATACCGAGCACCACATGTATCCTGCGGTGCCTTGTTATAATCTCCCAAAACTCCACAAAGCGATCAAGCACGAGCTCCCTCACACCACCAAAGGTATTTTTGAAACCTGGGCGCATATCGTGCACATCCTATACCGCCAAAAGTGGGATCCTGGATACCAATACCGAGCTCCTTTGCCTACCGATAAGCCTGAAGACCTCCTACGTCCGGTAGAAAAAAAAGAGCCGGTTCAAACTTACACCGCGAAGGTCTGGGAATGTAAACTTTGTGGCTTT
Source organism: uncultured Verrucomicrobiales bacterium (assembly GCA_937951675.1). Lineage (GTDB taxonomy): Bacteria > Verrucomicrobiota > Verrucomicrobiia > Verrucomicrobiales > Akkermansiaceae > CALFBI01. Next base: position 119,287 of record CALFBI010000006.1, read on the forward strand.
ATCTACGACGAAAAAGAAGGTCTTCCGGAAGAAGGGATCGCGCCAGGGACTGCATGGAAAGACATTCCTGCGGATTGGCTTTGCCCAGTCTGTGGAGTGAAAAAATCTCAATTCCATATGGTCGAAATCACCAGAGAAGTAGCTACCACCAAAGGCGGAGCCTCAGGAAATATCGATGCACACGGAGACCCAATTGTGATCATTGGTTCAGGAATTGCAGGTTACTCCATTGCTCGCGAAATCCGGAGCCATGAGCCTCATCAAAAAATCACGATTATTACTCGTGACAAAGGAGAGAATTACTACAAACCCAATCTTTCGACCGCGTTACAAAAAGACCAGTCGGCAGACGCATTAGTGCTCAGTGACGCAGCCAAAATGGCCAAGCAGCTTAAGCTTACTGTTCTCAACGAAACAGAGGTCTCACGGATCGACCCCGAGTCTAAAAAAATTCAGATGGGCTCTGATGAGATTTCTTATCACAAACTCGTGCTTGCAACAGGTGCGGATCAATTCCGCCTCCCTATCAAAGGCGACGCGGCCTCTCAAATCATCACAGTCAATGATCTCGAAGACTTCCGAAAATACCGAGAAGCTCTCCCCGAAAAAGGAAGTGTTCTTATTATTGGCGCCGGACTCATTGGCTGCGAATTCGCCAATGACCTTGCCTTAAAAAACTATGAAGTCGGAGTGCTTGACCTCGCCCCAACTCCTCTTGGGCGCCTTCTACCTGAAGCTATGGGAAGAAAGCTCCAAGACGAACTCGGCAAAATCGGGGTCAATTGGAACCTTGGCACTTCTTTGCAAGCCGTTCATCGGGGAGAAAACAAAGCTTATCGCTGTGAACTCACGGATGGGTCTTCGCTCGAAGTGGACTTAATTCTTTCCGCTGTCGGTCTGCGACCACGTATCCAGTTAGCGAAAGAGGCCGGACTTGAAGTTAATAAAGGAATTGTCGTCAACGCGACTTTACAGACCACTAACGAACATATTTTTGCGATTGGCGATTGCTTAGAGTTCGAAGGTCAACTGCTCCCTTATGTTGCTCCGATTCTACATGAAACAAAAGCTCTTGGGCGCACTCTGAGCGGGAATGAAACTCCTGTTCAGTTCCCAACCATGCCTGTCGTGGTCAAAACGACGAGCTGCCCACTCACCATTGCTCCTCCTAAAGCAGGAGAAGAAGGAAGCTGGACTGTGACCGGAGAAGGACGTGACCTCAAAGGCTCCTTCCATAATACTGTTGGTGACCTTGTTGGCGCTGCCTTCTTAGGCGCCACCACAGAAGAAGCTGATCAGTTTACTCCTATGACCAAGGCAGAGTTACCGAAACCAGCGGCGACGGCCTGACCTGGTATTTCTATTTTTTCATTCACTAGAATTCCGCCAAAAGGTGTTCTAGTGAACATTTTTCTCGTTTTCATGGCTCAGTCAGGATAAAAGAGAGGCTGATGTCTGTTTCGACTTTCTCCCCTCCCGTCCCAACTGAACTCATGCCTCGAGAAAAAATGGCCCTTTCTGGTGCGGCATCGCTCCGGGATGAAGAATTACTCGCCATTTTTTTACGCACCGGAGTATCAGGCTGCTCCGTGCAGGCTCTTTCCGCCCAGCTCTTACAAAAACATGGTTCCCTTCGAGAACTAGGGCTTCGTAATATCGAAGAGCTCTCCGAGGAAAAGGGTATGGGGATAGCTAAAGCTTGCCAACTTCTCGCAGCATTTGAACTTGGGGCACGAGCGACTAGAGAAGGTATGCAAGGAACTTCTCTAGACGACCCCGAGACAATTTACCGATTCCTCGCTCCACAAATGGTTTCCTTCCAAACCGAACATCTCTGGGTTCTTTTATTAGATACTCAATGCCGGCTTTTAGCTGTTGAAGAAATCTCACATGGAGGATTGAGCCAAACCTTAGCTCATCCACGTGAAATTTTGGGACCTGTCATTTCTCGCAAAGCCCACGGCTTTATCATCGCTCATAATCATCCTAGTGGTAATCCTCAGCCAAGCCAGGCAGACCGTGAAGTGACGCGCCGGATTCAAGAAGCGGCCGCCCTGATGCAAGTGCTCTTTCTAGACCACCTCATTATTGGGCGAGGGGCTGGTGAGAATCTTCCTTATTATTCATTCCGCGAAAATAACGAGTGGAACTAGCACCCAAACCTCAGAGAATCTCTCATTTCACAAGAAGAGGGTCTTGCCTCTATTCCGGAGTCCGTGTATTGATCCCGAAAGCACGATGACAATTCATCGTCACGCAACTTTTTCTAAACTCATGCTTAAGTGGACTCTTCAAAAAATCGTTGGAACTAAAAACCAACGTGAACTCAAGCGTATGCGCCCTATCGTGGCGGAAATCAACGCATTGGAGGAACAATACCAAGGAGAGTCTGAAGATTTTCTTCGTCAGAAAACTTTGGAATGGCAGAAAGAACTTCACCGTCTTCTTCCTCTCGAAACACCCACCAAAAGAGTGATCGAAGCCATGAACGCTGAAGAGCTTCAAGAACTCGCTCAGAAAGTTGAAAAACGCCTTACCGATTTAAGAGCTGATTTCCCAAATCTTCCAAGTTCAGTTGAAGCTTCAACCGAATCGATTCAGGCTGCAAAAAGCGCCTTTAACGAAATTGAGCCTCTCTTTACTGAAAAGCGAGCTTCCTACCTCAACGAAATCCTCCCGGAAGCCTACGCGATTGTCAAAAACGGAGCTCGCCGCATGTGTGGCAGCAAAATTTCCGTTTCTGATCAAGAACTCGATTGGGAAATGGTTCATTTTGACGTTCAGTTGATCGGAGGAATTTCTCTCCATAAAGGACTCATTGCTGAAATGCAGACGGGTGAAGGAAAAACTCTTACCGCTACTCTTCCTGTTTACCTTAATGCTCTCACCGGTGCTGGCGTTCATGTCATCACCGTGAACGATTACCTCGCTCGTCGTGACTCTGAATGGATGGGAGCTCTCTTCCGCTATCTCGGGCTTACGGTCGGATGCGTGCAAAATCAAATGTCCCCACAAACTCGCCGAGAACAATATCTCTGCGATATCACTTATGGAACCAATTCTGAATTTGGATTCGATTACCTTCGTGATAACGGAATGGCGAGTCATGCTGAAGAACAAGTTCAACGAGGCCATTACTTCTCCATCATTGATGAGGTCGATTCGATCCTAATTGACGAAGCACGAACCCCTCTCATCATTTCTGGTCCTGCTGTCGTAAACTCTACCGCAGATTATCCACGCTATCGCCCTCTTGTGGAGCAAATCGTCAAACGACAAAACCACCTTTGCTCCGAACTTTCCTCAGAAATCAAAAAAGCACTTGAGGAAAAAGACGACTCTACGGCTGGCCGCTCCCTCTTTAAATTAAAACTTGGACAGCCCCGTAACCGACAATTGATGCGGTTCATGGAGGATCCTGATATTCGCAGAATCCTTGAAAAAAGCGAACTCGCTCTCTACGAAGACACTCGCAAAAAAGAACTCTTCTCGATCAAAGAAGAGCTTTATTACACCATTGATGAGAAGGCTCAAGATGCTGACCTCATGGAAAAAGGACGCGAATTCCTCTCGCCAAATGATCCCGAGGCTTTTGTTCTGCCTGATCTTGCCGAAGCCTTTGCCGAAATCGATGCCAACCTCGATTCGAGCGAGAAAGAGAAAGCCGCGAGCAAACAAGAAATCCAAAAACGCCTCGATCACCAAGGGGATAAAATTCACGCTATTTCTCAATTACTCAAAGCTTATTGCCTCTACGACAAAGACGTCGAATACGTTGTCCAAGATAACAAAGTGGTCATCGTTGATGAAAATACAGGGCGAGAAATGGCAGGCCGCCGCTGGTCAGACGGCCTCCACCAAGCCGTCGAAGCGAAAGAGGGAGTTGAAATCGAAGGCGAAACACAAACTTACGCTACCATTACGATTCAGAACTACTTCCGCCTCTATGAAAAATTAGCTGGAATGACTGGAACAGCAGAAACGGAAGCAGCGGAATTTTCCGACATTTACGGTCTCGACGTTCTCCCGATTCCCACCAATCAACCTTGCCTGCGGGATGACAAAAACGATCAAGTCTTCAAAACCCGCCGTGAGAAATTCAACGCTGTTATCGCAAAAATCCAAGAAAGTCATGAGAAAGGTCAACCTATTCTCGTGGGAACAGCTTCAGTAGAAGCTTCCGAAACTCTAAGCCGCATGTTGAAGATGGCGAAGCTTCCTCATCAGGTTCTCAATGCTAAATATCATCGTCAAGAAGCTGAGATCATCACGCAAGCTGGCCACAAGGGAGCGATCACGGTCGCCACGAACATGGCAGGACGAGGAACAGATATTAAACTAGGAGCTGGTGTTTCCGAAGTCGGAGGCCTCATGGTCATCGCCACCGAACGCCACCAATCTCGCCGGATTGATCGTCAGCTTCGGGGACGTTGTGCTCGGCAGGGAGATCCTGGTAGCTCACAGTTCTTTATCTCGTTTGAAGATGACCTCATGCGTAACTTCGCTGCCGCAGACCGCATGACTTCCATGATGGATCGCTTCGGTATGGACGAAGGAGAAGCCCTCGAACACAAATGGCTCAATAAGTCCGTTGAAACAGCTCAGCGACGAGTTGAACAACACCACTATCGCGGCCGGAAATATGTTCTCGATTTCGATGACGTCATGAACCAGCAGCGGGCCGTTGTCTACGGATACCGTAATGAAGTGCTACAATGCGAAGATCCTCGTGAACTTCTTGATGAAGTGATTGAAGAAATGATCCCTAGTAAGGTTGCTTATTATTTCGAAGGGCGCGACGAAGACTCCTCTGACTTGATCGAGCTTTTAAATTGGGTCAATACCACCTTCCCTCTTCGCCTCTCGAAAGAAGAAGCTGAGTTCGAAACTAAGACTCAAGCTCAAATCTCTAAGGAACTCATCGCTAAAGTCACCAAAGCTTATGAGCTCAAAGCTCAGGTTGAAGAGCCTGAGCTCCTTGATCATCTTGAGCGTCACATCGTTCTAGTCTCTATTGACAAGCTTTGGCAGGAGCACCTTTACAATATGGATGCGCTCCGTGACGGGATCCAACTTCGCGCCCAGGGCCAGAAAGACCCTCTCATCGAATATAAGAACGAAGCGTATAAGCTCTTCACTCACTTGATGGATAACATCAAGTCTGAGGCGCTGAATAATTTATTCCGTTCGACGACGAATCTTGAGCAATTTGAGCGATTCTTGCACGAGCTTCCGATGAACTTGAGTGATTCACAGAATCCCGCTCCCAGCCAACAGCAAGTGCCTCAAAAGAACCTCGCTGTTTCAGGAAGCACCGCAGCCCTCTCACAAGCTGACCCTACCATGGGACAAGATGAAAGCGGCATCAAACTCAACCTTCCTCAAAGGCGCCCTACTCTCAAAGTAGGCCGCAATGACAGCTGTCCTTGCGGCTCTGGTAAGAAGTTTAAACAATGTTGCGGACGAGAATCATAAGCCCTTTTTAATAAAAGGTGAAGGGAGTCCTTGACATCTGGCAGCGTGAATCATAATTTCCGCGCCCACCATTGAAACCATTTCAGAATTAATTTTAATATGCGCGGCATCGAAGTAAAAAAAGGCGAATCAGTTGATCGGGTTCTCAAACGTTTGAAATCCAAGCTTGATAGCGAAGGCATTCTTGAAGAGATGCGTCGTCGTCGTTCTTTTGAAACACCAGTAAAACGCCAATTACGTAAAGACCGTGCCGCTTCTAAGCGTGGTAAAGTGCGTTGGAAGTTTCACCGTCCAGCTCCAGTTGAAAAGACAACTGACGCTCAATAAATAATTTATTTATACTACTTGTTGAAAACGGCCTGCTTTTATTAGCTGGCCGTTTTTTTGTCTCTCTCCAAGCCCCTTTTTTCAAAAAGGCTTCGGTTTGTAAAAAATGTATTTCAAGGCTGCCTCAAACTCACGAAGCCTCGAATCACGATCGACAGGATAAAAAAGAGAGTCAACACGAGCACGATTGAAGCGCCTGCTGGTAAGTTAAGGTGATATGATAGCACCAAGCCAAGAGCGGAGCCCAAAGAGCCTAAGACGGCACTCCCATAGAAAAGAGGCTGCACTCGATTCGTAAATTGCCTCATTGTCGCAGCAGGCGTCACAATGAGCCCTACTGCCAAAATGCATCCCACTGCTTGCAACGTCGTCACCAGAACTAAAATCAGGATTGTAAACACTCCATAATTCAAACATTTCGCCGGAACTCCTAAGGTCTTTGCCACCTCGGAATCAAAAAGGTTTAATAATAAAGGCCGCTGAAAAAGAGTAAGAAGAAAAATAGCTAATAGCCCCACCACAAAACTCATCCAGAGATCCAAGTCGGAGAGGCCTAAAATATTACCAAATAACCAATGCTCAAGCTCCTGAGTTTGCCCCAGCCGATTCAGAATAAGAATCCCAAAAGCAAAGGCTCCCGTATAGAGGACTGTTAAAGAAGTATCTTGGCTCAACTTTGATTTCTGCGAAAAATAAATGGCCAAGAGGCCGACCAAAATAGCGCAGAGCACTGCTCCCACAAAGGCGCTCACTACAGAAAGTCCCGCCACCCAAGCGGCAATGGCCACTCCAGGTAAAATACTATGACTCAAAGCGCTTAGCTTGAGAGGGCTTCGGTTTAATAAAACAAAGGCGCTAACATAGCCATTGGCAAAGCCAATCACCAAGCAGGCGAATAAAGCGCGCTGGTAAAGAACAAGATCAAAAGGTTCTATTATCATTAACGTCATAAGTGCGTCTGTGTTTCGTAGTGATGGCAATGAAAGAGAGATAAAACCTCCTCTGACTTCATGACTTCCTCTGCTTTCCCAAAAGCAATTTGTCGCCCATCAAGCACTAAGGCATGATCAAACAATTGCGTCACGGTCTCTAGATCATGATGCGAGGCAATAATAAGATGGCCTCTCTCCGTCAGCATTTTCAAGGTATGAGCAAGGTGAATTCGAGATTCAACATCAAGCCCATTAAAAGGCTCATCTAATAAAATCACATGAGCTTCCTGAGCAAGCGCCCTTGCGATAAAGACTCGTTGCCGCTGCCCTCCTGAAAGCTCATCAATTTGGCGGTGCTCCAGATCAAGAATCTCCATGATCTTCATCGCCTCCTGAACTTGATCCGCATCCCGTGACCGAAACCGCCTCCAAAAGCCCAAATGAGGATAACGCCCCATTTCAACTACCTCCTTCACCGTGATTGGGAAATTCTCTTGGTGATGATCTGATTGCGGCAAATAAGCCACTTCACGCGACCACTGTTGTAGAGGCTCTCCTCTCCAAAGAATATGCCCCGCCGAAGGCCGCTTAAGTCCTGCCAACATTTTAATTAAAGTGCTCTTACCGGCTCCATTAGGCCCTAGTATTGCTAGCCGGTGGCCGCAGCTCAAGGTCATCTCAACCCCTTCCAAAGCCTGTTTGTCTTGGTAATGGGCTGCTATATTTTTCAAATCAAGGTCATGGCAATACCGATCCGAACACTGATGAGGGTCTCTTTTCATTTCAAATCCAAACGAATTTCTTCTCCTAAATTCCCTACCGCCCAATAAGTTTGTGAAAACGCCTCTTTGCCATCTGGCTCAATTTCGACAAACACTGCCGTTTCAGGCGTCTCATCTGGCCAGATCACACGGAACTGTAATAAATCTTGCGCTAAGAGCTCTAATTCACTTTCAGCCTCTAAACCTGGCTCACTGACTTGCCATAAGACCTTCCCTCCCCGACTTATCTCAATGGACTGATAAGGATGAGCCGAACGAACTGTCACAAACCCTGAAAGAACTGGAATCAACGTTTCGTTACCCGAAGCTTCAGAAGCAGCGAACGACTGAGGTTCGCGATGAGTGAGCGATAGTAAAGGCACAATGGCCAATGCGAAAATAAAGCTCAACAAAAGCGCAGCGCATAGAGGAGAGCCCTTCATCTCAACGAGTTAAAGCTTTTACAATCTCGTTCACATTATGACGAATTGTCCTCTCATAATCATGATGAATACTATCTGCGTAAAGAGGAGCACCTAGTTGACATCCTGTTTCTTGGCTCAGTTGCTTAAGCGCTTTCGGATTCGCCAAGCGCTCCGGGAAGATCGCTTTGATTTGTTTTTCCTTGAGCTCTCGAATCGTATGAGCGAGTTGCTGCGCCGAAATTTCTCCGTCTTTGCTGAGACCTTGCACAAAAGCTGCCTGAAATCCGTAAGCCTTACAAAAATACCCAAAAGCCGCATGAGGTGTTACTAAAACCCTCTGTCCTTTAGGAATCTCCGAAACCCGGGATTTCACCCATCGGTGCAATTCCCGGTAACGGGCTCCAGCTAACTTAGCCCGGCTCCGATAAGCTTTAGCATTATCCGGATCGAGCTTCCCTAGCTCCCGGCTCACGATTTTTACAGCCCGCTCCATATTTTTCACATTATGCCACCAGTGCGGATCTTCAGCCCCCTGTGCATGGCTAGGACAACATACATAAATAGGGTCAGCATCAACTCTCTGGCTCGGAATTGATTTGCCAATTTCAATCACGGCCTGCCCTTTCTCAAGTGAATCTTCAAATCCATCGAGGTAGGACTCCAAGCCCTTCCCCATTGCAAAAATAAGCACACATTTTTGCATCTTGCGAAGATCACGCGAATCTGGTCGGAAGGTGTGAACATCTTGATCTTCTTTTAAAATCGTCACGACCTCAATATGCTCCCCCCCGACTTGCTTGAGTAAATCGGTAGCAATGGGATTCAACGAACCCACTTTGAGCTGCCCCAAAGCAGCTAAAGTCATCAACAAATAGATCCAAAAAGTCATTTTCATCTTTTAAAAAGGCAAAACAAGGCTCTGAAAGAGACCCGTTCGTCTGTGCACTTTTGTTGCATGAGCAACTTCTGTCAATCTCATTGTGCATCTTTGTTGCACTATTTCTCAAATGATCTAATTTAAATGCATGGATGAACTTTTAGAACGGTGCCGACTGCAAGGGCTAAGGATCACTGATGCTCTCCAAACGATTTTGCAAACCCTTTTCGAGGCCGACCTCCCTCAATCGATGCAAGATTTAGAAGCTCACCCAACGTTGAGTAAAATCTGTGACCGAGCCACCATCTTTCGAACCCTACAACGCCTCGAAGGCATCGGGATGCTTCGCAGACTCAATTTTTCACACACAGGGGCTAAATTCACTCTCAATACAGGAGATATGCATAAGGAATACCTCATCTGCAAAGAATGTGGAGAGGTGCAAGAACTCCAAATGTCCTGCCCTGTCCATGCCTTAGAAAAAAAAATCGAAAAGCTCACGAAGTATTCGGCCATGACTCATGAGCTCACTTTCTATGGGCTTTGCCCTCGTTGTGCTTAGGCCTCTTCTGGGAGCTTCAGCTCCGCAACAGCAGCCATGACGCGATCTGCAACCTTTTGGTAGCCTTCTTTACTTTTCGCGGCCTTTAACTCTTCTGGTGTTAATTCGAAGGGATCTCCCACCACAATTGTCACCGGCTTGAATTGAATTTTCCCTTCGCCGCGAGGCAGAGCCTCTCTTGCTCCGAAAATACGAATCGGCTGCACCATCGCCTTACTCTTCACTACCATTAGCCCCACTCCTGGTTGGGCCTGTTGGATATCCCCATCCAAGGTGCGAGCCCCTTCTGGGAAAAGTAAAACTTGCTCTCCTCCTTTAACCAAATTAATCACCTTTTTCAGGCTATTCATATCAGGTTTCTCCTGATCGACCGGGATACTACGCCAAAGAGGAAGGAGCCATTTATTAGGACCTTTATAGAGAGTTTTACGAGCGAGATAGTAAATAGGCTCATTATATGCGACTCCGATAAAAGGAGGATCCAAAAAACTTTCGTGATTTGCCGCGATGATCACACCTCGATCTGTCACCAATTTTTCAACCCCAACCACGCGGTAAGAAAAGAAAGAGTCTGCTGCCGCTCGAAAGAACCGGTAACCCATTGAATAAACCCAAGGCATTTTCATCTTTGCTCCCATCCCCTTTCTTTTAATTTTGCTTTCACGGTATCGACTACTTCTGAAATCGTCATCTCTGAACTATCAATCACAACGGCATCCTCAGCCGCCCGAAGAGGAGCCGTTTTACGCTGGGAATCTTGTCTATCTCTCTCTGCTACCTGATCGGTGAGACCCTCTGCCGAACGACGAGAAGCCCGGACTTTCTCGGAAGCGGTGATAAAAAATTTATACGGAGTATTCGGAAAAATAACGGTCCCGATGTCTCGCCCTTCCATCACAAGATCTCCAATGTGAAGAAACTCACGCTGCTTCGAGAGCAGACAATCACGGACTTTAGGAATCGCCGCAATCGTGGAAACGATCGCATTTACTTCCTTTTCTCGTAAAGCATCTCCAGGGTTCACCCCATTGACTAGAATCACGGAAGCTCCATCAACCACTTCGCAGCTCAAATCCCACTTCTCTAAAGAAGCCTCCACTAAAGTGTTCTTTTGAGGGTCGATTCCTTCTTGCTTAACCTTCCATGCGATTGCTCGATACATCGCACCTGAATTCACCATGATGAGGCCTAGCTGTTTCGCTAGCTGTTTTGCAACGGTGCTCTTACCAGAAGCGGCAGGGCCATCGATCGCAATTGCTCTATAGATCGTTTCAGAACTCATCCGCAAATCTCTTCGAGGTGATTTTTAAATCCTGGGTAAGAAGTATTAATGCAATCACACCCATGAATCTTCGTGGTTCCTTTTGCAAATAAACCAGCAATGGCAAACGCCATCGCGATTCGGTGATCACCGTGACTCTCAATCTCAGCAGCCTTCAGAGAAGCTCCTCCCGTGATCTCCATCCCATCTTCAAATTCTTCGACCTCGACTCCCATTTTACGAAGTCCTTCCACAACCGTGCTGATCCGGTCTGTTTCTTTAACACGTAATTCTTTGGCATTTCGGATCGTCGTTTTCCCTTGGGCCAAGGCACCGGCGACCGCAATGATAGGAACCTCATCGATCAAATTAGGCACTTCCTCTTTTAAAATCTCAGTCCCTACTAGGCCCCGTCCATTGACTAAAACATTCCCTACTGGCTCGCCTCGTTCCGCGCCTGAACGATTCGAGTCTTGGATCTCAGCCCCCATCCGAAGGAGCACTTTAATAATCGCATCACGCGTTGGGTTTAATCCCACGTTCTCGATCACAAGACGTGAATCAGGAATGGCCGCAGCAGCTACGAGCCAAAAGGCTGCACTTGAAATATCACCGGGGACAAGAAGGTCGGTGCCACGAGGTGTTTGTCCTCCAGGGACGGTGACTTTCAGTCCCTCAACCCCTACTCGAAGCCCAAACTCTTCGAAAATACGCTCGGTATGATCACGGGTCTGAGCCGGCTGAGTCACACTCGTCTCTCCATCTGCGAAAAGACCTGCCAGCATGATTGCGCTCTTTACCTGAGCACTCGCCATGGGAAGATCGTAGTGAATCGGATGTAAATTCTCGCCAGAGACGCGAAGCGGTGCACAGCCTTCCTTCTCACCCTCTGCTTTCAGGATCGCACCCATTTTTGCTAGAGGCGTCATAATCCTCCCCATTGGGCGACCTGACAAGGACTCATCTCCGATCAAAACAGATTCAAAAGGTTGTGCTGCAAGCACCCCCGCTAAAAGACGCATCCCCGTTCCGGAGTTCCCACAATCAATAGGAGCTACTGACGATTGGGGTTCCATCTTTACCCCAATCACTTCAATCCCTGTCGGCCCGAGGTCTGATTCTTCGATCACCCGAACCTGCGCGCCCACGGCCTTCATGGCATGAAGCGTGTTTAAACAATCTTCACTCGGGAGGAAATTAGTAATCGTGCTCTTTCCTTCCGCCAGCCCTGCCAAAATGGCCGCTCGGTGGGAAATGCTTTTATCTCCGGGAACAGAGAATGAGGCATTCAATGATGAAATCGATGTAACTGTAATGGTAGACATTTTAAATAGTAGAGATTTGATCTCGTTTTTCTTTTGCGCTGAGCAACCACTTTGAAATGGCCTCAAAATTTTGGTTTTGAAGAGCCTCTTGCATAAACTGAAGCTGCTTCTGAGATTCTTGAATGAGTTCTCCTAAGGAGTCTGCATTACTTAGCATAATTTCGGCCCACATCGGCACCGGGCCCGAAGCCACTCTGGAAGTGTCTCGCATCCCTCCTGCTGAAAGGTCATAGTCACGAGATTCTTGTAATCCAACATTCGCACAAAGCGCGGCTAAAAGATGCGGGAAATGAGAAATACGAGCAACGGCGGCATCATGCTCTACCGCACTCATCTGAATCGTGCGACACCCCAGTTGCTGCCAAAAAGACTCTAGCTTCTCGACTTGGGCTTCATTCACAGACTCATCATTGGTGATGATACACCCCGCTCCTTCGAAAAGGTCACTTCGGGCCGCACCCATCCCACTCTGTTCCGAACCGGCCATGGGATGACTTCCGATAAACGAAACGTCTGCTTCTCGACATAGGGAACTCAAAGTTACATGTGGCCGTTTCTTCACTGAGCCAACATCTGTTAAAAGGCCCCCTTCGCTTAATAAGCTCAAATGCTCCGGCTGACATAAAGAAGGCATCACCCCCACTGGCACACAGAGAATGACTAGATCGGCCTCCTGATAAACCTCATCCAAGCTTGAGGTGGTTTTAAAAATGCCTGCTTTTGTAGCGCCCTGGAGCTTTTCTTTCGATCGCCCCCACAGCATGACTTCAGTCTCAGGTGCTTGCTCCTGTAGCGCTAGAGCAAGAGATCCTCCGAGCACTCCTGGCCCGAGGATTCCTATCTTTTGAAAAGAACAGTTTTGCAGCATACTTCTTCCCAGCTTCAAGACGATTTCAAGAACTGGGTCATGTTTCGGAAAGCCAGAAAAGCTTTGCGAAAATTAAGGGACAAGAAAGATATGTGATTTATCGGAATCAAGTGGGTCTCGCACTTTTGTCCCGCTTGCTAATCCTCGCACATCAACTTTATTTCCAGAATGGGGGCTGTAGATGAAACCTGCTTTTCCTGCCACTTTTGTTCCTGTTTTGTAAGCTTTCTTGATCGCTTGTGGCTTCGGGAGTGAACTCTCACCAGCTGTTTTCTTATACTGAGGCTTCGGGGGTAAGGTTGGTTTAGAAGCCGCTTTTTTTACCGTGCGTTGTGTCGCCTTGATTTGATCTCTAGCTGCAGCTTTCTGGCTTTTATAAGTCACTGGGTTTGCCACTTTCTTATCCGTCTTAGTAATGGCCTCTTCTTGTGGCTGCTGCACAGGAGGCACCGGTAAATCGAAAGGATAAGGGGAGCAACTCGTCATCGCTAAGGCGATCACGACAATAGGGGTCATGCAGAATGCTAATTTCATGGTGTCTCTTTTGGTTAAGCTCCCTCCATCTTCTGGTAAACGCCTTATTAGTCAAGAATTGCCCACCTCTGATCTCTTTAATTATGGGTAAAAAAAACGAGAGCAGGGCAGAACCCGGCTCTCGCTGATTAATTAAACTAATATTCTGTAAGAATTAACCTTTTTTGCTGAGCCAGCGGTTAACGAAATCCTTACCACCAAGGCCAATTGAAATGGCACCACCGAGGCCAAGTGCTACTGCTGCTGCAACAAGCGCGTATTCGTATGGTTTTGTGAAGAGGTCACCTGCAATTTCAGTTCTTTGGATCGCAACCATTGAAGTCAGGAAGATAATCGTATACTTCGCAACTTTCGCGAGAGTGATATTCTTATCAGCAAGGTTATCGTATGCGAAACGTGACGCAAGAAGACCACCACCGAAAATCAAGAGCGCAAGGAGGATCTTAAGGTATCCAGGAACAAGACCTTCTGTAAGGTCACTGATGATTGGAAGCTTAAGGCTAGAAAGCGCGGTTGAACCGATAATTACAATAAGACTTAAGAAAACGATGAAGCTCACGATGCTTGAAACCGAACGGCTTCCTTCCGTAGGAACGTTCAATCCAACTTTTGCAGGGAAAGAGTCAACTCCTCCAGCTAAGAGAAGGTTTTTGATCAACTTCTGAGCAATTTGGGCAACGAGCACTCCAATCGCAAGAAGAACACCAGCGAGAAGGATATTAGGAACAGCACCTGTTATGCTTTTCACAATGTCACCAATCGGCTTTGAGATCGCCTCAATTCCAAGAGCGTCGAGGGCTGCCGGAGTAACGAAGAGAAGCACTAGACTAAAGAGAACAACTCCAAGAGCATCTGCAATTGGTGTCTCTGCTGTATTACCAAGACGAGCATCAAGACGTGCCGCATTGCAGCAGCTTACAACAAGTTGACGAACAATCTTAGCGAGGAAAATTCCAACAAAAAGAATAACAGCAGCTCCAATGATATTAGGTAAGAAATTTAAAATCTTCCCGAACATCTCACGAAGTGGCTGAGTCACTTGATCCAAGCCTGCAATATCGAGCGCGAAAAGAAGAACGAAGAGAAGAACGAAACCGTGAACAATACCACCGATTGTTTTTTCTACCGAACTCCCTTCTGAACCAACATATTTTGCCAGTTTGTTATCTAACTCGGTTTTACCAAGAGCTTTGCTGGTGAGAGATCCGATTCCTTTTGCTATAAATTTACCAATGAGGAAAATTACAAGAGCTAAGATATATTTGCCTGCGCCACCAAAAACCTGAAACCATCCTTGGATAGATTCGGAAATTTGAGCGAAGTTTGATGCTGATTCAGCTAATACGTTCATTTTATTTCGTTGTGTTGTGTAAGGTTGAAAATGATCGCCATTCATCAACTGGCCTCATTCCGCTCTTAAAGATAGATAAAACGCCTGAAAAGTCACAGTTTTCTTTTCATTTGCCCCTTTTTTTTCAGTCTCTCTTCATGTCACTCCCCGATAGACATAATCAACAACACCTCTCTGCCCAACATTTATGTCGAGAGAGCGCTTGTGATTTTAATAAAGAGGCCCTTTCTTTATGGCGTTGGCAGCTGGAGAACAATGATGAGCTCAATGCTTATTCATCCCTATGTGACAAAAACCATGTGAGCTGCTGGAAGCAAATTCCTCCTATTCCAACGACCGTTTTCAAACACCCTAACCTTTTCCCCTTTTGCTTTCCTCGTGAAGAAAGTCGTCACCGTTTTCTTACCTCTGGAACCACGAGTGAAATTCACGGCCAAATGCACTGGCGCACTCTCGAGACTTATGAATGTGCTCTCTGGCAAGGATGGTTAGATGCTAAGCTCCCCACCCACCTTCAACCTGTTTTTCTTTGCCCAGAACCAGAACCAGACAGTGAATCTTCTCTGCATTGGATGTTTCTCACGCTCTCCAGAAAATTTGAGCAACCTGCAAAATGGATTGTCAGCAAAGATGGTCACTGTCTAACCGAGCAGCTTTCTCACCTTTGTAAAAAAGGAAAACCTCTGTTCCTCCTCGGCACCGCCTTGTCTTACCTCCACTGGATGAAACACTCCCCCTCTCCGCTCCCGGCAGGATCTTTTCTTTTAGAAACAGGTGGATACAAAGGGCTCCGTAAAAAATATTCGAGACAAGAACTCTACCCTCAACTCCATTCTTTTTTTGAGATTCCGTTCGTAAACATTATTAACGAATACGGAATGACCGAGCTCAGCTCACAATGCTACGCCCGTGGAATGAGCAGCTGTCACCGGACTCCTCCCTGGATGAGAGCCCTTGTCATCAACCCTCACACTCAACAAGAATGCGAACGAGGAGAAATGGGGTATCTTGCTTTATACGACCTCGCTAATGTTGACAGTGTCCTCGGTCTTTTTACGCAAGACTTTGCGATCGCATTTAACGATCGAGAATTCGAACTCATCGGGCGAGATCCTGAAGCCAGCGCACGAGGGTGCTCCCGAAGCTCTGACCAACTCATGTCGCCAGACCTATGAATATCGAAATCCTCTTAGAACTCCATTCTCTTTTCGAGCCTTATACAGGAAGCTATAACCGTGACTCACTTTCCTTATGGGTGAAACAAGAGCTCACCCCGCCCTCCTTAGAGGTGAGCCCACTTTTTCCTGAACGATCTCTCCACGTTATTTCTAGTAACACTCCACACGCCGCTTTTCAAACCCTTTGGAAAGCATTGCTCATTGGGAAACAGCACTTTTTCAAACTTCCTCAAAATGGCGTCGACGGATGGGAAGATCTCTACGAGGCGATCCCTCTCACATATCGCACTCACTGGGAAACCTCACTTGAGATTCGCCCTCATTGGTTAGAATCACTCGACCTTGCTATCATCTACGGCAGCCATAATACCATTCAAGAATTCCGACAAACCCTGCACCCTTCCACTAAACTCATTGAGCATGGGCATCGCCTCGGGATCGGCATCATTACTAGCCCCTCTCAAGGAGCCGCGAAAAGGGCGGCTCTAGACATCACACAACACGATCAAAAAGGGTGCCTTTCCGTTCACCACCTCTATGTCACTGGAGACCTTGAGCCATTTGCAAAACAACTCGAAACAGCGTTTCAACAATACCCTCCGATGAAGCTCACCGCCTCGGAAGCGGGGGCCGTTTCTCATTTCAGAGTTTTAAACACCTTTTGCGAAGCTAACCTTAAAGACCGGCACCTCATCGCTAGTCCTTCCTGCGAAGGGTATACGATCCTTACTACAACAAAAATGGCTATCGAACCCAGCCCAGGATACCGGACTGTCATTCTTCATCCGTATCAAGAACCTCTTGATCAAGCAAAACTTGGCCCAGAAAGTGCCTATCTTTCAACCGTAGCGATTGAGCCCTATGAACACTCCTTACAACAACAAGCCCTGAAACTAAGACCTACCCGAATTTGCGCCCTTGGCACCGCACAAGCCCCACCCTTTCATGCTCCACATGATGGCTACCTCTCTTTACAATCGCTTGTGCATTGGGTCCAACTTCAATAACTTTTACCTCATCTCATGGAACAACCTATCTCCACCACCGGAACCTTAATGTCCCAGCTGAGCCCTGAACACGGCGAAGTCTCTCTTTCAAATGGAAAAATCGTCTACGGGCACCTTTCTCGCGAACTTAAAAGAGCTTCTTTTGATTGGAAAGAAGGAGGCATCGTCCTCCTTGAAATGACGATCTACGATTTCGACAAAGCCCGAATCACTGGATACAAAGAAAACTAACTTCACCCTGTTAGATTCCCAATAGATAAAAAACCTAGAAGAGGTTGAATTACAAAACCTTTAGAAAAAAACTCACCTACTTATAAAGATGAGTCAAAGGATATGGCGGAGCGGACGGGACTTGAACCCGCGACCCCCGGCGTGACAGGCCGGTGCTCTAACCAACTGAGCTACCGCTCCATATCCGATTAGGTTTGGGCGCGCAGCCTATGGAGAACTTCAGACCTGTGCAATACAAATTTGATCTTTTTTTTCGGAAATTTAGAGGCTCTCAAGTGCTACCCGCAGACTCGCATCGTCTTCGATTGCTAAAACCTTGGCAGCCTTATCGATACGCCCCATTAAGCCTGTTAAAACTTTACCAGGACCCAACTCAATAAAAAGCTCATGCCCCTCATTGCGCAACAACTGCATCGACTCTGTCCAGCGAACAGAGCCTGTTACTTGACGAGTTAACGTCTCTCTAATCTCTTCAGCACTAGAAACAGACTGCGCTGAGAAATTACAAATCACAGGCACTTTTGGCTGATGAGGAATGACTTCAGATAATGCCTTCGCCAGCTTTTCTTCAGCACTGACCATGAGGCGAGAGTGATAAGCCCCGGCTACTTTCAAAGGTTTCGCCATTCGAATCCCTTTCTCTTTAGCTCCTGCGACTGCTTTCTCGATTCCAGCCACATTTCCAGAAAGAACGATTTGTCCTGGCGCGTTGAAATTAGCGACATCGACATCACAGGCTACGGCGAGCTCTTTGACCGCGGCTTCATCACCTCCAATCATGGCGGCCATCCCCCCTTCTGTCTGAGAACAGGCTTCGTCCATGAGTTCTCCACGGCGTGCGACAATTTTAAGCCCTTCTTCAAAATCAAAGCTTCCTGCGGCTGTATGAGCGGTCATTTCCCCAAGAGAAAGTCCTGCTGTTGCCACCATTTCGAGATCTGGGCGGTGTTTCTCTAAAACGACTTTCAAAGCTAAACCGTGAAGGAACAAAGCGGGCTGACAATTCGCCGTTTTCGTTAATTCCTCTTCAGGTCCCTCAAACATAATTTGAGTCAGACGACGGCCTAAAATCTCATCAGCCCGATCGAACATCTCCTGCACCTCAGGGTAAGCCTCATAGAGATCTTTCCCCATGCCTACTTTTTGAGCCCCCTGACCGGAAAATAAAAAAACAGCTTTATTCATAGACCATTAGTAGACGCTATCACCCGCTTAGTGGCAAGCAGACATCGTCTTTTCGAAGATGAAATAGGAGACTTTTCTTATTCCCACTCAATACTTGCAGGTGGCTTCGTCGAAATATCATAGAGAACTCGGTTCACACCTGATACTTCATTTAAGATCTGATTACTCACATCTCTGAGGAAGCTATAAGGAAGCTCGACCCAATCTGCGGTCATCGCATCTTCACTAATCACAGCACGCAAACTGATCGCCCACTCGTAGCTGCGCTCATCTCCTTTGACGCCGACCGTTTTAACCGGAATGAGACAAGCGTAAGCCTGCCATGTTTTCGCATACCACCCACTCGCATGAAGAGCATCGATAAAGATTTTGTCGCAATCCCGAACTACTTCGAGCCGATCTTTCGTGATTAACCCTGGGCAACGAACCGCGAGACCTGGACCTGGAAAAGGATGCCTATTCACTATATCGGCATCGAGTCCAAGTGACATCCCTAGTTCACGCACCTCGTCTTTAAACAATTCAGCCAAAGGCTCTAACACTTTACCTTCTTTCTGAAGTTCAAGAATTCGATCGACCCGGTTATGATGCGTTTTGATTTTTGAAGCTTTTGAATGGTCATTCGAAGCACTTTCGATCACGTCCGGATATAAAGTCCCCTGCGCGAGCATTTCTGCATTACCTACCGCACCCCAAAAGATGTCGATAAAGAGGTTACCAATTATAACACGCTTCTTCTCCGGATCATCTACTCCATCCAAAGCTGTTAAGAATCGCTCTTCGCATTCGATCGTTTCGATCTCAATCCCCATCCGTCCAAAAATCTCACGAACTTGCGCCCCTTCATTCTTACGAAGTAACCCATGATCCACGAAAACAGCCCTCATATTTACCCCTGCCTCATTAAGAAGAACGGCAAGAACGGTGCTATCGACTCCTCCACTTACTCCACAGACCACTTGCTTATCACCTACCGTTTCACGAATTTGCTCAATCAGCTGGCGCTTGAAGTCTTCAATATGAAAGGGCTGAAGATCTTTTGCCTTCGACAAGAAGTTCCCCAGAATCGCAAGGCCTTCATGACTATGGGTGACTTCTGGATGAAATTGAATCCCGTAGTAATCATCCCCCCACTGTAAACTCACTGGGGTGCCATGTTGGTTTTTCGCAATCACTTTGGCCCCTTCGGGAAGGTTACTCACCGTATCGGAGTGGCTCATCCATACTTGTGACCGCTCCGAGATCTCAGCATAGAGTCCGGCACATTCGGTCGGAAATAAATCCGCAGGCCCGTATTCCCTCTTGTTACTAGACTGAACACTGCCCCCAAATTTGATATTGAGAAGTTGCATCCCGTAGCAAACCCCTAAGACCGGAACTTGAAATGAACGTAATTGTTCAAAATCAATATCGGGAGCATCCGGATCGCTCGTGCTCTTCGGCCCACCAGATAAAATAATAGCTCCAGGCTCTCCGATTTGCTCTAGATTTTCCGGTAAATAAAGCTTTGAGACAAAGCCTAATTCCCGAACTCGGCGCACAATGAGTTGCGTATACTGCGATCCGAAATCGAGAACTGCGACATGATTTTTTTCGATCATTAGATAAAATAGGTAATTAGCTCGCTGGCTGATAATTTGTTGGCTCTTCTGTAATCACAATGTCGTGAGCATGACTTTCACGTAACCCCCCCACTGTAATTCTCGTAAATTCTGCACGCTCCTGAAGCAACTTAAGATCACCTGCACCAAGATACCCCATCCCTGAGCGCAAGCCTCCCATGAGTTGGAAGACTACTTCTGCTAAAGACCCTTTATATGGAACCCGGCCTTCAACTCCTTCTGCAACTAGTTTTCCGCTACTGTTTTGACCATAGCGATCTCCAGCACCTTTGCGCATCGCGCCTAGTGAACCCATCCCTCGATATGTTTTAAAGCGCCGCCCTTGCGAATGCACTGTCTTACCGGGGCTTTCCCGTGTTCCAGCCAACAAAGAACCTAACATAACGAGATCCGCTCCAGCTGCGAGAGCTTTCACAATGTCTCCTGAATACCTGATCCCTCCGTCCGCAATAACGCGAACTCCGGCCTCATGGCAAACATCAACCACATTCCGAATCGCCGTAAATTGTGGCATTCCTACTCCTGAAATCACACGAGTAGTGCAAATAGATCCAGGTCCTACTCCCACCTTCACCGCGCTCGCTCCGGCAGAAACCAAATCTTTCGCACCCTGAGCCGTCACGACATTTCCAGCAATAACGGGCAAGCCAGTCTCCGAGCGGAGCTCAGAGATCACATCCATCACACGAGTCGTATGCCCGGTTGCAGCATCAATAAATAAAGCATCTGCTCCCGCCTCAGCGAGAGCTTTCCCTCGCTCTAAAAAATCAGGTCCTACCCCTACTGCAGCACCGCAACGTAATTGCCCATTAGGATCCTTCGATGCATTCGTAAAAGTGATCCGTTTTTCAATGTCAGCTCCCGTGATCAAACCGACAAGCTTTCCTGATTCATCAACCAAAGGGAGTTTTTCGATACGGTTCTCATGGAGAATTTGACGAGCGCTTTCCAAGCTTGCATCTGGAAATCCGGTGATCAAGCGCTCTTTAGGAGTCATCACCTCTTCAACCTTACGCAAAGCATCAGTCAGGTGCCGAACATCGCGCCCGGTCACCATCCCTAATAAATTCATTTGTTCGTCAACCACTGGGAAGCCTGAAAAACCTTCCTCTTCCATGATTGCCTGAACATCTGCCGTGGTATGATTTTTAGTCACCGTCACGGGATCTTGAATCACAGCGTTTTCGGAACGCTTGACCTTAGTCACCATTGAAACCTGCTCTTCAATAAGACAAGCACGGTGAATTACCCCAATTCCTCCTTCTCGAGCAAGGGCTATTGCCAGCTCCGATTCAGAGACCGTATCCATGGCCGCTGAAACCACAGGAACGTTAAGTAAAATCTCATCAGTCAGCGAAGAAGATAAATTTGTCTCCGCAGGGAGGATATCACTTAGTTGAGGAACTAAGAGAACGTCGTCGAAAGAAAGCCCAAGAGTCGTTTCCGCCATAGCGGAGTCAAGAGGGAAAGCTCCTAAAAAGCAAGTCCGAAGCTCACGAAAGCGTTTTTATTTATGCACTCGAACGGGCGCCGGAACCACGATGACTTGCATCCCAGCCTGCTGCGCACCCATCACTCCAGAAGGAGCATCCTCAAACACAAGGCATTTTGCCGGATCCACTTCAAGCAATTCGGCCGCCTTTAAAAAACAATCAGGAGCAGGCTTCCCCGCTGCCACATCATCAGCAGTGACCACTTCATCAAATAATTCTGAGATCCCCGCCGCCGCAAGAGTGCTTTCCACCACCTTTCTGGTGCCGCCTGAGGCCACTGCCATAGGGATCTTACCTCGGTAATGCTTCACGATATCACAAGTCGACTGAATCAAAGAAATCTCAGGCAATAAAGAAGTGAAAGCCTTGCGTTTCTCAAAAGCAATCACATCAGGATCAAGCTGCAAGCCGTGATCTCCATTCAATTCCACCACAATATCGGTGGTCGGTCGTCCGCCCATTGCATAAAAAACATCTTCTGGGAAAATTCCTCCCGCGCCGTATTGGTCAAGGGCGATTCTCCAAGCTTGAAAATGCTGCTCCATAGAATCCACGAGAGTTCCATCTAGATCGAAAATAAGCCCTTCAAACTGATATTTGGCCTCAAGTGTTTTAAGATCTGGTATCGACATGCTCGCGATATTTCATTTTAGGGATTAATTGACAAGAGCGAAATTCGCTTTGTTTTCCTACTCTGATCTCTTACTAACACATCTCCCCAGCTGGCGACACCCACATGGCCACCTATTAAAGAATGACTTCACCCACCATTTTTTGACCTGGATCCAAATGGACTTTTTGAGTCACCTCGAGCTTCTGACACTCCTTTAGAGAAGGAACTCCAAGATCCTCCAACGAATCTACTAACTTATAGTCTTTGGATAAAATGACGAGAGGCGGAATACCCTGACGCGCCTCAATCAAGCCAACACTCCCATCCTCCTTCTCCTCATAAGCATCCGAGCGCAACGCCAAAAGATCCCCCGTAGTCTTTACTGGAGCAAAACGCGAGCGAGGAACACAAACCGCCTGACTCTCATCAAAACATTCTATCGCGGCCCCCATTGCGGTCTCAAGCTGATACACAGGCTCAGAATGAGGATCGCGAGGATCAATTGTTTTTACATTCTTGATCATTGGCAACGGAAGCACCCCCTCCCCTTTTACGAGTTCCTTTTTCAACAAGTCCAGCCGAAGCCATAGATTATTAGTATTAAAAAACTGATGCTTCTCAATATTCTGAAAGGACTCCAAATCCTCTTCTGGACACTGCGCCACCTCCCTCAAAACAAGGCGCTGATCAGAAAGGCGCTGAGCAAGATGCCCCCCCTTCTTATCCGCCTCAGTGCGCCGAGTCACCTCCATCAAAAAAGGAGCTTCGCACTCCGCAAAATAAGAAAGAAGCCTCGGGTCCAATACCGCCCCTAAATTATCACTATTTGAAACAAACGCGTATTTCACACCTTCTCCCAAGAGCCGATCCAACACCCCACTGCCCAACAAGGCCGGGTAAAGGTCTCCGTGCCCAGGCGGACACCACTCTAGAGCAGGGTTTTCCTGATGCCCCGCAGGCTTAAGAGTTGATTTTGAAATTTTAGGGACCTGATTCTGCATTAACTCCACCTGATCAGGGTCCGTTAAATAAGACTCTTCATAACGAGACTGCAAATGACTTAAAACATCTTCACTGGTGCTAAAACTATTCATCAACATAAACCGCGTCTCCCCCTGTTTCCTGAGAAGCTTGATCTGCTTTACAATGATATCGAGAAAGGTCTCCCCCTCTCTCACCTCAAGTAAGGATTTTGCTTTCTGCAAGCCCATCCCCGTGCCCAAACCCCCATTCAGCTTAATCATGATCGTTTGTGACAAAAGGTCTGAAACCTTCTCCTCGAAAGGAGCCGGCAAATCTTCATAGCTCACTACACCTTCAGGCGGCACAATTTCTGCCTCGGAAACCATCCCGGATTCCCCTGAGCCAAGTAACTCATAATTCCGCTTAAAACTTCGAACCGCCGCATCACTCACTCCCGCTTGCTGCATTTTTTCTAGAAAAAGATTAAAATCACTCATTTGTCCTAATCTTCGCTAAAAAAAAGAGCCAAAGAAAGAAAAATGCACCTCAAGCTCCCTCTTCTTTCCTTCGCTTGCCCCGAGTCATTAACAAGATGGCATGGATTCTGCTTTACTTTAAAAGACTCCCTTTTTACTCTCGTCTCTGCCATGCACAGCCCATCGCTGCAACAGTCGCTGAGTCAGCAACAAACTCTCGCCCCTCAGATGAGGCAGAGCTTGGAGATTTTGCAGAGCACCACGTTAGAGCTGGGGCAGCTTCTTAGCCAATCCCTCGAAACGAACCCCGTTCTTGAAAGCGAAAACCTCGCTGAGTCCCTCGAAGAAATTCAAGAACTCGAATCTAGCGAGCTAGAAGGGCTTCATGATTTCTATGACGAAGAACTCAGAGAACTCAACATCACCGAAAGGCGTAATCAACCCGCACCATCTGAAGAGACTCGGGAACACTTCATCAATTCGCTAGTCTCTCCGCTCACTCTCCAAGAACACCTTCGCCAACAAATCAACCTGACAGGCCTCAGCTCGAGCATTTTATTCGCCTGTGAAGTCGTCATTGGAAACCTCGACCAAAACGGCTTCTTAGACGCCCCCCTGCATCAACTCGTCGCGCAATGTGAATTCTCTCTCGACGATCTAGAAGAAGCACTCGGAGTTATTCAATTGCTAGACCCCCCAGGCATTGGCGCCAAAGATCTGCGAGATTCCCTCCTCCTTCAACTCGAGCGAAAACAAATGATCGGGACCCTCGAATACAAAATCACCGAGAGCCACCTCCCTGAACTGGCTAGAAAACACTACCCTCAAATAGCCAAAACTCTCAAAACCAACATCCAAAAAATCACGGAGGCGGCGGAATTCATCTCTCACCTCGACCCCAGCCCTGGAAGCTCTTACGATCCCACCCGTAACCCCTATATCTCTGTCGACATTTACATCAAAAAAGACCCCCAGTCAGGAGAATGGTTCACCGAAACAAACCAATCCCATCTCCCCAGACTCAAGATCAGTGAAACTTATAAAGAAATAGTAGGATCCTCCTCCAGTGATAAGAAAACACGACAATATCTCAACCACCACATTAGAGAGGGCCGGATCCTGATTAAAGCTATCAGCCAAAGACAGGAAACCATCACCGCCATCACGCAATCCATCATCACCCACCAAAGAGACTTTCTAGAAAAAGGCATCAAACACCTGAAGCCCCTTACTATGAATACTGTTGCCGAAGAGGTAAACGTTCACCCCACCACAGTATCACGAGCCGTTGCAGGCAAATACGTAGAAACGCCTCACGGCATTATCGAAATGCGTAAGTTTTTCAGCTCAGGGTATTTAAACAAAGATGGCGCCGAAATATCAAACAACAGCGTCAGGGAAGCGATTCAAGCCCTCATCCAAGACGAGAATAAAATGAAACCTCTCGCCGATTCTGCCATCACCAAAATCCTAGAAGAGAAAGGGCTCCAAGTGGCTAGACGAACTGTCGCCAAATACCGTGAACAACTTGGAATTCTTCCCTCCAACTTACGAAAGTCCTTTCAGTAGAAAAAAGGCATAAAAAAAGCGCTGCTTTTCAGCAGCACCTCTTTCAAAAAAGGCTCAGAGAAAACATCAAGTTCCTCAATCACTGATTTCTCTCAAACGCTGAACTCTTTCAATCGCCTCTTCGATCTCTTCATTTTGATCTGAAGCCGTTACGAAGAATCCTTTTACGATATGAAAGTCTTCAAACGCGTTGTCTCTCTCTAGATTAGCGACCACTTCCGCGATCACATTCATGATTTCAACACGCCCCTCGGTATCATCATCAAGATCAAGTAAGTAATCTGAAATTTCACCAGCTACTGGAATCCACTGCTCTGATTGCTCAAAGTTTTCATCAACCGTCTCGCTGAAGGTGAATTCGTTTGCGACATCCCAATTTGCAGGATCAAACAAAGCCTCAATCGTTTCCCCAAAAATATCGGGATCAAGCTGCTCTGCTCGCTCTGAAGAGAGGAGACAAAAATTAATCTCTCCGTAGTCAAGGTTGCAATCGAATGCAAAACCTCGCAAGGGGTCCGCATATCGTTCCGCGAGAGCTGGCAATGCCTCCTTACAAAGAGAAGCGAGAGTCTCTGATACTTTAGTTGCTAATTCCTTATTGGCCATGAGTTCAAGTGAATGAATATTGCGACAATGAGATCAACTTAATCAAGAAAAACGATTTTCCCGGAAGCGTCTCCAGACGCTTCTTTCTCTGCTCGAACTTGAGCTTCATGCTGTTCTGGCGAGCAAGAAGAATTCGTTGGAGCGTCAGCTTCCTCTGATTTAATGGCGATAAAGCCTTGCTCTCCTAACCAAGATTCCACTTCTTCTCCTGAAACATCAGCAAGCATCTGCCCATTAATCTCCACACAAGGCGATAACGGCTGTCCACTTTTCTGTTCCATTTCGAAGCGAAAAGCAGGATTTTTGATAATGTCTTTCTCGTTGTATTCGAGATCATATTTCCTCATAATTGCTCTGACGCCTTCGCTCCAGCCGCAATATGTTTTAAGGTAACAAACGATGTCTATTTTAGGGCCTGCCATATCTATTTTGTGATTTTTAATGACTCTAAATCTCTCTTTAAAGGAAGCAAGCTCTGTTAATGAAAATCCATTTTCTTTTCGCCACCTTACTCCTTGCTGACTCACTCTCAAACCGACGATGAAAAAACCTCACATTTCGATCAACCTGGCGATGACTGCCGACGGCAAGATTTCTCCTCATCAAAATAGCCCGTCTCACTTCACGAGCCAGGCGGATTTCAATCGTCTTTTAGAGCTCCGAAAAAACGCTGACGCCCTCTTAGTCGGGAGAAAAACCTGGATCACTGATCAAATGACCCTGACAGCGCCTGACACCCCACTCGCCAAACAGCCACTCCGGTGTGTCGCTTCACGAAGTGGTCACTTTCCCCTCGATCACCCCATGTTTCAAAAAGAGGGTGGTCGAATCTTCCTCTTAGCTGAACAGGCTCAAAAGCAATCTCTGACTCCGAAATCAGCAGAAATATTTCACGGCTCTCTCTCCGAGTGGTTACGACGGCTCGCGGAAGAGCAGTCTGTCAAAAAACTGCACTGTGAAGGAGGAAGCCAACTCATTCAAACTCTTGCTCACCTTTTCGGGATTGATACCCTCTACCTGACTTGGGCCGGCCACACCCTCTTTGGAGGAGAAAACGCCCTTAAATTAACGGGCTCTCCTCAACCTGAATGGCTTCAGTCTCAACACTTCACCCTAGAGGACTTCGAAATCACAGCGCAAGGGGAAGCATTCTTAACTTACCAAAAACGCAAATAGGAGAGAGAGAGCTCGACAAAACACTCTCTCTCTTTAGGTTTTTAGACTTTATGAAAACTATTTTAGCTACTGGAGCTGCCAGCATCATACTCCTCAGCCTTTCACAGGCACAAACAACCCCTGAAACCTCTGCTCAACCTGTCGCAGAAGCTCCTAAGAAGCTCGATGATGCGAGTATTAAAAAATACGCTTCTTATGGCTTTGGTTACCAAACAGGCCGCCAATTTGCAGGACAAGCGAAGCAATACGGGCTCAACTCAAATGACATCGACGTCACTATTCTTGCCAAAGCGTTCCTCACTGGATTCCAAGAAAACGAGCCAGAATATTCAGATCAAGATCTCTCTACAGCAATGCAACAATTAGGGGATAAGCTCCAGGCACGCCAAGAAAAAGTGGCTGAAGAAAATCTCGCAAAAGGGAAAGCCTTCCTTGCTGAAAACGCGAAACGTAAAGGGGTGACAACTACCAAATCAGGACTCCAATACGAAATTCTCAAAAAAGGTGGAGCAGAAGTTTATAAAGCGGCTGAAGGCGAACCTCAATTCAAGGTTAACTACAAAGGAACACTCATCGACGGCACTGTTTTTGATGCTTCTCCAGAAGGGCAACCTATCCCAATGGGCCTTCAAGTGATCCCTGGTTTTAAAGAAGCTCTTACCACCATGCCTGTCGGAGCTAAATGGAAACTCTTCATCCCATCAGAATTAGCATATGGCCCACAAGGAGCCGGTGGAAAAATAGCACCTAACTCGCCTCTCATCTTCGAACTTGAGCTTGTTGAAATCACACAGGAAAAACCACAAAGCATTACCACCCCTCCCATTCCTGTTCCGGCGGCACCTGCAGAGAAAAAATAAGAACCTATTTCCCTTTTCATAAAACCGGTGCGGCACCCCGCATCGGTTTTTTTGTGCCCTGAATCATGAACCCATTAAAAACCATGGTGACCCTCACCGCCTTTCAAGCATCTAACTCTTAACATCGACCCCTTCCTCTCAAGCCCTTGAGCTCTTTTACGAATAAAGAGTCTTTGCTTTCATTTCCCAGAACCTGCTCACTTTGCCCATGACCCCGCCTTCGCGCGGACCAACTCTATCCTAGCCTCATCTTTAGCATTGAAAGTAGGACTTCTTTTATCGATAGGCTCTAGACCTAAAACAACCTTTTATTTGAGGACCAAAAAAAACCTCGCTGGAAAATCCCAACGAGGTTTTTGGTAAATCGAGAAAACGATTAGTCTTTGTCGCTTGGGCTCCACTCTTCCTCGGTCGCAGCTGCGGCGAGGTTGAAGGCTTGCTCGAGACCAACAAGATCGCTGCTTGGGCGAAGGGTTTCGAAGCTTTGTGACTCTTTCTGAAGTTGGTCTTCAGTGTAATCAACTGCCTTGATGGAAAGACCGATGCGGCGCTCAATCTTATCAACTTTAATGACGCGTGCTTCCACTTCGTCACCTACTTTGATAACATCTTTAACGCGCTCAACATGCTCTTCGCTGAGTTGCGAGATGTGGATCAATCCGTCGATATCTCCTTCGAGATTTACGAAGGCACCGAAACTAGCGATCTTAGCAACGTTTCCTTTCACAAGGTCACCTACTTTGAACTTCGTATCGATTTCTGACCATGGATCATTATCAAGTTGCTTGATACCAAGGGAAACACGTTGATTCTCCTTGTCGATCGCGATGACGATCGCATCCACTTCGTCGTTCTTCTTGAGAACTTCGCTTGGGTGGTTGATCTTGCGAGTCCATGAAAGATCGGAAACGTGGATCATTCCATCGATTCCTTCTTCGAGACCAACAAAAGCACCGTAAGCAGTAAGGTTGCGAACAGACCCTTTGATATTTGAGCCGATTGGGTAACGAGCTTCGATCTCTTCCCATGGGTTGGTATCGAGCTGGCGAACTCCGAGGGAGATCTTCTGCTCTTCGATGCTGATGCCGAGGACAACTGCTTCGATTTCCTGATCAAGCTCAAGCACATCGCTTGGACGCGTGATCCGTTTGACCCAAGAGAGCTCGGAAACGTGAACGAGTCCTTCGACTCCTTTTTCGAGTTCGATGAAGGCCCCATATGGAAGAAGCTTGGTTACTTTCCCTTTCACTTGCGTGCTGATTGGGTAGCGAGCTTCGATATCTTGCCATGGATTGTCGCTCATCTGCTTCAAGCCGAGAGAAACACGCTCTTTCTCGCGATCAACATCGAGGATGATGACTTCGATTTCCTGAGCAACGCGGAGCATCTCACTTGGGTGAGTAATACGACCCCAGCTCATGTCAGTGATGTGGAGAAGGCCATCCATTCCTTCAAGGTCAACAAAGGCCCCGAAGTCTGTGATGTTCTTAACAAGGCCAGTGACCTTATCGCCCACTTTAACTGTCTGAAGGAAACGCTGACGCAATTCACTGCGCTCTGCTTCGATCACTTCACGGCGACTGAGAACGATATTTTTACGTTCGTCATTTACCTTAACAATTTTAAATTCGTAAACATTCCCAACGAACTCATTAAGCTCTTTTGGTGGGATAATATCAATTTGAGAAGCTGGAAGGAATGCTTCGACGCCAACGTTGACTGTCAAACCACCTTTCACGATGCCTTTTACTTTTCCTTTTACGAGGCCGCCAGCTTCGAAAACGCCGACAATCTTGTCCCAGTTTTGCTTATAGGCTGCTTTCTCTTTGGAAAGTTGAATGATTCCCTCTTGGTTTTCGAGTTTCTCAAGGAGAACTTCGACTTCATCACCGACTTCGATTTCTTCGTCTTCAAACTCAGATGACGGGATCGCGCCTTCTGATTTGTAGCCGATATCGACGATGACAACTTGAGGGCGGATATCGAGGATCGTTCCGTTTACGATCGCTCCTTCTTCAAAAGAACGGAATGACTCATCAATGAGGGCATCCAATTCTGGGTTGACTGCAGCAAGTATGGCAGTGCTCATAATAGGTTTGGTTTATAGTGTTGATTCCCGAGTTCTCACAGAAAATTTGCCCCATAACCGACGAACACTGGGGCTCCAACCGTTCGCCGCCTGCAAGAAAGCGGATGCGCAGACTAAAAAAACTAGCTTTAAGCACAAGCGAAAAATGAGGTTTATCCTATTCATTTGATTGATACCAAATATTGGCACCCAAAGTTTCGCTTCATAAGACGCTTCCTCCTTTACAGAGCAAGGACTCTCGTCAGAGGAATCACTCAACATAGATCCTTCTTGATTAATTGATTGTTAAGGAAAATCTAAATCGCTCTGCCTTTCAAATCTGGATACAAAAAAGCCTGCTGTGACGAACACAACAGGCTTTTAAAAAGAGATGATTTTCTCTCAGAGTCGAATTACTTCGAGTCAGAGATATAGTCTGCTTGAGTCATCCCAGCTTTGATCTGCTTGTTTCCAAGCCAGCTCATCATGCTGCGAAGTTGACCGCCCACTTCTTCGATTTGGTGAGTTGCTTCCGTTTCGCGGATTTTATTGAAGTTAGGATTCCCTGCTTCGTATTCAGCCGTCCATTCGCGAGCGAACTTCCCATCTTCAATGTCTTTAAGTTGTTGCTTCATGCGCGCTTTAACAGAAGCGTCGATGATTTTTGGCCCAACACTCACGTCACCCCACTCTGCTGTTTCAGAAACGGAGAAACGCATCCCTGCAATTCCGCTTTCGATCATGAGATCAACAATGAGTTTTAATTCGTGAAGGCACTCGAAGTAAGCCATTTCTGGCTGATAGCCTGCTTCAACAAGTGTTTCGAAACCTGCTTTAACGAGTGCAGAAGCACCACCGCAGAGAACTACTTGCTCACCGAAGAGGTCAGTAACTGTTTCTTCACGGAAATTTGTTTGGAAAACACCAGCGCGGGTGCAACCCACTCCATCAGCCCACGCAAGGGCGATTTCTTGAGCTTTGCCGCTCGCGTCATTGTGAACAGCGATGAGTCCTGGAACTCCTTTGCCTTCGACATACTGACTGCGCACCGTGTGCCCAGGCCCTTTTGGAGCAACCATGATGACGTCAACATTTTCAGGGGCTTCGATCGTTTCGAAATGCACTGCAAAACCGTGTGAGAAAAGAAGAACTTTTCCTTCACTCAAGTGAGGAGCAACGTCTTCGTTGTAAACTTTAGGGATAACGGTATCTGGAACCGCGATCATGATCACGTCTGCTTGTTTCACTGCTTCAGCGGTGTCAACAACGGTGAAGCCGAGTTTTTCGGCTGTCTCGCGAGACTTTGAAGTAGGGTAAAGACCAATGATCACATTGCATCCACTATCTTTAAGGTTTAATGCGTGAGCGTGACCTTGTGAACCAAAACCAATAACCGCCAAGGTCTTATCCTTGATGAGGTTGAGGTCGGCGTCTTCCTGAGTATAAATCTTAGCTGCCATATTCGTTATTCTAATGTTGCGTCCTCTCCTGCGAGGAGAGGGCGCAGCCTGCAAATTCCCAGCCCCAAGGTCAAGAGAATCAATCCGAAAAGAAGTAATCCGTGCTCAAAGAGCTCTTCTTGGTGACTTAACTATAAACAACAACAGGTCCGACGCCACCTTCCCCTTGCACACTTCGAAGGCGGGTTACGGCCTTTTGAATCGCTTTCGCCGCCGCCCGAACTTCTTCCTCCGTAGTGAAAGTGCTGAGGCTAATACGAAGGCTACTTTTAGCTTTTGCATCACTAAAGCCCATTGCTTTTTGGACATGACTTGGTTGCTGCTTTCCTGTCATACAAGCGCTGCCAGCAGAACATTGCACACCGAACTCATCGAGTAAGATCAAGAGCCCTGCCGCCTCGCAGGATTCAAAAGACAGATGAAGAACCCCCGCCGTGCGGTGTGAAAGGTCACCATTCAAGGTCACCCCTTTTAGCTCTGCTAAAAGAAGCGAAGCGAGCAAATCTCGATACTGGGCGACCCGCGCTTGCTTTTCCACAAGTTCTCGCCGCGCCATTCTTGCAGCCACTCCCATTCCTACAATCGCAGAAACATTCTCAGTCCCACTTCGATATCCTTGCTCTTGCCCCCCTCCATGTAAAAGAGGCTTACATTCCATTCCTTCTCGCACAAAAAGAGCTCCCACTCCTTTCGGCCCATGAAATTTATGAGCCGAAAGAGAGAGGAAATCGACTGGAACCAAACTCACATCAACTGCAATTTTTCCAGCTGCTTGAATGGCGTCCGTATGAAAAACAGCGCCTTGCTGCTTCGCGAGAGTAACCATTTCTGAAAGGGGCTGAATCACCCCTGTTTCATTATTCACCCACATCGCGCTCACCCATTGCGCTCCTGACAGCTGTTTCTCATATTCGGCTAAATCAACTCGCCCTCCTTCTGTAACGGGAGCTCTCCGGACTTCAAACCCTACTTTCTCAAAGGCCTCAAGCGGGCGAAGCACCGCACTGTGCTCGATCATGGTCGTCACCAAAACTGACTTTCGCCCCATCGTTTTAGCAAGTGACTTTAGCGCCATATTATTAGACTCCGTCCCCCCACTCGTGAAAACGACCTCCTCTGGACGAGAATGAATCAAAGCCGCTACCTCTTCTCGTGCCTCCTCAACCGCTTCCCTCACTTTTTTAGCGGCTCGATAACCGCTTGAGGGATTCTGCCAATGCTCGCGAAGATAAGGAAGCATCGCATCCACTACCTCTGGATGAACCGGAGTTGTTGCACTTGCGTCGAGATAAATCATACCTGCAAAATAGCCTTTCTCATCCCTCTGGCGAGGTTTTCTTGACAGGTTCGAAAAAAACGGCATTCTCCCCCACCCGCGGCGTTGGAAACGTCGCCTCAAATCTGCAGAACTATGAAAAAAGACCTTCATCCAGATTACCATCCAGTAGCATTCCAAGACATGACTACTGGTAAGCGTTTTCTCACTCGCTCGACCGCCAAATCAGACAAAGTTGAAAATATCGACGGAGTTGATTACTTTGTGATTTCTATCGGAGTCACGTCTGATTCACACCCTTTCTTCACTGGAAAGTCTACCTTCGTCGATACCGAAGGGCGCATCGACAAATTCCAGAAGCGTTTCGGAGCGGTTCGCCGCGCCTCCAAGCCGAGCCTTGGCAAAGCAGCACCTGCTGCCGAATCAGCAGAGTAATTTCTGCCCGTTCATCCTTTTTACATCTAACCATCTTTGCTCACGCGAAGATGGTTTTTTTTATGGTCCTAAAAAACTCTCTTCAA
The DNA here is from genome assembly GCA_937951675.1 of uncultured Verrucomicrobiales bacterium. Classification (GTDB taxonomy): domain Bacteria; phylum Verrucomicrobiota; class Verrucomicrobiia; order Verrucomicrobiales; family Akkermansiaceae; genus CALFBI01. The sequence continues at coordinate 152,289 of CALFBI010000006.1, forward strand.
AACTTTTTTAGCTACCAACCTTCCTCTCAATCAATAGTAAAAAGGGAGGATCGTGCGGGGCATTCAAATATTGGTAAGAGAGCGACCGGTAAGAATCATCAGATAACGTTTCAGCCCAAGATTTCACCGCGGCCGCTTCCTTAACCCCTTCTTCGTGACCCGTATAACACATCACGGTAATCAACCCAGATGGAGCCAGCGAATGGCAAGCTTGCGAAAGAGCACTGACCGACGTTTCCGCCTCTGTTGTGATCACCTTGTTGACGCCTGGAAGGTAACCAAAATTAAACATTACGACGTCAGGTTTTCTCCCCGCTAACCTCTTCTCTAGATTCTCGTGCCCTTCTTGATACAAAGAGACTCGAGATAAATCGATCTGCGCTTTCTCCAAACGTTGGCGAGTCGAAATAAGAGCAGGCTCCTGCACATCAAACCCTAAAACTTCTCCCTCAAGACTTTGCAAAGCATACTTAGAGAGAAGTAAGGTATCGTGACCATTTCCAATCGTGGCATCAACCGCGAGCCCCCCCTCCGCTAAGCGAGCGGATACCATCGAATGAGCAAAAATTAATGGGCTCTCCATTACCATCTCCACTTCACGCCTCCACTTCACAAAATTCCTCTAGCCGACCATGTAAATCGCGAGGAACCACTGCCGTAACGAGAATATCATTCCCATCATAATCGGTCGAAATCACCTTCGCCTCCTGATAAAGAAGGTTGAGTAATTCCCCACGGGACTGCGGAAGACGGTAAGAATGACGAGAAATGCGATCCGCCAACATTTCTGAACACCTCTGGAATAAGGTATCCATTCCTTCTCCCGTCACTGACGAAAGATAAAGTGCCTCCGAGTAACGAGCTCGTAAACCTTCAAGCACCACGGGGTCCTCAACCAAGTCAACTTTATTAAAAACGGTGACAAGCTGCTTTTCCTCCGCCCCAAGCTCCTTGAGCACTTCTAGCGTGGTATCATGAAAACGGTCAATTTCCGGAGAGGTTGCATCCAACACATGAATGAGAAAATCTGCTAGTAAAGCCTCCTCCAAAGTCGCCTTGAAAGCCTCTACCAAACGGTGAGGGAGATTCCTTACGAATCCGACCGTATCAGTGAGTAATAAAGGCTGACCATCTGGCAGCTCAATCTTACGGGTTGTCGTGTCAAGTGTCGCGAAAAGCATATCTGCGACTAAAACCTCCGCTCCAGTAAGATGATTAAGTAAAGTCGACTTCCCGGCATTGGTATACCCTACAATCGCGGCGTGAGGCGTATCGAAACGCTCGCGCTCCTTGCGCTGAGTCCGGCGCTGCTTCCGCACCAACGCTAGATCTGCCTTCACCTTATCGATTCGTTTTCGGGCAAGACGGCGATCTACCTCAATCTGCTTCTCTCCCATTCCACGAGAAGCTGCACTACCTCCTGAGCCCCCACCGCCTTCGCGATCAAGGTGCCCCCACATCTTCTTCATGCGCGGAAGAGCATACTGCATCTGTGCGAGCTGAACCTGCAGTGACGCTTCTTTCGTTTGAGCTCGTTTTGCAAAAATATCTAAAATGACTTCTTCCCGATCAATCACTGTAATCCCCGCTAAAGTCTCCCAAGACCGCTGCTGGGAAGGAGAAAGCATGTTATCAAAAATAATACAGTCGCACTCCATTGCCTTCGCGTAGTCACAAACCTCCTGCGCCTTCCCCGTTCCGCAAATGAATTGCTTATGCTCACTACGAGAACGCACCAGCTGAGATTCTACAATCCCGATTCCCAGTGTTTTGACTAATTCTTCAAGCTCTAGGAGCAACAACTCTGCCTCCGGCTCATCTCGTCGATGACAGCACACATTCACTAAGAGCGCGCGCTCGACCATATCGGGTTTTTCTCGGACTTCGAACATTATGTAAGGTTGATTGAAAGGATTCCGCAAAGGATCAAAAATGGCGAACCCTTTTTAGCAAGAAACGCCCCTGCGCTTCTTAGGGCTTTTTGTATTCCTGCTTTGACTCTTTTAAACTTTCATCGCTGCGACCTCGTTCAATCACCTCGGACAGATAAGCTTCATAAGCCGTGGGAATACATTTACTAGCGATCACCTCCTGACCACGATGTAAAACTGCTACGTAACCAATGTAGCGACCTCCATCGCCAACGGCTTCCCCTTGATACCCCTCTCCATAATGACTTCGAGCGGTTCTCAACTCTTTGTGCGTTTCTGATATCGGGCCCAGCGCAGGCACTAAGTGGCTCTGCGCTCCTAACATTCTAAAATGACCGCGAGCCCGCCCTTTCACTAAAAAAACAAAACTGACTTGAGCTGCAGGAGAATGAAGTTCTCCGTCATCGTTTTTGATCACCATTTTACCTGAAAGTGTTTCCTCTCGCTCCCTCGTATGAGAGCTCACTTCTCCAAATTTCGATGACTGGCTGACATCTCGACCACGTTTATTAACATCGACCTCTATTTCGACTCGCTCACTCAGTATTTCGATCGCTCTAATTTTCTTTTGCGAAGCCCCATCGAACTTAGAAAGAGGCACTCTGAAAACCTTTGACTTCCCCTCCATTCGAAGCCCAACCGAACTTTCATTTTTTGAAATAATGTGCGCCTTAATCGTTTTTCCCTCCAAATTGACGAGCTCTAGAGCTTCCGCAAAAACAGCTCCCGGCAGGACCATCCAGACCAAAGCCCAAAGAAAGCGCCCCATTCTGAAGAAGGGTTTTTGATGACTCAACCGATTCATGACGGGAACATGCCTCATTTCCAAACAATTCGCAATCTCTAGCTCAAACCACTCGTTCACAGACCTCTTTCACCATCAAAACTTTTTCACCTCTTATTCAGGAGAATAAAGATCCTTCCTTATTTTTTGTTAGATCGCTATCTCTATCTCAGACTTATAAGATCGAAAAATGAAACATGTCAAAAAAGAGCTGAAGCGTCCGCCTAAAAAGCATCAACCCAAGGGGATGACGATTCTTTATGAAGATAAGGATATTATCGTGGTGGATAAAACAAACGGACTTCTCGTTGTCAGTAACGAAACCGTTAAAGATAATACCGCCTACTTCATCTTAAACGATTATGTCAGGAAAGGAAACTTCAAGTCACGTAGCCGTGTCTTTATTGTGCACCGCTTAGATCGCGAAACGTCAGGCGTGCTCGTTTTTGCTAAAACAGAGCCTGCGAAGCGATACCTTCAAAACGAATGGGAAGGGTTTAAAAAAAGTTATTACGCCGTTGTAGAAGGTAAAATGCCTGAGAAAGAAGGAGTCATTACTTCTTACCTCGCCGAAAATGGCATTCACAAAATGTATTCTACGACCAATTCGAAGAAAGGAAAACTTTCTAAGACCTCCTATACCGTCATTAAAGAATCGGAAAAGCGGAGCCTTTTAAAAATAGATCTCCTCACTGGTCGCAAACATCAAATCCGAGTGCATCTTTCTGATATCGGCTGCCCGATCGTTGGGGATAAAAAATATGGCCCGAAAGCGAAGAACGCGCCACGACTCGCCTTACATGCGGCCTCCATGAGCATTTTACATCCGTATTCGAAAAACGAACTTGTTTGCTCCACCCCGATTCCTGCGCAATTTGAGTCGATCTTAAAAGCGGCACGTTAGCGAAGTCCTAACGCAAGAACGCGCACTCGCGTTTTCACATTTCAGGCCGACCAAAGGCCTTTCGCCTTCAATCGTTTTATAGGTTGGATCTTAAACCTGATTGCAAAGATTCAACCTCATTCATTCTCTCCTGCATCGTCAGTCCAGTTTCCCTAAACCCCCTCTTTTGTTTCAGGGGAATTTGCATCAATCCGTTGACAGATCCAGTGATTCGCAGTTGTTTGTAAGTAAGATATGGAACGGAGAGAGACAATCGCAGAACCGGATGTGGTATTAATCGGAGGAGGCGTCATGAGCGCCACATTAGGAGTCTTGTTGCACAAGTTAGACCCTAGTCTGAATATTCAAATCATTGAAGCCCTTGCCGAAGTAGCCAAAGAAAGCTCCAACCCATGGAACAATGCTGGCACCGGACATGCCGCCTTATGCGAGCTCAATTACACCAAAGAACTCGAGAACGGTTCGGTAGATATTTCAAAAGCACTCGAGATCAATGAGGCATTCGAAGTCTCCAAACAATTTTGGGCCTACCTCGTAGGCGAAGGCATCCTTCCGCAACCAGACCAATTCATCCGGTCCGTCCCACACATGAGCTTTGTATGGGGGGAAGAGAATCAACAATTCTTAAAACGCCGTTATGAGATGATGTCAAAGCATCATTTCTTCTCCAACATGGAATATAGTGAGGATCCAAAAGTCATCGAAAAATGGGCCCCACTCTTACTTGAAGGTCGCGACCCCAAAGAACCCATTGCCGCGACTCGGGTTGAAAGTGGCACTGATGTCAATTTCGGGGCTTTAACCGAAGCCCTTGTCCATTACTTAGATTCCCAAGAGGGAATTCGGCTTGCAACAAACCACTTAGTAAAAGACCTAGAGCGTTTAGAAGATGGCCGATGGGAGCTAACCGTCCGCAACCGGAAACGAGAAATTACCCGTTCCATCAAAGCCCCCTTCGTCTTTGTCGGAGCGGGAGGAGCATCCTTACCTTTACTTCAAAAATCCAAAATCGAAGAAGGAAAAGGCTTTGGAGGCTTCCCTGTCAGCGGCCAATTCTTAGTCTGTGATAATCCGGCGGTCGTGCTCCAGCACCAGGCCAAAGTTTACGGAAAAGCGGCCGTAGGCGCCCCCCCAATGTCGGTCCCTCATCTTGATACACGAGTCATCGATGGAAAAAAATCCTTACTATTTGGGCCGTTTGCAGGATTTTCTCCAAAGTTTTTGAAAACGGGATCTCTCCTCGATTTACCTAGTTCGGTAAAACTCTCGAACCTGGTTCCGATGCTTGCCGTCGGTAAAAACAACATCGACCTCACTCGCTATTTAATCGAGCAGTGCCTACAATCCCCCAAAGATCGCCTCGATGCCCTCCGCGAATTCTTTCCTGATGCCGAACTTAAAAACTGGCGCCTCGTCACTGCCGGCCAGCGAGTCCAAATCATCAAAGAAGACGAGAAAAAAGGCGGACGCTTGCAATTCGGAACCGAAGTCGTTTCTGCCAGCGATGGCTCTCTCGCTGCCTTGCTAGGAGCCTCTCCAGGCGCCTCAACCGCAGTCAGCGTCATGCTCGACGTGATCGAACGCTGCTTCCTAGACAAGAAAAATGACTGGAAAGAGAAGCTCGCTGAAATCATTCCTTCTTACGGAAAATCTTTCACACAGGATAAAGAAAGCTACACCATTGTCCGCAACGTATCAGACAAAGCACTCCAGCTGGATTAGTATCTCTTCCTCGTTTTTGGGATCAATGCTCTATCAGAGCTTTTTTTGCTCATGACGGAGCGCCAAGCACCATCTGAGCCCTGTATTGGAGCCCTACACTCATTGCTTGTATCGAAAGGCCTGCACGAGCCCTAAAAGCATGACCTTGCCGAAGATCTAACATAAGAGCTGCTCGTTCGCGTGAAGGAAATTGAGGAGGTAAATTTCCTGCTTTTTTTTCTAAATCAAAACGGCCTGCAATCTTATTTTCTGTTGCCTCAATCGCATCCGAAAGAAGTTGCTCAACTCCTTGAATTTCTCCGGCTGTTGTCGCGACACAAGACCCAAGAAAGCAACCACGTGCTTCATGTTCGCAACCTGCAACTCCTTCAATCGCAGATTCCATAAAGGCCAATACTGCCAACTGAATCTCTGGCTCTGCCTCAAACGCCACGAGAGGCTTACAAGCATCATTTGTGACGTAAGCTTCTATGGCTTCTAAATAGAGCGTTTTTTTATCTCCAAATGCCGCATACAGACTGGGACCGTTAATTCCCATCGCGGAGGTTAAATCTTTCATAGAAGCACCATCGTATCCTTTCTGCCAAAAAACATGAATAGCCGCTATTAGCGCCTCTTCTCGATCAAATTTGCGAGGGCGTCCTCGTTGTCTTGTAGAAACCATGTCAAAAAATAAAGAGCCGTTTAACCGTATTTCTTAGAGTCAAAACACTTTGTGAATTCAACTTAACATATCAGCATTTCAAATGTCATTATTATTTTTGTATCATTCCATACATATTTATTTGACAGCTCGCTCACGTTTTAATTATGTAGTGATCATTACAAATAAATATGGAATTTAGACTCAAAAACAAAATCGCCTTCATCACAGGTGGTAATAGTGGCATTGGGCTCGCTACAGCCCAAGAATTTGCTAAGCAAGGGGCCAAAGTGCTCATCTTAGCCCGTAGCAAAGAAAAAGCGGATCAGGCCCTTCTCCAAATCGATGGTGATGCGGAAGGTTACGTGGGGGATGTTTCGGACCTCGATTCGATACGTGATGTTTGCGCTCAAATCGCAACAAAACACAAACGCCTAGACATCGTTGTGGCAAATGCCGGAATCGCTCCGATGACGCCTTTTGGACAAGTCACAGAAACCTCTTTCGATGAAATTTTTGATGTTAACGTCAAAGGGAGCTTCTTCACCGTTCAGAATACACTTGATCTACTAGGAAAAGGGAGTTCGGTTATTCTTATCTCATCCTGCCTTAACGAAATGGGAATGGAGGGGTTCTCTCTCTACAATGCCTCCAAAGCAGCGATTCGGTCTCTAGCTCGATCCCTAACGCCTGATCTCGCCGCGAAAGGAGCAAGAATCAATGTTCTAAGCCCTGGCCCTATTCACACTCCTGCCTTGAGTAACGTTGGCATATCAGAGGCACAGATCGCAGCACTTCACGCCACTTTTTCCACCATTTTACCAGCAGGACGAGTGGGTCAACCTGAAGAAATCGCCAAAGCAGCTCTCTTTCTCGCTTCTGACGACTCTTCATTCATGCTTGGGTCCGAGATCCAAGCTGATGGAGGGATGAACCAAACTCGATGGCCAAATCAAATCCCCTCGTGACCCAACCCTAATTTATAATAAAAAAGCCTTCTAGCACAAGTGGCGAGAAGGCTTTTGGAATTCTTAGAAACAGGCGCTCTTAAACGTCTGCTTTTTTCGCCATGCGCTTGCGCTCGTTAGGATCGAGATAGCGTTTACGGAGGCGGAGGAAGTTTGGCGTCACTTCTACAAATTCGTCAGAAGCAATATACTCGATCGCACGTTCCAAATCCATTTTGAAAGGAGGGGTGAGTGTCTCTGTAATTCCTTTCGTTGCAGAACGGTGATTCGTAAGCTCTTTTGCCTTCGTTGGATTCACATCAAGATCTGTTGCTCGGGAATGCTCCCCTACAATTTGCCCTAAGTAGATTTCCTCACCAGGGTGGACCATGAGGCGTCCGCGGTCTTCGAGAGCCATTAACGAATAAGCCATCGCGTTTCCGGTAGACATCGAGACAAGCGCTCCATTCTTCCGGCTGCTAATAGGACCGCAATGTAAGCGGTATTCTTTGAAGAGGTGAGACATGATACCGTGCCCACTTGTGATGTTCATCAATTCGAATTCGAATCCAATCAAACCACGAGTTGGGATCGTCACTTCAATATCAGTCACGCTGCCTTTAGGATTCATCATATCGACAACCCCTTTTCGAGCGGCAAGGGCCTGAATGATCCCTCCGACCGCTTCGTCTGGAGACTCAATAAAGAGTGTTTCGAAAGGCTCTTGTTTCTTCCCGTCAATTTCTTGGAGAATAACAGTCGGGCGAGAAACGAGAACTTCAAAACCTTCTCTTCGCATGGTCTCAACAAGAACCGCAATTTGCATCGCGCCACGAGCCGAAACATTAAAAATCCCTGCTTCTTGAGATTCGCTCACTTCGATCGAGATATTTGTTTTTAATTCACGCTGTAGACGATCGTAAATAGCACGAGAAGTCACATGCTTCCCGTCTTTCCCAGCGAAAGGTCCATTGTTCACAGCAAACTGCATCTGAACGGTCGGAGGATCAATATCAACGAAAGGAAGAGGCTCTTCATTAGGTGAAAGAGCCATGGTCTCACCGATGTCTACATCCGGGAAACCAGCTAATCCTACAATATTTCCGGCGGAAGAAAATCCGGTGTCAATGGTCCCCATTTTGGAGTATTCCATCACCTTTGTGATCTTGCTTTGCACCTTGGTTCCGTCTTTGCGCAGAAGATAAACACTATCTCCTTTGGTAACGGTTCCGGATTCGACTTTGCCAAGAGCAATCCGTCCGACGTAGTCATCCCAGTCGATGTTACTCACGAGAAGGCGGAAGTCTTTATCTTCGTCAACTTTAGGAGAAGGAACACGTTCAACAATCGTTTCTAAGAGAGGTAAGATGTTGTCTTGTGGATCGTTGAGGTCGCGAACGAAAAATCCGTTCTTGGCACTTCCGTAAACGATTGGTGATTCAAATTGTTCTTCAGTCGCTCCAAGTTCTAAGAAAAGCTCGAGGACTTTATCTTGCACAGCGAGAGGGTCGCTATTCGGGCGATCAATTTTATTGATCACTACAATTGGCATAAGACCTTCCTGGATCGCTTTACGAAGCACGAAACGCGTTTGCGCTTGAGGGCCTTCGTAAGCATCAACAACGAGGAGCACCCCATCGACCATCCGCATGACACGCTCTACCTCTCCGCCAAAATCGGCATGTCCAGGAGTATCAACCACATTAATAATGTAATCGTTCCAGTGAACGGCGGTATTCTTCGCCTTAATGGTAATTCCTTTTTCTCGCTCAAGGTCCATCGAGTCCATTGCTCGATCTTCAAGAGTTTGGTGGGACTCGACAGCCCCACCCGCTTTCAAGAGTTCGTCGACGAGAGTTGTTTTCCCATGATCAACGTGGGCAATAATGGCGATGTTTCTAATCTGCTGAGACATATATAAGTCGGGTGAGCGGACGAGAATCTTCAGATTCGCAAGAAAGACAAGCCTGAGATCACAAAAAAGCGCCTCAGTAAGAGACGCTTTTCCGAAAAAACGGCCAAAAAGCCTTGTTTTACCTAAGCGACAGCTCTTTATCGGTTTCTTAAGAAAGGAGGGACATCGAGATCATCGCCGTCCACAATATTAGGAGATCCCCCCGAAAATTTACCTTTTGGTCCTCCTTCGAGCTCCAATTCGCCTTGCGGGATCTTTTTTTCATCTCCTTCGGAGGGAAGAAGCTCTTGCTTGGAAGGAAGAGGTAAAGGGGCTTCCTTATCGCCAGCGACCTCATTCTCTACTTTTTCAAAACTCGGATCGTTTGGCTCCTCTGAATTTTCTGGCTCACTTTTCCCCTGAAACATCCCGAAAAAGCTCCCAATAGAGCTGGACGCTGCTTTTGAGGTTTCTGAACCCGGAGATTGAGTCTCTTCTTCTTCTTGAGCGGGATGGGCCGAAACCGTCACAGGAGTGGCTACTTCTTTCTCTGGCCCTTTTTCAAATGATTTCAGGTCTTTTTCCGAACTCTTGGAACTCTCTAATTTTGCTACGTCCTCTTGAGTTGCTTCCCTTACCGGCTCAGACTTAAAGCTCTTTTCTTCAGGCTCTAAAATTTTAATCCCTTCTTCTTTTCCTTTTACCGTATCGTCACTCGAAAGAGACACAACTGAAGGAGCTTTCCCGGCAAAGAGTTCTTCTGAAGCTTCCGATGACAAAGGCTGTTTCTCAGCTGTTTGTTCCGTTTTAGGCTCAGGAGCTAACTCTAAAACCTTAGCTGGGGTCACGGAAGGAGTAATGGCGGGAATGGGTGAAGGCCCTCTATCTTCCTTTATACTAGCTGCCTTATGGGAAGTCGTTAATGAAGGTGACTCTTTAAGCAATTTAGACTCTGGAAGGGCGCTAATCAAAGTCACACTTAAAGATTCTCCCATACTCTCATCAACAGCAGCTCCAAATAGAACATTACTTTCTGCGGCAAGATGTTTAGAGAGATCTCGCATTAGAAGCTCCACTTCATAAAGAGTTAAGTCATTTCCTCCACAAAGATGAACGAGCACCGTATCTGCATCGTTCAAAAGCTCTCCTTTATCAAGAAGCGGGCTAGAAAGAGCAGCGTGCATCGCCTTTTGCGCTCGATTTTCTCCAAAGGCGATTCCTGAACCAAATAGGCAGCGAGACTTACTCGTCTTCAGAGCCGCCATCAGTTCATCTAGCCCGACATTGATCAAACCCGGACGAACTACGAGGCGCGTCACAGATTTAATACTTTCCGAAATCAGGTTATTTGTCGCTGCAAAGGCCTCATGAATTCCCTGCTTGGCTAAAACAAGTTGCCCCATTTTACCGTTTTCAAATGTGACGAGAGAGTTTGAAAGAACCGCTAATTCGTTCAAGGCAGCTTCAGCCTGCTGGCAACGACGATTTCCTTCAAAAACAAATGGCATCGTCGCAAAGACAACGACAAAAGCTCCCGCTTCTCGAGCGAGGCGAGCGACAAGAGGAGAAGCTCCTGATCCCGTCCCTCCTCCTAGGCCGACGCATAGAAAAATCATTTTACGATCCCGGAAAACATCTCTGATTTGGCTCTCTGCCTCCATGGCAGATTGTTTACCAAGTTCGGGATCTCCCCCTGCGCCTAAACCTCTGAGTAAATCTTTCCCTAACTGGACTTTTTCAGAAGCAACACTTCCAGTTAAAGTTCTTACATCCGTGTGCAATGCTACTAAATCAACTCCTTCCATTCCGTCTAAAGCGATCCGGTCGAGCATGTTCCCACCAGCACCTCCCAGGCCTACTACAAGAACAGAGGATTCAGGTATCGTTTGCTGAGGATTACGTGTAAATTCTATCATAATAAATCTTTATTAAATTAACTATTAAAGGGCCAAATTTTCTTGAAAACACCTCCAATCCCTCCTCCTGATGGGCGCTCTTCGTCTACGATTTGCGCATAGCGGATGAGGCCTAAAACAGTCGAATACTGAGGGTCTTTGAAATAAGCATGCACTCCAGAAAGCTCTGGCTTATCAGGTCGGTAAACAGGGAGATTGAAAACGCGGTTAGCAAGCTGCCCATACCCTTGTTGTAAACTGGCCCCACCGACGAGGAACACACCAGCTCCGATTTTCTGGAAGCAATCTTGCGGGAGTTGTTTTTTCACTAATTCAAGAGTTTCCTGTAAGCGGTAACGGATAATCCCATTGAGAAGCTCTCTCTTCAAAGACAAATCAGAAAACCCATTTTCATCCTGGATTCGAGCTTCACCAATCAATGTCTCAGGACTCCCGGAGGCGTCTCCCTCTAATACTTTAAAACGTTCTGCTTCAGAAAACGGGATATGTGTCACCAGATGAATATCATTAGTCACGTGATCTCCTCCGACCGGAACACAGCCTGAGGCCGCAATTGAACCTTCGAGATAGAGAACGTAATCAGTCGTGCCTCCTCCCATATCAATCACCAGAGACCCTTGCTCTTTACGTTCTCGGTTCAGCGCTATCTGAGCAGAAGCAATGGGAGAGAATACAACATCATTCACATCGAGAGGAATTTCTCTGACGCATTTAATACTATTCTGAATCCTTGAACGAATCGCATGAATAATATGAAAATCTGCTTCTAAAGAACGCCCCATCAGTCCCGCCGGGCTAGTCTCATGGAGTTGGCCATCCACAAAATAATGCCTAATCAAGCTATGTAAAAAAACATGTTCGTTAGGGATATTAATATCTCCTGCGATTTCTTTAACCTCTTCCACATCTTGATCATCGATCTGATCCTTGCGCTCTGGAATCCGGTAAGTGCCCCGATTATTAACCCCTTGAATATGAGACCCCGTAACAGCGAGAAAGACACTTCCAATATCAACATCACTCACTTCTTCTGCCTCAATTAAGGCCTCTTTCACACAGGCCCTTACCTGAGGGTAATCTGTAATCTCACCTTTTCTCACTCCAGCTGAACGGGTCTCCCCTAGCCCCAAAATTTTGACTGAACCATCTCCCTTCACTTCAGCAACCACCATACAAGTTTTAGTGGTGCCAATTTCGAGACCTACGTGAATCTTACTGCGTGCCATCTTCTGTTTAACCTCGATTAAGGATTTCTTGAAGGTCGCGCTCTTGACGAGTCGGGCGACGTTTCGGACGAATGAGTTTAGGTTGCAAAGGTTTTGCCGCCTGATCATCAACAAAAGTCACGGGGATATTACGAAAGGGAATAAAGTTCGCACTTCGAATCTGAAGACCTTCTTTCTGAGCGTAATGTCTCAAACTCAGCATATCACGCAACTCGCGTTGATGATCATGCATCCCAAATACAAATTCTAACCCATCTTCACAAAAAGCTCGCAAGGAGTAGGCATTAACCACTTCAACTCGAGAAATCTGCCACCCTGAATCCAAAGAATCGAGCGCATTAGCGGAAATGAGTAAGCTCAAAGCTCTCTCCAAATCTCCTAAAGGAAGCTTCTGCCCAGAAACCAAAGCCCCTTCTTCAATCTCTTCTACCGAAAGAACCGGAAGTCCCAAAGCAACCTCTCTCAGGTGTCGATGAGGACGGAATACATTGCGATTTTGATCAATTAATAAACCTCTATGCTCACCTTTTGCACGCACTCCTACTCCCGAACATTCGATCCAAGCTACTGGAATCATCTGCTGAATTTGGAACGCTATTGTCCCCGGTAACTTTCTTTCTACGGTAACCGAAATCACATCTGGCTCCTGCATCACTTTTTCCCTCATCTCCCTTAGAGAGACTTCGAAAATACTAAGTGAAGGATTAATCTGAGTAACGTCCTTGAGACGGGAATGGTCAAAAAAACCGTTCGCCTCAAGGTCAATCGTTCGAATCTTAAAATCTGGATGATCTACAAGCGACTTCTGCAAGCCCCATCTCCCAGCCATCACCACTGTGGCTAACACCGCAAAGACTAATATCAAACGAAGTGCTTTCTCGCCTCGCTTCTGCCATCCCAACCAAAAAATACGAGATGACGACACACAAAGCTCATGCTTGAACAACTTGTTCTGCATGGACTTAGATTGTGTTTTACGTCGTTTCGGCATCTTCATTATTTAAAGGTCATCCTCGTTTTTCTCCATAAGAAAGGTCGGCAATCATCCGACACAGAGCACCAAACGGAATCCCTGCTTCAGCCGCAGATTTAGGTAATAGACTACTCGCTGTCATCCCAGGAATCGTATTCGCTTCTAGGACGTAAGGATTCCCATTCGAATCCAATAAGACATCAACACGCGCGTAAATCTCAATTCCAAGAGAACGATAGGCCTCTACTGCAGCCTTTTGAACCACCGCTGTTTCCTCCTTGGATAACTGAGCTGGGCAAAAATATTGAGTCGTAGGCTCTCCTCCGTAAAGTTGAGGGTATTTCGTTTTCATGTCATACCAACCTCCTTCCGGAATAATTTCGACGACCGGAAAAGCCTTCCCGTCAATCACAGCAACTGTCAGTTCCCGGCCCTCTACAAACTGCTCAACTAGAATCTCATCCCCATATCGAGCGGCCTCTTCTAATGCCGCCGGAGCTTCTTCTGCTGATTTGACGATTCTCACCCCTACGCTCGAGCCTTCACGTGGAGGTTTGACCACGAACGGAGGCTGAAAGCTTGGCTCAACCTTCTCTCCTAAAGTCGAAATGATTTCTGACTTGGGAGTTGGCACCCCCGCTTCCACAAAACGCTTCTTAGCTTCTACCTTGTCAAAAGCGAGCTCACTGCTCTTTGCTCCAGCCCCAGTGTAAGGAATTCCTTTGGCCTCTAAATATTGCTGCAGACCACCATCTTCCCCATAAGTGCCATGAATGACATTAAAGACGAGATCAGTCTTTTCCGGGATTTCTGGATCAACGGCATCTACCTCAAGACCATAAGCATTCAAGCCTTCCTCTTTTAAGGCTTCCAGCACTGCTCTTCCTGATGATAATGAGACATCACGTTCGCTCCCTGGGCCTCCCATGAGAACGGCAATATTTAATTGATCAATATTCATTAGCTTAAAAAGTAATCTCGTCTTCTCCAATAATTTGAACCTCTGTTTCTAGTGTCACTCCTCGATGAACCTGAGAAGATTCTTTGATTTTTTCGATCAGGCTCAGAACTTCCGAAGCGGTCGCCTTACCTCGATTGACGATGAAATTCCCATGTTCGAGCGACACTTCTGCCTTCCCAACAGCTGAACCTTTCAAACCCATTTCATCGATTAGCTTCCCGGCTCCTGTCGACTCGGGATTTTTAAAAATACAGCCTGCGCTTGCTGCGATCGGCTGACTTGTGCGACGCTTCTGACGAGAAGCTTCTAGTTTATTTTTAATTTCTTCACTCGAAGCAAAATGACCTTTGAAACAAGCCTTGAGCACAAATTGAGCCTGCAAAGATGGCACATGTCTGTAGTAATAAGGGATTTCATCTTTCGATTTAGTGACGATCTCACCAGCCTCGTCGAGAACTGTAACTGATAACACTTGATCAAAAGTCTCTACCCCCATCGCGCCGGCATTCATACGCAAGCCTCCGCCGACATTCCCGGGAATTCCTTCCATCCATTCGAAACCACCAATTCCGGCGGCCTGAGCCATACTCGCTAGTTTTTTAAAGCGAACTCCTGCTCCAGCAGTAATCGTCTCTCCTTCAACCTTCACCTCATTGAATTCACCTCCCTTGGGGTGGATCACAAAGCCGCGAATCCCTCCATCTCTAATCAACAGATTAGACCCTCGGCCTAAAACTCTTACTGGGAGCCCTCTTGCATAACTGAACTCAACAACTTTTGCAAAAGCCTCAAATGTTTTTGGCTCTGACCAGAACTGCGCTGGCCCACCCACTAGCATCGTGCAATGACGCCTCATCGGTTCATAAAGAGAAACCGAGCAATCTTCACTTCCCGTGAACTGTTTTAATTCCGTAACAACTGTTTGGTCTCGTGCGATCTTTGCTCCAGCTTCATGAACATTCCCAGCACCAAGAGTTAGAAAAAGATCCCCTTCCTCTAACTGATTACCTACAACGTAATGTGCCGATTTCAGAGTGGGCACGGACACGGCTTTAGTGTCGCCATGTCGCTCAATAGCGTCGACAATAGTTTGCCCTGAGACCCCCTCTATTGCTTGTTCACTTGCGGCATAAACATCTGTCACATAAACCACATCAGCCCCTTGAAATGATTTCCCAAAATCGTCAGCTAAGAGCTGCGTGCGAGAATACCGATGAGGTTGAAAAAGAACCACCAATCGATTCGGCTGAAGACTTCGAGCTGTTTGTAATGTCGCTGCGACTTCAGTAGGGTGATGCCCATAGTCATCAATAATTCTCAAATGATTGGAGAGATACTTCGTTTCAAAGCGACGACGTGCTCCCGCAAAAGACGACATGGCATTAGCAATCATCGCAAACGGCACCCCTACATCATCAGCTAATGCGATCGCGGCAAGTGCATTTAAAACATTGTGCCGACCTGGAATACCAAGCTCAATTCGGCCTAGAGGCTTCCCTGCTTTTAACACCGTAAAAGTGGTCACCCCTCTTCCTTCGGCGAGGTCTGAGGCCGTATAGTCAGCAGCATCCCATCCATAGGAAATAGCACGGTCCTGATTCTCACAAAGTGTCCGAGTCTCTTCGTCAGAGGCGCAGTAAATTATTTTTTGAGACGTTTGATCCAAAAGGGTCTGAAAGACTTCCTTCACATGGTCAAGGTCTCGATAAAAATCGAGATGTTCTGCCTCTACATTTAAAACAATCGAATAAGCAGGCTTATAAAGAGCGAGTGTCCCATCACTTTCGTCCCCTTCTGCCACCATTAATTCCCCTTTTTCATCCCAATGTGCATTAGCACCAAGGATTGGAATCTCTGCACCTACATAATGAGAAGGGTGAGTAGAGCCACGTCGTAAGACATGAGCACACATCGCAGAAGTCGTAGTCTTCCCATGAGTTCCTGAAACGACAACTCCCTTCTTCGCGTGCAAAATAGCAGCAAGACACTCTGCGCGACGAATACAAGAAACACCAAGGCGGCGAGCCTCTGCCAAGGCTACATTTTCGGCTCTGATTGCAGAAGAATAAACGACAACATCAGCATCTTGCACTGACTCGGCCGTATGAGGAGAGTGAAATTCCAGCCCTAATGTTTGCATGCGTTGAGTCTCTCCACTAGTCACTCGGTCACACCCGCTGACACGGTGGCCCATCCCTAGTAATAACAAGGCCAACCCGCTCATTCCAGAGCCTGCAACTCCGATCAAGTGAACTCGAACTGGCTTGGATCGATCAAGAAGGCGGTAAGAAAAATCTTTCATGATAACATTTCCCCCTCTGTCACTATTTCTGCAATTCGGCTCGCGGCTTGTGGCGAAGCCATCGCGAGAGCTTTCTCTGACATTTCTTTCCGAAGTTCATATGAGTTAATAAACGAACGAACGAAATCGATGAGCTTCTCTCCACTTAATTCTGCCTCAGACGCCATGATCGCAGCCCCCCCCTTCTCAAAAACCTCCGCATTCTTCGTCTGATGATCATCAGCCGCATGTGGGTATGGAACGAGAACAGAAGGAATTCCTAAGTAAGACAATTCTGTCAAGCTCGATGCTCCAGAACGGCAAACAGCCAGATCCGTGCAAGCATAGGCCGCCGGCATTTGGTCGCAAAAAGCCAACGTCTGGTGGTGGCTTAAGCCCTTCGATAGTTCCTCCACTCTCTCAAAATCAAACATCCCCGTGATGTGTAACCATTGCACTACCCCTCCTAATTGCTCTGAAGCTTCCACTACAAAAGTATTTAATTGGCGTGCGCCCTGACTTCCTCCCACTACCAAAACAATGGGCCGATGAGGGTCTAAGCCAAATTGGGCCGCTGCCGTTTCTCTATCCGGCAAATTTTGCATCTCCTTTCGCACGGGAGTCCCCGTGATGACCACTTCTGCATTGGGAAAATAACGCTTTGCTTCTCCGAGTCCTAATAGAACTTTCGAACAATGCTTACTCGTCATCAAATTTGAACGACCAGGAATGGCATTTGAATCATGCACATAAGTGCGCAAACCTAACTTCTTCCCTGCTACAATCGGAGGGAAAGAGGTGAACCCTCCCATTCCTAAAACGACATCTACCTGGTGCTTCTTGAGGAGTGATTTGCAAGTTCCTATGGTCTTAAAAAGGCGTCCCAAAAAAGGAAACATTTTGAATGATAAAGTCGGCGGCTTTGCGATCGCTGGTATTTTAACGAAATCCAGGTGCTCGTATTTTTTAGAGGCTTTCTCATCGACTTTTTTTTCAGAAATCAAAAGACGAACTTGGTGCCCTTTAGAGAGGAGTTCTTCTGCCACTGCGATCCCAGGAAAGAGATGACCACCAGTGCCACCGCAAGCAATTAAAATACTAAGAGGTTGAGATTGATTCACAGCTTAATGGGGATTTTTTGATCTTTAATAGTAGGAACAACAGACTTCATCTGGTGCACAGACTGACGATGGATACTGACGAGCAAGCCAATTGCAGCAAGAGTAAAGACTAAATTAGAGCCTCCATAACTTAAGAAAGGAAGAGGAAGTCCAGTATTGGGAAGCATCCCGGTCGTCACTCCCATATTCATCATCGCAGGAACAAGAATGATCGCCGTCAACCCAAACCCGAAGAGCTTTCCAAAATGATCAGGAGCATTCAAAGCAATACTAATTCCGCTCACTGCAATCATGACAAAGCAAAACACAATCAGCAACGTCCCCATTAAACCAAGTTCTTCACCAATCATTGCGAAAATAAAATCAGTATGAGCAAACGGAAGATAACCATGTTTCTCGGAACCATTCCCCAAACCCAAGCCGCTCACTCCACCTGACCCAAAAGCTAAGCGAGCTCGCCATTGCTGTAAGCCATAGCTTAACCGGCTTTCTTCAAGATCTATGAAAGCCATAATCCGCGCCCACCGGTTTGCATTCGAATATACGACATAGGTCAGAGCACAAAACGCCAATAAGGTCGAGGGAGCTAGGTAGCGGAGACGGGTCCCTGCTACGAACAGCATCAACAATCCAGCCCCCCCTATGGCGGCCGCAGTGCCCATATCTTTCTCGAAAAAGATCAGCAAGGTTGGAATGCCTAGTATACAGCCGGGAATCACAAAACCTTTCCAAAACCGAGTCACCTCACTACGGAATTTTGACAACCAAAACGCCAATGCCATCATCACTGCGATCTTGGCGGGCTCCGAAGGCTGAACTTGCCCTAGACCTGGAAATTTAATCCAACGAGTTTCCCCATTACGCTCCAAACCAATCCCAGGAACGTAGCAAAGAAGAAGTAAAAAGCAGGCTCCCGCTAAAATAAACCAAATGAAAGGCGACAACCGTCGATAGTCTTGCGAAGCACAGAAAGCGGCGACCCCCACCCCCACTACAATCCAAATTGATTGCCTCTTTACATGGTGGTATAGCTCCGAGTCAGATTCCACCCATACACTTGTGCTCGCGAGCATCACCATCCCCAAGACGACAAGGATCGCTACCGAAACGCATAAAAAGATGGTGTTTTTTTGCCCCATAAAGGTTGCCAGAAATCTTTCGCTAGACTGAAATATTAAGGAATCCTAAGAACTTGGCCAACCTTTAATTTGGTCGGATCACTAATTCCATTGTGTTTTAAAAATAACGCTGGCTTCACTTTAAAACGTGTCGCAATTCGCCAAGCGGTGTCTCCAGCCTGAACCTTATAAGTCCGCCCTGCAACAACCTCTGCTCTGGGAATTTCTGGCACTTTCTGAACTTTTTTAGGCTTCACCAGCTTTGGCTTTGGTTTAACAGCTACCGTTTTTTTTGCTTCAACTGGTTTCGCTTTCTTGACCTTAGGTTTTACAACAGGAGCTTGCACCGTTACTGGTTGTTTCACATTGATTTTCACTGGTGCCGCTTCTTCCTCTACTTTTACTAAAGGAGGGTCAGATTTCGAAGATGGATCTATTGAAGTAACCCCCAAGTAAGCATCAGTGCTCACGTCTCGCCCTGCACGAGCATTGGCGCGAAGCCTTGCAAGCTCCGCTGACTCTTCAACCGCAATTTCTCGAGATGGAATTCTCAGCACGATTCCTGCTTTGAGAGGGATTTCTTGATTCAGCTCTCTTAGCTTCGTCTCAGAAACTCCCTTCACCATTGCGATGCGACGATAAGTATCACCTGTCTCGACCCAATACGATTGTTCCCCAGATTGCACCTTCGGTAAATCAGCCTCCATTCTGTTCTCAGACATCGAATCTAGAAGCGCTAAATTTTCCTGATCTTTAGTCATGACCTCTGTGTCATTTTTCGTGATGTAATTATGAATCATCAACGCGCCAATAACCGCGACATTGAGAAGCGCTATTACAAGCAGAGCACGTGACACCGTCAGATTAGGAACTTCTGATTCCATCTCAAGATTCTTACCATTCGCGGCCTTGGCAGGAGCTTTTTTGCGTTTCGTATTTGCATAGAAAACACGGACACCTTTCGGTTTGGTAGAGCGACGCTTCGTTTGAATGGGTTGCGGCTTCGGTTTCATAGGTTTTTTTGGGTTATTAAAATTTCATTTCTAAAGTCATCTCCTCGCGCCTCATAACTTTCATACATATCGAAAGAAGAAGTGCCGGGAGATAAAAGAACCACTTCGCCAGCAACCGCTACTTGGGATGCCTTGGCGACGGCTTCTTTCATAGAGTTCACAAGTGAGACTTCAGTCACTTGTTCAAAAAGGGATTGTAGTTCTTCTTTGATCTCTCCTAATAAAATTGCTTTGGAGACATGCTTTTTCACCAAAGGAACAAGAGGGGTATAATCGAGACCTTTTTGTTTTCCTCCTGCGATGAGAACGACTTGTTCAGGTAGAGATTGAAGAGCTGATGCCATCGCGTGGAGGTTCGTTGCCTTTGAGTCATTCAGATAATCGATCCCGTTGAGAGATCCGACCCATTCACAGCGATGGCGAGGAGAATTAAAATCACAAAGACTCTTTAAATCAGGTTTAAGACCAATCGCCTCGACCGCCATATAAGCTGCTAATACATTTTCGGCATTATGCTTTCCTCGGATCTTTGTAGTCGCAAGGTCAAAAAAGGTTTCTTCGCCTTTGCTAAGCAAACGGCCATCCGTCGAGAAATCAGCGTCAGTAGTTTCACTAGAAAAGCTTTGTGAAGGAGCGCTCAGCTCAGGTAACCGTTCTCCATATCTAAACACAATCCTATCCGAAACCGTCTGATTTTCGAAAAGACGCGCCTTGGCATTCCAATACTCTTCGAGAGTATCATAACGATCCATATGATCTGGAGCGAAATTCATCCAAACCGCAACATGAGGGCGAAAATCTACCATCGTCTCGAGCTGAAAAGAACTCAGCTCTAAAGCCGCGATAGCTGGGGGATCATTTAATAAAACCACTTCTGAAAGAGGCATTCCATGATTTCCACAAGCCTGGCAACTCACCCCTGCGTCTCGCACGAGATGCTGAATCATTTCGGTCGTCGTCGTCTTACCATTCGTTCCGGTAATCCCGATGACCTTCCCTTTAAAAGAACGGAAAGCGAATTCTGTTTCGCCAATAAGCTCACCCGTATTTGAGGCAAAGGCCTGCGCAAATTCACCCAAGGTCGGAATCCCCGGACTTAAGATCAAAAGGTCGGAACGAATTCCTTTACCCTTTTCTAGAGAAGCTCCTGCGGCTAATGAAATTGAATCAGGCAAACGGCCTCTCTCCATCGTTTCTCTCGTGTCGTAGAGAGTTACCTTTGCCCCTAGAGAATGAGCCAAACAAGCTGCAGCACGGCCACTACGGCCAGCTCCTAATACTGCAACTTCTTTACCTCTGATATCCATTCTTATAAAACTTTTAAAAGGGCTAAACCTGAAAGAGCTAAAATGAGGGAAAGAATCCAAAAACGAATAATCACTTGGCTTTCATGCCACCCCAAAAGTTCAAAGTGGTGATGAATAGGAGCCATTTTAAAAATACGCTTCTTCCTCAACTTAAAACTCCCCACTTGTAAAATCACGGAAAGAGCTTCCATCACGAAAACACCCCCTACGATCACCAAAAGAAGTTCCTGCTTGGTGCAAATAGCGGCCGTGCCAATCGCCCCCCCAATAGCGAGTGAACCCGTATCCCCCATAAAGACTTTTGCGGGGTGACAATTAAACCATAAAAAACCAAATCCTGCTCCTACGAGCGCTCCCAAAAAGATAACGAGTTCTCCCAAAAGCGGATTATGAGGGATCGTCAAATACTCGACCGCTAAAAAATGGTGATGAGCGAGATACGCAACCCCCGCGTAAGCCATACTTGTTGAGATCGTGCACCCTGTCGCCAAACCATCAAGCCCATCTGTGAGGTTCACCGCATTTGAAGCCCCTACAATAATCGCAACAAAAAAAGGAATCGCAAAAATACCAAGAGGAAGCACTGCCTGCTTAAAGAGAGGAAAAGCCAAGTCTGTTATCTTCATTGGATTCGCGTCGCCAGTCATACTATCGATCCCTAGATCAAACATTCCTGTTTCCTTTTTAAAATAAAGAAACAGCGCCGCCAAAAGGCCTACTCCAAATTGCCAACACAATTTTGTTTTGGCACTTACTCCATCCGAATTCTTTTTTACCACTTTCGTGTAATCATCTAGAAAACCTAGTAACCCAAGACTCAACATCACAAAGGTCGTCACTGCGAGGAAAGGGTTCATCAAACGACCGCAAATAAAGATCGCGATAAGAACAGTCCCTATAATCATGACCCCTCCCATCGTAGGGGTTCCCGCCTTCGCTCCATGAAGCTCATGAAGTTTATGAACCTCTGCGGCAGTTCGAATCGGTTGTCCTACCTTCATCGAGATTAATTTTCGGATAATCCTAGGGCCTAAGACCAAAGACAGGACAAAAGAAAGTAAACACGCTAATAAGGCCCTTACGGTGATATATTGAAAAATATTAAAAAAGCTCCAAGAGTGAGCCCACCCTTCTTGACCACTTGAAACTTCCGCCTCAAATGCCGTCTTCCACCACGTATAAAGTTCGTATAACATTAGTTTTCTGGAAATGATTTTTGCATCACGGCCTCCATCGCGGCGGCCCGACTACCTTTAAAAAGAACAATATCTTGAGGTTGCACTTGTTGTGTCAGCCAATTCACGGCCTCCTCAGGAAAATCAAAATGAAGCCCTAAATCGCCTAGACCTTCGGTAAAAAGCTTTGCTGAACTTCCAACGCCGACCACGACTAAGCCTCTTTCCGCAGCGTAAGCCCCCACTTCTCGATGCGCTTCATCTGCATGCACTCCTAATTCTGCCATCGGACCTAAGACCGCGAAGCGAGTAGATTCTGCACTTGCAGGTAATTCAGCAACCGTTTGGAGTGCCGCCTTCATCGAATCCGGGTTCGCGTTATAAGTATCATCCACTACTAGGATCTCCTGATACTTATAAGTGCGCAAACGCCCCGAAGTCAGCTGGCAAGATTCTAATCCTTGAGCCACCTCTTTTAGCGATAAGCCAAACGTCATCCCCACCCCTGCAGCGAGAAGAGCATTAGTCACCATATGAACTCCGCTGACCTGAAGAGAGACCGGAGTTCTCTCTTCTTCATAAACAAGAGTAAATGTCACCCCCGTAGTATCTTGAATCAAATCTTCAGCTCGTAACACCCCTCTTCCATTCGCAACAGGTAGTAACTTCGCTTTGGACCAACGGCGGAATGATTCTAAATAATCGCAACCAGCAGGCACCACGAGAGTTCCGCTTTCTGGCAAAGCTCGAGCTAGAGCTCCTTTCTCTTCCGCAATGGCGCCGCGCGTTCCCATATGCTCAATGTGAGCTGTCCCAATATTGGTAATAACCCCCACGTCAGGTTGTGCAATCTCACAGAGAGGTGCAATTTCCCCAGGGTGATTCATTCCCATTTCGTAAATAGCTAGCTCATGGCCTGGCTCTGTCGCCAAAATACTTAAAGGAACCCCAATATGATTATTATAGTTTCCTTGCGTCGCAAAAACAGAATATTTTTGCGCTAAAACAGCACCCGTGAAATCTTTGGTCGAAGTTTTCCCATTGGAGCCCGTAATCCCCACCACTGGAATCCCAAGCTCGATTCGATACCAACGGGCCAGCTTCTGAAGCGCTAGCAAGGTATTATCTACTTTTAAAACGGCCACATCCCCTGACACCTCGACCTCTTTTTCTACTAAGAGAGCCACTGATCCAGAAGCCACGGCTTCTTGTAAAAAAGCGTGAGCATCAAACCTCTCCCCTGATAAGGCAATAAAAAGAGAACCCTGTTTAATCGTTCTCGTATCTGTAGAAACCCCACCGCAAACCATCACATCGTCACTCCCCTGTATCAGGGAAGCTCCAGCTGCTTTAGCAATCGTTTTGACGGGGTATTCTTTCATGATTCTAAACGTTTTTGGATAACGATAATATCATTAATCGCATTTCGAATTTCGATATGATCATCAAAAGTAATCCGTCTCCCTTGCACTTCTTGATAGTTCTCGTGACCTTTCCCGGCAACAACTACCACGTCCCCTTCTTTAGCCTGCATTAATGCCGCTCTAATAGCTCCCGAACGATCCGCAATAGCATGATGTTTTTTCGAGCGAGCCATCCCCCCGATGATCTCCTTCATGATTTGTTTTGGATCTTCACTCCTTGGATTATCAGATGTCACAAAAACAAGATCAGAATGCTCATCGGCAGCTTGCCCCATGAGAGGCCGCTTTTCCGCATCGCGGTCTCCACCACAACCAAACACTGTAATGAGCCTCTCTGGGTTAAGCTCTCTTAACGCGCGACAAGCATTTGCTAGGGCGTCAGGTGTATGCGCGTAATCAACAAATACAGTAGCTCCGTTAATAACGCCGACCATTTCCATCCGTCCTGGAATCTGAGGAAGTGTTTCTAAATTCTTGATAGCATCTCGGAACGGTAATCCAGCAGCATCTATCGCAGCTAAAGCAGAAATCACATTATAAACATTAAACCGCCCAATCAGAGGACTCCTCACAAGATACTCTTTCCCTCTGGCGGCAAGCTCGATTTCGGTCCCTCTTGAATTCTGATTCAAAGAAAGCACTCGGAAATCGGCCAAAGCACTAAAACCGTAAGTGATCACTTTCACTCTTTTGTCGAATTCATTCCGAAGTATTTTCCCATATCGATCATCAAGATTAATCACCGCTACTGGTTTTTTACCGTTAGTTTGAGAAGCAATCTGCTCAAAAAGAATTTTTTTCGAACTGAAATAAGACTCCATCGAACCATGATAATCAAGATGGTCTTGAGTCAGGTTTGTGAATACCGCGACATCAAAAGCAACCCCAGCGACTCGCTTTTGCTCTAAACCATGAGAGGACACTTCTAATGCTACTGCAGAGCAGCCATTATTTCGCATTTCAGCAAGATGACTTTGGAGAGATAAAGCATCCGGTGTCGTATGCGTTGCGGGCTGCGCCCCCATCCCTTCATCCACTACAACTGTCCCTAGCAAACCAGCACGGTGCTTCCACTCTTTCAACAGGTGGTGCAAAAGATAAGTTGATGTTGTTTTCCCGTTTGTCCCGGTCACGCCGAAAGTAATAAGATCTTTACTCGGATAGCCGTGATAGTGATTTGCCAAAATAGCCAAGGCCTCTCGAGAATCTGAAACATGTAGCCAAACTCCAAACCCCTCTTCTTCCAAGGAAGGGCTGCGTTGAGCGACAATCACCGCTGCCTTCTTTTGAATGACTTGAGGAATATGATCATGCCCATCATGCTTTTGACCTCTCATCGCAACAAAAAGATCTCCCGACTCTACTTCTCGTGAGTCTAAGCAAATCTTACCTTCCCAATTAAGATCGACTCCAGTGATCGTTGCTTTAGGAAGAAGTGTTTGGAAATCTTTTAAGGTCATTTTATGGTTGATTCGAAGCAATAGAAGCCGGAATGGCGCGACTAGGAGACAGGTTTAAATGGGAAGCAATACGAGATGCAACCCTCGAAAAAACAGGAGCTGCTAGGGTTCCCCCATACCGCTTCACTTTTGTTGTTTGAGGATCATCAATCACGACCACGCAAACAAACTCGGGTTTATCAACGGGCATCATTCCAGCAAAAGACACCACATACCGCCCGTCTAAATACCCCCCTCGTTTAGGATTATGCTTTTTCGCAGTCCCAGTCTTTCCTGCCACTTCATATCCAGGAACAGCGGCAAGCTTTGCGGTGCCACGAGGAGAAACTACTTTAGCCAAAGCTTTTCTCATGCGCTTTGCCGTTACTTTTTTCAAAATTCTTTCCCCTTGATACTTCTCGAAAGATTTTACGACCGTCCCGTCATTAGCGACGACCTTTTTAAGCAAAGAAGGCTTTATCAACACCCCTCCATTCGCAATGGCTCCATAAGCAGAGGCCACTTGCAGAGGTGTCACATTTAAAGCGTAACCATAAGTCGCTCGAGAAAAATCAACTGCATTCGAAGTCTTATGAACTAACCCTTTTCCTTCGAAAGGAAGCTCCACTCCGCATTTTTGGCCAAATCCGAAACGGTCAACATATCGATAAAATTTCTTTTGGCCTAATTGCCTAGCAATTTGATAAGTTCCAATATTACTCGATTTGGCAAGCACTTCCTCGAAACTCAACCAGCCATAGGGATGATGATCTGGAACGGAGAATCTCTTCTCTTTCAATTTCCCATGATGGCAAAAAATACGTGTCCTTGGATTAACTAATCCCTCATTCAAAGCTCCGGCTGTTGCTACCACTTTAAAAGTAGAACCTGGCTCGTAAACGGCTTGCACCGCATAGTTCATTCCCGCCGCAACCACATTCTCTCTCACGTTGAGATTATAATGCGGTCGACTCGCCATCGCTAAAACCTCACCCGTATCCGGCTGTAATATGATAATGCATCCTCGGTGCGCTTCTGAATCTTCCATCGCAAGATCGAGCTCCTCTTCGACAACAGCCTGCAAACCCATATCAATGGTGAGCTGAACATTAAAACCAGAAACCGGTGGCTTCATCGGAGCTCGGTGCGCTGGAATCACCATGCCGCGCCTATCTCTCTTAATCACTTGGAAGCCATTGATCCCTCTCAATTCCACGTTCATTTGCTGCTCGATCCCGGAGCAACCTTTTCCTTCATGGTTGACATAGCCCACTAAATGAGAAGCCAGATTAGGAGAAGAATACCAGCGTCTCATCTTCTTTTCTAGCCGGATTCCTTGAATGCGGGCAGCTTTAAGCCTCTGTTGCAAAAGATCTGAAACGTCTTCCGAAACATTCTGAGCTATCACGACATCCATCCGGCGAGTTCCCTCAATTTTCTGACGTAATGAACCTTTGGTCGAACCAAGAGTCTCTGCCATGATTTCAATCGCTTTTGCTAAATGACGCTCAATAATTTCTTGCGGGTCAAGTTGCTCAATCACTTTGCGCCTTTGCTGACGAATCATTTTAGATTTTCGCTCTGGGGAGGCTTCTTCGAAATCCTGACGAGATTCCAAAATCTGCAAAGCGACTGCGTATGAGGCCACATTGGCATCACGAGCTTGATACTTATCAACGATGACTTTTGTTTTAGGAAGGTTTCTCGCAAGGATCTCTTCGTAACGATCCACAATCAAACCTCTTTGCGCGGGCAAATCTTTTTTGCGCTGACCTGTCTTTTGTGCTTTTTCGGCAAACTCCTCGCAGTCGATCAGCTGCAAAAAAACGAGTCTCGCTGATAGCGCAGAGAGCCCGACTACTAGAGTCAGGCACACTATCAAAAATCTTGAATTTAAAGTTTTCATAAAAAAGCAGATCAAGGATCTGCCACAGCAAGCTGAGGGGGAGAGACTTCTGAGGCGGACTTTACATGCAATACCACAGAAGGAGTAATAGACTTAAGGCTTGAGCGCATTAAAGCCAGCTGATCTTTAATTAAATAACGATTCAAAACCTTATCAATCTCCATTCGATGCGTTTTCACATCTAAATCATGCTGCGCGATTTGATCTTCTTTCTTCGCAATACGACGCTCAATGATGATTTGCTGATTCTTCAGTGAGATATACATAAGTCCAGCAATAGCGACTAAGAATGCAGCACCGATGACGACTAAAAGTGAAGAGGTATCGATGTTTTTTTTGCGGCGATTTTTTCTCATAATGATGGAATCCTTTCTACAGCCCTAAGCTTGGAACTTCTTGCTCTCGTATTGCGAGAGATCTCTTCACTTCCTGGGATCATTGGTTTTCGAGTTAAATTTTGGTAAAAATAACGAGGGTTTGGCCGCGGCGCGGGCCACTCCTTTCGGTCTACTTCCGGGGCGCTTGTTTCTTTTAGATACTGTTTAACAATTCGATCCTCTAAACTATGGAAACTGATAACGACAAGTCGGCCGCCAGGCTTTAAAATACGGGAAGAAGATTCCAAGGCTTCCTTAAGCACTCCTAGCTCATCATTAACGGCAATCCGAAGTCCTTGAAAGGTGCGGGTAGCAGGATGCTGCTTGCCAATTTTAGGCACGCAATTCGAAACCACACGAGCCAGGTCAAGCGTTGTAGAAAAAGGTGCTTCAGCTCTTCTTCTCACAATCGCATTCGCGATTTTGCGAGATTTTCTCTCCTCTCCGTAATTAAAAATAAGATTCGCGATATCAACTTCGTCCCACTCATTTACAATGGTCGCTGCACTCAATTCCGCAGAAGGGTCCATCCTCATATCAAGGGGCCCATCCTGACGAAATGAAAAACCTCGCTCCGGAATATCTAGCTGCGGAGAAGAGACTCCGAGGTCGAGTAAAAAACCGTCGACTCCTTCGGGTGCGACTTCAGCAAGCTCGCTTTCCACCTCTGCGAAGTTTTTAGGAATGACTTTTAATTGATCCGCGTAAGGAGAAAGTCGCATTTGCGCGGCGGCGCGAGCAGCAGGATCTTGATCAAAAGCAATCACGTTGGCTCCGGCTTTAAGAATCGCTTCGGTATGCCCTCCGCCACCTAAAGTTCCGTCTACGATAACTTTTCCCGGGGAAGGGTTAAGATAAGACAAAGCCTCTTGTAAAAGCACTGTCTCATGTGAAAATGAAGAATCTGACACTTCCTCTTGGGCAAACCGAGACCCCAACCCAGTAAACAACCGGAAAGTCGTCGAACAGTCTTGCGGCAGAGCAAGCCCGGTCGTTACTGTCAATGGTTGGGGTATCAGCATTCGTCCAAAAAATTCTTTCGTCAGGGTGTGTATTTAAAGTTTATGAGAAATCAACCGAATCGTAGAGATCTGCGAGAACATCTGCTTCTGCAGACATAAGGGTCGGGAAATGCGCCGGACTCACGAGGTCAAAATTACTCCCTCTTCCTAAAAGGTGAACTTGCCCGCCTGATTCTACTCCGTAATCTTCAGCCAGTTTTTTAGGAATCAGAAGCTTCCCTTGCTCATTCACGGTCACCGGTGTGTTCCGCGAATAAACGAGTCCTTTTTTGATGCTTCTTTGGCCCGCGTTGAGATTCTCATCAGAATCAATCGAAGCGATCATCGCCTCAAAAGCCTGATCGGTAAGAGCCTTAAGGATAGGGACATTAAACACCTTCCACTCAAGCAAACGAAGCTGAAGACTCTCTCCTTTTTCAGGGCGCCAATCCGCAGGAACAGAGACACGAAATTTCGCGTCTAGCTTGTGTTCAAAAATGCCTTCGAGGCTTTTTTTTGCGGATTTCATGACATTAGGGACCGTTTCGGTGCACTTTGATACACCTAAATACACCTTAAGGTCAATTTTTATTTCTTCAGTGCACTCAAGTTTTTTGATGTCTAATCAGTTCATGATGAGTCTTTTTTGTTAAGTTTTCTTAACTTCTTTGGCTTTCGATCCCACTACATCAAACTTTCGCCCTCACCCTTTCCCTTCAAGAGCTTTCCTTGACGACACCAAGACAAAGCGCTAACACAACATCGTCTTAAGATCTCTATTTTATGAAAATTTCAATTATTGGAACCGGTTATGTTGGCTTAACGACAGGAACGTGCTTCGCAGAAGTGGGGCACCACGTCGTCTGTGTCGATAATAACGCTGAAAAAGTAGCGATGCTGCGTAATGGAAAAATTCCGATCTATGAGCCAAAACTTGAAGAGCTGATTATTAAAAACGTCAATGCAGGACGACTTTCCTTCACGACCTCAACAGAAGAGGGTGTCGCTCACGGCGAAGTCGTCATGATCGCTGTTCCTACTCCCCCTCAGCCAGATGGCTCCGTTGACCTCTCCTTCATCGAAAAAGTAGCACGTGAAATCGCTGAATCTTTCACTGAGAACACCGGATATCGCGTGATTGTCGACAAATCAACAGTCCCGGTCAAAACAGGTCAAAAGGTCGCTGAAACGGTTCGCCGATACGCTCCGGCCAATGCTGAGTTTGGAGTTTGCTCTAATCCCGAATTTCTCCGAGAAGGTTGCGCCGTCGATGATCTTCTCAATCCTGACCGAATTGTGATCGGCACCAACGATGACAAAGCGACCGCGCTCATGCAACAAGTCTACGCCCCTTTCATTGCTCCGGTTGTCGTCACTGATGTTGAGTCGGCAGAATTAATCAAACATGCTGCCAACTCCTTTCTCGCGCTGAAAATTTCTTACATCAATGCCGTTGGGCGCATTTGTGAAAAATCAGGAGCTGATATTGAAAAAGTGGCGGAAGGAATCGGCATGGACAAACGAATTGGTCGTTCTTTCTTAAATGCGGGGCTTGGATATGGTGGCTCTTGCTTCCCGAAGGACATCAAAGCCTTCATCTCCATCTCTGAATCTTTAGGATACCCTTTCGAGCTCCTTAAACAAGTCGAGCAGATTAACGAGGACCAACTCTCTCTTTTCCTGGGGAAAATCCGAGAAAAACTCTGGGTTTTACAGGAGAAAAAAATTGCGGTTTGGGGACTTGCCTTCAAGCAAAATACAGATGATGTCAGAGAATCAGTCGCTCTCAAATTAATCAAACAGATGCTCAATGAGGGTGCCGCAATCACGGCCTGGGACCCTGAAGCGATTGAAACTTGTAAACGTTTCGGTAATTTTGAAGGAGCCAATCTTTCTTACGCAGAAGATAAATACGCCTGTCTTGATGACGCTGAAGCTCTTGTCATCGCGACAGAATGGCCTGACTTTGCCAATGCTGACTTTGCCGAAATCAAAAAAAGAATGAAAACCCCTCTCATTTTTGATGGTCGCAATCTCTTGACCCCTGAAACAGCTTCCTCACAAGGAATCGAATACTACTCGGTTGGTCGTCCAACCATCCAACCTTCTTAATCACTTTTACTCTCGCATGCCTCAACAAGATCGTAATGTCCGGCGCGCCGCCGTTTCTGCGCTACGCGCATGGTCCAAAGGACATGCCTATGCTGAAACCCTTGTTGATAAGCAAGCTCAGAAGAACAAGCTTAGCTCTAAAGATCGCGCCCTGCTCAACTCAATTCTACTTTGTGTTCTTAGAAACCGCTCTCTTCTAGATCACTGGATTGGTAAACTAAGACGAGGGCAACTTGACCCTGAAACTCGTGACATTCTTCGCGTCGGTTTATCTCAGCTGCTTATTTTAGGAATCCCTGACCACGCCGCCACTAACGAAACCGTCAACTGTGGTCGAGCTCCTGTGCGAGGCCTTATCAATGCAGTCTTACGATCGGCAGTCAAATCGAGAGCTCAATTCCAAAAAGAAATTTCTGATCTTCCAGCTCCAGTCGAATTTTCCTGCCCTCCCTGGCTTTGGAAAAAGTGGAAAAGCCAATTTGGCGAAGAAGCCAGCCGGATGCTCCTGGCTTGGAACAACGAGCCCGCAAAAGTTTACGCGAGGTTAAACCCTCTGAAGCATCATTCCGAAGAAATTCCACCCGAACTTCTGGCTCATTTGACAGAGACAGACCACGAAGGATTTTACCAAATTCAGGGAGGAATCCCAACGGAATGGCTCGCAAATGGGATGCTCTACATCCAAGACCCTGCGACTCGGCACTCTATTAAGCTCCTCGCGCCTAAACCTGGAGAAACCATCCTAGATGCCTGTGCGGCTCCGGGAGGAAAAGCCGCTCTCGCTGCCGCGGCAATGGAAAACAAAGGAGCTCTTCACTGCACTGACAGCAACGCTAAGAGACTTCCTCGCTTACTGGAAAACCTTCAAACCGCTGGTTGTGAAATAGCTCAAGTCTCCGAACATGACTGGACCTCTCCCGCTCCTTCAGAATGGAACCAACGCTTCGATGGAATCCTCCTCGATGTTCCTTGCTCTAACACCGGAGTCTTTCGCCGCCGAGTTGATGCACGTTGGAGGATCAAACCCGAAACTTACACCGAACTCCGCAGTATTCAGCTGGCCATTCTTGAAAACGCTCTTCCTTGTCTCAAACCAGGTGGACGTCTCGTTTACTCGACTTGTTCTATCGACCGAGAAGAAAACCAAGAGCTTGTGCGAGCCTTCTTAGAGCTACACCCCGAGCTACAGCTAGACCAGGAGTCTCAAGTCCTTCCTTTCTTAGATGGCACTGATGGCGCTTATTCAGCTCGAATGAAGCTGGCGCCTGACGCTCTAAATGTTTGACTCCTTGGGATGAATTATCTCGCTCACCTTGCACTTGCTCCAGACCAACCTCTTGCTCGTGCAGGGAACTTGATGGGGGATTTCATCAAAGGCCCCCTCGCTGATATTTCATTAGAAAAAGAACTCATCGATGGCATCAGGCTGCACCGGGCAATCGATATTGCGACTGATGCTCACCCTTCTTTTTTACAAGCAAAATCACTTCTTCCTCCTCCATTAAGACGCTTTGCAGGAATTTCGATTGATATTATTAACGACTACTTCCTTTCAAAAAATTGGAGCCACTACCATAAAGGGTCTCTCGACCAGTTCATTGAGCAATCTTATCAAGAATTACATGCTCACCGCGCCTTCTTCCCTCCAGGTTTTCAAGAAGTCGTGCGCCGCATGAGAGAACAAGACTGGCTCCATACTTACCAAGAAAAAAGCGGCATCAAACTCACCTTCGAGCGCATGATTCTCAGGCGGCCTAAACTGACTCCTATGCTCGATACTTATCAAGTTTTCCTTGATTACCATCCCGAGCTAGAAGCGTGCTTCCACCCTCTTTATTCCGACCTCAAAGATTTAACTCTTGAGTAATGAACCTTCAGCCAAAACATCTTCTCATTCTTGGAGGCTCCCTCTTTTGTCTTGGGTGTATTTGGTGGCTTGCTCAAGTTTTTGGCTGGAATGGAAAACTCGGAAAGCTTCCTGGGGACTTTCATTTTAAAGGTCATCGGTTTCATGTTTCTATTCCCCTCATGACCTGTCTCATTTTGAGCCTTCTTTTGACCCTTGTGGCTCACTTTTTCAACAATCGATAAGCTCACTGATGCCTCTCTTCCGATACCAAACGATTCCTAAAAATTCTCAAGAGTCCCCTCGAGACTATTTTTTAGAACAGGAATCAACGGCCGCACCTCTTTCATTTCACCCGGAGACTCAAGAACCCATTCATAAAATAGGTCTCGCTTTGCAACCCCCTATTTCTTTCTCGAATGATGAACCAGACTCACCCTCACAATGTGGTCCTTTTGGTTGTTCTTAAGTGAAGGATTTTAGCTGTTTTTTCGAAACAATGGTCTTCTATTCTCCTTCTTTTATTGCCAATAACGCTCCCCTCTTGCACGTTTCTGAACGTGAGTGATTCGCCCATAAGACCACCTAAGAAATTTCATCCCGAACCTTTTGCTTATCATCAAGAAGTCGAGTTGACGATCGACTCCCTAACCAATCTTGGAGTCGGCCTTGGCAAAATAGAAGGCTGGGTCGTATTTGTTCCCTTCACCCTTCCTGGGGAAAAAGTAAAGGGACGGATTTACCGGAATGATTCGAGCTACTCACACGCCGATCTCGTAGAAGTCATCAGCCCTTCTCCTGACCGGACCGCCCCTCAATGTGTCCACTTTGGAACCTGTGGCGGCTGTCAATATCAGCACCTCTCTTATCAAAAGCAGCTTGAATGGAAACAGCAACAAGTCGAAGAACTCCTGCTCCGTATGGCTCAAATTGAGTTCCCAGTCTCACCGACGATTCCTTCTCCAGCTCAATGGAACTACCGCTCCAAGCTCACCCCTCATTTCCAAAAACCAAAGGGGTCAACAATAGGCCCAATTGGCTTTCTTTCAGTCAGAAGCCGAAACCAAATCGTTGATGTGGCGCAGTGCCCGATTGCCATGCCTGAGATTAATGATGCGCTTCCTTCCATCCGAAACCAGGTTCATAAGTCCGCCTCTCAATATAAAAAAGGCGCCACACTGCTCCTTCGAGCTACCGAAGGCCGAGTAGAAACAAATCACCAGTCTGTCATTGCTGAAAAAGTTGGCTCTCTTGAATTCCATTTCCTCGCAGGTGATTTTTTCCAAAATAACCCTTTCATCTTAGAAGCCTTTACCTCGTATGCCAAAGAAGAAGCGTGTCAGGATGGTTGTGAATACTTAGTGGATGCTTACTGTGGCTCCGGGCTCTTCGCCCTCAGCCTTGCGAGTTCCTTCAAAAAAGTGATCGGGGTCGAAGTTTCTGAAACATCAGCAGATTGGGCGCGGCATAATGCCGAAAGTAATAAAATAGACAATGCATCCTTCCTTGCGGCGTCTGCCGAGGAGATTTTTAAAGAAGTCGCCTTCCCTCCTGACCAAACCTGCATCTTAATTGATCCTCCTCGTAAAGGATGCAGCCCTGATTTTTTAGCGCAGCTCTTCACCTTCCGCCCAAAACGAGTAGTCTACATCTCTTGTAATCCATCCACTCAGATCCGAGATTTACAAGAATTTGATCAACAGGGGTATGAACTAAGTAAAGTGCAACCTTTCGACCTCTTTCCTCAAACCAAGCATCTTGAATGTGTCGCCACGTTGGTGCGAAAAGGTTCAGCGTAAGCACTGGAAAAACTCCGTGCGTGTCTTCGGGTCTGACCTAAACAACCCATAGACTGCTGAGGTCACCATCTTCCCCTCTTTCTTGATTCCACGCAGGCATTGGCAAGTATGATGAGCTTCAATCATCACAGCCACTCCTGCGGGCTTTAAAACTTCTTGAATCGAAGAGGCAATCTGCTGTGTCAACCTTTCCTGAACTTGAAGACGTCGAGCATACCCCTCTAAGGTGCGCGCGAGCTTTGATAAGCCAACCACACGACCCTCTTTATTCGGGATATAAGCAATATGAGCAACTCCTTCGAAAGGAAGTAAATGATGCTCACAAAGAGAGCTGAAAGGCAGGTCTTTAGATAAAATCATCTGATCATACTGAGCCATCTCCAACTCATGGTCATCGAGCACAAAAGTCTTATTAAGGTGCTTACGAGGATCTTCCCCATACCCTACATTAAGCTCTTTGAACGCTTTTACAAAACGCTTAGGGGTCTCAAGCAGGCCTTCCCTTTCAGGGTTTTCACCAATATACTTAAGTAGCTCCCGAACGGCATCTTGTGCTTTCAGATCATCTGACATGAAAGCTATGTTGCCTGAAGGCAGGCCTCACAATCAAGCACCTTTCACTCCCCCTTCAGATCAACCGTATTGCTTGACCATTTCGTCAAAACAGCCTTGTTGCTCACTCATCGAGCGAGCCATTGCAAGCTGCACTCGAACTCGATCCAAGTTTTGCCCTTCTCTAGTCACTTGAAAGTAAGTATCGCCATTAAGGTAATCAGTAAGAAAACGCATTGCCAACTCCACTGATATCACTATTCCACAACGTGAAAGCCAACTTTTCTCAGTAGATGTCAAAATAGAGGAAGTGGCCTGGAGATACCCTTTGACGGCAGCTTCGAATAACTCCTTATCACAAAACGTTTGCTCGTGATGAGGATTATCCTCTGCCCCGACACAAGTGGCACTACGAACAAGGTCGCCGAAATCATCGATTAAAAAACCTGGCATCACGGTATCGAGGTCAATCACGCAAACCGCCTCGCCTGAGACCTCATCTAACATCACATTATTAAGTTTCGTATCATTATGCACCACTCGAAGGGCTAATGCCCCAGAAGCCTTAGCTCCCATAGACTCTTCTAAAAGTGATTGATAAGAGAAGATTTCTCCCAACTCTTCCTGAATAGCCTCTGCGCGATGAACTCGGTCTTCAGCTACCGCTTCCTGCAAACTTTTTTGATACACAATCGGGTCATGAAAATGGGGAATCGTAACGGCTAAGGAGCTTACTTCAAAGTCTGACAGTCTTGTCGCAAACATCCCAAACCCGTAGGCGGCAGATTGCACAATTGCTGGAGATGGAGCGACATCATAGGTTCGGCAATCTTCGACAAAGTAAAAAGCTCTCCATACAGCCCCTTGAGCCGCCAAAAAAGAATCTCCCGTAATGGTTGGAACCAACCTTAACACTTCACGAGGGCTCTTTGCTTTCCTCGCCAGGTGCTCACAAACTTTGACAATATTATGCATCACGTCTTCAGGATTCTGAAAAACCTGAGTGTTTAAACCCTGAAGAATGAAAGCCCCTCTCTGACAATCAATGCGGTAGGTCTCATTGATATGCCCGGTCGGAATCCGAGAAACCAAAGCATTTCCGTCATTAAAAAGAGGAAATTGAGCAATAATCTCACTGAGGAGTGCCGAAGGAGATGAGTGTTGCATGGGCTAAAATATAACCAAATCTAAGAAAAAATCTCAAACTTGAAAAATAATGAAACTCCCTCAAGATCGTTTCCCGTGAGCCTTCATCAGAAAAAAAACTTCTCTTTCCAGCATCTCGAATCCGATCTGGAGCGCTTAGAGAAACGCCTCAAAAAGCTCACAACCCCTTTTCTCCAACCTCAGCAACATCGACGTATTCTTGATCTCGCCTGTGGACGGGCAGATGAAGCTCAAATTCTCGTTAACACTCTCGGAGGGCAAACAACCCAAATCATTGGAGCTGATATTCGGCATAACGAAATTGAAGAAGCTCAAAAAAGATGGGCTAACACTCGGCATGCTGAGGCAGAATTCATCGTGCAAGACGGAACTCGTCTCGATGAATCTCAACTACTAGGAGGTGACTTCGACTTTCTTGTCATGCGCCATCAAAATTATTGGAATGGAGAACGCACCTGGGAGCAGATTTTTGATCAAGGGCTTCACCAACTTAAAGAAAGCGGTCATATCCTTATTACTTCTTACTTTGACCGAGAACATTTTCTCGCAGACCAAGCCCTAAAAAGACTAGGAGCTGAACTCATCAACCATGACTTCAACCCTCATGGCACCATCGTTCGTGATGCTCCGGGCAAAACGGTCGATCGGCATATCGCATTATATAAAATTGCTCAGAAGTAGTTTTCGCTCACACAAGCCTAGACCGTTATTCTCAGCCCCGGTTATTCCAAATGTTTGGTTAAAAACTGATGACTTTCTTATCGCGTATTTAACCTACGCACCACTTCCTCTTATTAAGAATAAAGCCCTCTTACTAAGCTTTTTGCTCTTTCCCCCGGTAATACCGATAACTCCATTTGATTCATCACATAGGCAAATGAAATTTCGGAATCTGGGTCGTAGAACGCATGACTCCCTCCTGCCCCAGCATGCCCGTAAGCCCTTTTGCTCGCGCCAAAGAGATGTCTCACCTTGCGCCCGACATGGTCCCATGGGTCCATCATGAATCCGCTCGTAAAAGCACTTTGAGTTAACAGAACCTGGTCCTCACCATTAACCTGAGGAGTGGAGGCCCATTGTGCGACTTTTGGTGAAAAAGGGCTTCCTTCCCTCCCTGAAAGCAATTGATAAAACGTTGCTAATCCACGAGCAGACCCCACGCCCCCCATCGCAGGAAAACCTGGAGCCCAAGCTTTGGCTTCATTCATTTCATGAATGGCTTGTAGCCCCTTGGGAGAAGAAAAAGACCGCCTCGTGAGCGTTCCTGGAGTGTTAAAAGCTTCGTAAAAGCGATCTTCCGTTTTCCCGGAAATCATCCGCCCGGGAATCAGCTTTGCAACCCGATCATGCATCTCAGCCGGTAAACCCATCCAAAAATCAATTTCATAAGATTGCGCTATTTCACGATTCCAAATCGTCCCTAAAAACTCACCACTCAGTCGACGAGAGCACTCATCCCATAGAAACCCAATAAGCCGAGGGTGATACCCATGATTCTTCCCCGGTTCAAACGCCGGTTTCTGCCTTAACAAGGCTTCGATCACCTCCTCATGGTTCCAAACGGACACAGCCTCATCTAAGGCACATAGACCAAGCTGATGCGACATCATCTGAGCAAAACTCATTTCACTTAATGGGAATGAAGACCAAACTTCCCCAATCTTACTTTGTGGCGAAAGCCCGGCTTTCTCAAGCTCTCTTAGCAACACCGCTGCTGCCACCCCTTTCGTGGCCGAAAAAACGGGCGCTAAAGTTTCATCATTCCAGGCCACTTCGCTACGAGGGTCTACTTGCCCACCCGAAAGAGTGAGCACTTCTTCTCCTCTCTGCCAGATTGATACGCTCGCTCCGACCTCTCCCCTCTCTTGGAAATTTCGGTCGAACTCAGTCCTCACCGCTTGAATTTGTCGTTCTGATATCATCCTTATCCTGCTGCTCCAAAACTAAAGGGAGAGAGCCGCTCCCAGTAAACCCGAATCACGCTTACTTTTCTAATTTCTCGATTAAAACCGTTTTTCGTTTTCTCTTCTTAAGAATTAACGTCACTCTAATTTCGTTCAAGCAAATGGGAAAAGTTTCAGAGGAAAGCATCGCGCAAGTCGTGGCCTCGGCAGATATTGTCGACGTCATCAATTCCTATTTTCCTCTCAAGCGAGCAGGAACCTCTTTCAAGGCAAATTGCCCTTTTCATAACGAAAAAACTCCCTCCTTTACGGTCAATCCAGCCCGGCAGTCATTTAAATGTTTTGGCTGTGGTGAAGGAGGTGACGCCATCACTTTTGTGATGAAATATGAAAACCTGCCTTTCATCGACGCCGTAAGAAAACTCGCCCAAAAAACAGGAATTCACCTCATCGAAAGCACCTTTGACCCCAATGAAGAAAAAACTCGCCAGAAGCGCTCACGGCTCCTCGAGCTTCAGCGTGGCCTGAGTGAACTCTTCTTCAGGCTCTTAACAAAAGATTCTGAAGCCCAACATGCTCGTGACTATCTTAAATCACGAGGCTTTGGCTCCGAAATGGCTCAGCGTTGGCAGATTGGCTGGGCCCCAGAAGCTCCGGGAGCTGTTTTCAAATGGGCTAAAGAAAACGGATTTAGCGGTCGAGACCTTGTCGAGTCAGGAATTGCGGCGCTTCGACAAGAAGATAGCCCTCAAGCCGGAATCTATCTTCGCTTCCGAGACCGCCTCATGTTTCCGATTCATAATGACTATGGAGACGTCATTGCCTTTAGCGGAAGACAACTCCGAGAGGACCCCCGCTCTGGAAAATACATCAACTCTCCCGAGACTCCTCTTTTTAACAAATCCCGAGTCTGCTTCGCTCTCGACAAAGCGCGTCGAGCGATCGGGCAAGAAAAATTTGCTCTGATCTGTGAAGGCCAAATTGATGCCATCGTATGCCATGAAAACGGCCTTCAAAATGCAATCGCACCTCTCGGAACGGCTCTCACCGAAGAACACGCTCGGTTACTGAAGCGATACACAGACCGTATTGTCATCTGTTTTGATTCCGACAATGCTGGGCAAAAAGCGACAGGCCGCGCTTTTGAGCAACTCGCCCCCCTAGGGCTTGATGTCAAAGTTGCAACCCTTCCAAATGGAGATGATCCTGACGCCTTCATTCGCCGTGAAGGCATCGAAGCCTTCCGTGAGCTCCTCGCTAAGGCGAGCCCCTTCTTCGACGCTCAGCTCCGACATGAAGCCCTTTCTAGAGACCTCAACGACCCGACAACCAAAGCAACCGTTGCTCGTGAATTAGCCCCCTTAATTCTCAAACTTTCCGATCAAGTCTCAATTGATGCGATGACAATGCATCTCGCCACCAAGCTGGGGCTTGGAGCGGAAGACTTCCGCTCACTCATTCAAAAGACATCACAAAAAGCGCGCCCTCTTTCTCGTTCGCACGAACCAACTATAGAAACAGAGCCTCAACTCGAAGTTTCTTATTCCCTACAGAAGCTTATCAAGCTCCTCTTTCTCTCGCCCGAAGCGGCTGCTTGGGCTGATTCTCAATACGAAGCTCTCTCTGAAATAACCGCAGTTGAAAAAGGCCACCCCCTCCTTTTTTCAGTCTTAGACCGTCACCAACAAATCCCGGTTTCTAGCGCTGAACAAATCAACTTCTTGCATCAATTCCCTGAAGCAGAAAAAAGAGTGCTCCAGGATATTCTTGAGCTCGAAGACGCCTCTTCTCCCCTTACTTCTCTCCAAGATATTTTCAACCATCTCAGCCGCCGACACCTTAAAAAGCAGCTCGACCAAAAGGTCACTCAGCTCAAACAAACGGGCCTTTCACCCTCCTCTCTAGCTCTGTTACAAAAAGAAATTCTTGACCTACAGCGATTGGTTAAAGAGATTCCCGCCCGACCCTAAAACATTAAGGGTCTTGCTATAATAGTAGAGCTGTATCCACAACTCTCTACCTATCTGCACTTTCCACCATTATGGCCACCAAAAAAGCCGCGAAAAAAAAGGCCTCTACAGAGTCCCCTACAAAGCCTACTGCAAAAAAAACTGCCGCGAAAAAAGCGACAGTAAAGAAGGCTCCTGCTAAAAAAACTGCCGCGAAAAAGACGACAGCAAAAAAGGCTCCTACTAAGAAAGCTCCTGCCAAAAAGACAGCCGTTAAAAAAGCTGCCGCGAAAAAGGTAGCGGCAAAAAAAGCTCCTAAAAAGAGCGCCGCGAAAAAGACTTCTGAAAAAGCAGTCGAACCAAAAAAACCAGCTCCAAAAAACCGGATCGACACTCCTGAAATTCAGGAAAAAATTCGCGAACTCATTAAGCTCGCGAAAGAACAGGAATATCTCACCTATGATGATATTCACGAAATTCTTCCCAATGACATCGTTGACCCCGAAGATGTTGATGCCATTCTAGAGCGTCTTCGGAACATGGAGTTTGACATCATCGATGCTTCTGAAGTGGATCGTTATCGAGACAAAA
The DNA here is from genome assembly GCA_937951675.1 of uncultured Verrucomicrobiales bacterium. Taxonomy (GTDB): domain Bacteria; phylum Verrucomicrobiota; class Verrucomicrobiia; order Verrucomicrobiales; family Akkermansiaceae; genus CALFBI01. The sequence goes on from CALFBI010000006.1 coordinate 192,272, forward strand.
GAAAAGATGATGCCGGAGATGAGCCTGAGGACAAAACTCAAAAGCTCGATATTCTCGATGATCCCGTTCGGATGTATCTCAAACAAATGGGTCAAGTTCCTCTCCTCACACGGGAACAGGAAGTTGAAATCTCAAAGCGTATTGAGGATGCTGAAATCCAAGTCCAGGACTACCTCCACCTCTTCGGATTCACTGCAGATTGTTACCTTGAGCTCGCTGATAAGCTTCTACGTGGTAAAGAACGCTTTGACAGAGTCATTCTTGATAAAAAGATCGAAAGCCGGGAGCGTTACATGAAAATTCTTCCGAAGATTTGCGATCAAGTCCGCCAACTTCACGAAGACACTGCTGATATTTTTCGTAAATTGAGCAGTAAAAATGTGAGATCAAAGGCAAAACTCGAAGCCGATCTCGAAAAGAATCGCGTGACTCTCGCCAAACTTTACAGCCGTTTTTACTTCAAACAGAAGGTGATCGAAGATTTTTGTGATACCGCAGACGAATACCAACAAAAATTCTGGAAGTATAAGCGTAAACTTGAGGCCAATCCTCATGACGCCGAGTTCGAAACGAAGCAGAAAGAGCTTCAGCAATATTCATGGCATTTCGCAAAAGAATTCGAAGAAACAACTAAAGTGCTTCGAAAATGGATCCGAGCGGCGCACCAAGCCAAGACCGAAATGGTCGAAGCCAACTTACGCCTCGTGATCTCGATTGCCAAAAAATACACGAACCGTGGACTTTCTTTCCTTGATCTCATTCAAGAAGGAAACATGGGGCTCATGAAGGCGGTCGAAAAATTTGAGTATCGCCGAGGATATAAGTTTTCCACTTATGCGACTTGGTGGATCCGCCAGGCTATTACGCGCTCAATTGCGGACCAAGCGAGAACGATTCGAATCCCTGTTCACATGATCGAGACGATCAATAAGTTGATGCGGGTTCAGAAACAACTCGTGCAGGAATATGGGCGGGAACCGACCCCTGATGAGATTGCAGAAGAAATTCACCTTCCGGTAGAACGGGTGCGCGCGGTCCTTAAAATGGCGCAGCAGCCTATTTCGCTTCAAGCTCCAGTAGGCGACTCTGAAGACACTTCATTTGGTGATTTCATTGAAGATAAAGCCGCCGAAAACCCAATGGAAGAAGCTGGCTTCTCCATGCTTAAAGAGAAGATCAACGAAGTTCTCGACACTCTCACTGAGCGTGAAAGAGAGGTTCTTGAGCAGCGCTTCGGACTCAAAGATGGATACTCACGAACGCTCGAAGAAGTTGGACGCCAATTCCAGGTCACGAGAGAGCGGATTCGACAAATCGAAGCGAAGGCACTTCGTAAGATGCGTCACCCCACTCGAATTCGAAAATTAGAAGGCTTCATCGAGCTTCCTAACTTCTAAAATCGAATTGATTTTCTACGAGGCCCGGCATCTTGTCACGGGCCTCGTTTCTTTGACACACTGAACGCCATCATCTCATGACCAAGAAACAGGCCTTCCAATTTTTAAGAATCTCCAGCCTTCTAGACGGGATCTCTTTCCTTGTCCTTTTAGGCATCGCGATGCCCTTAAAATATGGGGCAGGAAAACCTGAAGCGGTTCGTGTTGTAGGGTCACTCCATGGCCTCTTCTTTGTCATGCTCGCCATTGCCGTCCTCCTTGCATGGGGAATGATGAAATGGAAATTTTCGCGACCTGTTATCATCATGTTTTGCTCTGTAATCCCCTTTGCTCCATTTTGGTTGGAGCATCAGCTAAAAAAAGAACAAGGCTCGCTCAAACCCTAATCAGAACCAGAAGATCTATTTTTTCTTCCTTGATCTAACAAGGGGAGTGCGACCAATACCGCAGCGGAAATAAATAAGGCCGCGACAGGGTGCTGCCCTAAGGCGACCAGGCCAAACCCACAACCCGCAGAAACAAGTGCGGTAAGAAGAGCGTAAGGTAACTGTGTTTTGACATGCTCATGAGTGCTCACCCCACTTGAGAATGAAGAAACAATCGTCGTATCCGAAAACGGGCTACAATGGTCACCAAAAACCGCCCCACTAAAGACGGCTGCGATCACGATAGGTAAAGCGCTCACGTCTTGCTGTGTCGCAGCAAGAGAGCTCGCCATCGCCAGTGGCATCAACAAACCGAAAGTCCCCCAAGACGACCCTGTAACAAAGCTCGTTAACGCCCCTACCAGAAAAATAATGAGAGGTAAAAACGCGACCGGTAGACTTCCCACTAATCGCTCTGCTAGCCACTGCGCAGTTCCCAGCTCTTTCAAAACCGAACTAAAAGTCCACGCCAAAACTAAAACCCCTAAGGGCCCTAACATTTGAGCCGCTCCTTCATGGGCGGCCTTAAAAACCCTTCCTTTCCCTCGCGGCCAATTCATCACTATCGCAACCAGTAACCCGATCAAGCTCCCCATCGTCAAAGCGTAAGGACCTGCTGAACCGCCAAAAGCCTGAGCTAACTTTCCCCAAGTAAAGCGCGCTGGGTCTGTTGTCTCCCAAAAATAAAAAAACAACATGATCGAAGAAATCATGACCCCCAGAGGAACCAAGGCCACCCGAACCGGGACCACTCTTTCTGACGAAACCGTAACCTTCTCATCCCCTAGATGATGACCCGACTTCGCCATCGGCCCAAAATCCCATTGTCGCCAAATCACAATTGCTACCATCAACAACGTCAACAAACAGTAAAAATTCAAAGGAATCGAGCGGAAGAAAAGCTCATACGCAGACACCTCTGTTTCGACCCCCTCTAAGCCTTCTTGAATCAGGCTTAACTGTGCCGCAATCCAGGTTGAGATAAAAGCGATACAGGCTACTGCGCTACTACTACTGTCGACAATGTAAGCCAACCGAGCTCTCGGAATTTGAGCTTGATCAAAAAGCGGCTTCATCACTTTACCGACGAGTAAGCCATTAGCTAAGCCATCGAAAAAACAAATTCCACCTAGGGTAAATGTTGCGAACTCTACTCTCTTTTTTTCGCCACTTTTCCCTCTCAATAACTTCCGAGACAGCGCTCGGAAACCTCCTCCTTCTTGTAACACCCCTGCGAATGCCCCCAGGAAGAGAGTAAATAAAATCGCGCTAACCTTCCAAGGTCCATCTAAAGAACCAAAAAAATGAGAGCTGATCCACTCTTTCAGCCCAACCCCTATTTCAAGATGCGCTAAGGCCATCGACCCCATCAAAGCGCCCCACGCGAGACCTACCACCGCTTGCCCTGTCAAAAAAATCAGTGCTAAAGTCATCAATGGAGTGAGCCAAACACCCACCTCATTCCCATAAGAAACCAGGCCTAAATAAAGCACCGAAGCTATACTATAGGCGATAGAGAGAAAACGGCCGGAACGAAACATCACGTGATCTCTACTAGAAAAAACAATTCAATACCAGAGTAAGAAAATAAGAAGACCTTCTCACCTCTTCATTCTAAATAGAAATGGAAGGGCTACACTCCGGGAAAAAAGGGTTGGTTCGTTTTTCTTCTCGCACGGTTGTATAAGGGCCATGACCGGGCGCTAAGAGAGTCTCTTCTGGAAGAGTAAGAATCTGCCTTCTCATCTCGTAAAGAGCTTCTTCATAATCCCCTCTGACTCCACCTATTGATTGTCGGTAGATCACATCTCCCACAATCGCTACCGGAACTTCCAGTCCCCATATAACATAAACTGTTGCCGCCGGTGTATGCCCAGGCACTTTTCTAGCTTCGATTTCAATCTCTCCATGAGAAAACACCTCCCCGTCACTAAAATAATCTCCCGAAGAATAAGGCTCCGCATCTTGAGAAAACACTTTGAGGTGAGGGTAATATTTTTGGATCCCGTTAATCCCACCAACATGATCGCGATCGGTATGGGTTAAATAAAGCCGGCTCGGCTCTGGGTTCAGCCCCTCCCATTTCGCTAACTCCATCCCGTAGCCCGAATCAAATAAAATGGATTCGGGCCATCCCTCTCTTTTCAAAAGGTAAGCATTTACGTCGAAATCAGTAAATGGCGTATTGATACACTCTAGACCGTTGGGGACTTCCAGAGAGGTTGTCAAATCACTCCGATTTTGAATCGCAAGTAATGTCCCTTGTTTCAGCAAAAGAACCTTTTCTAAACCTGCTAACTGTCCTTCTAATAATGAGTTCGAATTTATTTTTTTCCTTAAGTCTTCAACAGATAGCTGTATTGATTGAGCCAATTCAATCTGGCTCAGCCCTCTTCCAGTCACGGCTTTACCAATGACCTCCCCTAATGTATCGAGTTCTTGTCTCATGATACTTCTTCGCTTCATAAAAAAACGGAAGGTCTCTCAACCCTCCGTTTCAATTCATTTGTTTAAATAATAATACGAACCAAAGCCTTATTTAAAAACCCTTTCAAGCTTTGTTAAGCGACCTGTCTTGTTCCATTCTTGGACGAACAGATTTCCTTCTTTATCGAAAGATAAACCGTGGGGAGCTGTAAAGTAACCTACCCGCATTTCTTCGGGAGTCACTTTGAAATTAGCGTGCTGTTTCTTATCATGGTTATCACCGAGAAGCGCGACAACCGTTCCCTCTTTATCCATGATCGAAACACGACCTTCTAATTCTGCCGCGGCGCAGTAATCGCCCCAGAAGCTCACTTGGCAAGGACGACGAAGATTCACCGCATACTCCTGAATGAAGTCTCCATCTAAATTGAGGTGAACAAGACGACGGTTCCCTCGGTCACATACAAGAATACGAGGCTCTTCGTAACGAAAATCAATAGCACTTCCGTGACAGGTCACAAATGAACCAGCTCCTTTTCCTAAGCCTCCAAAAGACTTAATGAGCTTACCGCTCTTATCAAACTGACGCACCATATTATTCCCATACCCGAAGAAAGCAAAAAGATGACCTTTAGGAGAAATGGCAACGGAGGTGACTCCATTGAAGCCACCTTCTAAGCCAGGAACATTTTCCTCCGAAAGAGACATCACAACATTCCCATCGAGGTCGAGCTTCACAATTCGCTTCCCAGTCAGATGAGCACCATACAGATATTCTTTCCCATCTTCTTCGACAATACTCAGTGAGTGTAGGCCGGAGCAGTCTGGGGCGATACTTTTGAGAAACTTTCCGCTAGCGTCAAAGACGCAAATCGAATGTTCTGCATCTGTCGTAACGTAAATATTGCCCTTCTTATCTAAAACGATCGCGCCATGAGTAGGTCCTATATTTTTGCCCTCTGGGAGTTCTCCCCAACCAGGGATTGTTTTATAGGTAAAAACGCCATTCCCGGTAATTACCGAAGCTTTGTCATCACCCAATGCTGGCAAATGGTTTTCCCCCTCTTCATGGGCGAAACAGCAAAAAGCTGAAGCAGCAAGTGTCATTAGTGTTAATTTTATCATCATTAAGTTTAGTAAAAAATTCTCAAAAAAAATCACGCAGGTTTCCTCTGCGTGACAATAAAAAAATAGAAGAAAGATGAATTATCTTTCAAATGTTCGTAATTAGAATCGGAATCTGCTTCAATGCTCCATTCTCTTCAGAATGCTCTCGAAGGACCCCGTCTGAATAAACACATAAATAATCAGGCCGACGCTTCAGGAGTTCATTATAGGTCACTGTGATCCGGTCATGCTGATGTTTCAAAATCTCAGCATTGGAAAACTGTAACTCTTCCAGCGTAAACGGTAAGCTAGGATCCTGAGGAGGATTTGCTTCATTTTCAACAGGAGGAGAAGATAACTGAGTGGTAGGCGTGCCCGATAAATTTAATTTTATGGTTGGCCCAGTTCCCCCAGGACTTGCATTTTTGAGATCTGAAAGAGAAATTGCCATTGTATAGAGTGTAAAGGGGTTTAGAGTTGTTGAGGATCATAAACAACAAACCTACTTGATATCAAGATAAATGTAAGTTCAGGCTATTGATAGCCTCTTAAAGTCTAAGCGCCTTCTTTCGCGGTCTGTCCGAGTCACGACCGCTTTAAAGGCGGTTCCTAATTCGATCGCTTCCTGATTAGCTCCTACGAAACGACCCGCTACTTGATGGTATTTCCATCTCTCCGTGCCAAGATCTTCTGCACGAACAAGCCCCTTCATCCCTAATTCAAGAATCTCTACAAATACCCCCATTCTCTTCACTTCAGTCACGACCGCACTAAATACCGGAGCTTGCTTGGTATCACGAGTGCGCTCCAGGAAGTCATATAATTTAATTTGCTTCGTTTTACTTTCCGCTTCCGCGCTCTTGCGTTCTGACGAAGAAATATGTTCTGCGATGACCTCATTCTGACGCTGGCTTGTCGTTTGATCTGGATTTGCGGGAGCATTATCTAAAAAAGACTGAAGGGCTCGGTGCACGACCAAATCCGCATACCTCCGAATGGGACTTGTGAAATGGCAATAATCCCCTTTTGAAAGGCCATAATGCCCTTCTGGAGTAGGCGAATAACAAGCTCTTTTAAGGCTCTTAAGAAGGCCCAGTTTAATAGCATGTTCTCCTACACTCCCCCGGCTTTTATCAATCAGGCTTTGCACATTTCCTCGATGGGATAAATCCCCTGGCTCATATCCCCAAGCTCGAGCAACTTCTGCAAACTCTAATAATTTTGCAGGGTCCGGATCCTCATGTGTTCGGTAAATGGCCGGCTTCATTCGGGATTTCAATAACCGTGCGACCGCCTCATTCGTTATGAGCATAAACTCCTCAATCAATTGGTGGCTCTCATTATAAACCTCATGTTCGAAGCCTGTCGCTTGACCTGAATCACTTAGAATCAGTTGATACTCTGAAAACTCCATATCAAGAGCGCCTTCTTTAAAGCGACGTTTTCTCAAAGTCGAAGCAAGCTCCCAAGCTTCTTTCACCATCTCTCCGATTTCTCCACGAGAATTATCTCCTTCGAGAACATCTTGAGCCTGCTCATAAGAGAGTTTGGCCTGACTCTTAATATAAGCATCTACAAAACGACTTTTAAGGACCGACCCATCTTGACCAAAACTCATCACAGCGCACTTTGTCAGCCGTTCTTCATCTGGTTTCAATGAACACATCCCATTACTTAAAATTTCCGGAATCATCGGCAAGACTCGATCTACCAAATAGGTTGAATTCCCTCTTTCTTGGGCCTCGAGATCTAATGCCGTGCCAGGCTTCACATAATGAGATACATCCGCAATATGAACGGCAAGGTCCCAACCTTTCTCGGTTTTTTGAACCCAGATCGCATCGTCATGATCCTTCGCTGTCGCCGGGTCAATTGTAATGACATACCTATCTGTCCAATCTTCACGTCGCTCTTTTTCCTGATCCGAAATTTCGACCGCAACTCGTTCTGCCGCCTGAATCACCTGAGGTTCAAATGTGACTGGTAAGTTATATTCACGAATCACCGCTTCAATATCCACTCCTGGATCATTCTCCCAACCAAGGACCTTTGTGATTTCACCTTTAGGGAATCTTTCTCGGTCATTCCATACCGTAATCTTTGCAGCAGCAAGCTGACCAAATTCAGCTCCTTCTGGAACGGAAGCAAGCTCCATACGAGGTGGAAGAAATTCACTCTCCAATCTCAAAAAGACCTTCTCTTTATTACGAGCAATGACTCCCACTACTTCCTCAGAGCGACGTTTGACAATCTCAATCACACTGCCACTTGCGAGCTCTTCTTCTTCCTCTTGGCGTAATTTACCTGATTTACGCTTCCATTCTGGAGGCCCCATGCGGTCAATTGCGATTCGAACCCGGTCCCCGTTCAGGGAAACCCCTAACTTCTTTCCAGGGATGTATATTTTAGGAAAACTTCCCGCTTCGTGCTTCTGATTTTCTTCGACTGTAGCGTCCGGAAAAAACCAACCGTTTCCTCTAAAGTGAAGCTTAATGGTTCCTTCTAAAACCACACGTTGCCGTTCTTTCTTTGTTTTTTTCGGCCGCTTAATGACGTAACGCCCTTTTCCAAATTCGCTGACCAAACCGGTTTTCATCATCGCCGACAGCTCCTTTCTTAAAATGACTTTTTGCGAAGAGTGAAGTTTCAGCTTTTCGATTAAATCCATCTCTCTGAGAGGCTTAGGAGAAGCCTCTAGAAGAGCCTGTAACTCACGGCGAAATTCGGTCATGGCCTATCATGGCCTCGAAACTCCTCTCTAAACAATTGAATTCGATCAAAAGACCGTTTTCCTCCAACGCTCTTAGGAAGCTCAATTTTGAGATCGACAAGATCTCTCAGCATAGATCATGATAGTGTATTCACATTGTGATGACATGAAGAAGATGCCTGCAATCTAAACTTGATGTGAGCGAGCTCACCACCTAATCAACTAACTTTAATTTATGAAACTGATCTCTAAACGCCCTAAAAAAGGATTCACTCTTGTCGAGCTTCTCGTCGTCATTGCTATTATTGCGGTGCTCGCAGGACTCTCCTCTCCCGCCGTCTTGAATGCCCTAAAAAACGCGAAGAAAGTTGCCACGAAACAAACCTGTGTCGAAGTGGTGCGCGGAATTGAACAATATTACGCAGACATCGGAAGACTTCCTAATGCTCCCGCCGCTCCGACTGCCACCGCTGATTCAGCGCCTTTTGCTATTAATGATACGACCAGCATTCCTTCATTTCTTTTAGAGCTGACGAAAGACAATTCGAGAGGTTTTAACTACCTCAACATGAAGCAAGCCAAAAGCTCTACATCAGAAGGAGCTCAATATGATGAGACCAGTGGAGATCTCACTAATGTCACTGATTCATGGGGAAACCCTCTTCAAATTATTTTTGACAATAATTATGATAATGAAATAAAAATCCCAGTTGGAATCAAGGCCGCGGCCACTACCCTGCGTGGAGTGAATATTGTCTGCTATTCAATTGGAGCTGACGGGACTAATACCACCCCAAAAGATTCAGCCGATAATGTTTTATCTTGGGAATAAGCAAGACCGCTTACTCTCGTTTTAACAAAAGAATAAAAAAAGCCGGTTGTGAATATCACAACCGGCTTTTTTATAAATGAGAGATTAATCTCAGTGAAGAATTACATCATTCCTCCCATGCCACCCATTCCGTGGTCATGTCCACCAGCTGCCGCAGCTTCTGGTTCTGGGATGTCTGTAATCAAACACTCTGTCGTCAAGAGAAGACCTGCAATAGAGGCTGCATTCTGAAGAGCTGAACGCGTTACTTTTGTCGGATCAACAACGCCCTCTTTGACAAGGTCAACGTATTCACCAGTAGCAACGTTATACCCTTTGCCGGTTGCTTTAACTTGCTCCACAATAAGAGCACCTTCAAGTCCGGCGTTAGCAGCAAGCTGACGAAGAGGGGCTTCGATCGCACGAGACACGATCCCAGCTCCAGTCGCTTCATCGCCCTTAAGTGAAAGGTCACCTAGTGCAGCTTGAGCCTTAATGAGAGCGGTTCCACCACCAGGAACGATTCCTTCTTCAACTGCAGCGCGTGTCGCATGAAGAGCATCTTCCACTCGGTCTTTTTTCTCTTTCATCTCAGTTTCTGTTGCCGCTCCGATATTGATCACAGCAACCCCACCCGCGAGTTTAGCAAGACGCTCTTGAAGCTTCTCACTATCGTAATCAGATGTTGTCTCTTCGATTTGCTTACGAATCAAATTAACACGACCAGTAATTTGGTCACTTGCTCCACCACCTTCAACGATCGTGGTGCTTTCTTTTGCAATGCTAACGCGCTTCGCTTCACCAAGATCTTCGATTTCAACATTCTCAAGTTTAATCCCGAGGTCTTCAGTAATCACGCGACCACCTGTTAAGATTGCAAGATCTTCGAGCATCGCTTTACGACGATCGCCAAATCCTGGAGCTTTCACTGCAGAAATATTGAGTGTGCCGCGAAGTTTATTTACAACGAGAGTTGCAAGAGCTTCACCTTCGACGTCTTCCGCAATAATTAAGAGAGGGCGTCCTGTTTTCGCTACTTTCTCAAGCAGAGGAAGCATGTCTTTAAGGTTAGAGATCTTCTTCTCGTGAATGAGGAGAAGTGCATTTTCGAGATTACACTCCATGCTCTCTGCGTCAGTGACAAAGTAAGGAGAAAGGTAGCCTTTATCGAATTGCATCCCTTCGACAACGTCGAGAGTTGTTTCGATCCCTTTTGCTTCTTCCACCGTAATGGTTCCGTCTTTACCGACTTTATCCATTGCTTCTGCAATGATATTACCGATTTCCTCGTCCCAGTTTGCAGAAACAGTCGCCACTTGAGCAATTTCTTTACTTTCCGAAACCTTTTTAGAGATTTCATGAAGTTTTGCTACAATCGCCTCAGAAGCTTTCAAAATCCCACGTTGAAGACTTACTGCGTTAGCACCTGCTGTGACGTTACGAAGACCTTCACGGTAGATTGCTTCAGCAAGAACCGTTGCGGTAGTTGTTCCGTCACCAGCGATGTCAGAAGTTTTACTAGAAACCTCCTTAATAAGCTGAGCTCCCATATTTTCATAAGGATCTTCGAGCTCGATTTCTTTCGCGACAGAAACACCATCTTTTGTGATCGTTGGTGATCCGAATTTCTTGTCAAGAATGACATTTTTTCCGGCAGGACCAAGAGTTGCTTTTACGGCACGAGCGAGTTTTTCAACTCCACGGAGGAGTGATTGACGTGCTGCTTCGTCGAATTCAAGTTGTTTAGACATAATATTTGATTTTGATCTTAAAGTGATTAAACGGAATTAAGCGGACATGATGCCGAGAATATCTGACTGAGAAAGAAGAACATAATCTTCTCCATCAAGTTTGACGTCGGTTCCTCCATATTTAGAAACGAGAACACTATCTCCTACTTTCACATCAAAGGTGAAATCATTCCCGTTTTCGTCTTTACCACCTGTGCCGAGTGCAATGACCTCAGCTTCTTGTGGTTTCTCTTTTGCTGTATCAGGAAGAACAATGCCTCCTGCACTGATTTCATCTGCGTCGATACGCTTGACAAGGACGCGTTGTCCGAGCGGTTTAATGTTAGCCATAGTATTTTTTATTAATGTATTTTCTTATCGAAAAAGCGCTCCTCTTCTTCAGAAAAAGAGCGCTTGTAAATATTTTATTTAGTCTTCGTTAACAACTTCAGCGTCAACCACTTTTCCTTTTGCTTTCCGAGGTTCTGCTGAATCACCAGCTTCTGCTTGCGCCTCCGCCGCTTCTGGGCCAGCACCTGCTGCTTGTGCTTGTTGAGCCATCTGAGCGAGCTCACTCAAGGAATTTTGCAAATCATCTGTAGCGGCTTTAATCGCCTCATCATCTCCTCCTTCGAGAGAAGATCTAACTGACGCTACTTTAGACTCAAGAGATTCTTTCAATTCTGCAGGAACCTGGTCCCCCATCTCCTCGAGTTGTTTCTCCACTTGATACGCCATATTTTCAGCATTGTTTTTCAACTCGACTGATTCTGCTCGCGCTTTATCAGCATCGGCATTGGCTTCTGCATCCTGCTTCGCTTTTTCGATTTCCTCATCACTCAAGCCACTCGAGCCCTCGATCGAAATCTTTTGCTCTTTACCAGAGTTTTTATCCTTCGCTGAAACATGTAAAATCCCATTCGCATCGATATCAAAAGTCACTTCGATTTGTGGCTCTCCTCGGCGCGCTGGCTCGATTCCGTCTAACCGGAAGTTACCAAGAAGCTTGTTTCCGCTGAACATTTTACGCTCGCCTTGGCAGATGCGAATATCAACCGCAGGTTGGTTATCAGCAGCGGTTGAGAAGGTCTGAGACTTTTTCGCCGGGATCGTGGTGTTACGCTCGATCATCGCAGTAGCTACTTCGCCCATTGTTTCAATACAAAGAGTAAGAGGCGTCACATCTAGAAGAAGAACATCTTTAACGTCTCCCTGTAGAACCCCCCCTTGAATGCTTGCCCCGATCGCCACAACTTCATCAGGATTAACGCCTTTATGAGGCTCTTTCCCTGCGAGTTCCTTAGCGGTGTCTTGCACACGAGGCATCCGAGTCATTCCTCCTACGAGGACGAGTTCATCAATTTCACTCGCTGAAACTCCAGCTTCTTTGATGCAATCAAGAACTGGCTTCTTCGTGCGAGCAAAAAGTGAATCCGTTAATTGCTCCAACTTCGCACGAGTCAACTGAAGCTGAATATGTTTCGGACCTGTTGCGTCTGCTGTCACGAAAGGAAGAGAGATGTCGTAAGTTTGAGCTGAGCTCAATGCGATTTTCGCTTTTTCAGCCTCTTCTTTGATTCTTTGAAGAGCATCCGGCTGACCACTAAGATCAATGCCCTCTGCTGATTTAAACTCGCCGATCACCCAATTAATAATCGTATTATCCCAGTCATCACCACCGAGTTGGGTATCTCCGTCCGTTGCTAAAACCTCGAAAACGCCATCTCCGATTTCAAGAACTGAAATATCGAATGTTCCACCACCGAGATCATAAACCGCGATTTTTTCATCACTCTTCTTATCAAGCCCATAAGCTAAAGCAGCTGCAGTAGGTTCATTGATGATACGACGAACTTTAAGACCAGCGATCTCTCCCGCTGCTTTGGTAGCGCTTCGTTGAGAATCATTGAAATAAGCCGGAACTGTAATAACAGCTTCTGTGATTGTTTCGCCAAGCTTGCTTTCCGCATCTGATTTGAGCTTGCCCAAAATCATTGCGGCAATTTCCTGTGGTGAGAAAACTTGTTTCTCTTCACCCACTTCCACCTGAATATGTGCATCTCCATTATCAGCTTTCACGATTTCGTAAGGCAGCTGCTTATCAGTATCCGTCAATTCATCGAACTTCCTTCCCATCAAACGTTTTGCTGAAAAGATCGTGTTCTTTGGATTTGTCACTGCTTGGCGTTTCGCCGCTTGTCCGACAACACGCTCTCCTGATTTTGTAAAAGCAACCACCGAAGGCGTTGTGCGAGCCCCTTCTGAGTTTTCCAAAACAACAGGCTCCCCTCCTTCCATGACTGCCATGCATGAATTGGTCGTTCCTAAGTCAATTCCGAGTATTTTTCCCATAATATTTAAGTTTATTTTGTTACCTCCTCTTATGCACACCCTATGCCACCTCTTAAAAAAGGATTTGAAATTATTGATTGCAAGCAACTTACAAATAAAAATAAATCTAAACCATCGCGAAAGCGCCATTCTGTCACATGTAGCACTGAGTCAATTTGTCGCCACTCCGACAAATTGACTCAGTGCTACATCTAGAATTATCAGACCGATTTAGAAGAAAGCTTTCTTGCTTCTAAAAAAGGCATTGCTTTAAGAGAGAGAGATCGTTAGCGTCCGCCCTTCCTTATTCGATCTTTTAAGAAGAAGTCATCTTTTACGGACAGTTGCCAGAGTGGTCGAATGGGCTCGCCTGGAAAGCGAGTGTGGCGGCAACGTCACCGAGGGTTCGAATCCCTCACTGTCCGCCATTTCTTCGTTTTTACCGCCTGCCTTCTTCAATCTTTTTTATAAGTCTTGAACTTTTTCGCAATAAACGGCGACGTCATGGCTCGAAGTAAAGCACTATAATTCAATTGAAAACAAACTTCACTACCTACTTTGATTTCCTCAAAGTAATCCTCTACTTCCACTATTAAGTGATCGCTACTTGCCGCTAGAATTTTAAGACCAGGAGGCGGAATCAGCCCATCGGGATCTATATCTTGTCGACCAAGCGCAAATATAGCCTGAGTGATCGTCCTTTGATCACCATGAGATTTAACCTCCCCGAAAGCAGCCTGACCAACTTTACCCCATGACTGAGCAGGCTTCTCTTTCAACTCGATTACTTCACCCACTAAACTTATGGCATCAATGTATAGCCCTTTAATTGCTTTACGATGAAGGGGCTCACAGCCAAGTAATAAAGCCTCTCCTAGACGTAAGTTATTAATACGCCCAGTGTCCGCTCCACTAAGCGCCCACTCAAGATTCGCAGAGTTCCCACCCGATACTATTTCCACAATTGGCCCAAAATCAGAGTCAATAGAGTTTGCTAACGCCGAAAGCTCTCCCATATTTCTCTGGTCAGGTGACACTCCGCTCCGACAAGCCAGATTGGCGCCGATCCCCACAAAAGAAATATTCGAAAGCCCGCAAACTTCCCTTACTGAATCTTTCAGTAAGCTGGGCATAATTCCTTCACGGAGGTCTCCTAACTCTACCATTAGCACAACTTTATGAATACTGTTTGCCTTCTTCGCAGCATTTGAAAGTTCGCGAATCACCTTCATTTCCGTATTAAAACTTATATTGGCCAAAGCCACCACCTTCTCTACCTGGCTTAGCATAGGAGTCCTAATCAGAGTCATCGAAGCATCGATTTGAGATCCCCGCATTGCTTCTATATTTTCAACCCGAGAATCACCCAAGCCACTTACTCCTGCTTGAAGCCAAGTATTAACTATCTCAGGTAAACCCAAAGTTGCTTTTGTGACTCCCGTGACTGATATGCCTCTTTCAAATAACTGAGACACCAGTGTCCCAGCATTATGGGAAAGCTTAACAAGATCAATTTCTAAGCGCGGAGCAGGCGCACAGGTCAAATTAATACGCCCCCCTTTATCTTTATATCAGGAAAAGCTAAAAGGACCATCTCTATTAAACGCTCAGGTGACCTAGTAAGCACGTCAGTGGCAGGTATCCCTAACGCCTCTTCGTATTGAATGATTGCAGAAGACATCTCTTCTTCTGTCATATTCTCATGATTGAGAGTCAACCCGATCACTTTTGTTTTAGCAAAAGTCTCAATGAGGTTTATTTCTGAACGAACATCTGGCATCGCCATCCCCTCAAAGTCACAGCGATGCTTCCTCCCTGGTGCATGCTGAAGGATCACACCCTGAGGACAGCTTCCTCGAATGATAAAACTAGAGGTCGAATAAGCGGGGTGACTAAGAGATCCCTGCCCTTCGATTAAAATGACATCAGGGTTCTCATCCTCAAAAGCCTTTATGATCTCACCCTCTAACTCTCCCGAGCAGAACTGAGCGGGCACCGCATCTAGAGCTAACCCATAACGAGCCCCTTGAATCAATCCTGTCTGCCCTGTGCCTATCATTACGGCCTTAATACCACGTAAATTCAACTCATGAGCCAATATCGTTGCCGTCGTTCGCTTTCCTATAGCGCAATCTGTTCCTAAAACAGCAATTCGGGGGCAAGTCACCTCGTTAATTTTACCACTGAAAACCTTTAATTCTTTCTTATCTCGAGGCCTCCGAATATCTCTAATGACCACATTGGCTTTAGCTCCCGCCTCTATAAATTCAGGGTCATCATTGAGAAATTCATGAAGCCCATTTACAATATTAATGCCATACTCAATGGCCCGTAAAAGCAGAAGCCTTTCAGATTTTGAAAGAACCCCACTTGCTGGAGCCATCCCAAAAATCAAATAATCCGGAAGCTTTCCCGCTTGAGCTAAGGCTTCCTCGAAATCTTTAAAAATAGGGATTTGATTAGACTTCCCGTCGAGAACCTTTCCACTATCTTGACCTGCCTTTTCACTATCGATAATGGACAGAATTTTATATTTTTCTGAATGCCTGACTAAGCCATTAGCTGTTTTCCCATCAATCTTTCCAAAATGACCTTCGCAATAAACAATGGCAGTTTCCACTTTAGGGTCAGCTGAAACAGAAGAAATGCTTTCATCAAAAAAAAGTGACGACGAGTGAATTTTATGTTTTTTGGGCATCAGAGCTTTTCGAGGCAAATCAAGTAAAGAGCAGGGGCAAAATAAGAGGCAAGTTACTTAAAATAAATAAAATACACCTAAGGAAAGACTTGTAACATGATTTCAAAACAATGATATCTTTTTCTGCTACACGAATATTCAATTTGCTTTAATCCCTTTCTTATCCAGCCCCTGTAATAACTCCTCCTTTTAAAAAACCAGTTAATTATAGAATGAAATTTCGTATCATTTGCGCCGGGAAGCCTAGCCTGAACTATGCTAAAGAAGGCATTCAAGAATACATGAAGCGCCTCAAACGCTATGGCCATTACGACCTTCAATTTGTGAAGGCAGGCTCTTCTGAAGAGGTCTCTGCGAGACTACTTGCCGCTTCCGAGTCAAGCTTACGGATTGCGATGGATGAAAGAGGGGTCCTTCTCTCCACCTCTAAAATGCAGAACCAATTAACGACCTGGGAAGATCGGGGTGACCTGAAGTCCATTTCTTTTCTTATCGGCGCTGCAGACGGGCACACCGAATCCCTGCGGCAGCAATGCGATGCCGTCTGGGGCCTTTCAAGCTTAACGCTGATGCATGAGTTAGCCTTGCTTGTTTTATCAGAGCAACTCTACCGATGCGCGACTATTAAACGAGGCGAGCCTTATCACCGCTGACTCCTTTCTTTTCCCCCCAAGTAAAGAAAGAATCAAGCTGAGAGAGCTCCTCGTTTATCTCCCTTGTAAGGCTTGGCCAAGAAGCCCTTGGCCTTCTCCCGCACTAGGAGTGCTCCAAGGCATATCACTAGCACTACTTTGAGGAGGAACGCCCTGGCGTTCTTTTACGCCTGTTCCAGCACAAGAGAAAAGGGCCAAAGATGAGATCACTAAAAGAGACTGAAAAACGAGATTGAGATTTTTCATAGATTGCTAAAGAGAATGCGGGTTTCACCAGAAAGTGGCAAGACCGAAAAAAGCCCGCGTTGCAATCAAGCAAAGCGGGCTTTTTTTTTAAAAGAAATTTAAAGCATCTCAGTTAACAACTGGATCTTCCAAAATGACCGTATCGCCAGGATAGAGTGTCACTCCAGGAGCGAGGCTTTCTTGCACAATATCAGCAACCACCTGATTCGCTTCGATTGCTGAAATACGAAGTTTCCCGATCATTTTACCGTTACGAGTCACTAAAAGAGGCGCGCTCCCTTCAATATTATTCTTAGTGCCAATTCCAGAGATAACAACAAACCCCCAAATATTACTGACAGAGGTGATACTTGCTTCTGAGGCATTTCGGCTTACACGAGCTCGGCTATCACTTAAAGAAGTATTCAGGCGAGTGATCTCTGAACGATTGGAAGCCACCGTCTTTGTAAGCTTTTCAGAAACAATAATTTTTTCTTCCAACTGCTTGCTCTTAGATTTTTTCTCCTCGGCAAGTTGACGAATGTGGTCAGGAAGAGATTCAATTGTAACATCTCCTGGAACACTTTGTTTCACTTTATTGATAAGCTCTTGAACTTCGTCTAATTTTGAATCGTAACGATCAATCTCAACTTGAACTTTCGCAAGAGAACGATTTAAGCTTTTCTCCTTAGATTGTGCTGACTCGATTTTCGCTTCGGTATCAGCTTTAAGAGAGAGAGCCTCCGCTAAGCTTTTCTGAGTGTCTTCCAAAACTCCTTCTGTCTCGACCAGAGTGTCATAAACGTTTTTTTGCTGAACTTCTGTTTCGCCAAAACGTTTTTGCTCACCTTCGATAGCTTCCTTAACCTTCAGATTAAAGAAGATTGCGACAATAGAAATGATGATCGCAAGTGCGTAGAATAAACCTTTCATAGTGCTTAAATAATGTGCGCTGTTTGTGTTTGAAAATTAATTTGATGCAGAAGCTGGGGCCGAAGCTGGCGTTACCGATGTTGCAACAACTTTATCACCAGGGTAAACTGTTTCCCCTTCTTCAATCGAGCTTGGGATGATATCTGCTGCCGCACTATTTGATTCGACAGCAGTAACGAGAAGTTGAGCCACTTTCTGTCCATCACGCATGACGTCCAGTGTAGAGCCCTTTACAATTCCGGCATAATCACCTGAAGCAATCGTAACAAAGCCCCATCCACGATAAACGCTTCGGATTGACGTTGCTAAGCCTGGACTTGAAATCTTATTACGCCGTAAACGCATGACCTCAGCCAAACCGTCGATCGAGGTCTGAGTATTTGCTTTTTGTTCTGAGAGAGTAGCGATCTTGGCTTCCTTATCAGATAAAGAGGCGCTGAGTTCTGCAAGTTCGCGCTGAGTGCGCTTCATTCTAGCAATGAGCTCTTCGACATCACCCAAGTCTTTCAACGACTCGTTTGCGAGCTCTACTTCTCCTTTTTTCTCGGCAGCGATCTCTTTCTTCGATTCGATGCTTTCCTCTAGATTAAGATTTTTTTCTTCTTGTGTAGAAAGATTCTTAGCGAGTGACTCATTGATACCGTTCGTCTCATTAAGTTCACCTTCCGTGGTCGCTAAAGTCTTCTTGGTGTCAATTAAACTCCCTCGAGTTTGATCAAGCGTTGTCTCCATTTTATAACGCTTATCCATCTCAGCTTCATAAGCCTCCTTGTTTTTAACGCCAAACCAGATCGCTACCCCAAGAATGAGAACGCTAAAAATTGAAATGATGTTTGCTGCCATCGTGTGATTATGTGTCTTAATTTACTCATCACTTTTGCAATAAGTTTTGTTAAGCTAGCTGGCATTCATTGGCGGCGACAACCCTAAAATTCATCAATTCATGAAGTTTTGCTTTGTCTGCCCTTAAAAGCAGGCAAAGAGTAGTGGCAGTGAAAACACTTTCTAGGCTACTCCAATATCTTAAAAAATATCCCTTACTCGCTATAGGACAACTCGTCTGCGCTATTTTAATGACCCTGGCGCTCGTTATTTTTCCAGGAATTGTCAAAGAGGTCATTAATCAAGTCGTTCCTGAAAAAGAATGGGATCGTTTACTTCCTTTGACCTTAATGGCGCTGGGATCTTTCTTTATTCGAGAGATTTTAAATGCTTCTCGAATTTTGTTAAATAATGTTTTCGAGCAGAAAATCATTTTTGATATTCGGTCAGATCTCTACGCCAAACTGCAGCGCCTCCCCGTCAATTGGTTCGATACTCGCCGAACGGGAGATATCATGTCTCGCGTGATGGAAGACGTCACTGCGATGGAGCAAATCGTAATCGACGGCATCGAACAAGGGCTCGTTGCTATTCTCCAAGTCTTAATCATCGGAGGAGTTCTTTTTTATGTGAATCCAGAAATCGGAGCGTGGGCGGCCGTCCCCATTCCCTTTTTACTACTCTCAGCTTGGCTTTATTCTCACTCAGCAAGAGACCGCTACCGAGCCCAAAGAGAAGCCTCGGGAGATATGAACGCCCTTCTCCATGATAATATTGCGGGGATTCGACAGCTTAAAAGCTATACTGCTGAAGTTTCAGAGCATGCCCGATTCAACGAAGCCTCCAACGGCGTTCGCCAGGCGACCTTAAAAGTGATGAGGTATTGGGCAACCTACTCCCCTAGCACCTCTTTTTTACAAATGTGTGGGTATTCTTTAGTCCTCGGGTTCGGCGGATATGCCGTAATGAAGGGAGAGCTCGATAATGGTGAATTTGTTCAATACTTTCTCTACCTCAGTCTTTTTTATGAGCCCATTGGCCGACTCCATCAATTGAATCAAATGGCTTTATCTGCACGAGCCGCTGCAGACAGAGTCTTTGAGGTTCTTGATTCTAAAGAAGAGCCTCGTCTCGATACAGGAGCGCCTATTCTAGATCGATTATCTGGTGAGATTGAAATCAAGGATTTACAATTTTCTTACCAAAATGAACCCATCTTAAAAAAACTCTCTCTGATCGCAAAAGCTGGAGAAACAATTGCCCTCGTAGGGCCAACCGGGGCCGGGAAATCAACTATTGTGAATCTCTTGTGTGGGTTTTACCCTTATAAAGAAGGTTCAATTACAATCGATGGCAAGGAACTCAATGAGCTCAACTTACGCGACCTCAGGTCACAAATAGGTTACGTGACGCAAGAAGCCTTCCTCTTCAATGGCAGCGTTCGTGATAACCTCTTGCTTGCGAAACGCGATGCGAGTGACGATGATATTTGGAAGGCTCTTGCCGCCGCGTCCGCCCACACCTTCGTGGAGCAACTCCCCGAACAGCTCGATAGCGTCGTCGGCGAGCGTGGGGTAAAGCTCTCTGGCGGAGAAAAACAACGACTGTCTATTGCGCGAGCCCTCCTCAAAAACCCTCCTATTTTACTCCTCGACGAAGCTACTGCCTCGGTCGATAACCAGACCGAAAAAGTCATTCAAAAGGCGCTCGAAAAGCTCATGCACGGTAGGACCTGCATTGTGATTGCGCATCGACTTACCACGATCCAATCGGCAGATCAGATTTACGTCCTTCAAAAGGGAGCCGTCGTCGAAGCGGGCACTCACCACGATTTACTCGAAAAAAACGGCGCTTATTCACTCTTAAACCAAAAAAATAAATCCTAATAACCCCGGAAACCAGTCGGATCTTTTTTAGAATCTTCACATTTCAGGGTTCCCTTCCCCATGATCTCATCTTATTGAATGGGCGTCATGTTGGACATCAAGCATATCCGGGAATCAGCAAGCGAAATCAAAAAACGCCTTCAACAGCGAGGAAGTCACTACGACCAGGAAATCGACGAAATCCTCTCGTGTGATGAAACACGCCGCAAAGCGGAAACAGACAAGCAAGTGCTCCAGGCTGAACGAAAGCAAACTTCAAAAAAAATCGGCCAACTGAAGTCACAAGGCGAAGATACGACGGCGATCGAAGCAGAAGTTCGCAACATCGGAGAGCAAATCAAACAAATCGAAGAGCAAGTCGAAATCGCAGGAAACAGACAAGCGGAGCTCCTTCTCAGCGTCCCCAATTTACCTCACCTCGATTGCCCCGTAGGTGACAACGAAGACGCTAACCCGACCGTTCGAGTTTGGGGTGAAAAGCCACAACTCGAGTCGGAGCAAGATCATCTCGTTCTCGCAGAAAATTTAGGAATCATCAGCTTCGACGATGGGGCTCGTATCACAGGGAGTGGTTTTGCCGTTTACCGAGGGAAAGGAGCCAAGCTCGAGCGCGCTTTGGTTCAATTCCTTCTCGACCTCCAAACTGAAAAACACGGATACGAGGAAGTCAATGTTCCCCACCTTGTCAAACGTGAGTGTATGGAAGGGACAGGGCAACTTCCTAAATTTGAGGAAGACATGTATGGGATCGAAAATAACGCCCTATTCCTTGCTCCAACAGCGGAGGTTCCCGTTACGAATCTTTACCGAGACACCCTATTAAAGGAAAAAGACCTCCCTATTAAGATGACCGCTCATACGCCTTGCTTCCGTCGAGAAGCAGGGAGCGCTGGACGAGATAACCGGGGAATCATTCGCACCCACCAATTTGATAAAGTAGAGCTCGTCCAAATCGTCGACCCGGCCTCTTCAACTCAAACTCTCGAAGAGCTCACAGGTCACGCTGAAGCCGCCCTTCAAGCGCTAGGACTCCACTACCGAGTCATTGAGCTTTGCACGGGTGATATCGGGTTTTCATCCTGTAAAACTTACGACATCGAAGTCTGGGCTCCAGGCCAAGGAAAATACCTCGAGGTCTCAAGTTGCTCTTCCTTTGGTGACTACCAAGCGCGCCGAATGCGGTTACGTTTCAAAAATTCAGAAGGTAAAAATGAGTTCTGCCATACTCTTAACGGTTCTGGCACAGCCTTGCCTCGCCTCTATGTTGCACTTCTAGAGCAATATCAACGTCCTGATGGTAGCATCGAAATCCCTGCGGCGCTCCGCCCTTACTTCGGAGCAGATGAAATCCCCTCGTCACAGTAAGGTTTTTGGGTCATTCTACCCACTCCTCTTCCTGATGAGCTCTTAGGAATCTATGCAAAAAAAAGGAATCAGACAAGGCCTAGTCATTCCCATCACCCTCGGCGTGATGGGAATTCTCTTAGCATTGATCCTTTTCCCTATGGAGCAAAAAGCCGTAGCCGAGCACCTCCAAGGATTCCCTGATTCCGATCGATTCACACAAGAGCTTCGCCCCTGGATCACTACCCTAATTGTCTTCATTCCCTTTCTATGGTCCCTCTATTATCTCAAATCGGGAATCTGCGACCGTTATTTCAGTAGGCAATTCCTAAGTGTTTTTATGATCTGTCTAGCAACGCTACTCACGATCTGGCTCTTACTGGACTTCACCGATAACAATTCTGAGTTTTCTCAAGTCGAGAAACCTGTCCTCTTTGCCTTCAAATACTACGGCATCACCATCTCATCCATGATGGTAATGCTACTTCCTTACGCTCTGCTCCTTGCTCTCCTTTATATCTTAGGGAAACTTTCTAATACCCGTGAGATCATTGCTTCTATTCAAACCGGCCGAGGACTGATTCGAGTCCTTGCCCCCTTCACTATCTTTGGCTTCTTCTGCTCCCTCTTCTGCCTCTTCTTGAATTACCGGCTGGCTCCGTGGTCCGCTGGATACCGGGAAGCGTTTCTAGCGACCTCTGATCCAAATGCCTTTCATGGAGTGAAAGACGTCCATTACCACGACACTGCAAACGGAAGGAATTGGTTTGTAGCAGAAATGACCTTCAATAAATCAGGTGAAGCTCAACTCAAAACCATTAAGATTTCCATTCAAGACCCTGAGACTGAAAAAGTCACTAAGCGCTTGATTGCAGAAAGCGCTTCTTGGAGCCCTAAGAATAAAGCTTGGTCTTTCTCCAAGGCTCATTTTCGAGTCTTCCGACCGAATCAAGCGGTCGAACAAATCCTTCTTCCTAGCCCTTACCTTATTAAAGACTGGACCGAAACGCCCCGTGAAATCGAAAAACCAGCTCTCAACCCAGAATTCTTGGGGATTCCGGGGCTCCTTAGCTGGTTCCAAGTGAACGAAGACGCTGCTTGGACAAATAAGCAACCCTTCCTTACAGAATGGCATTACCGCTGGTCTCAACCATGGATCTGCCTGGTGGTCGTTATTTTAGCTGCCCCCTTAGGGGTGGTATTTTCTCGCAGAGGAACTGCAGGGGGCATCTTCATCGCCATTATGCTTGCGATGGCAATGATGCTTTCTACTAATATTTTCCTTTCCCTCGGTAAAGCTGGTTATATCCCGCCTCTCATTGCGGCCTGGGCAACCAATATTCTTTTCATTCTTTTAGGGCTGTATCTCAACTACCGAAGAGTGAGCGGTAAATCTATTTACTGCCAGCTCCGAAACTTACTCCCCCTTTCATAAAACCCACCCTTATTTGACTCATGGCTCTAGGAGACTCTTGGCATATCAGAACCAAAACGCACCGGTGCTCACACACTGAGGAACCCTTCAAAGATGGAGATCGAATCTACACCGGGATTTTCCCTGATCCCGAATCTAGTGGTTATCTAAGAAAAGATTACCATCTCGAAGGTTGGCGTGCGCTCGATAAAACGGCGAGCCCTCCTTTTTCTTTTTGGAATTCTACTTATAAAGCCCCTATTAAAGAAGACCCCAACCAAGTCGTTAAAAAAGAAGACGCGACCTCCATCTTGAGACGTCTTGTTGATGATGACGAAGCTCACACTGAAAATACGCGCTATATCCTTGCTGTCATGCTAGAGCGCCAAAAATTACTTGTTGAAACAGATACCCAACAAACTCCTTCCAGTATTCTGAGGGTTTATGAACACCGTAAAGAAGGTGACATTTTTATTATCAAAGACCCTAATATTCCTCTTTCTGAAATCGAGGTCATTCAAGAAGAAGTCGTCCTGATGCTAGAAAACGGGGGGCAACTTCCGGACAAAGAATTAGAATCACCTGCTGGAGATCAAGTGACTGCCAGCGAAGCACCTCCCCTCCCTTCCTCATGAAACTCCATTGGTTTGAAGATCAAAAGTTTCCGCTTTACCTCGCTCCGATGGCAGGAGTGACTGATGTGGTTTTCCGAAGCATTTGTAAAGAGCTTGGTGCAGACGCGATGGTCACGGAATTCGTCTCAGCAGAAGGAATCATTCAACAGGATCAGCGAACTCGTAAATACACTGATTTCACCGAAGAACAACGCCCCGTTGGAGTCCAGCTTTTCGGTGCTGATGGCCAACGGATGGGGGAAGCCGCTCAGAAAATCATTGAATGGAAACAGCCTGATTTTATCGATATTAATTTCGGGTGCCCCGTAAATAAAGTCGTTTCTAAAAACGGCGGTTCCTCTCTTCTTCGAGATTGCCCCATTTTAAAAAGTGTCGCAAAAGGAGTCGTTGAAGCGATTGGATCACACACTCCTGTCACCGCAAAAATAAGAATTGGCTGGGACCAGGAATCCATTAACGCTCCTGAAGTCTGCCGTATTTTGGAAGATTCTGGAGTTTCTGCAATTGCCGTTCATGGAAGGACTAGAGCGCAAGGATACCGAGGAGAAGCCGACTGGGACATTATTAATGAATGCGCGGCAGCCGTTGATATCCCCGTCATCGGCAATGGAGATATCCAAAGTGGAGCCGATGTCCAAAAGCGCAAAGAAGGAAGCGCATTGAGCGGCATTATGATTGGCAGAGCCGCGATGCAATACCCTTGGATCTTCAAAGAAGCTAAAGAATTTCTCGCAACCGGCACCGTGCCCGAGCCTGTCAGCGTCCCTGAAAGGTGGCGTATGATTCTTCGCCACTGCCAGCTTGCATCTGAAAGTGACCGCTATGGTGACGAAAAGCACACGCTAATGGCAATGCGCTCACGCCTAATGACCTACTGCAAAGGCTTTCCAGGAGCGAAACCACTCCGTAAAAAGCTCTCCAGTGTCAGCTCCGTGCAAGAGGTAAAAGACATTGCACAAGAACACCTTCTTCACCTCGAAGAGGGTTTCCCCTACATCATTTAAGGAAAGTTAATTATTTCTTGAGATCCAACCTCCTTCGATTCATCTTATCAGGGTGAAAATTCAGGTAACTTATTTCTCAAAAACGAGAATCGCAGCGGCACTTCTCCCCCTCACCTTATTCTCCTGCCAGTCTCGCGAACACCAACACTCTGAACAGGCCCAGAAAATAGAGTCTCTCGAAAAGCGATTACAACAAATCGAAGCTACTCTCGATTTTAAGAGCCAAGACTCGGACACCTCTTTTGAAAGCTCCGCAGGACTCCTGATGAAAGAAAAGTCTCATTCGCCTCCTCCTTCTCCAGCCAGCGCACCCAGTCTTCCTGAATCTAAGTCGGGGCCCTCTCCTGCAGCAGAAATCAAAGCAGCCCCTGCTGAGACTCCTCCCTCACAGGAAACTCAATTTCATCTCGTTAAAGCCAACGAGAGCTGGGACACGCTTGCTCTCAAATATCAGATATCTAAAAAAGAGCTTCTGAAGCTCAACCCTAAGGCTTCTCCGGAAAACATTCGCATGGGCCAATTTGTTAATGTCCCCGTTGAAGCACCCTCTGCACCAAAGGAAGCTTCTACAGAAACAGAAAAAACGCGGCTAACCCAGAAAAGAGATTCTACCCAAACGGCTCAAAAAAAGCCCGCCATCGAAAAAAAATTTTCCCTGCCTTCTTCTTTGGAAGAAGCGACGGCAAAGACTCCTAAAATAAAATCCTCAAAAATAGCAGCCCCTAAACTAGATGGAAACTCCTCCATTCATACTGTCAAATCGGGCGAAACCATGTCCGCCATCTCGCGCCGATACAAAGTCCCCCTCACTCGCCTTCTCAAAGAAAATCCTAAAATCAAACCTCGCTTTCTTTCCGTAGGCACTCAGGTGAAAATCCCTCAAAACAGCCAAAAATCAGCCTCTTCTGACTCAACAGCCTCTCCAGTCAATGATGGAGCTAAAACAATTATTCAACTTTCTTCAGCAAAAACAGTGCAAGAGGTGGCGGAACTCAATCAGGTTTCGATTGAATCCATCAACAAATGGAACCGGCTCAATTTATCAAAAGATCAAACCCTTCCTCCCGGAACCACTTTAGTCATTAAAAAATAAAAAAATCCCAAACTTCGAACAGAAGGCAGGATCTTTTAATTTGACGTCTTTCTCCAAAAAGCACATGAAATAGCTAGATATGAAATTAATAACTACAATAGGGATTATTATCTCAATGGGAGTTTTCTTAACTTCTTGCGGCGGTGGCGGCGGCGACAGCTCCCAAACAAGCCCTGCAACGGTCCGACCCAAATCTTTAGATGGCCTTTCTATCATTTTAAACAATGGAATGCGACTTAGCTTCTTAAAAAGCACAGGTGCTCCCTCTGCAGCAACTACGGGCAGCACTGAAAATGGCGCTGTTTCCTACAACCTCCAAGGCACCAACGCCCAGAATTCGACAAATTTAGATGGTGCGATGTCTGGATACTTGGCACCAAATAGTATTCCTAATCTTTCCTACGCATATACCGCGACGAATGAACGTGGTGGCACCATCATTA
The DNA here is from genome assembly GCA_937951675.1 of uncultured Verrucomicrobiales bacterium. GTDB lineage: Bacteria > Verrucomicrobiota > Verrucomicrobiia > Verrucomicrobiales > Akkermansiaceae > CALFBI01. The sequence continues at coordinate 218,360 of CALFBI010000006.1, forward strand.
TAACTGCTGGAGGACCTCCCACTTTTACAGCACCACTTACAGGGACTTTCAACAACATTCTCACAATGCCTCCAAGCTTGTGGCTCTCAGATTCTGCAGCTAACGCAACTGCACAAGTCTTCATCGACATCACGTTCTCCGACGACGGCTCGTTTATCACTGACGTCACCACCACTTTTGGCCCCGTTGGCTCAGTAAGCCCGGGTAATGACACTTCTGTAACTAGCGCCTCGATCACCTTGACGACAGGCGGAGCCGTTCCTGTAAACTTCGATGTGATTCCTGACACCACCTCTAAGAGTGTGAAAATCCCAAGTAACCTCAACGGCTTTGTAATTGTTCTCAATGACACTGTTAACGAGAACCGCCTTCAATTCGTATCATCAGGGGTTGTCACCCTCAGTGATGACATTGGCAATGCCGTTCAAACTATCGACGTTAACCCTGCGAATGTCGGACTTAATTATGTCTACGACAGACAAATTGGAGCTGATATTGCTGACCTCGATATCTCAAATGGCAACCCAGCTTTTGAAGGAAGTTATGTCCTAACCTTCAATGCTCCTTTTGATTTTAATCTAGGAGTCGGCGAAGGGATATTTACTGCAGATAATGGCCTCGCTGGAACCTTTAGATTGATCCGCTAATTTCTATAAGCATTCCTTATTAAATCACTCTCCATGAACATGGAACGAAATTCTCGTATGACGCTATGTCTTACGAGAATTTTTCTTTTTTTCTATACCTTCCTGCTGCTTTCATGCACTGATAAAAGGTTAGATAATAGACTTCACCTCAGAAAAAGTAGCATTACGAAAAATTCCGCTATTCTAAAAAAACAGCTCTCTACTAAAGAGCCGACCTCTTTAAATTGGCAACAGGCAAGCCAACTACTTTTCTCGAATAGTCTACAAATCAAACAATCACAAGTTCAGCTTAATGAAGCTCAAAAGAGAAATACACAAAGTCTCAAGCGGCTTCTTCCCTCTTTAGCTCTTAGCTCTCAATTTTCAGGAAGCCTCACTTCCTTAAGCGACCTCACCAGCGATGACTTAAGCAGGCGAATCTCAACTTCTTTTAATATTCCTAACCCTATTCGATTTTATGGTCAGCTCTACCAAGGAAGCCTTGGGAAAGTTGAAGCTGAAATCCAACATGAAATCACTAAGCGCCAAACTTTAATTCGGTTAATGCGCTATTATGATCGATCCGTAGCGCTTGCTCGATCAGATCAACAACACCGCAATGCTCTTAAGAAAATAGAAACTCTAGGATCCTCTTCACTTGGGCAAAATCTTATTTTATTCAAACAAGAAGCGGAGAACCTTAAGAGACGGAAACTTAGGCACCGGCTGGAGTTGAACCGCTTCTTTAATACTCCAGGCTCTCATTGGGTCCTATCTGGCTCCCCTCCCAAGCTTCCTTACTCCAAAACAGCTCGAATTAAGAACCTTACCTTAGGCGAAAATTTTGGTGGCATTTTTATTAATCAACAGGCTGTCACTCTAGAAAAAGCCTACCTTCAGGTTCTTAGCTCTCGCATTAATCAAATTCCCAATATTAACTTGGGTTTAAGCAGTCCGACCTTATATGATAGCGAGCAATCAAGCTCTCAATCAAATGATCAAATTAACTTGTTCGGAGCTCTCACTAAAAGTATCAGGGTCGACGACTTACTCGAAAAGTCTTCAATAAAATCAGCGAAACAACGGCGAAAATTAACAGAATCCCTGATTCTTCAAAGGCTTGAACAAGAAATTTCTAATTTCATGCTGTTATCTCAACAAGTCTCTCTCAACAAAAAGCATCTGAGTTTTTTAAGTAACAAAATGAGCCATTTAGAGTCGCTAGAGACAGAGACCGCGGAATCGACTATTTCAAAATTTAAAGTAATCAGAAAACTTTCTGACGAAATAAAGGCCGTTAACCAAAAACAACGACAGCTTTACTATCAAATACTTATTGGTGATGACACTTACTGGCAAAAATTTTATAGCAAGCATTCTTATTTGCTTCGCCTACCTGCTTCCTAAAGCTTTAGCCGCTCCTGATTCTGAGGCTTTAAAGGAGTCAACTCAGCTATGGCTCGGCTCAGAGCAAGGGAGAATTGTCTTTAAAAACACCGCCGAATTAAGGCCTCACTCAAAAGGACAGCTTCTAATCTTAAAACCTCATAAATCAAAAGTTGAGCTCAACGAAATTTGGGCCGTTTTTAATCCCGATCAGCTCATTACTGAGCAAAAAAGCCTCGAATTGGAGCACCAAAAGCATGACCTTTTACTCGAGGAGAAAGCGAAGCCTATCGCCACTAAAAAAACCAAATCTCAATTATTTGAGCTCAGAAGTGAACGTTACGACCTTGAACAATCTTTGTTATCTGACGGCCTATCTAAAGACCTTAAAAAGCAAATAAAACAAGGTCTTGAAATGATTGATTTAAAAATCGATGAGCATCAACGAGGGGACCAACAGAAAGAAGCTAAGCTTCTAGTTGATTTAGAACTAAAAGCTTCTGAAATTTCATTAGAAAAACAAACAAAGGCTTATCAAACCCTACTTTACGATTCGGAATATAAGGCCCCTTTTAGTGGTGTTATTGAGTTTTCAGGGGAGTTTCTAGAATTACACCCTGACCCTGAGCAGAAAACAATCTGGGTCAATGCAAATTTGAACCTCGGGCGTCTTACCGATCAGTCTCAATCGTATATTAAGTTAGAATCTTCTCGCGCTTTTTGGAATCAAATCCCCCCATCCCAGTTAATTTTATCAATCGCTGACCCAAGGAAAGGCACAAGGCACAAGGCACCTTACTCTCATTCTGCCACTGGTTCATTACCAAACAAAAACTCTAAAGCACACTATTTCCTCCTTGAGAATCATTTTCTTAGCCCAGATGAAATCTCATCAGAGCAACTCTACTTAGTCGATGTTTTCAGAAGCTTTGACCATCCAAAACCAATCATCCCTAAAAAGAAGCTTCTCTCGAAAGATCCTGACCTACTCAAACACGAAGGATGGGCAGGGCTTGTTGAAAAATTTCACCCTTCTTATAAAATTTTTCAAATAGGACCCGAGGCAATCGCTTTAGAACTGAAAGAACCATGAGTATCTCTTTTGAAAATGTTTCCTTCCAGTATTCTAAGGCAAAAAGCAAAGTCCTAACAGATTTCAGTTATACTTTTCAACCTGGAATCAATATCATCAAAGGGTTTTCTGGATGTGGTAAATCAACTCTTTTAAAACTGGCGAGTGGACTGCTGACACCAAATACGGGAACCATCAAAACAAGCTCTCAAAATACTTTAGGATCGCCTCGATTTCTTCGCTATGATTCTGCCTTTGTTTTCCAAGGGTTAAACTTACTCCCATTAGCCAGTGTTTCTCGCAATATTGAGCTCGCCCGTCAACTGACGCAAGTCTCTGAAAAACTTCCTGCCTCAGCTCTGAAATTTCTAGGCATTGATCATCTCCTCGCGGCTTCTCCTGAACAATTATCTGGCGGACAACAGCAACGGGTCGCCATTGCCAGAATGTTACTCAAAAAGGCTCTTTTAAATTATTTAGATGAACCAACCTCTGGGCTAGATAATGCCAATACCCATATTATCATGAAGGCTCTTTTAGAACAAAAGAATTCAAAAGCAGTCTACCTCATTTCAACCCACGACGAACGAGTTCTTGAATACGCAAATCAAATACTGGACTTCAATCAGTTCTTACCTGTGGAAAAACACTTGGAACAGGTGGGTTGAAGCTCCGGCCTCACCACTTAGTAAGATTCTTCTACCTTCCCTGTTATGCTTACTTAGCATATCAGTTATTCTATTTTTTATTAGCTTATCACAAGCACTCAAAGATCAATTATCGAACAAAGATTTACTGACCCTTTATTCGACAGAACTTATTCGAAAGACAGACCACTCTTTCAGAGCTTCTTCAGGAATCGAAATTGCCTACCTCAATCAGCACCCGAAAGTCTCCGAATTTTTACCTTTTAAGCAACTACTCCGTTCAGGAATTGATCAACGAAATAAAGCTGTTCCAATCTTTATCGATGAATCTGAGTCAGCGCTTAATAAGCTCCCCATATACTACACTAACAGTCCCGTTATTTACCACGACCTTACCGAAATTGATATTAATGGCTTAAAATTCTCTGCCGAATTTCGACCTTCCCCCAAATGGTTGGAATCCACATTGAAAATGAAGCATGCCATTTTCATTCCTTCTTATCTCTTAACAGCATTCACCACTGAAAACTATGTTCAGCACCAAATCATTAGATCAAACACATTAGAAGACCTGAGTGCGATTCACCTTCAACTAGAAGCCTTTCATTCTGCGGACCAAAGAAGCGTCAACCTGTCCCATTCGCTTCATATTCTTAAAGAGTTTCATCGGCTTCAAAACGCTCAAATCTGGATGCGCTTAGTAACCCTGCTTCTCTCTTCCTCTGTTTTATCTTTATGCTTAGGGTGCATTTCTTGGCTAGAATACCGTGACCAACGCTACTTAATCGCTTTGTTAAGAAGTTTTGGTATCCCTCCTCTTTTTTTAGCGGCCCACCAATTCATTTCAGACCTTCTTTTGGTTCTTCTCAGTATGACTGCCGTCATTTTTCTTTGGCCTTCTCTATCTTCTTTTCTCATGAAAAACTCCGAGTTTGCTTTTACTAATACTTATCTTCCTCCCTTCGAGGTATTAGCCATCTATTTATCCGGAATCTTAGGAGTCTCATTAGCCAATATCCCTGTGTGGCGAGCCCTTAAGAAACCAATCGGTGAAGTTTTGCAATAATCGAGATCTTCTTGAAGAGCCTAAAAGGGTCTGCAATACTGCATCGATGGAATCACACGAAGTCTTAAAGAACGCTTTTGAGCGAACCAGCCCTAAGGCGATTTCGAGTGAAATTGGCATTTCTTTATCGCTTGTTTATAAATGGGCTCAAGCTCAGACTGGGGAAGGAAGTGGTAGCCGTAATCCTTTAGACCGTGTGCTTGAGATTACGAACTTAACTCAAGATATTAGGATTATTGAATGGTTGTGCCAGCAATGTGAGGGATATTTTGTCCGAAATCCCTCTAGCAGCTGTGAAAAAGGCTATGAAGTCCTCCCTGCGACCAATGAGATTGTGGTTCAGTTTTCTTCATTACTCTCTCGAATCTCCCAAGCGGCCCTTGATAATTCTATTTCACCTGACGAGGCCGAAGAAATCCGTAAGTCGTGGGATCGGCTCAAATGCTTTGGAGAAGGATTTGTGCGCTGCTGTGAGGAAGGCGACTTCGAGCTGATGGACGAAGACTTAAAAACGGCAAAGAAATAAGTTTTTCTTGTCTCTCGATTGACAGAACTACCCAAACTCGATAAATCATTTCTCCGACGCGCTAGTAGCTCAGCTGGATAGAGCAACGGTTTTCTAAGCCGTGGGTCGCAGGTTCGAGTCCTGCCTGGCGTGCCATCTTTTTTAACCCAAGAAATATGATCTGTCATTACCCTGGCCGCCTCATTGTTATAGAAGGGATTGATGGCACAGGGAAGAGCACTCAAGCGGCCCTCTTAGAGCAATGGCTTCAAGATTCCGGGTTCGAGACCATTCGATCCTTTGAGCCTACTCAAGGGCAATATGGGAGCCTCCTTCGTCGCTCAATGACTGAAGGGCGCTTCCCCCAGTCTAAAGAAATTGATCTTTTTCTCAAAGACCGGAAGGAGCATGTCGAAGAACTCATCATCCCAGCCCTTCGAGAAGGCAAAGTAGTTATTCTTGATCGTTATTATTTCTCCATGATGGCTTATCAAGGAGCTCGTGGTGCGGATCCTCTCCTCATCAGAAATCAGAATGAAATCTTTGCTCCTCAGCCTGACCTCATGATCTATCTCCAGCTCTCTGTTCAGTCAGCCCTCAATCGAATTGGAATTCGAAATGGAAGTGCTAATGAGTTTGAGCAAAAAGGTAATCTCGAGGCATGCTCTCAGATTTTCGACTCCCTCATTGACGAAGCTTTTGTCTCGGTAGTCTCTGCTGAACCTTCTATGGAAGAAGTTCACCACGAAATTAGATCCCGAGTTAGCCCTCTTCTGCGCTCGCTTGATTGAGAAAGATATCGAGAGCGCCTCCTGAAATAGAAGCTTCTCTGACCAAAGCGATCAAGGAGACCGCCATCAGCAGTAGCGCTAATAAAAAAATAACAATCGCAGCGGCTTGCAATGCCAGCATCATCGCGAGCATCGAGAAAACGCATAGCAATAAGCTCAATGCTCCAAAAACTTGCATGATGCGAATTAAATTCAGTCGACTTCTCAGATTAAGAATTTGGGCCCGCGTGACTTCCTCCGCTAAAGCTCGCTGATGAAGCCAATCATCATGTAATTTCCTAATCAGGGCCGATAACGCTAGAAAACGGTTCGTATAAGATAAGAAAAGTAAACTCACTGCCGGAAAAAGTAAGGCAGGAGTTGAAATAGAAAAATCAATGCTCTGGGCTACTTGCTCAATCATTGGATGTAGAGATTAAAATTTCGCGGGGCTTAGCTCCATCCCCAGGTCCGATCACTCCTCGCTGCTCTAAGACGTCCATCATCCTTGCTGCCCTCGTGTAACCGAGTCTTAAGCGACGCTGTAACAGAGAGGTCGAAGCCTTTTTTTCCTGCTGAATCACTTCAATACATTTCCTTAGCACTTCTTCATCTTCATCGGAAATATCATTATCCCCGTCTTGATCTCCTCCACTCTCGATACTTTGCTGAATCCCTTCTTCAAATCTCTGCTCCGATTGATCCGCACAAAACTTTACAATCGCTTCCACTTCTTCATCGGAAACAAAAGCCCCTTGAGAACGCTCTAGTTTAGCGGAGCCTGGAGGCAAGAAGAGCATATCACCTTTGCCGACTAACTTCTCAGCACCTCCATTATCTAAAATGACTCGGCTATCGAGCTTCGAGGAAACCTGGAAGGCAATCCGGCTCGGGATATTCGCTTTAATAATCCCAGTAACCACATCAGCCCGTGGAGTCTGTGTCGCTACAATGAGATGAATCCCAGCCGCGCGTGCTTTTTGTGCAATTCGAGCAATATTCATCTCTACATCTGCAGGGGCGGTTTGCATCAGATCAGCGAGCTCATCAATAATCACCACAATATAAGGCATCCGATCTGGAACTTCTTCCTCTGCTTCCGCCTCTTTCGCTCTCGGAGGTGGCCCGATATCACCGTCTTCAAAAGCTTGCGCAATCGACTCAAGGTGCTCTGGATCGACTTCCGCCTCCAAATCTACGACAGGTTCTTCAACAACAAGCTCCTCTTCTTCTTTTTCTGGTCTTGGTCGATTATTAAAAGCATCAAAATTACGAACTCCCTCTTTTGCAAAAATTCGATAGCGACGCTCCATTTCATTTACAGTCCACCGCAGAGCCGCCACCACTTTTTTGGGATCTGTTACTACCGGGACAACCAAATGAGGAAGCTTACTATAAACCTGCATTTCAACGACTTTGGGATCCACCATGATGAACCTCAATTCATCCGGACTAAACTTAAATAAGATGCTGGTGATAATCGAGTTGATACATACTGATTTTCCGGACCCTGTCGCACCTGCTACTAAAAGGTGAGGCATTGCCGCAAGATCTCCTATAACAGTTTTTCCATAAACATCTTTCCCTAGCGCTAGAGGAATTTTACGTTTTGAGCTACGAAACTCGTCGTCTTGAAGAAGTTCACGTAGAGGGACCGCCACTTTATTAGAGTTCGCAATCTCAATCCCCACCGTATCCTTCCCTGGAATCGGGGCCAAAATATTAATTCGTTCCGCTTTAGTTGCTCTCGCGATATCTGCTTCGAGTTGACTGATACGACTTACTCGCAATCCTACTTCCGGATAAATCTCATATCTCGTAATCGTTGGTCCTCTCGTGATATCTCCTGCAGTAACTTTCACGTTGAAAGCCTGAAGTGTCTCAATGATTCTAGACTGGTTATCTAAAAGCTCTTCACTATTGTCTTCCGGCAGCTTCTCGTCTTCATCGAAAGAAAGAAGATCAAACCCAGGCAGCTCATAATTCTCGAAGCCATCGGTGCTAAGTCCGACAGGCGCTATATTTTTACGCTCAAAAGGTCGACTACCTAAACTCTCAGAAGGCTTAATACGCTGCGAAGCATCAATGATTTGAGGCTTGGGGACTTCACGCAGCGGAAGCTCTTCCTGCTTTTCTGACGAAGGGGGAGACCCCTCCTCCTCCGCTGCTCCTGGCTTTTTCTTGGTTTTTTTAGCAAGAGGTTTCGAGCCTTTGGCCCCGTGTTCCTTAGACTCTTTCGCCCTAGCTCTCCACTCTGAAAAATGGCTCCAGCAAAGTTTAATGAACTGAAAAGGGCGTAGCCCTAAAAGAGTGATCACACTAATCAAATAAATGGATCCTAAAACAATTAGCGATCCTGCCGTGCTCAAAAGGCGATGAAACACAGCTTGCCCTAAACCATAACCAACCCCTCCTCCTGGACTGCTTAAAATCTTTGCCTTACTCCAATCATGGAAAAACCAAGGTTGAGCCCCTAGAAAAGCGGCCGCACTTAAAAGGACCGCTACTAAGCCTAACCATGTCCTCCAAGAAAACTGAGCTCTTAAAAATAACTTCGCAACTCCCATCCAAATAAGACCAATCGGAAGTAAGTAAGACGCAAACCCTAAAAATTGAATCTGCGCAAACCCAAGTAAAACGCCTAAAGGCCCAATGAAATTTTGTCGTGGATCTTGCGCCTCTGTTCCAAGTGAAAACTCTCCAAATAAACCTACAATAGGGAGGTCTGCGGGCGAATAAGACAGTAAAGAAAGTAGTAATAATAAGCCGGCACCACATAAAATGACACCTACTACTTCGGAAGGAAGAGAAGTCCGCTGCTTATTCTCTTTTGTCTTTTTACGCTTTGCTTGAGCCATGCTGAGGAAGCGACCATTTGGCCGCGGCAGCGATTGTATCAGAAAAACACAAAAGACTCAGCTTAAAATTCATGGATTCTTAATGATCAAGCTCACCTAATAACATGAAGCCTCATTAAAGCTAATGACACCTCGTCTCCCTTACTCACAAGAAACAACAACCTTTTATCGGCTAAGTTCCGTCTGACAAACCACTTGAAACCCACTCTGCCGTAACATTCCTGCCCCAAATTCAGAATCCTCTAAATGAAAAGCCATCAGAGTTTTTCCTTCGGGATGAGGAAGTAGAGCATAGGCAAAATCAATATTAGTTTCCGCAAACCGGCAAACTTCCAATAACCTCTTGAGTTCGACATCCGGATGGCGGAAGGCAATAACGATCAGCTGACAATCGGTATACGGAATTCCCTTTTCCATGAAAATCTGCGCCGCGGTCTCAGGATCACTCACTACGATCCGGGCCACCGTGGCATCACGCGAATCTTGCACGCTAATCCCCAGCAATTCGATATGAGATTGATTCAATAAACTTAATAAAGCCTCGAAAGCACCAGCCCTATTCTGAAGCATCACCGCGAACTGCGTGACGAGACGGCCTCCAGGTTTTACTTTATTTAAAATATCCATCTGATTTTTCGAGCGACGCTCCTTTTCAATAAGCTCTCCGATTCAAAGTGACCGGCTCTCCGGTCTCTTGATTTTCGATCACAACCTGATTGGGTCGAATATCAACTACGATATACTGGTTCCCGTCAGCCCCCTTAAAACGATCGCCTAATTTCGCCACCATTGGGCTTTCTCCCTCTAGAATGGCATAAGGCTCATGAGCGCTCACCGTTTTATTAACCTGAAATTCCCTGACCACTCCATTCGACAGGTCTTCCACTTCAACAATAGAAAGATCACCTGGCTTCTCTTGGTTTTCTTTAGAGTAAGACGATCGCTTACGAAGAGCCTTCACCCTCAACTGTGTTTGTGGCAGAGTCTCTCCCGCTGCGACACTCACTCTTTTTCTTTGCCCGTAAAGTAATTTCACAACCGCCTTGCTGCCTTCCACTTTTTCAATAATTAATGGCAATGCTTTCTCATGATACCCCGTCATGCGAAGGGCTTTTTGGGAAGGGTTCGCTTGAGAAGTTGGCTTCACCGCTACCTTGAGAACCTGATCTGTAATTCGCTGTTTTTTCTGAGGAGCTCCTTTACTTGGGATCTCTTCTGCAACAGAGGCATGAAGCTCATCTTCCATTGTAGAAAAACTCATCTCATCCGCTTTGGGGGCTTGATTGAGAAATGAAACCACTTCTCCATGCTCTTCCGCTTCCGCCAACTCTGCCGCGGTGAGACCCTCCGGTCCAATCGCATAACGATTTGCTCCATTTCGAGTTAGAGCCTCAATAGCGCTTAAATGGCCTTCTTGGGCCGCCAGCATCAAAGGGGTTCTCCCATCGTCCATTCGAGCAAAAACAGAAGCCCCATAACTACACAAACTCTCAACCATCTCGGCATTTCCATTGATTGCCGCGATGAAAAGAGCGTTATCCAAGTCCTCTCTCGAAGAATACGCCAGCTCAGGAATCGCTAATAAGGCCCCCTCTTTTGCCGCTAAAAGTAAGGCTCTATATTCAGACTTATCACGCAGCATCGGATCCGCCCCCTGCCGAAGGAGCTCTCTCACTGCTGAAGGCTGGTCTGCAAGAGCCGCAATCATCAGAGGAGTGCGTAGATCTTGGTCAGGTAAGTCGATCGCAAGACCCTCACCCAATAACCATTTCACAAGCTCGTCTTGACCTGCTGCCGCTGCAATATGAAGCGCCGAGCGCCCCTGCGAATCGAGCGTGCTTAAATCGTAATTTGCGATTTTAAACTTTTTAAGAGCAGGCAGGTCTCCTGCCCCAAGCGCTTTGCGAAATGAATCTTCATTCAGCGCATACCCTTCATTTGTTAACTCTTTTACCGCACCTTTCTCAGGCGATTGACACGAAGAAAGACTGAAAGCGAACAATACCGCTCCTAAACTCAAAGATAATGGTAGGCTCCAATTCATCATAAACTCGATGACACTATACTTAACCCCTATTAACATTCAATGCCTTATTCCCCCACCTCTCGGAGACCTATAATGAGAACCTTCCCTCCGACCACTCTCCAAGAAACCTCAAAATGTGCCAATTGAGCATAATAGATTCGCTCAGGGTCATGATGAATCGCAGGACGAGCATCATTCTCAAGAGTTTCCTCAATCAGCTGCCTCTCCTCATGCGTGAGAGGCGGAATCTGATCAGAAGACACCTTCCACTGAACATCAAGTTGCTCTGGCCTCATCGCGGCAAAGCCCCCCAAAGCTTCCGGAAGACAATCGGCATAGGGTAAATAAGGCTTAATATCAATAATGGGAGTGCCGTGCACCAAATCGACACCACCGACTAAAAGATGATCATTTTCAACCGCAAGAAGCTCGACCACCGAAAGACCTAGCCGATTCGGGTGATAGGGAGAACGTGTCGCAAAAACGCCGACCTTCTCATTCCCTCCAAGCCGCGGCGGCCGAACGAGGCTCTTTTCCTGCTCTTTCGCGATTTGATGAAATTGAAAAATCAACCAAAGATGAGAAAACCCTTCGATTTTTCTAAAAGTTTCTTCGGGTTTCCATTCGGATGAAAAATAAACTTTCCCGACTGCTGACTTCACCAGGCCTGACTGCCTGGGCACCGCGAACTTTTCTTTATAATCGGTGTGGATAATCCCCACCGGTTGAATTTCAATTGGGTCAAACATCTTCTCAGACCTGAATCACGCTGCTAGGTCGAAGCTTGAAGTAGCGCCTCGCTAACCAAAGCCCCGAAATGAAACCGGAAAGGTGCCCCTCCCAAGAAATTTTAGAATCCGTCGGAAAAACTCCAAAAAGCATCCCTCCATAAAAAAGAGCTACTAGAATCCCAAAAAACAAAAACTTCCCACGTTTTTCGAGAAAAGCTCTCATCAAAATAAATCCAAAATACCCATAAATCAAACTACTCGCGCCAATATGAACCGACCCAGAACGACCGAGTAACCAGGTCCCTAAGCCACTGAGCAGGATAAGAAACCAGGTCGTCTTTAAAAATCTAGCTTGCTCGATATTCAGAACAATCGCTCCCAGCACTACAAAGGTCAGCGTGTTAGCTAACAAATGCATCAAACCTCCATGAAGGACAGGGGCGAGAGGAATCCCAATCAAACCAAAGAAAGAACGAGGCCTAATTCCTAACTGGTTAAACCAGCCAAAAAAATCAACAAGCTCAATGGCCCAAGCGAGAATAATGAGCCCTAAAATCAAACCACATCCGGGACGCTGTGCTTTGGTTGGCTGCTTAAGATAGCGATCTATAAAAGTCATTGGTAGAATAATTAGCTGCAGCCTCGCATATTTAAAAGAAAAAGTAAGGTCCTAAAATAAGCCTCTCTTTTTTGCTTTCTTGAGCCTTTGATCCATATTGAGAAATGAATCAAAATTACCTCATTATAGGGGGCCTCTCCGGAATTGGTGCCCATCTGACAGCTGAACTCAGAGAACAAAATCATCACGTCCTCACAACGAGCCGCACTCCTCAAAACTCTGATACTACCCCTCATTGCCAGACTTACGACGCCCTGAACCCGACTCTACTGGAACTTCCCGAAACTCTTGATGGACTCGTCTACTGCCCAGGGACGATCCAGCTCAAACCTTTTAATCGTTTCGTAGCTGATGACTTTAGAAAAGACTTTGAAATCAATGTCTTGGGGGCGGTGGATGTCATTCAACAAGCCCTCCCTTCCCTTCAAAAAAGTGCTCAAGCCTCGATCGTTCTTTTCTCTACGGTTGCGGTCGACACCGGCATGCCTTTTCATTCTTCTATTTCGGCCTCGAAGGGAGCGATCGAAGGACTCGCCAAATCACTTGCCGCAGAATTCGCCCCTCACATTCGAGTGAACATTATCGCCCCTTCTCTCACCAGAACTCATCTGAGTGAGTATCTCCTGAACTCTCCCGCGAAAGAAAAAGTAGCCGCAGGAAGACACCCATTACAGCGCATTGGAGAACCAACCGAAGTGGCCTCATTAGCCAGCTTCCTACTCTCCAAAAAAACAGCCTCCATCAGCGGACAAATTATTCGTCCCGATGGAGGCTTATCAAATCTTAAGCTTTTCTAAAGAAAAGCCAAAGAAAAGTTACTTGGAAAGTCCTGTAACTGCAGGAGCTTGGCAAGAACCACAGCATGCTTTTTTAGGAGCACTTGCACATGAAGCGATTGCGAAAAGAGCAGCGGCAGTAGCGATTGTAGCGATATTTTTAATCATAATTTTAATATGTAATTTAAGTTACGGGATTAAAATGTCATAGCTTTTCAAGATTGCAATCAAAGAATTTCACCCTTTTTAAGAGACCTTTCCCCTTAAACCACATCACCAATAGAGCCATAGCCAGGCACAAATAACCTCTGGTAAAGACGATTGGCATGACCATCCGAGAGCGAGGCGATAAAATCACAAATCATTCTAGCCCGCTCTGTGGTCGTCTGAGCTTCTAAAAGTTGAGACGCTTCACGGGCAGGGAGCAAATTGAAATGGTGACCATAAATAGGCTCTTGCTTAATATAGCGTGCACTCAAGACACTCCATAATTGACTCAAAACATGAGCCCCCTGGTGCTCTAGCTGGCTCAATTCCGGTGATAAAAAAACGACTTCGTAGGCTAACTTTTTATAAATCCGGCATTCCTCTCTCATCTCAGGATCGACTTCCAAGCGGTAACGATAGCGGTTGGTATGACTGCTCATCATATTTTCATCCTGAACAAGTCGGGTCGCCTTAATGTAATTTCCGATCTTTCGCCCTACAAAAGGTTCGACTCTCTCTCTCCGAATCGCGGATAACAAATCTCCCAAAGGAGTTCCTCCTTCAATAGAAAGTCCTTGGGTTTTTGCCCATTCTTCCACTTTTTCAACCCGAAGAAATCCTGCTCTAGCACTGTCAGAAAGATCGTTTAAAGAATAGGCGGTGTCATCAGCCCAATCCATCACCTGGCATTCAATCGGCTTGAAACCATCTCGCACTTCTCCGGGGATGAACTCAGGAGGGAAATCATTCCCATCCATCACAAAATCTAAAAAAGGGGTCTGGAAGTCATATAGATAATGATGCTCAGGGGCCGCTCCACTCGTATTTCGAAGCTCTGACCAAAGGGTTCGATACTTTAAAATACTATCTAGAAAAGCCCTGCTAGGATTCATCCCTCTATTACTTTGCGAAAAAATGGTCTGTGAAATCAACCGAAGGGTCTGCGCGTTCCCCTCGAAACCTCCATGCTCTCTCATTAAATCATTAAGAGTCTTCTCCCCAGCATGCCCAAAAGGAGGGTGCCCCAGATCATGAGAAAGACAACTGGCCTCGACGAGATCAGGATCAATGAAAAAAGAATCCGTCAGGAGTTCAGAACTCTTCTGCAACCAATGACAAATCGAACGTCCAATCTGAGCCACTTCTAATGAATGCGTTAACCGAGTTCGGTAAAAGTCATATTCACCACTCCAAAAAACCTGAGTCTTACTCTGCAATTTCCGAAAAGAAGGCGTATGAATGATACGGTCTCGATCCACTTGAAAAACACTTCGATAATCATCCTCGGTGGCCTCTGTTTGAAGCCTTTGAAAGTCGAAATGTTGGTAAAATTCGTTCGTCACTTTCCCATTTCGCCTTACTTTAGCTCTTTAGACAATCTTGCGTTACGAAAAATCCGTCATTTTCCCATCGTTTTTCTTATCAATTCCCTCTTCAATCGTCTTCTCATTTAAAATTTATGGAACCTCTTCCCTATATCGCTCTCGTGCTCGCTATTGGTATTTTAGCTCAATGGTTTGCTTGGCGCTTTCATTTCCCTTCAATCCTTCTCCTCCTCGCCGGAGGAATGGGGCTCTCTGCCGCCACCGGTGTTCAGCTTGACGACTTCATGCCTGAGTCCACCATTCTGGCAATTGTAGGCTTCTTTGTTTCAATCATTCTGTTTGAAGGAGGTCTCACCTTGAAATTTAAGGAGCTCAAAGAATCGGGAGCTCCCGTCTTTCGGCTCTGCACGATTGCAGTTGTCACCAGCTTTGTCCTGACCGCCGCGGCACTCTATTTCTTACCAGGGCTCCAATATGACCTCCGCATTGCGGCCTTATTAGGCGCCATTCTCGTCGTAACAGGTCCCACCGTTGTCTCCCCATTACTCCGGTTGATCAAACCTTCGAGAAAGATTGCCTCGATTGTTAAATGGGAAGGGATCGTTGTCGACCCGATCGGAGCGATCTTAGCCGTCCTTGTCTTCCAAGCCGCTCTTGCCGGAGATTTTGAAGCGGCGAAAACGAGTGTCCTCATCGCACTTGGCAAAACAATTTTAGTGGGAGTCGTCGTCGCCTTCATCTTAGGTAAAACCATTGAGCTCATGATGAAGCGTCACCTCATCCCTGACTTCCTCGAAGGATTCTTCATCCTCGCGGTAGTTGGAATTGCCTTTGCTGGATCCAACATGATTCAAGCCGAATCAGGGCTTCTCACCGTCACTGTGCTTGGGATGGTGCTCGCGAACCAAAAATCCGTTTCCGTGCAGAGGATCTTAGAGTTTAAAGAAAACCTCCGTGTCCTGATTATCTCCCTACTCTTCGTTCTCCTCTCTGGAAGGCTTCCCTTCAATGAAATCGTAAGTGCGCTCCCTAAGGGGCTTTTCTTACTCTTTGTTTTAATCTTTGTAATCCGACCTATCTCCGTTTTTGGAGCGAACCTCTTCTCTAAAAAAACAAGTCAGAAAGAACGCCTCTTTTTGGCCTCTCTTGCTCCTCGAGGGATTGTTGCGGCGGCTGTGACCTCTATCTTTGCCCTCGAAATTGAACACGCGGCTCACGATCACAAAATACCCGAACACCTTGTCGCCCAGGCTCATGAATTAGTTCCGATTGTATTTATCATCATCATTGGAACCGTTGCTTTTTACGGGCTTCTCGCCGCCCCCCTCGCAAGGAAGCTCGGTCTCGCTACCAAGAACCCGACGGGCGTTCTCTTTGCCGGCTGTGACACCTGGACTCGCCTCATTGCGAAGGCTCTTCATCAAGATGGACATGCCGTCATGCTCCTCGATACTCAGTATTCAAAAATCGCCACCGCTAGAATGGAGGGGCTCAATGCAGTGCGGGCGAATATCCTCTCTGAATACGCTGAAGAAGAACTCGAATACTCTGGCATTGGACAACTCGTTGCTGCCACTCCCAATGACGAAGTCAACTCACTCGCCACTCGTGAGTTCAGCCATATTTTCGGTTCTTCAAATGTCTGGCAACTCACTCCACAAGACCTTGGTGAACATCACACCAAAGTGGTCTCCTCTAAGAACAGAGCCCGAGTGTGTTTCACGAATTCGCCAGGTTTTAGCCAACTTGAAACACTTGCTCTACAAGGGGCTCAGGTGAAAAGCACCACCATTACCGAACATTTCACACTTCCTGATTTTTATAAAACATACGGAGAAGGAGCGTTCATTATCTTCCTCTTCTCCGAAGAAAAGGGACTTCGCCCTGCGGCCTCTGATTTAGATAAAGTTTCTGAAGGCACTACGATCTACGCCTTTATTCCTCAACAAGATTGATTTCCCCCGATGTATCAAGATCTGGAAGCAGAACTTCATGACCTTTTCTGGGAGCAACATGGAAGCCCTGCCGAGCTTCCCTTTTTAAAAGAATTTCTCTCCCAAGCACCAGGTTCCACCCTCGAAGTTGGTTGTGGTTCTGGACGGCTCATGACCCCACTGCTCAAGGCAGGATATCAGGTCACAGGGATTGACCCTTCCCAAGCCATGATCGCTCTGGGACGTGAAAAACTCCCCGCTGCGGAATTTATTCTCGGCACCTTAGACGAGCTCGATTTCTCTCGAACCTTTCAAAACATCATCATTCCGGCCTTTACCCTACAGCTCATTCCTGACCCTGAAGCCGCTCTCAAAAAAGCCGCTAAACATCTCTTACCAAGTGGACAGCTTTACACCACGACCTTCCTCCCTTGGGCCGAACTCGAAAAAGAACTTCCTGAAAACAAATGGTATCCTGATGAAGAATTCATTGCTGAAGATGGCCGGAAAGCCACTCTAGAAACCCAGCACTCCTTCGATCCCGACTACCAACTCCTCCACCGCCAACATCGTTACCAGTGGGGAGAAAGAAGTCATGAATGCCGTCAAACGCTTCACTGGTTCGAGCCCTCACAGCTTCGAAGCCTTCTGGAAACTTGTGGATTCAAAATCGTAAAAGCTTATGGGGACTTTGGAGAGACTTCCCCAGAAGAGGCTCAAATCCACACCGTTTTTTCTTCGCTCTAATTGTTAATTAGGAGAAACCCAGGTCCATAAACTTGGATCCAACTCTTCTTTTGCGCGCTGAGGAAGAGCCTCACCACTTTCACCCTCTTTTAACACCGCAAAAAGAGTCGAACCAGAACCACTCATCATCGCGACGTCCACTTCTGGTTGCGCTAAAAGCCAGAGCTTCGCTTCAGGAAGGAACCTGTATTTCTCAAAAACAGGACGTTCGAGATCGTTTACTAATGCTCCCCCGCGATACGCTTGGGGAGCATAATTGATCCCCGGGAGCTCTTGCGAAGAACTCCATGCTCCATAAGCCTCCGGAGTAGATACTCCAAATTCGGGTTTCATTAAAAAATATTTCAGAGCCGGAAACTCTCTCATTACCTCGATTTGCTCCCCTCTTCCCCGACATCGGCAAACCGCGTCATATAAAAAAAAGGGCACGTCCGAACCAAGTTCCGCTGCGATCGCATGAAGTTTTTCAAGCGACAACCTATTCCCAAAGTGCTCATTAAGGGCTTTGAGAGTGATTGCAGCATCACTACTCCCTCCTCCTAACCCCGCTCCATGAGGGATCCGTTTCTCTAGGTAAATCTTCCCTTTATAAGTCTGACCTAGCTCCGCTTCCATAGCCCGCACCGCCTGGGTCACCAGATTCTCCTCATCAACTGGAACCGTGGTATCATCACAACTAAGTTGATAAGCCTCAGCATCCGCAAAAGTAAGACTATCAGCCAAACCCTCCACGGGAGCCATGATCATATCTAACTCATGAAACCCATCAGGCCTCTTTCCTAAGATTCGCAAAGAAAGATTTAATTTTGCAGAAGCGTTCAGTTTTTTCATTTCCTTCCAAGTAAAGCTAACATTCGGCCAGTCATTCCTTTTTCGATACGATAAGAATAATAACGATTCAAGTCACTTGTCGTGCAAAGCCCACAATCATTCACTTCTTTAACCCCTGCCTCTTTCCCCTGAGCTTCAATCATCGAAGCAAAATCTGTATCGTAAGCGGGGTAACGAATACATGGAGCCATCACCATCACAAGATCTTCGGGTCTAGTCCCGAAACTTTCTTCCATTTTCCTAACAGTTTTACCTGTAATATTAAGTTGGGTGCTTTTGAGACCAGAGTGAATCAACCCTATTGCATTCGACCCTCGGTCTACTAAATAGATCGCCCCGCAGTCTGCGACACAAATCCCCAGTAACACCTCGGAATCATTTGTCACTAAGGCGTCAACCTCTAAGCATAAAGAAGGACTCTCCCGATCGACAACAGCGACCCCGCAGCCATGAGTTTGTTCGGCTCTTTTAAGCTGGCCCCATTGATAACCACCTTTCTCAACCATCGCTCGGTGCATGGGCTCAAGTCGCTTCAACATCAAATCTTTATCTAAATCAAGAGGCACGCCTGGGATTCGCTCAATGAACTCAGCAGTCACCCCTGGAACCTCTCGTAAGGGGGACAAAAAAGAAGACGCATTAGCCATGACCGTGAGGTTAGCTGATGCGCCTTAACGACACCAGCAGAGAAATTCTCTACTGGGAGGCTGAAAAAATAATGGCTTAGCTCAAATTACGACCTTTGATCGCTTTCTGAGTCGCTCTGACCGTAGAGGCTTCTTCGGTATCCATTTCGGCCATAACACTAGAAAGGTTTTCGGAAATATAATTACGCATTTTCGCAACCAATTTATTCCCTTTATTCTTAATACGCACCATGATCTTACGGCGATCTTCGGCAGCATGAACACGCTCGACAAACCCGAGGCGTTCGAGCCGGTCCACTAAACCTGTAGCAGCAGCGGTGGAATGTCCCATCTTGTTAGCGATGTCAGACATCGTTAGGTATTCCTCACTCGCCAGGTAAGCGAGAAGAAAAAATTGAGGGAAAGAAACCTTATCTTTTGCTAAGGCATTCGAGAGGCTCAGGATACAAGATCTCTGAGTAAATAAAACGAAATCGGCTAATTGGTCCGTATCTACACGGACCGACGCCGCACTCGATTTTGCGGTTTTCGGGTTCATGACTGTTCGACTGTTTTTTTTGGTTTGGACGTGCTGTTGACGAGACAGCAAATAGAGAATACCTCGAAATTTTTAAAAAACTCAAGCTGAAAGTTAAAACATTTTAACATTCTACCCTTCCGAACCATCAAACTCCCTGAGTAATCAGAGTTTTATCAAAAATTAAAATTTTCTTCTTAAGACCTCCTAAAACCTCCTTTGAGCTCAGCCATAGAGGTCGCCCGAATCGCGATCGCCGCACAAAAATAAGAAGCAGCCCCTACTGAGACCAAGCAAGCTGCGGTAATCACTCTCCCCAACTGCCCGCTATCATAAAAGCCCTCAAGCGCCACTTTAGCGCCCCATAACACCACTCCCATGACAAGGCTCGCTACGATCATCCTCAAGAGCTTCTGGATTGCATCTCGATCTAACTGCACGATTTGCCGAGTCCCTCTCCAATAAAGGAACAAACTCACGATACCGGCGATCGAGGTGGCAAGCGCGATCCCAACATGCTTCATCGTCGGGAAAAGAATCAGGCTGAATATAATATTCACTAACACCGTGACCGCCCCAATTTTCATCGGCGTTTTCGTATTTTCATTTGCAAAATAAGCCGGCTGTAAAACCTTAATCAGAATATAAGCAGGAAGCCCGATCGCGAAACAAATCAACGTCTTCGAGGCTTCTACCGTATCCTTAGCTTCCCAATTTTTACGTTCAAAAATCGCGCCAAAAATCTCCTCTGGGATGACAAACATCGCGGCCGTCGCGGGAATCGTCAGTAACATTGAAAATAAAATACCATTCTTAATACTTTCCCGCACCCCTTCCGTATCTCCTTTACGCAATAACCGACTCACCTCTGGAAGAAGAACCACCCCAAAGGCGATCCCGATCATTCCGAGCGGAAATTGAAAAATGCGGTCGGTGTAATGAATGATTGAAGTGGACCCTTCATGAGTCGTTGCGATCTGAGTTCCGATCAGAAGATTAATCTGTTGAATACTCGCTGCCAAAACCCCCGGAATCATTAACATCCCTAACTTCTTCATTTTAGAAGACCGTTTCGGAAAATTCAAACTCACGTTCCACCCCTTCTTTCTCAAAGTGAGCCAAAGGGCTAATAACTGCGCCCAACCTGCTACAAAAACGCACCATGAAGCGACCTGAGCAATTTGATTCAAATCTGCCGCAAATCCACCCACCGGAATCACAACTGCGAGCCCTGTGATCCAGATGATATTCAGCAAAACGGGAGCAAAAGCCGGCATCCCGAAAATTTTCAAGGTATTAAGAGTCCCGCTCAAATGCGCCCCTAAGGCCATACAGAGCAAGTAAGAAAACATGATCTGCGCCAAATGAACAGTAAGCTCGAAAGTCTCGGTCCCTTGCGGGTAACGCGCCATCTCCCAGAACCAAGTCCAGGAAAAGACCCACCCTTCCGGCTGAAGGAAGCCAAATGCAAAAATGGCCATCACCCAGCGCATTGCGGGCAGAATCAGAAGAGTTCCTATAATCAGCACCCACGCTAACCACGAAAAAGCGGTCGAGGCAAAAGCTTGCGCCTCCTCTTTACTCCCCGTTTCGAGCTCTTTCGACAAAAGTGGCACATAAGCAGCATTGAAGGCCCCTTCTCCAAAAATTCTTCGAAACATATTTGGGAACCGGAACGCCGCCACAAAAGCATCTGACTGCGCATGAGTTCCAAAAAAGCCCGCCATTAATACATCCCGCACCAGACCTAGGATTCGGCTCAAGAGCGTAAAACCACTCACTGTTGCAAGAGAACGTAACATGATCCCCTTTGATGGCGAAGAGAAGGGGGTGGTTCAATCTTTTTAGGTCTTTTTTAGATCTTTTTAAACCCTCCTCACCAGAGCATTAAGAGCCTTCATTCTAAAATGCTTCCCCCATTCTTAATCATCAAATCCGCCCTTGGTTCAAATCCACCCATTAAGATTGCAACAAAAACAATCTAGATTTTTTTTGGACAAATACTTTTCAACACGGCAAACTTCCGGTTAAATGAAATATTTTTTAACCCCCAAAGTCATTAAACGCGGAATACAGGCTGTAGTTATCAGCTTGTTATCACCGGCAGCCCTTGCTCAAACGATTTACGTCTCTCCCTCTGGAAACGACAACAACAATGGAAGCATTGGCAGTCCTCTCAAAACCCTTGAAGGAGCGCGAGCAAAGGTCGAGAGAATGGATAAATCGAGAGGTATTCAGGTGCTTTTCCGCGGAGGGCGTTACCCCATTACTCAAACAGTGACCTTCAGGGATAAAGATTCGGGAACTCCTTCTAAAAAAGTCATTTATAAAAGTCATCCAGGCGAAACCGCCTTTTTCGACGGCATGAGACGCCTTGATAACAATAAATTCTCGTTGGTGACTGGGAGTCTTGCGAATCGGCTCCCATCCCGCGCTCGGGGGAAGGTCTATTCTCAAGTCATTACCGATGCGAATTTGATTCGAATCCTTAAAGGAAACGATGCGGGGATGAGCCATAACTCATCTCTTCTTCGGCTGACTTCTACCCCGAACAAAGGATTTTTACACGTCAAAGATATTCAATCTCAAGGGGCAGGTATTGGGTCTTTCTCTAACCCCAAGGGCGCCGCCTTCAATATTCACGAATCGATTAACTTCTCTCAGATCGCCGAGGAATTAAGCCGAGGAGGAAAACAAGGTTACCTCAGCGGCTATCTGAGTTCTGACTGGCGTTTTGAGCGGATCGCTCTCCAACGTCTCGGTGGGACTGGGTCAAAAGTTTTTGTGCTGAAGGACAAATCTGCTAATGGGCTGGAAGGAGCGACTAATCAAGGGCGATTTCGCATCAAAAACCTCCTCGCTACCCTCGATTCAGAAAGGGAATGGTTCTTTGATGAGTTAGATCGGCGCCTCTACTATTGGCCTCCCGGTGGCAGAATCAACAATTCTGACCGGATCGGGGTGTGGGCTGGACCCGACTGCATTGTCGTCACCAATGGGAAAAATATCGCTTTTGAGGGCATCGTATTTCAGCACTTTGGCGGAGGAACCGAGGATGTCATCAATGTGCAAGACGGCAAAGGGATCCGAATTGCTGGCTGCACCTTCCGCTACGTAGCGCTTCCGATGGCCCCAGTAAGCTTCCGCCCTGGTGCGTCTGATTGCATCATGCAGAGTTGCGACCTCTATGATAATGGGCGAGGTTCTCGTCTAGGCGGAGGTTCTTTCGGGCCGAATGCTGTTACAAAAGGCCGCAATAGCATTGAAAACTGCCACTTCACCCAAGTTCAAACCAACAACTACTACGGAAACGCCGCCAGTATTTTTGGAGCAGGACAAACCTTTAGGAATAATTTATGCCACAATGCAAACGGACAACCGATCGTCTACGATGGGATCGATCACTACATCGCTTACAATGAGGTTTTTAACGTAGGAGTAGAAGAAGGAGACGGAGGCGCCATCTATACTGGAGGGGATCTTTATTCTTTTAACAATCGGGTGGAGAGAAACTTTGTTCATCACATTATCTCTATCCCTGGAATATTAAAACGCGCCGGCCTCTTCTCTGACGACTATGATGCTGGTGAGATTTATAAAGAAAACGTGATTTATAAGGTTGGCGGGGCAGGAATTAAAATGAATGCAGGATCTGGCCACACTATTTCCAATAATGTTTTACTAGATTCAGAAAAAGGGGTCGCCCTTCTTGGCCGCCCCGAAACTTACACCGAAAAATTCAACAAAGCCGCCGGCCTTTTAAAGAGTAATCCTAGTTCTACCTCAAAAGAGAACTACATTGGTCGCGCTGAAAAGGTGATTGGCGACTTCGCTAATAACTCGAATGCGACTTACAATACCCGGTGGGACAATTCTTTTTGGGCTCGTCGATACCCCATCTTGAGAAACATGCTGCGTAAGTCTTCTTCCCGCTTAGGGATGTTTCCTTCAGAGATTCGAGTTTACGACAACCTCTTTAGCGGAAACCAAGTCAACTTCGAGCATGCCAATGGGTTTGGAGCTGAACGCAACAGTAGAAATGTTTCCAAATCCCTCTTTGCTAATCCCAGCCTGTTAAATTTCCAGTTTAAGAACGTCCCCTCTGGTTTTCCGCGCATTCCTTTTAATCAAATAGGATTAAGAAAAGACGCCTACCGTAAGAACGTTCCTAGTAAAAATGATTATCGTGGCAAAGTTTTTCAACGCTGGAGAAATACTAACGCGAGCCTGTCAGGCAGCTATAACCGCAGCACTGTGAACCAGCGTATCTACTACAACACAGGGCAAGTCATTATTACCGCTTCCCAGAGTGGACTTGGAGTCCGGGAAGGCAACGCCAATAATGGAGGAAGTAATAACGGCGGAGGAAGCATCAATAGTGGGAGTTTTGTCGCGAGGTCAGAATACCTTTATGACCTAGGCACCCCGACATCACCAGTCTTGCCCGGCTACACGAGGCTTTCTGAGCGCAATCGCGCCGGGTTTTTCCGCTGGAACAGTGACGCCAGAGGAATCGTATCGGTCGACCGGGGGAGTTCCGGAGGGCTTAACAATATCACTCGTGACTTCTGTCGCGGATCCGAGACCCGCACCTTTTTGCAAAGAATCCCAAATGGGGCGTGGGATGTGACTATGACCATTGGAGACAGCCAAGGCATTGTAGATAACATCCGAGTAGTCGCAGAAGGCAGAACGGTTTTGAACAATATAGACCGAGCTCGCGGAGTGATTAAGGACGAATTTTTCCAAACCACCGTGCGAGATGGACAACTCGACCTCCAGATCAATGATGACGGCGGAGCAAACTCAAACTGGGCTGTGAACCGAATTATTTATCGAAAATCTCCAAATAAATTCCTCTTCGATATGGGAACCCCAACCTCCCCACTGCAATCAGGGTATACTCGTGTTTCTCAACTCACACGTTCCGGGGCCTTCCGTTGGAATAGTAATGCCGCTGGAGTTAGTTCCGTCGATCGGGGCTCTAGGGGAGGTAATAGGCTCAATCGAGACCTTTGCTTTTCCCGCAGCCCGAGACTCTTTTTAGTGAAGGTGCAAAACGGCCGCTGGAAAGTCACTGTGACCCTTGGTGACTCGGCCAGTCGCCATGATGATATGCGGATCCAAGCAGAAGGCATCACCGTTAAAAACAATATCGACCGAAATGCGGGAGTTCTTAAAAACGAAATCTTTGAAGTTAATGTCTCCGACGGCCAATTAGATTTGCGTTTTTCTGATGAAGGAGGAAGTGACCCCAATTGGGTCATCAACCGTATCATTTTGGAGAAAGTAAACTAAAGATTTTATAAGCTAAAAAAGCTACTAGCGCTCATGAAAAGAGCTCTATTTTCATCCCCCCATTTGTCGCTTTTCTTTATTGAACGATTTCACCTCATTTCAAATGTTTAAAATTTGCACCGGAATTGCAATTCTTAGCGCCTGCTTCTTTTTAATTTTGCATCAGCTGATCTCCAGTCCAAAAAATGCAAAAAAAGAATCTAAGTTTCCCTCTGAAAGTGATCATGGGTCGTCGAGTCACCCCTCTAAATCGACCTCTCGAATAGAACAGTTACCAAAGCAAGGGACGATCTCTTTCCAAAAAAATAAAGCCCTACTAAATCCCTCTTCCCAAGAAGCCATCGCCACCATCAATCGACTTTGGCAGGAACAAAACTACCAGGAAGTCTCATCCCACTTTGAAAAGTGGTTAAAACGTAACCCGGACGCCGCCATCTCGTTTGTCGCGAATCTCCAGCATCCCTACGAGCCCATGCATTTCACCCCGGAGCTCTTTGTTTTTTTTAATACCCTCTCAAGGGACGAGGCTTTAAGTTCTTCAAAGGTGCTCCAGAAAAAACCAGAGGTGGCCGTGTCTGTGATTGCCGATGTTTACGCGAACTTCGTAGAACAGGAACAAACTGCCGCTCTCGATTGGCTTCTTCAACAAGACTCCGAATTTGCGCAGAAACTTGGCTATCGCGTCGCCTTAGGGGGGGCTCTAGAAAATGATTCTGAGAGCCTCGCTCAAATCCTTGAATTTGAGAAAGGGCCAATTCGGGAAAACCTCGTTACTGGATTAGTAGAAAGCTGGCTCTTAAATGAGCCTGACGAAATCACTGAGCACCTCAACAACTCCTCTTGGGACCCCATTTACGACCGGGCCATTATGAATTATCTCGATAATGCCGCCATCGTGAATCCGGCTGATGCCCTAAGCTGGGCCGAATCCATTGCCGAAGAAAACCTACGACAAGAGGCTATAAAAAAAGTGACTCTCATTTGGCAGGAAAGTAATCCTGCCACATTTTCTCGCTGAAAAGAAAACCAGAACCAACTCGAAAAACAATAACCCGTGCTTTCAGCATCACTCAGCGTAACGAGCCCACCCTGTAAGGAGGCGCGAAGAGAGCTTGCCGAACGAAAATGACGACTGGAGGGGTTTGCGGCTGCGGCTGGCACGAAGTGACAGCGGGAGCAGCCGACACCCGGCTACAACACAACGAAGTGAAGCGGCGGCATCAGGCGAAAGTGATGTGGCGAAAAATGGGCCGCTAAACGAAGCCATTCAGCCCAGCGAAACGCCCCACGAACAACCAGCGCGGGAGTGACGGCGCGACTCGTGCGGGGTGCTTCTTCTTTTTCCTTCGAGCAAAGCGAGACCAGCAGCACCCCAGCACCCCAGCACCCCAGCAGCACGAGGCGTGACGGAACGGTGTTTGCTCTTACGCTTTGGGTCTTGGGCGTTGTTTCGCCGACAGGATTACGACGTGGACTTTCCTTTGAAGGCTTTTAAGAGGAGGGCGAGGATTCCCACTAACAACACTCCAGCGATAATCCACGGGAGACGGCTTGGAGATTGTTCAGCTTCTGAAACTTCTTGCTCTGGTAAACGCGGGTCACCTTCATTTTTCTTAGCGTCAGCAATTCTACTTCTTTCTTCTCCATTTTGATGTTTAGGGGTGCGCTTCTGATCGACATTTTCTTGCTGTATATCCCGCCAACTCTCTTGACGTATCCCCCCTTCTTTCACAGCAGCCACTGCATACTCAAGAGCTTCAAGCTCCCTAAAATCCGCATCTCCATCACGCTTTCTTTGTTCCAAGATTCTTTCTAAGACAGGAAGGGCTTCAGCAGCATCTTTCCCTAAATAACGAAATTGGCGTAACGAACTTTTTCCCTTAAAATTTGGATCTTCATAAGACTTTTCAAGAAGTTTAATCAAAACTGGGACAGCTTCCTTTACTCCCCATTTCCCTACACCAGTATATGCTATTCCTCGGTAAGGTTTTCCTGCTAACTTATTCTCTAGGTGTTGAACCATCTCATTTCGCAACTCTTGGGTATCCCAGCCCATTCCAAAAATAACATCCATAGATATCCCTGCAGTAGGCGAATTTCTATCACGAGCAAGATCTAGCAATGCTGTTTTCGTTGCATCATTTGGTTCAAGATAGGCTAGAAGCGAGGCAGCATGATAACGCTGATGCTTATTCTCTGACTCCGCTAGTTGAAATGCCATTTCTCGTAAAGGCTCAACACTTTCACTTAAATTTGCGAGCTGTGCTGGATGCATGTTCCAGATATTCGGACGATTGCCGTATAGCTCGATACGAAGCTCGCTCAATTTGGAGACCTCCAAGTTTTGAATGTCATCTGTCTGTTTCCAGAGTTGATTAACTTCTTCAACTTTACCATTCAACTTATCAAGCCCAAGAATGTCGGCACTCAAACTTGTGCTTACCCCCATCAAAATTAGTAATACAAAATGCTTCATGGTATATCTCCAGTGTCAAAAAATACAGTTTCGTCTACCGCCAAACGAGGTGGAAGTATATCTATAGGGGTTCCTGCCGGAGCTAAATCTCCAGGAATTCGACCTAAAGGAATTGGATCGTAACGATACATAGTCATCCCTAGATTATCCCCCTGATCTCCATCTGAATCGCGCACGTAAATTTCATAAGCAGGAAAAGCATCTTGTTTTGTCCCCAAAAGCAACCACTTAGGAGCCAACACATTTTGATTATTGACACTAATGGCTAACTGAAAGTCCCAGTCAATAGCAGGTGATGGGTTGACAATAGGATTATCAGCCGAACCTTCAAACTTAAAACGAATCCCATTGTTATCTAGCCCATATCTCTCAAGACTGTCAGAAACCTTGTCAATTTTGTTAGTTCCTGCTTTAGCTGTTCGCGTAACAACTGGATTTGGCAACAATCTGTTTGTCGCAGAATAACCAGCACCTGGGTCAGGCACACTTCCCCGCTTACGATAATTAAATGTTTCCCCTATAAAGCTTTTTTGACTGTTACCTTTTACTCCATCTTCATCTAGCTCTTTAAAAGGAATAATTGTTACTTGCGTATGAACTCGTGAAGCTGTGCCATCTTCGATAGCATCCACGGCCTCTTCTGGATTTTCAAAAAATCCATTCGTGAAGCCTCTATCATCACCACCTGCTATTTTTCTCTTGGTAATAATTGTTATTTGCCCTGTAGGAGTTGTGATAATCTCATTATGAATAGGGTGTATCAGTGGGTAATCTACCCATTGCACAGGGATAAAAATGTTAATCCAAACATCAAACTCCGCTTCGACAATACTTGCATAAACGGTTTCAGCATCATGCGATTCTCCATTAATGACCGCCTGAAGCGTGATGTCGTGTTGCCCGATGCTGTGGCTCTTCTTCAACCCTTCAAAGAAGAGCGTTGTCTCTTCATCGGGTTCAAATTCTGTCTGCTCACTCGTAACTGCCTGTGTTCGCGCTTTGTCTTTCCAAATTTTAAAGTTAGCTCCTGCATTAAAATTGAGGCGGTATTTCATGCCATCAACTGCTGATCCTTTTCGGATCACCAATTTGGTAACAGGAGTTTCATCATCTCGACGAACCGCGATATATCCACCCTTCGTCTGGTCATTTTGTTTCACCTCCTCAAGCTCACCTGTGGCAGGATGAACAATGTCTAAGTCCACGGGCAGGAGGAAACTTCGCCCCCCTAAGGTTAAGTTCTCATCATCTCCATGCTTTTCTTTCGTTAGCACCGCTTCTCGATTGTCAACAATCCATTTCCCGCCTCCAACTACGAAGATTTCATTCTCTGAATTCGATCCAGATTCTGCCACCCCTGCAGGAAGATTATCAATCGTCGCTTCCCAATCGTAGTCAGGGGACTCATTTTCCGCCAAAAACTCAGGATCCGTTCCTAGATGGTCTATCGTGATTTCATACTGTTTCCCCACTCTTAGCTTGTGCATTTGAGAGTCGCTCATCACTCCAAAATCTCTCCCCTTCACTCTTAACATTCGTTTATCGGGATCAAGATCCACTCCTGTGACCGTGATCATCCAGTTCTCAGAATGACTTCCACTCGGGTCGTTCGGATCGCTTCCATTATTGACTTCTTCTCCATCAGGAATTCCATCTCCGTCACTGTTTGAGCTTAGAGGGTTCGTCGGTCCAAAGGTATGGCCTGCCGGCTTGATTTCAGCATTCACGATGCTGTCCAGCTGAACTCGAACTATGCTGCCATTTTGCTCATATGTAGAGGAACCCGCTTGCACCTGTCCACCACGATAAAACCTAAAGAGCACTCTATCCCGAATATCCTCTGGCAATGCTGAACTAAGCTTCAAATGGCCGTGCCCTTTCCCATCCGCCCTAGCACCCATTAGGATGTAAGGTTTCTCTACTAGTCCTGTTTTGTCTAGTAAGCCATTCGTTTCGTCATTCTTGATCTGATCAGACCATGCTTCTTTAACCTTCACGGGCAGGAGAGAGGATGACGTAATGGGGTGCGGTGATACGCTCCTGCGCCTATGAGTCGGGCGCGGTTTGCTAAGCCGAGGACGTTCTGCGAGCATTACCA